>NZ_CP095461.1:1230352-1845528 GCF_023022985.1 Arthrobacter gengyunqii | reverse complement strand
AGGCCTGACCCATGCGCGAAAGCTCCGCGAACCCGAGGAGTGGATCGGCAGGATCAGCCGTTGCTGGAAGGAACTGGGTCATAAAGCCGGAGTCCTGGTTGTTCAGTTGCCGCCCAACATGGAGCGCGACGACGCACGCTTGGACTACTTCTTGTCCTCCCTTCCCGGCGGGATAAGAACCGCAGTTGAATTCCGCCATCCGAGTTGGGAAACCGACGATGTCTACGGCCTTCTTGAGCGGCACGACGCCGCGTATACCGTCATGAGCGGAGCCCACCTGCCGTGTAACCTGCGTGCGACGGCGTCGTTCGTCTATCTGCGGATGCACGGCCCGGATCATGAGTATCTTTATGCCGGCTCCTACAGCGACGGTGATTTGCAGTGGTGGGCGGGCCGGATCCGCGAATGGCAGCTAACGGATAAGGACGTGTACGTCTATTTCAACAACGACGGCGAGGGCCACGCCGTCCGCAACGCCAGGACGCTGCGCTCGATGCTGGCTCCGGAAGTCTGACACCACAGCCGCACACCACAGCCACACAACGGCCGGTGAAGCAGGGCAGGCTGAGGGACACGAAGATCGATTCGGGAACTCGTAGGTGACGGCGTCGGCTACGGGTATCCTCGACAGTGAAGAGTGACCGTTGAGAACACTGCGGACCACAACTCTCATTACTCAAGGCTTCCCCGTCTGTGGCTGCCACGGCGGCCGCGGACGCAATCTCCGGACTCCTCTTCATCGACGCCTGCCGCACTATGCCGGCTCGTCCAACCTTGATTGGTACCCATGACTTTCTCCAGCAGACTCACCCCCCAAGACTCGTTTCCCGAGCAGCTCGAAGAGCTGACGACAGACGCCCTGGAAATCCTCAACAGCAAGCTCCACCGGCAGGCCGGCTTCGAATATCAGCAAGACGGAGCGACCGAGCTTGAAACCAGGTTCCGGCTCGAGTTCGTCGCGGAGGAGCTCGACCGACGGGAGAACATGACGGGTTCCGTTTCCGCACCGGACACACGGTCGGCCACGGAAGTCCCGATTCCCACGCATCTGGTGCATGCATAAGGTCGGCCCACCCGGGCATGACATGCTCTCCGGTATTGGCGCCCGGTCTATAACCGTTTGATTACCCGCGCTGGGTGACGACTGCTCCAGTGCCGTGAACCGCGTAGAGGGGCGCACGGATTTTGGCGCCCTCCCCCAAACCGCCCAGCAGTTTCCGAAAATTGCGGTTGCCTGCCAGCATCCGATCCCTCATGGAACGCTCGTCCCTGCCGAAACAGTCACGCATGGCAATATGTTCCTTTTCTCTTGACACCTCCGCTCCGCATACAGACTCTTGACGCCACAGGGCATCGGGGGCGCCCAACGGCCGGTACACTGCCGGCCGCCGTCGCACTCTGGGAGGTTGTCGCTGTGAGGTACGCAAACGCGGGAAAGAGCACGTGGGCGGTGACGACGGCGGCAATTGCCGCGCTCGTCCTGACCGGAACCGGGCCGGTAACCGGACTTCAGCTGCCGGACCACCAACCTGCAGCAACGACGGTTGATGGGAAGGACCACGGCAAGGGCGGAGGGCACGGCGGACCGGACGAGGAATCGCCGTTGGCCCGCAACGTCATCCTCATGGTCGGAGACGGTATGGGTCCGGGGCAGCGCGAAGCCATCCGGCTCGGTCTGGTGGGCCTGACCGGAGAGCTGGAGATGGATTCCATGCCGGCAGCCGGCCGGGTGCACACCCACTCAGCGGACCCGGAAACGTTCGTCACTGACTCCGCCGCAGCCGCCACGGCCATGTCCACCGGAGTGAAGACCTACAACGGCGCCATCGGCGTCGACCTCGATCAGCAGCCGGTCACCACAGCGCTTGAGGTGGCGGAGGAACTGGGCAAATCCACGGGGCTGGTCACCACCAGCAATGTCACGGACGCAACACCCGCGGCCTTCGGATCCCACGTGCTGGACCGCGATGAACAAAGCTTCATCGCCCGTCAATTCCTGGAGAGTAGCCAGCCGGAAGTAATTCTGGGCGGCGGCGAGGATTACTGGTATCCCGCCGGAGATCCGGGCCGGCATCCGGACAATCCCGCAGAAGATCCGTCGGAGGAAAGCGCCGGCACCGAAGGTAATCTGGTCGAACTGGCCCAGGAAATCGGTTACGAATACGTGTGGGATCTGGCCGGTCTGCAGGAATCGGAGTCCTCCATGCTGCTGGGCCTCTTCGCCAATGAGGAGATGTTCCAGTACGGCGACGACGTCGACGCTCGGTACCAGCCCACAGTTCCCCTCACGGACATGACGGCAAAGGCCCTGGAAGTTCTGTCCCCAGCGGATGAAGGCTTCTTCCTGATGGTCGAGGAAGAGGGAATCGACGCATTCAGCCACGTCAACAACGCCGAGCTCACCATCGAGGCTGGAATCGAGTTTGACCGTTCCGTAGCCCTCGCCAAGGATTTTGCGGAACAGGACGGAGACACCCTGCTGATCGTGGTGGGCGATCATCAGACCGGAGGCATGACCATCGAATCCGTGGACGTGCCGGAACCCGGAGAGGAACCCGACGAGTCCGGAGACGGTCCTTCGGCCGAGGACGGACCGTTGCCCGTGGCGAACTCGGAGCAGCAGTTCATGGTGGACTGGAGTACCGGCGGCCACACCGCCCTGGACGTTCCGCTAACCGCCGCGGGGCCGGGATCCGAGCTGCTGACCGGGGTCTATGAGAACACCCGCATCTTTGACATCATGGTCCAGATGATGCGTGCAGGAGATGAACCCGGGGATGACAACGGCCAGGGCGGCGGGAGCACCCCGCCGGACTGGAACAACGGCAGGGCCCGCTTTGACCTGCAGGCACATCGAGGTGGCCGCGGCGAATATACCGAAGAGTCCCTGACCGGGTTTGCGCAGGCTCTGGAGCTGGGCGTCAGTACCTTGGAACTGGACCTCCATCTCAGCAAAGACGGGAAAGTGGTGGTGTGGCACGATGACACCATTGCGCCCGAGAAGTGCCGGGACACTGCGCCGGCGCAGCCGGGCGATCCGCAGTTCCCGTACGTTGGTGCCCGCGTGGCGGACCTGACCCTCGCCCAGCTCAAGACCCTGGACTGCGGTTTCCAGCAGCTCCCCGGCTTCCCGGAGCAGGAAGTGGTCCAGGGCAACCGCATGGCCGAGCTCCGCGATGTCTACGAACTGGCCGACGCCTACGACGCACGGAAAATCCGGTTCAACGTGGAAACCAAGGTTGAGGACGGCCAGGCGGGCGGCCCGGGAATGGAAGCCCTGACCCGTGCAGTGGTTGCCGAAGTTGAAGCCTCCGGACGTGCGCGCCACACCACCATCCAGTCCTTTGACTGGTCCTCCCTGAATCTGGTGAAAGAAATCGCACCGCGGCTGACGCTCGTTGCCCTGGCCGGCGATAACGCGGAACTCGGCGTGGGCCAGCCGGGAGCTGCGCCCCAGCTGGGCGGCATCGACATAGACGATTACGACGGTTCGGTGGCCCGGGCAGCGGCTGCCGCCGGATATGACGTCCTGTCCCCCATCGCCACCACCGTAACCGCTGAGATGATCCGGGACGCCCATGAGGCCGGTCTTCCGGTCATCCCCTGGACCGTCAACTCCGCTGCGGACATGAATGCCTTGATTGACGCGGGCGTTGACGGCATCATCACCGACTATCCCACCCTGCTGCGTTCGGTGATGGAAGAGCGGGGCATGAAGCTGCCCCGGGCCTACAACCTCTCTTGACCGGTACCGCTTGAGCGAACCACAGGAGCACGATGGAAAAGAAACCTGCCGACCAGGACCAGAGCTTTAACCGGGAGCAGGACTTGACCGCGCTGGCCGCCCTGAGCCCCTTTGAGCTCAAGGACCGGCTGATCGCTCTTGCGTCCTCGGACACCGAACGGCTGATGCTGAACGCAGGCCGCGGCAATCCAAATTTTCTGGCCACCCTTCCGCGCCGCGCCTTCCTGGCCCTTGGTGACTTTGCCGTATCTGAATCCGAACGTTCGTACTCGTACCTGGACAGCGGGTTTGGCGGGCTGCCAGAACAGCAAGGGATGCTGGGGCGGTTCAACGCGTTTGTGGTGAACGATCCGCAGCGGGTGGGCCTGCCGTTCCTTCGCTCTGCAGTGAGCTACGTCCATGATCGGTTGGGCCTGAACCGCGAGGTGTTCCTCGAGGAGATGGTGTCCGCATTCCTCGGGTGTATTTATCCGACCCCGCCGCGGGTGCTGCCACAGACACAGGAGGTGCTGCGGGCCTATCTGGAGCAGGAGCTTCTGGGCGGCAGTGCCCCGGCGGGAACGTTCGACGTCTTCCCCACCGAAGGCGGAACCGCGGCCATGAGCTACGTCTTCTCGAGCCTTGCGGTCAACGGACTCCTGGTTCCCGGTGACCGAATCGCCCTTGCCACACCCATCTTCTCGCCATATCTGGAAATCCCGCGGTTGCCCGATTACGGGCTGGAAGTGGTTCAGCTGGCCATGGATGAATCGCAGGACTGGCAGCTGCCGGAAGCCGAGCTGGAAAAACTGCTGGATCCGGCCGTCAAGGTTTTCTGTCTGGTCAACCCCAGCAACCCTCCCTCCTCCAAGCAGCCGCAGGCGGTCCTGGACCGGCTGTCACGGCTGGTGGAGAAGGAGCGGCCGGATCTGATCATCATCACTGACGATGTTTATGCCACCTTCGCCGATGACTTTGTCTCGGTCTTCGCCGCCTGCCCGCGGAACACCCTGTGTGTGTATTCCTTCTCCAAGTACTTCGGTGCCACGGGCTGGCGGCTGGGAACCATCGCACTGCAGCAGGAGAACGTCATAGATGAACTGCTTCAATCCCTGCCCCGGACCGACAAGGAGCGGTTGGCAGCCCGCTACTCCTCACTCACCACGGATGTCCCCGGACTGAAATTCATCGATCGTCTGGTGGCGGACAGCCGGTCCGTGGCCCTGAACCACACCGCCGGTCTGTCCGGTCCGCAGCAGCTGCAGATGGTGTTATTTGCCCTGCACGGGCTCATGGACCGGCTGGACCGCTACCAGGATGCCGCGAAGGCGCTGGTCCGCGGCCGCTACGCCACTCTGTACCGAAGCATGGGCTTGACCCCCGACCCCAACCCCGACGACGTCGGCTACTACAGCCTGATCGACCTGCAGAAAGTGGGTGGCCTGCTCTACGGATCCGCTTTCAGGGACTGGCTCACCGCCCGCCCGGACCTTGGGCTGCGCTTCCTGCTGCGCCTGGCCACGGAAACGGGAGTGGTGCTGCTGCCCGGGGAGGGGTTCGACGTCGTCGCGCCCTCCGCCAGGGTGTCCCTGGCGAATCTCACCGACTTCGAGTACCGCGCGATCGGTGCCGCAACCCGGCACATCCTGGAGGACTATCACCGGACGTTCCTTGCCGGGAACTAAGGGCCTCGCTCAACTCGCCGGAACGAACCGACAGCCCAGTCCGTGCTCGGTGACCAGATGCACCGGAGACGCGGGGTCCGCCTCCAGCTTGCGCCTCAGCTGTCCCATGTACAGGCGCAGATATCCGGTGTCCGTGGTTCCGGGACCCCACACCTCCGTCAGCAGGGTGGACTGGCTGACCAGGCGGCCCGGGTGCTGGACCAGCGCTTCGAGCAGCCGCCACTCGGTGGGGGTCAGACGGATGGCGGATCCATCCGAAAGCCGCACCACGGCTTTTGCGGCCAGGTCCACGCGGACATCGCCGAACACCACTTCGGATTGTTCCGGGACGGCCGGGTGCCGGCGGGTCAGGGCCCGGATGCGCGCCATCAGCTCTTCGGTGGAAAAGGGCTTGGTGACGTAGTCGTCAGCCCCGAGGTCCAGGGCGCGGACCTTGTCCGATGAATCCGTGCGCCCTGAGATGACCAGGATCGGCGCCCGGCTCCATCCCCGCACCGCTTCAATGACCTCCATGCCGCTGAGCCGGGGCATGCCCAGGTCCAACACGATGAGCTCCGGATGCTCCTCAACGGCTTTGCGGACAGCAGCAGCCCCGTCGGCGGCCGTGACCACCTCGTAGCCATAGGCCGACAGGGTGATGCGCAAGGCGCGGAGGATCTGGACGTCGTCGTCCGCCACGAGGATTTTCATGCCGCACCGGATTCGTTTGTGGCGGCGGCCCGGGCGTGGGCCCCGGTTTCCCCGGCAGCGGCAGCCGCCGGCAGGGACAGCACCATGGTCAGTCCGCCTCCGGGAGTGTCCTCGGTTTCCAGCGTTCCCATCATTCCTTCCATGAAGCCCTTGGCCAGGGCCAGCCCCAAACCCAGCCCGGTCAGATTGTCGGTGTCTCCCAGACGCTGGAACGGCAGGAACACATCTTCCAGCCGTTCCGGGGAAATCCCCGGCCCACAGTCTATGACCCGGACTTCCACCCGGCCCGCGAAGGCGCTCGCCGCCAGCACCACCCTGGCATCGGCCGGAGAGAAACGGACGGCGTTCGCCAGCAGGTTCACCAGCACCCGCTGCAGCAGCACAGCGTCAGCCATGACCGGCGGCAGGCCCGGAGGGATCTCCAGTTCCACTTCCGCGGGCCCCAAGCCCAGTTCCTCCAGCGCCGGCAGCACCGCTTCGGCAGTATCCAGCGGCGCCAGCGAAACACCCAGGACTCCGGCCTGCAGCCGGCTGACATCAAGCAGGCTCGTCACCAGCCCCGACAGAGTGGCCAGGGATTCCTCGGCGGTCGCCAGCAGCTCGGCGCGGTCCTGTTCCGTCCAGTTCACATCGGGCGCGCGCAGCCCGGTCACCGCAGCGGTGGCTGCCGTGAGCGGCCGGCGAAGATCGTGTCCGACGGCGGCCAGCAGCGCCGTGCGGACCTTGTCCGCGGCAGCGAGGGAACCCAGCCCTTCAGCGGTCTCGGTGAGGTCGCCGTATTCCAGCGCCGCCTCCAGCTGGGCGGTGATCACGGCCAGGAGCCGGCGGTCGGCCGCTTCCAGGTCCCGGCCATACAATTCCAGCACCGCCCGCTCCCCCACCGGCAGGGTCAGGGATGGGCCCGCTTCCGCGGCCCCACGGTCCGGCGTTCGGGACGTGGCTGGCGTTCGGGACGTGCCCGGCACCGGACCCGCGGCGGCGAGTACTCCGCCGTCGGCCGTCAAACGCACTGACTCCAGGCTGAAGGCCTCGCGGGTACGGCCCACCAGTGCCGCCAGAGCATCCTCCCCGCGCAGCACGTTTCCCGCCACAGATGCCAACAATTCGGACTCGGCGGCGGCACGCCGGGCAGTGCGGGAGCGCCGCGCGGCCCGGTCCACCACATAACTGACCAGCACGGCGTTGACGATGTACAGCACCAGGGCCAGGGCGTGGGCAGGGGTGGCGACAGTGACGGTGTAGAGGGGCTGGATGAAGAAATAGTCCAGGGTTATTCCGGACAGGAGCGCAGCAAACATTGCCGGCCAGATTCCGCCGGCCAGCGCGACCACGATCACCAGCAGCTGATAGCTGAGCACATCGCCGGTGATGGACTCCGGTGTACTCATCGTGACCAGCACCCAGGTCAGGAGCGGACCGCCCGCCAGGGCCAGCGCCAGCCCCCACAGGCGGCGGCGGGCCGTGAGCGCACCGCCGAGCCTGGGCAGGGCGGGGCGCCTGCCCGCTGCCGAATGGTTCACGATATGGACGTCGATGTCCCCGGACTCGCGCACCACCGTGGCGCCGATCCCCGGACCGGTAAGCAGCGCTTGGAGCCGCGGACGGCGGCTGACACCGATGACCAGTTGGGTGGCGTTCACTCCCCGGGCAAAGTCCACCAGGGCATGCGGAATGTCGCTTCCAACCACCTGGTGGAAGGTTCCGCCCAGTTTCTCCACCAGTGCCCGCTGAGCGGCGAGTTCACCCGGATGCCCGTCCCGCAGCCCGTCAGGGGTGGTCACATGGACGGCCAGGAGGTGCCCGCCGGCTGATCTGGCGGCAATCCGGGCGCCGCGGCGCAGCAGGGTCTGCCCTTCCGGGCCGCCGGTCAGGGCCACAACCACCCGCTCCCGGGCTTCCCATTTGTTCCGGATCCCGTTCTCGGCGCGGTACCGGTTCAATGCGCTGTCCACTTCATCTGCCAGCCACAGCAGCGCCAGTTCGCGCAGCGCGGTGAGGTTCCCCAGCCGGAAGTAGTTGGACAGCGCGGCGTCCACCCGCCCGGCAGGGTAGATGATGCCCTGTGAAAGCCGCCCTCGCAGCAGCTGCGGCGCAATGTCCACCAACTCCACCTGGTCCGCAGACCGCAGCACAGAATCCGGAACCGTTTCGCGCTGGACGGTGCCGGTGATTTGTTCAATCACGTCGTTCAGGGATTCAATGTGCTGAATATTGACGGTGGACAGGACGTTGATGCCGGCGTCCAGGAGTGCCTGGACATCCTGCCAGCGCTTGGCATGGGCCAGTCCCGGGGCGTTGGTGTGGGCCAGTTCATCCACCAGCGCATACTCCGGACGGCGGGCCAGCACCCCGGCCAGGTCAAGCTCGGACAGCAGCAGCCCGCGGTGATTTACCTGTACCGGAGGAACCGTTTCCAGGCCCTCGGCCATGGCGGCCGTGGCGGCGCGGCCGTGGGTTTCCACCACCGCCACCGCCACGTCCCTGCCCTCGTCCCTCAGTCGACGCCCCTCTTCGAGCATGGTGTACGTCTTGCCGACTCCGGGCGCAGCGCCCAGGAAAACCCGGAGTTGTCCTCGTGTCATCCTCTAAGTGTCCAACTCCAAGAGAGCAATATTGAGCTGCAACACGTTGACCGTCGGTTCTCCGAGCACTCCCCCTCGCCGCCCTTCCACAGCGGACTCCACCAGCGCCCGGACATCGACCGGGTCCAGTTCGCGCTCGGCCGCCACCCGGTCCACCTGAAGCAGGGCATATTCCGGGCTGATGTGGGGATCCAGGCCCGACGACGACGCCGTCAGCGCGTCCGCGGGCACCTGCTCCGGGTCCACACCCTCCAATTCTGCAGCGGCCGTGAGGCGTTCATCGATTGCGGCGGCCAGATCCGGGTTTGTGGGCCCAAGGTTCGAGCCGCTGGAGGCACCGCCGTCGTATCCGTCACCGGCGGCAGAAGGCCGGGATTGGAACCACTGTGGCAGGGCAGCGCCGTTTTCATCGGTGAAGGACTGGCCAATCAGGGCAGATCCCACCGTCTGCCCGTTCACGGTGACCTCCGAGCCATTGGCCTGATGATTCGCCACCACCTGGCCAAAACCCGTGACGGCCAGCGGATAGACGAGGCCCAGGGCCAGGGTCAGGACCCCAACGGCCCTGACGGCCACTCCCAGCTGACGGGACGATGTTCGTGCAGTACTCATGATGCTTCCTGTTCGTTGTCTTTGGAGATGTTGTGCAAAAACACTGAGCCGCTCATCAGAACCCCGGGACCAGGGTCACGGCCAGGTCGATGAGCTTGATCCCGACGAACGGTGCCACTACCCCGCCCACACCGAAGACCAGCAGGTTCCGGGTCAGCACCGCTGAAGCGCCGGCGGCCCGGTACTTCACGCCGCGCAGCGCCAGCGGAATCAGGGCAATGATCACCAGGGCATTGAAGATGACCGCGGAGAGGATTGCCGACGCCGGAGAATGCAGGCCCATGACGTTCAGGACGGCCAGTCCCGGAAAAACACCCATGAACATGGCAGGAATAATCGCGAAGTATTTGGCCACGTCATTGGCGATCGAGAACGTGGTCAGTGCCCCGCGGGTGATCAGCAGCTGCTTGCCGATCCGGACAATATCGATCAGCTTGGTGGGGTCCGAGTCCAGGTCCACCATGTTGCCGGCTTCCTTCGCTGCCGACGTTCCGGTGTTCATGGCCACGCCCACATCGGCTTGGGCCAGGGCGGGGGCATCGTTGGTGCCGTCCCCCGTCATTGCCACCAGCTGGCCGCTGGCCTGTTCCCTGCGGATCAGAGCCATCTTGTCCTCCGGAGTGGCTTCGGCCAAGAAGTCATCCACACCGGCTTCCGCGGCAATCGCCTTGGCGGTGCGCGGATTGTCTCCCGTGATCATGACGGTGCGGATACCCATCCGCCGCAGCTCGGCGAAGCGGTCCTTCAGCCCGTCCTTGACCACGTCCTTCAGGTGCACGACGCCGAGTACCCGGCTGCCGCCGTCGGCCTCCCGAATGGCCACCACCAGAGGCGTGCCGCCGCCGGCAGAGATCTTGTCCACCTGGTAGGTCAGGTCGGACAGTACATCGACGCCGATTCCGCCGGATTCCGAGACCCAGTCCATGACGGCCGAGCCGGCACCCTTCCGGATCTGTGTTCCGTTGGGATAGTCCAATCCGCTCATCCGCGTCTGGGCGGTAAACGGAACGCTGACGGCGCCGACATCCTTCACCGGTGTAATGCCCATGCCGGCGGCCAGGTCCACAATGGACTTGCCCTCGGGGGTCGGGTCCTCCGCCGAGGACAGGACGGCGGCACGGATCAGTTCGTCCCGGTCCGCTGCGGCCACGGGGATGAAGGCTGCGGCCTGACGGTTGCCGTAGGTGATGGTGCCGGTCTTATCCAGCAGCAGGGTGGTGACATCACCGGCGGCTTCAACGGCGCGGCCGGACATCGCCAGCACGTTGTGCTGGACCAGCCGGTCCATGCCAGCAATGCCGATGGCCGAGAGCAGTGCACCGATTGTCGTGGGGATAAGGCAGACCAGCAGCGCCACCAGCACCGGAATGCTGACCGCTGCGCCGGCGTATCCGGCCAGCGGATTCAGCGTCACCACCACAACCAGGAAGATCAGGGACAGGGTGGCCAACAGGATGTCCAGGGCGATCTCGTTCGGCGTTTTTTGCCGGGCTGCCCCTTCCACCAAGCGGATCATCCGGTCCACGAACGTCTCACCGGGCTTGCTGGTTATCCGCACCACAATGCGGTCCGAGAGTACCCGGGTTCCGCCGGTGACCGCAGACCGGTCGCCGCCGGATTCGCGG
Source organism: Arthrobacter gengyunqii (assembly GCF_023022985.1). Classification (NCBI taxonomy): domain Bacteria; kingdom Bacillati; phylum Actinomycetota; class Actinomycetes; order Micrococcales; family Micrococcaceae; genus Arthrobacter; species Arthrobacter gengyunqii. The sequence continues at coordinate 1,834,610 of NZ_CP095461.1, read as the reverse complement.
ACCACGGGGGCCGATTCGCCGGTGATGGCTGATTCATCCACGGAGGCAATGCCGTCGATGATGTCGCCGTCGCCGGGGATGATCCCGCCGGCGGTGACCACCACGACGTCGTCGAGCACCAAATCGGCTGAGGCAACCTGTTCAACCGGGGTGCGGGAGGCTGACGGATCGCCGGTGGAATCGTAGCCGGACACCCGCTGGGCCTCAGTGGTCGTCCGGGTCGCCCGCAGCGACGCCGCCTGGGCCTTGCCGCGACCCTCAGCAACGGATTCCGCCAGGTTGGCGAAGATGACGGTCAGCCAGAGCCATGCCGCAATCAGCCAGGTGAACGCGCCCGGTACCGTGCTGCCGCCCGAGGTTCCCGCGCCGCCGGAGATGGACTCCGCCACTGCAATGACGGTAATCAGCGCGGCGCCCACCTCCACAATGAACATGACGGGGGTGTGCCACATGATGCGCGGATCGAGCTTGCGCAGGGCTCCGGGGAAAGCGGCACCCAATTGTGCGGCGGAGAACCCGCCGCGGGCCGGTGCCGGGTCTGTTGAGCCCGTATCCCGGCCGGCGGGTGCTCCGGATTGATGTGAGCCCGGATCCAGCTGGGACTTGTCGGTTTTGCTTGTCACTGTGGACATGGTCAGAGCAACCCTTCCGCCAGGGGACCCAGCGCGAGTACGGGAAAGAAGGTCAGGGCAGTCACAATGACGGTGACGCCGCAGAGCATGAGCACTGCCTGGGGGCGGTGCGTGGGAAGCGTTCCCGCGGTCACCGGGACCCGGTCCTGTGCGGCCAGCGAGCCGGCCAGCGCCAATACAAAGATCATCGGCAGGAACCGCCCCAGCAGCATGGCCAGGCCCAGTGCCGTGTTCAGCCACGGTGTGTTCGCCGTCAAGCCGGCAAATGCCGATCCGTTGTTGTTGGCCGCCGAGGTAAAGGCGTACAGCACTTCGCTGAAACCGTGCAGTCCGGGATTGTAGATGGACGTGCCCTGAACGTCCTCGCGGATGCCCGGAACGGCGAAGCTCAGTGCCGTGCCGGCCAGGACGAGGGTGGGCATGGTCAGCAGGTAAAGGCTGGCCAGCTTGATCTCGCGGGGGCCGATCTTCTTGCCCAGATATTCGGGCGTGCGCCCCACCAGGAGACCGGCGATGAAGGAGGCCACCAGGGCGAGGACCAGCATGCCGTAGAGGCCTGATCCCACCCCGCCCGGAGCCACTTCGCCGAGCATCATGTTCAGCATGGCCATCATGCCGCCCAGCGGACTGAAGCTGTCATGCATCGAGTTCACGGCGCCGGTGGAGGTGGCCGTGCTGGTGGTTCCGAACAGGGTGGATCCGGCTATGCCGAACCGCTGCTCCTTGCCTTCCATGGAACCGGCCAGGGCCGATGAAGCAGAGAATTCGAGGGCTGTCATGGCCGCGAGGGAAACGGTAAAGATAGTGGCCATGGCCGCCAGGATCGCGTATCCCTGCTTGCGGTCTCCGATCAGAGTTCCAAAGGTGCGCGGCAGGCTGAACGGAATGACCAGCATCAGCACCACCTGCAGCAGGTTGGTCCAGGCGGACGGGTTCTCGAACGGGTGGGAGGAGTTTGCATTGAAGAATCCGCCGCCGTTGGTTCCCAGGAGCTTGATGGCTTCCTGGGACGCTACCGGACCGCCGGGAATCGTAGAGGTGCCGCCGGCGAGGCCGGTTACGGAGGTGAAGCCGTTGAAGTTCTGGACGACGCCGCCCAGAAGCAGCAGCAGCGCACTGACAAAGGCGATGGGCAGCAGCAGCCGCACCACTGACCGAGTCATATCCGTCCAGAAGTTGCCGATCGTCGCTTCCTTCCGGGACGCAAAAGCCCGGACCAGGGCAACGGCTACAGCCAGGCCAACAGCTGCCGAAAGGAAGTTCTGGACAGCCAGTCCTGCCATCTGGACCATGTAACCCACCGTCACTTCGGGTGAATAGGACTGCCAGTTGGTGTTGGCGACAAATGACGCCGCCGTATTGAAGGCGAGGCCTTCAGGTACGGCAGGCAGACCCAGCGACCCGGGCAGCAGCTGCTGGGTACGCTGCAGCACGTACCCGAGCAGGAGTCCGACGGCGGAGAAGGCCAGGATGCTGCGCAGGTAGGACTGCCACGATTGACGGGATCCGGGATCCACGCCGATCACGCGGTAGAACCCGCGTTCCACCGCCAGGTTTTTGTCCGTGGAGTACAACCGGGCCATGTAATCGCCCAGCGGACGGTAAAGAGCCGCCAGCAGCAGTGCGACCGCCAGGAAGGATGCCACGGCCGGCCAAACGCCCATCAGAAACGCTCCGGCCGGATCAGTGCCGCGAGCAGATAAAATGCTGCGGCTGCCGCCAGGGCCAGCGCGAGGAAGTCGAAGAAGATCACAGCTTCTCCACCGCCCGGATGCTCAGGAACAGGGCGGCAAAAAATGCCGCGATGCCCAGCACAATTAGAACGTCAAGCAAGGGGACCCCCAGGGATCAAATCGTTTCCTCTGCCGGCTGCAACAGCCGGCAGGGGCGCGGATGCGCCTTTACGAGTAGATCCCCTGGAAAGGGGGCATTAGCTTTTCCTCACGGTTTCCTAACGGCCCCGGGCCGGACCATAACGGAAACTCAGCGCTGGGAGCGGAGTTTGATGCAGGGACACAGCACATTTCCGCCTGAGGTGGGAGCGGGGCATTCCCGGCAAAAGGTCATTCGCTCAAAGAGGAGATCCAGGAATTCCGGGACCGTTCCCATTTCGACGCGGTCTCCCGGCTCGGTCAGGAGCGGCGGGGTTGGATGGACGTGCTCGGCATCCAGTTCATGCGTTCCCAGGGCATCCGCCAGCAAACTCAGGATCTTTGCCTCGGCATGCGGGCTCATAGTGCGCCTCTTGGTCACGATGCCCGCGACCTGACTAGTCTGGGCGCCCCATTGAACCAACTCGAACCGGCAGGCCGACCGGGCCACGACGATTTCGACGGCATAGAGCGGCGGTCCGTCGGTCCAGGACACGGCAATGCCGGAGCTCGCAAAAACCTGCGACGCCGCAATCTGAAACTCAACCCCGCCGAAAGAACTGCTGAGGTCGCTGCTGAGAAATGCAGCGGCGTCCGGAACCCATGAGCCTGCTGTCATCCGGTTTTCACCGATCCAACCTGAGTCGACGGCGGCCTGGTTCGCGTGTGATTATACGTGCTTGGTTTGGACAATTGGTTTCTCGATCTTCGAGTTATTTCCGCCGGGAAAGCTGGTGTCGCGCTGAAGGTGTGGAAATTCTGAGATGCAGGTGTTTGTGTATGCAGCCGCCTCGAGACTAAATATGTGGGGACATGGTGCATCCGGCTGCGACGCATCCATTCGGAGCATATAACAAGGCGGCAAGGGCTTGGTGGTCCTTGACCTTCCCGCCCATCCACGGGGAAGCCGGGGAAGCGGTGGTGGATTACTTTGGGAATTTGTTTCCCAATCTTAATGTGATTGCAGTCGTGAATCAGCCGGGTCTGTCGAATGTGTGTAACGCTTATCACGGTGGAAAGGTTAGCCATCGCCGGCAAAGTCAGCGACCGATTCGACAGGAAATTGGGAGAAAGATGAGTCAATTGATTGCCGGCACCGGTTCCAGGCGGCTAAACAACGAAACCGTGTGGTGGTTGCTGACTATTCAGCCTGAAACGGAGGAAATTTGTGACGCGGTGGTTTGTCGTATTGTGACGCCGCTCGCTGCGCAGGCCCGGGTCTGGGGCGCCGAACGGTGGGCGTATACGCGCTCCTTGAACCCGGCTGCGCCATCTGTACATTTCGGAGCCCTTGCTCCGCGGGCCGCTTTTGACCGCCTGCGGTCATTCAGCCAGGCACTGGTCGACCAGTCCCATGGGGAGATGGGCGCGATGGTCATTTCCGACTATACGGCTGCTCCCCCTTCCACCCGCTGGGGAAAGACGACCGTCACACCTGGTTTTGAGGCTGCGCTGGCCAAATACGGCGGAGTGGAGGGCCTTCACCTGGCAGCGGAAGTCTGCGAGGTGTCCTCGGCCCTTGCCGCCTGGGCGCTGTCCCGCTTTCCCACTGTAAACAGCCGTGCCACTCTGGCGTCGCTGCTGCTCTTCGATACCTGCCACGCAATGATGTCCGGTCCGCATTCGTCCGTTTGGCCTGACCGCAGAAGTATTTCCTGGGACTACTACTGGGACAGCCACCTGCGCAGCAGTACCGGGCACTTCGGCCCGCAGGCTGCACAAAGGCGCGAAGCCCTTGTCACCCGAATGGCTCCCCGGATCGTTTCTGCCCACCGTCTGATGGCGGCAACCGCTTCGGAACCGGCGGTGGAAAACTGGCGGAGAAAGTGGTCCCAGGCCATCGATGCATACTTGTACCGCGCGGACAAGGAACGAGTCAGCCGAAGTGCCCAGCAACTGACCATGTATCAGAGCAATGAGCTGCTCAACCGGCTTGGCCTTGCGGTACGGGACGAGGCCACCCTTGGCCTCTATGCCCGCTCCTGGAGCAAAGCCCGGGAGGCCGACCTGCTCCAGGCTCATCCGTAGCGCCCGCCCGTGGCGGTGCCGGCGACTCAGACAGGACCGGCTCGGAGGACCAATAGACGGAGGCACAAAAAGGAGGGGCCGGCGTCGTAATAACGACGCCGGCCCCTCCTCCGCTGCGCTCCGGGACTAATGTCCCCGAACAGCTGCTGCTTTAGGCATCCACGACAATGGCCGTGATGGCCGGCGTGCGGTTGTAGAAGCGGCGCATCCAGTTGGCGGTGGACCGCTCAATGATGGCTTCCGGCTCTTCGCCGCGCCCGCCGCGGCCGCGGCCGGCGGCGTCGTTGATGGCCTTCTCGATGGCGGCTTCAGCCTTCTTGACGTCGCCCGGGCTGCAGGCGAACCCCTTGATGAAGAGCTCCGGCGGCTCGGCAACCGTGTTGGTGTCCGGATCGATGAGGGCCAGTACCGTGACGGAACCCTGCTCGGAGAGCTGCATGCGTTCCTTGAGGTCGTCCTCGGTGGTGTGGCCGACGCTGTCGCCGTCCACGAAGACCAGGCCCACGGGGATCTTGCCTGAGACCGTGGCACGGCCGCGGCGCAGGTCCACGGTGACGCCGTCTTCGGCAATAACGACGTCGCGCGGGTCCATGCCGGTGGCAACGGCGATGGCTGCGTTGGCCTTCAGGTGGCGCCATTCGCCGTGGACCGGCATGACGTTGCGCGGCTTGACGATGTTGTAGCAGTAGGCCAGTTCACCGGCACTGGCGTGTCCGGAAACGTGGACCTTGGCGTTGCCCTTGTGCACCACGTTGGCGCCCAGCTTGGTCAGGGAGTTGATGACGCCGTAAATGGCGTTCTCGTTGCCCGGGATCAGCGAGCTGGCCAGCAGGACGGTGTCGCCCTCATGGATGCGGATCGCGTGGTCCTTGTTGGCCATGCGGGACAGCGCAGCCAGCGGCTCGCCCTGCGAACCGGTGCAGATCAGCACCACCTTGTGGTCATCGGAACGCTGCAGCTGCTTGAAGTCCACCAGGAGGCCCTTGGGGATGTTCAGGTAGCCCAGTTCCTCCGCGATGGTCATGTTGCGGACCATCGAGCGGCCCACGAAGGCCACCTTGCGCTTGTAGCGGTCGGCAGCGTCGATAACCTGCTGGATGCGGTGGATGTGGCTGGCGAAGCTGGACACGATGATCCGGCGCGGCGCGGTGCGGAACACCGTGTCGATGGCGGGAGCCAGTTCCTTCTCCGATGCCATGAAGCCGGGAACATCGGCGTTGGTGGAGTCGGTGAGGAAAAGGTCCACGCCTTCGGCGCCAAGCCGGGCGAAACCGGCCAGGTCGGTGATGCGGCGGTCCAGCGGGAACTGGTCCATCTTGAAGTCACCGGTGTGCAGGACCATGCCGGCAGGGGTGCGGATGGCAACGGCCAGGCTATCGGGAATGGAGTGGTTAACGGCCACGAATTCCAGGTCGAAGCCGCCCATGGTCCGGCGGTCGCCTTCCTTGACCTGGATCAGCTTCGGGGTGATGCGGTGTTCCTTGAGCTTGGCTTCAACAAACGCCAGGGTCAGCTTGGAGCCGATCAGGGGAATGTCCGCGCGTTCGCGCAGCAGGTAGGGGACGCCGCCAATGTGGTCTTCATGGCCGTGGGTCAGGACGACACCCACGACGTCATCCAGGCGGTCCCGGATGTAGGAGAAGTCAGGCAGGATCAGGTTGACGCCGGGGTGGATTTCCTCAGGGAAAAGCACGCCGCAGTCAACAATCAGCAGTTTGCCGTCATACTCAAAGACGGTCATGTTTCTGCCGATTTCACCGATACCACCCAGCGCGACAATACGCATGGTTCCATTGGCGAGTTCCCGGGGGGCTTTCAATGCGGCAGGTGTTCTATTCACGGATGGTGTTTCTTTCGTCGGGTACGGGTTTTACGGGGGTGCTGCAGCACTGAGCTGCGACACCAAAAGGTCTAGGGTCCGTTTCAGGGCCGACTCCTCCGGGCCCGCGCAACCCTGCGCATCCCGGGCCTCAGGCCGCCGCCGTTTTCACAAAACGGGCAGGGGCCCTGGCGGGCGGAGTCGTCCAAAACCTACGGACATCTCTTATCATCTCATTTTTGTGCGCCATTGCCGCATTTGCCTCCCTGTGGCCGAGCTCCGGGTACTCCGCGGCGGAGCTTGGCCCCCTTCTCCTGGACTGCATGCACCCTGTTCCCGGGCCGCATTTCCCTGGACGGGGCACCTCTCGGGGTCCGCTGCAACGGAAGGCATATGACCAAAAGACCCCCGGTTAGCGGCTGGATGGCGGCTAACCGGGGGTCTTTTACGGTTTTGGTGCGGAGTGCAACTAGCGCCCGACCTTCCCGAAGAGGGAGGCGATGGGTGCCAGAACCAGCGGGCGGGCTGCGAACCAGCCCCCGGCTATCACCAGAAGCGACGCAAAGAACATCCAGAACCCGAACCAGTTGACCGCATCCTGGCCGCCGTACATATGGTTCAGATTCCGCAGCGCACCGGTGGACAGCACCAGGGCCACGTGAACAATAATGAAGCCCACGAAGTACAGCATCACGGGGAAGTGAATCGCCCGGGCCACCTCAACGGGATACACCTTGCTCAGCCGCTTGGCCTTAGCCGGCCACAGGTCCGACATACGGTACCCGCTCAGCGCAGCCAGTGGAGCCGCGATGAAGATGGTGACGAAGTAGGCCAGAACCTGCAGGCTGTTGTAATTGACCCAGCCGTTTTCCGTGGGCCAGTCCAGCGAGAGATACTGAAGGCCCGCCGAGAGGGCGTTCGGGAACACGTCCCAGCTTGTCGGCACCACCCGCATCCACTGGCCGGTGACCGCCAGGAGCACCACGAAAATGCCCCCGTTGACCAGCCACAGCAGATCCAGAGACTGGTGGAACCACAAGGTGATGCTGATCTTCTTCGGATTCCTGCCCCAGCGCGGAGTCCATGACGCCGGCGGACGGCGCTGGGTGCGCACCTGCCATCCAGACCGGATGATCAGGACCATGAGGAAAACATTGAAGAAATGCTGCCAGCCCAGCCAGGCGGGCAGCCCCACGGGTGCGCCCGCAGGCAGATGGCTCTCCCCCGGATACCGGTTCAGGAATCCCTGTACGGATTCCTGGGTGACCAGCCACCGGGCCAAGAGCACGGCGGCGGCAAGCAGCACAAGCAGGGCAAGGGCTCCCAGCCCGGCCCGGACGATTCGGCTGCGTCCGGGGTTAGTGTCCGACGGCGGTGCCGCGGGTGTGGCTGGTGTGGCTGGTTTGGCGGGTGTGGCTATTGCGACGGGAGTGGCTCGCGTAGTGGTGTCGTGCTGGCCGCCTGCGGCAGCGACTGTTGCTTTGGCCGCGGGTGCAGTCGAGGGCGCAACGGCTGCAGGACGCGGCATGCCTTGACGTCTGGACGGAGCTGCCGCGGCAGGTGCCGGCGGGTTACCCGCAGGGGGTGTCGACGCTGCCGCTGATGCCGGCCGGCCAGCAGCAGGATCGGCTGCCGAAGCAGTCGCGCCAGGGCGCGGCAGTCCCTGCCGACGGCCGGCGGGCTTGGGCGCAGGCGCGGGAGCCGGCCCGGAAGCAGGTGCGGATGCCTGAGCGTCGACGTTGGCTACTGCCCCTGAGGACGCAGCTTGAGTCGATGCAGCTTCATCCGGCGCAGCTTGATTCGAGACCGATTCGTCCGGCGAAGACGCCGGCTTAGCCGCCGCCCCCGGACCTGCACCAGCACCTGCACCTGCACCGGGAACCCGCGGCAGCCCCTGCCTTACCAAGTAGCTCCCCGTTTCGCTTCGATCGCCTTCACGAGCTGCGGCACAACTGTGAACAGATCGCCCACCACGCCGAAGTCGGCAATTTCAAAGATGGGGGCATCGGCGTCCTTGTTGATCGCGACAATGGTTTTGGCGGTCTGCATGCCGGCGCGGTGCTGGATGGCTCCGGAGATGCCAAGCGCGATGTAAAGCTGCGGAGCAACAGTCACTCCGGTCTGTCCCACCTGGGATGTCTGCGGCACGTAGCCGGCGTCCACGGCCGCACGGGAGGCTCCGATGGCTCCGCCGAGGGCGTCGGCCAGATCCTCGACGAGGGCGAAGTTCTCGATTGATCCCAGGCCGCGGCCGCCGGAAACAACAACCTCTGCGCCGCGGAGCTCCGGCCGCGCCGAAACGACGGATGTCTCCTCGTAACTGGTTATGACGCCGTCGGGCACACCGGATGACCGCACGGCGAGCAGCTCAATGCCGGCGTCTTTCGCCTCGGCACGGACGCTGGAGGAGCCCTGGCGGAGAGTGATGACGAGGGTTCCGGCCGTTGCTGCGGAATCGACCGAATAGGCTCCCCCGTAGACCGAGTGATGGGCAACGATGCCCTCCTCGTCACGGGACACCCCTACGGCATCCGCTGCCAGCGCGGAACCGGAACGCGCAGCAAAGCGTGCGGCAACGTCCCGGGACTGGATGGAATTGGAGACCAGTACTGCCTCCGGGCTGACCGCCGCGGCAGCCGCGCTCAACGCGTCTACCTGCGGAGAAACCATGGCGGTGGCAAGTTCGTCGGATTCAGCGATCAGAACATGCGCCGCGCCAAGGGCAGCCAACTCCGTGCCCAGCAGGTCAGCGCTGCCGGGGGCTGCGACGGCGAGCACAACGGGGGTGCCGATCGTTGAGGCGGCGCCGATTACTTCGGCTGCGCTGGAACGGAGCTTCCCCGACGGCGTAACATCGACGAGCACGAGAACGGAGTCAGTGGGGTAGCCGGTCATTCTGCGCGTCCTTTGATGAGCTGGTTCTGGGTGAGGAAATCGGCGATCTGCTGGCCGGCGTCGCCGTCGTCTTCAATCTTGATGCCGGCCGCGCGCGCCGGACGCTCCGTCACGGCAACAACGATGGACCGGTTGGCCGACTCGTCCGCAGTGAGGCCGAGGTCCGCCAGGGAAAGGGTGTCGAACGGCTTCTTCTTCGCCGCCATGATCCCCTTGAAGTTCGAGAAGCGGGCGTCGGGCAGTGCTTCGGTAATCGAGATCAGCGCGGGAAGGGCGGCCTGCACCTCGAAGGTCCCTGATTCGATGTTCCTGCGCCCGGCCACACCGGCATCGGTGATCTCGACCGAACTGAGGGAGGTCACTCCGGCAACGCCCAGCAGTTCCGCGATCATTGACGGAAGGGCACCGCCGCCGCCGTCGGTGGAAATGTTGCCGGCGATGACCAGATCGAATCCGATGTGCCTGATGGCCGCAGCGAGCACCTCGGCCGTCAGCGTCATGTCCGCGCCCAGCAGTGCATCATCGTGCACGTGCACGGCACGGTCGGCGCCCATCGCCAATCCCTTGCGCAGGCTGGCCGGCACCGTTGCCGGCCCCACCGCGAGCAGGACCACCTCGGCATCCTTGCTGCTGTCGCTGTGCGTCAGCGCAACCTCGAGCGCACGCTCGTTTATTTCGTCGAGCACCAGTTCACTGCCTGCCCGGTCCAGGAGACCGGTCTCCAGATTGAGGGTGCGGTTCCCCCAAGTATCCGGAACCTCTTTCATCAGCACGATAATTCTCATCTTTTCCCTCTCGCATCGTCGTCAACGACTCCGTGTTGAAGGCCTTTGAGACCTCAGTCACCGTTCGGCAGACGTTGCCGCGATCGTATCGCAGACGAGCGGATTCGTTGTGATCCACGCCATATGCTCCCCTCCGGCGCAGCGAACACTCCAGGTGGCGGCCGCCGCGATACCGGGAGCCGTGATGTTTCGGCGGAAGGCGTGTGGTGCCCGGCCCGGAAATCCGCGTAATAACTGTCACCGGGCGCTCGCCGGCGTAAGGTACGGCGGCGTCAGGTCAGTCTGAGGGCATGACAAAAGCCCTGCCGGCGACGGGGCCGGCAGGGCTGAGGGGTGAGGGGTGTCGGGCGCCCGGCTTAGGCGACCCGGAGGTCGATTTCTCCCGGCTGGGCACCGTCCGCGCCGAAAACCAGATGCCGGTTGGCGATTTTGTCGGTGAAGAACCGGTCGTGGCTGACCACCACCACTGCACCCGGGAAGTGCAGCAGCGCCCGCTCCATGACCTGGGTGCTGGAGAGGTCCAGATGGTTGGTGGGCTCATCCAGCAGCAGCACCGAGGCACCGGAAAGCAGGCACTGGGCCATGGCCACCCGGGCCTTCTGCCCGCCGGAGAGGTTGCCGATTTTCTGCTTGAGGTCCGCTTCCGAGAATTGGAACATGGTCAGGAACCGGTTCACTGATTTCTTAGTGGCCGTCAGGGCCAGGCTGTCCGGCATGGCGTTGACCGAGTGGGTGACGGTGTCGTCGTCGTCGAGCTCCGCCAGCACCTGGTTGTAGGAGACCATTTTTGCCCCGTTCGCCCAGGCGACCTTGCCGGCGTCGGCCTTTTCCTCACCCGTCAGCACACGCAGCAGCGTGGTCTTGCCGCTGCCGTTGGAGCCGAGGACCACCAAGCGGTCGCCCCGCCGGATCTCGAAACTCAGGTCCTGAAAGAGCGTCTTGTCGCCGTACGACTTGGCCACTGACTCAACCCGGCACAGGTTGTCCTTAACGTGCAGGCCGCCGTAGATTTCCGTGATGATCTGGTCCACCGGACGCGGCGCGCGGGCCTTCTTGATCTTGGCGAGCTTGCTGCCCAGGCCGTCGCTGCCGGCCTTGGCTGCTTCGCGCCGGTCAGAGATGCCCTCGGCTTCGAACGCCAGCAGCTCGGATTCGTGCACAAACTGGGACGCCAGCGCCTTGAGCCGGAACTGCTTTTGGATGACGTATTCGCCGAAGTTTCCGGGGTATTCGTGCAGGTGGTAGTTCTCCACCTCGATGATGCGGGTCACCACGGCGTCCAGGAACTTCCGGTCGTGGGAGACAACGACGGCGGCGCCGCGGAAGTCGCGGAACCACCCTTCCAGCCACTCAACGCCGGCAACATCGAGGTAGTTGGTGGGTTCGTCCAGCAGGAGCACATCCGGCACCTCAAGCAGGATCTTGGCCAGGGCGGCACGGTTGCGCCAGCCGCCGGAGAGGGCGTCGATGGGGCAGATGCGGTGTGCTTCGCTGAACCCGAGCGTGGTCAGGGCGGCATCGATCCGGCGCGGATAGTCCCAGCCGTCCAGACGGTCCATGGTTTCAAACAGCTCAGCCTGGCGGCGGATCAGTTTGTTCAGCGCCTTGGGCTCGGGATCCGTCGCAATGGACTCATCGATGGCGGCGAGCTCAGCTTCGGTGGCCTTGATTTCCACGAAGAGTGCGTCAAGCACCTCGGTGATGGTGGAGTCGCCGTTGAGCTCGGAGAACTGGGAGAAGTAGCCGATTTTCAGGCCCGGTTCCAGGCTGACCGTCCCGGAATCCGGCTGCACCTGCTCCAGGATCAGCTTCAGCAGCGTGGACTTGCCGGAACCGTTCTTGCCGATCAGTCCCACCCGGTCCTTCGGTTCCAGGCGGAAGAAGGCCTCGCGCAGGATCTGCGTCTTGTCGAAGCCAACGTTGACGTCCTGCAGCCGGATCAGGCTCATTCGGGGGTGTCCTCTCGGGAGTGGAAACTGGCGAACGGTGCCGGGGCCGGGAAGGCCGTGCGGCGGATGTGGCCCGTTAGCCAGCCACTCATCCTATCCGCTGCGGGGCATGCCGCCGGTTTCGGGGAAGTCAGCTGCAGCCGTGCCCTGTTCGCCGCCCCGCTGCAGCGGCATACTGGACATGCCATGGCAGGTCCACCGTCACGGGAGGAAAGAGGCGCGTAATGGCCGAAGTGGAAACCCTCGTATCTGGACTCGGCATGGGCGAATCGGCCCGCTGGCACGGTGGCGAGTTGTGGTTCGCCGACTGGCTGGCCGGAACAATTTCCGCTCTCGACGGGGCGGGGAATGTCCGGCGGGTTACCGGAGTGCCGTCGTCGCCCATCTGCTTTGACTGGCTGCCGGACGGACGCATGGCGGTGGTTTCGGGCAGCGACGCCGCCGTCCTCCTGGAGGTTCCCCATGCGGGCCTGGTCCCGCTGGCGGATCTGCACGGGATCTCCGAGTACCCGTGGAACGAAATTGCAGTGCATCCCACGGGCAACATGTACGTCAACGGCATCGGTTACGACTATTCCGGTGAAGCTTCCCACAACGGGGTCATCGCCCTCGTCCGGCCGGACGGTTCCACGGACCAGGTCGCCGGCGGTTTGGCCTTTCCCAACGGCATGCTGGTTACCGAGGACGGCAGCACGCTGGTGGTGGCCGAATCCAATGCCGGCTGCCTCACCGCCTTTTCCATCCACGAGGACGGAAGCCTGGGCGCCGGCTCGCTGTGGGCGGATCTGGCCGGAGGTGCCCCGGACGGCATTTGCTGGGACGGCACCGGCGGGATCTGGTTCGCCGAAGTTCCCGGTGAACGCTGTGTCCGGGTGGCGCAGGGCGGTTCCGTCCTGCAGACCATCAGCTTGGAGCAGGGCTGCTTTTCGTGCGCAGCAGGAGGCGACGACGGCGGCCTTCTGTTCATGATGACGGCACGGTGGCCCGAGGTCATGGATCCTGCCGCCGAACACACCGGCCGCGTCATGGGGCTGCGGGTGAAATAGCCGCAGGAACTCCGGATTCCGGCACTGCTACGCTGGTTGCTGATCGCTCATTTAGCGGTCGTGACGACGGGCAATATCAGCGTCGCAGACGGAACGGGCGGAAGACGGAGCAACGGCCATGACGGACACAGCACAGCGGCTGCTCTCCTCCGCCACTGCGGCCTTCGCGGCCAAAGGTTTCCACGGCACCACCACCAGGGACATCGCCTCCGGCGCCGGTGTGACCCCCGGGGCCGTGTATGTGCACCACAAGTCCAAGGAGGATCTGCTCTACAGCATTTCCAAGGTTGGACATGAGAAGACCCTGGACCTGGTGCGGACCAGTGCCGCTGCTTCAGAAGGCGGGAGTCCGGTCAGCCGGATCGCCGCCCTGGTCCGGGATTTGGCACAGTGGCAGGCGGCGAACCACACCAGCTCGCGCGTGGTGAACTTCGAGCTTCCGGCACTGAGCGAGGACCATCTGTCCGAGGTCCTGCAAATGCGTCATCAGGTGGAGGACGAATTCCGCTCCATCGTCGATGACGGTATGCAGCAGGGGGTGTTTCGCGTTCCGGATGCCAATATGGCGGTGGTTACCCTGCTTTCCCTGTGCATCGATGTGGCCCGCTGGTACCGAAGCGACGGACGGCTCAGCGCTGCGGAGATCGGTGAGCACCACAGCCTCATGGCCCTTCGGCTGCTCGGGGTCGAAGGGCGCTGAGGTAAGTAAGGCTTACCGGGACGTTGATAAGAATTTCTGGACCTTGCTTCTCAGCGCAGTTCCCATCGCATCCAAGGCGCTTTCCACATCATTAACCAGATATGACTCCGCGCCGCCCCAGTCTGATTTAACGACTGCCTCATTTAGTGTCCAGAAAGTATTTGACCGTTTGCCGTCGCTGTAAAGCTGCACTTTTTTCGTGACGAGTGCCTGGTTTCCGATGCGGATACTCTCGAAGCCTTCAACCACGAACCGGGACTCCTGTGGAACGGGATGAACGGATTCCTGAAACTGAACAAAATCCGCAGACTCTCCACCGTCCCTCAGGAGCCTTGTCAACACGCCGTGAGCGGCGTAACTCGGGCCGCCTGGTCCAGGCGGCCCGCGGATGCGGGGCAGGCGGCTTGCTCAAGTCTGGTCTGTGCAGCAGGATCTCCTCGCCATTCTCGGTGTAAGAGAACCGCGTCCAGTCCCCTCCCTCGAACCACGTCGTTTGGATAGGAGACGAATTGTCCCCGTCAGGGGTTTGGAAGAAGGGGCGGGTAGTTAATTCCGAAGCCGTCGAACATCGAACCAAGATGCCGGAAATTGGAAGAGACATTCCGGAGCGGCCAGCCAGAGAGCCCAGTTCAGTAGACACAGACACTCCCCTAGTCTTGGCAGCATTTCGTTGCTGGGAGGTTGTGCGGCTGGGAGGTGTTGATGGTTGCAAGGCGCGTGTTTTTTCGGATTATATCCAGAAACTTTTATATCAATTGATATAAGTGGATACGAAGCGGAGGCCATTCGCCTGCCTACACTCGAAATTGCCACTTCAACAGCTCTGTGCAAGTGGGCTGCCCCCTGCACACAATTCGGAATGCAGGGGAGGGCGGCGCCTTCAGCGCCGCCCTCCCCGTCGGTCTTCCTCTGTCGCCTCCCCGGTACGACTGCCCGTTACGACTGCCCGTTACTGCTCCCCCGGGGTGCCGGCTACGCGAACGCCGAGAACCCGGTGATGTGCCGCCCCAGGATCAGGGACTGCATGCTGTCAGTGCCCTCATAGGTGAAGACAACTTCCATATCGGTGAGGTGCCGGGCAACATGGTTCTCCAGCAGCAGCCCGTTGCCGCCCATAATGTCCCGCGCCTCCGAGCAGATCCAGCGGCCCTGGCGTGCCGCAAACATTTTGGCCATTGACGCCATCGGCCCGGTCATATTGCCCTCGTCCGCCAGCTCGTTCAGGCGGAAACACGTCAGTTTGATGGCGGTCAGCTGGGCCAGCATGTTGGCCAGCTTGTTCTGCACCAGCTGGAACCGGCCAATTTCCTTCCCGAACTGCACACGGGTCTTGGCGTAGGCCACGGCAATTTCGTAGGCCGCAACGGCATGGCCCAGCGCCTCCCACGCCACTCCCCCACGGGTGGCCGCCAGCACCTTGTTGACGTCCTTGAAGGAGTTGCAGTTCTCCAGCCGGTTTTCCGCCGGAATACGAAGGTTCTCGATGATGATGTTCGGCTGCAGGACGGCTCGCTTGCCGATCTTTCCGGTGATGACCTCAGCACTGTAACCGGCCGGGTGATTACCTTCAGCATCCTTTTCCATGACAAAGCCCTTGACGGCACCGTCTGCTTCATCCCGGGCGTAAATGATGACGACGTCGGCGAAGCTCGCGTTGCCGATCCACCGCTTGCTGCCGTTGAGGACATATTCGTCCCCGTCGCGGCGCGCGGAGGTCTCCAGGGAGACAGAGTCGGACCCGTGTCCCGGTTCAGTCAGCGCAAAAGCTCCAATTTTCTCGAACCGGGCCATGGATGGCAGCCACCGCTGTTTCTGCTCCTCGGAGCCGAGCATGTCGATACTGCCCATGGCCAGCCCGGAATGCACGCCGAAGAACGTGTTGATGGACCCGTCGCCGCGGGCCAGCTCAGCAGCAGCGGTGGAAGCGGCAAGCCGGGTCAGCCCGGGGCAGCCGTATCCTTTGATGGTTCCCCCCGCGATGTTAAGGGCCGCGAGCTTCGGGATCAGCTCATAAGGGACTTCGGCACGCTCCCAGTAGCCATTGATAACCGGCAGCAGATCCTCGTCCACGAAGGCGCGCACGCGTCGCTGGACATCCTTGGCCTGCTCGTCAAGGAGGTTGTCCAGGAGGTACAGGTCACTGTCCACGTCCTGGACGGCCGTCGGATCGAAGCTGAAGCCGGCAGCCGCCGGATCGTCGGCTGATCCGTTCAACTCTGTGGTCTCCGGCTGGTCTGCAATTCGGATGGTCGTCATGTCGGCTCCGGCCTGTTATTCGATACTAAATGATCGTTTAGTAACCGAGTATGTCCCCGGCACAGGACGCCGTCAAGGGTTTCCGGCGAGCAGTTCCGTGGGCACAACACGCGGCCGCGCCCACGGAACTACTTGGTCCGGTTGCCCTTATCGGAGTGAAGCTCCAGCCAACAGGTTGCCTGCCGCGATGCGCGCTCCCTGACCCAGCGACTCGAGCTTCGCTGCGGCAATATCCGGGTGGATGCGTCCACCCAGGCCGCAGTCGGTGCCGGCGATGATGTTCTCACGGCCCACGAGCCCCGCGAAGCGTTCTATCCGCTGCGCCACCAGCTCCGGGTGCTCCACAACATTGGTGGCATGGGATACGACGCCGGGAATCAGGATTTTGCCCTCGGGCAGCCGCTTGCCGCGCCAGATGGCCCACTCATGCTCATGCCGGACATTGGCGGCTTCAAAGGAATAGGCTCCGGCATTGATGCCCAGCACCAGGTCAACAATGTGGTTGAACTCGATGTCGGTGGCGTGGGGTCCGTGCCACGAACCCCAGCAGACATGGAAACGGACCTGATCTTCGGGCAGCCCGCGCAGGGCGTAATTCAACGCTTCAATCCGGATCTGAGTGAAGCGGCGGTAGTCTTCCACGCTCGGCTCGGGATTGATCTGGTCCCAGTTTTCGGCGATAGACGGGTCATCAATCTGCACAACCAGTCCGGCTTCGACGATGGCCTTGTATTCTTCGCGAAGGACATCTGCCCATGCGTAGATGAATTCTTCTTCGCTTCCGTAGTAGTCATTGCCGATGCGGCTGGCGGATCCGGGTGACAGAGCTGTAATGAACCCGGTGGCGAGGTCAGCAGCTTCCAATCCTGCCTTGAGGTTCGCAATGTCGCTGGCGAGGGCTGCCTGGCCGGTATAGCTGATCGGGCCAGTGGCCGAGGGAAAGGCGGTTGCGTTCCGGCCGAGGTGAATACCGCTTTCCGGATCCGAATAGGCGGCAGCGAATCGGGTCCAGTCCCTCCTGTCCGCGAACGACGTCAACCGAACGTTGCCGGGCTCGCTGCGAACCGGTCCCGCCGTGATGGGATTGAATTCGGTGAGTTCAAGACCTGCGGTGCGCTGGAAGCTGTAGGTCCACCAGGCGCCGTAATCCAAAGCATTGGACATTGCTTTGCCGTATTCGCCGTCTCCCGGGATGGTGATGCCAAGGTTCTTTTGGCGCTGCACCAGGTCAACCACGGCGCCGGTCAGCAACGCCTCGAATTCCGGGGTCCGTTCCAGGGTGAAACCGTCGGCCGCAAAGGTGCGGGCGGCATTGGCTGCTATCAGTTCCGGTGTCCGGGGCAAGGAGCCGGCGTGGGTCGTGGGAATGTGATCATGCGTCATGGGTGTTCCTTCCATCGTTCCTGCCGTTAGCACCTTTCCGGAAAGGATGTCCGGGGGAAGCTGCAGCGTCGCGGAGGCAGGTCTCTCAGCTGCTCTGGATGGTTGTGGGTATGGCTTTATCCACTGGCAACGCGGGTGCGCCCCTTCCCCGGTGGGTGCCGGGTGCCGTGTGGAAGGGCTCACGACCCAGCATGCACGTGCCGACGCAGGAATCCCAGTGACACGTTATGTGACCGGCGGGCACCGTCATATGGCGGAATGTTGCGCGCGATGAATGACAAGCAACAATACGGCGGGAAATCGGTGGTGAGCTAACAGCCTCCGACACGTCTGAGGGACGTGTCCGGGGCTGTTAGTTTTGTGCCGAGTTGTACGCTTCGCGTATTTCCTGGCTGATGCGTCCGCGGGCGCTTGGCTTGTAACCGTTTGCAACAGCCCATTCCCGTATCTTTCGGCTGTCCTCACCGTGCGCAGTACTTTCCCGCCTTGTGCTGCGCGTGCTTGAACCGCCCCGCAGGCGGCGTCCGCTGGAGATATACGGACCCAACTTCTCGCGAAGGTCAGCCGCATGCTCCGTCGTCAGGTCGATTTCATACTGCGCACCGTCCAGGGCCAGCTTCACAGTTTCCTGTGCGTCTTCCCCGGTAAGGTCATCAATCAGAAGAACTTGTCTTTTCTGGGCCATGTGCTTGTCCCTTTTCGTGTAATTCTGAACCACCCCTGCCAGTAAGTTTAGCCGCGCAGCTTCCATAAAATAGGGTGCCGGCCACATTCGGCTATAGCAGGGCACAAGTAATTCCACGGCCGCGTGCCCGCAGGAAAGGCTGGGAATTACCGGAATTACCGCGCCTAGTGGATGGCCACGCCGTCGGGCACTTCATTGGTGGGCCGGCGCACGAAGAAGGACGCCGCCAGCGCCACCAGCGAGATAACCGCTCCCCAGAAGAATGCGGTGTGCACACCGGCGGCCGAGGCCGGGATGCCCGCTATTCCTTCATTGACCGCAGCAGTGGTGCCGGTCGTCATCAGGGTGACGAAGACAGCCGTGCCCGCAGCGCCGGCCAACTGCTGCAGCGTATTGATGATCGCGCTGCCGTGCGAGTAGAGCGACTTGTGCAGGGAACCCAGGGCCGAGGTGAACAGCGGCGTGAAGATGAATCCCAGGCCCGTGTTGAGCAGGCAGTGCAGGACGATGACCACGGGAACGGAGCTGTTCTCGTCCAGGGTCGTCATGCCCCACAGTGCACCGCTGAGCACCAGGGCTCCGGGGATCACCAGCGGACGGGGGCCGAACTTGTCGAACAGTCCTCCGACAATGGGTGACAGAATCGCCATCACGGCACCGCCGGGAAGAAGCAGCAGACCGGTGTTCAGGGTGCTGAGCCCCAGGACGTTCTGCAGGTACAGCGGCAGGACAATGAGGCAGCCGAAGAGCGCCATCATGCTCACCAGAACCAGGACGATGGCAACGACGAACGGTTTGCTCCCGAAGGTGCGCAGGTCCATCAGCGCCCGGTCCGTGCGCTGGAGGAACAGCTGGCGGAAAATAAATCCGGCCATGGCCAGGGCACCGGCGGTGAGGGGAATCCACAGCGGCATCAGGGCCTCGCCCTGGGCGGCTTCGCCGATGCTGCTCAGGCCAAAGATCAGCCCGCCGAAGGCAAAGGTGGACAGCACGATCGAGAGCACGTCAAAGGGGACCTTCTTGGGTTCGGTGAGGTTCTGCACCTTCAGCGCACCCACGACAAGGGAGAGCAGTGCGATCGGCAGGACCAGCCAGAACATCCAGCGCCAGTCCAGGGCGTTGAGGATGATGCCCGAAACGGTGGGCCCGATGGCCGGGGCGACGGCAATGACAATGGAAATGGTGCCCATCATGCGTCCGCGCCGGTGTGCCGGAACGGCGTTCAGGACGGTGGTCATCAGCAGCGGCAGCATGATCGCCGTGCCCCCGGCCTGAATGATGCGGCCGCCGAGCAGCGTGCCAAACCCCGGAGCCATGGCAGCCAGCAGCGTGCCCGCACTGAACAGCGACATGGCCGTAATAAAGAGGCCGCGCATGGAAAACCGCTGCAGCAGGAATCCTGTGGCCGGGATGACCACGGCCATGGTCAGCATGAACCCTGTGGTCAGCCACTGGGCCGTGCCCGCGGTGATGTTGAGGTCTGCCATCAGCCGCGGCAGGGCCACGCTCATGATCGTCTCATTCAGGATCACGACGAATGACGAGACGAGCAGCAACCCGATCACAGTCTTGGTGCGGGCGTCCAGGGCATCCGGCGCAGCGGTTTTGCGGGGGTTTTGTTTGCCTGGCGACGGCGGTGCGGAAGTGGCGACGGAAGACGGGTCAATACTCAAAAGGGAAGAATCCTGTTCACGGTGGTGGCGTTCAAAGCAGGTTGGGCCGGGGCCGCAATCCTATGCGGGTCCCGCTCGGGACCCGCCATCGGGCGCAACCGGCCCTTCGGTCGGTTTATTCCCGGACCGGTCGCAGCGCGGCATGGGTGGCAGCAGCGATGGAACCCAGGCCAAGCGCCGCCACCGTGCCGGCCAGTGCAAGGAAGATCCCCGGGACAATGGTCGGAAACGGCTGCCCGGAAACGTTGAAGGCAATTCCCATCAGCGGCAGCAGGGCAATGCCGCTTCCCAGTACGACGGCGGTCACCACCACCGCCAGGGCTTCCAGGCCGGTCATCCGCCGCAGTTGCCGGTCGGAAGCACCGAGGGCACGCAGGAGCATCAGCTCCGGGCGCCGCCGCGCCGTGGCCATCACCAGGCTGTTGGCCACGGATAGCCCGACATATCCCAGCAGGACCAGCAGCCCGACCACGGAAATCCAGGACTCCGAACTTCGCTCCGATGCTCCGGCCGCTCCCAGTTCCCCCGGGTCCAGCACCGTCAGCCCCAGGGCGCCGACGGCGGCAGCCACCTCACCGGCATCCGCGCCGGGTTCGGCACTGACCAGCACGTAGTCGTTCAGCCCCGCAGTGGTGTGCTGCCGCAGCGTTTCGTTGTCCACCGCCAGGTCACCGAAGCCCAGCCCGCGTTCGTAAGTCGCAACGACGACGGCGGTTGCCTCGGTTCCGTCGCCGTAGTGAAAGGCAAATCTGCCGCCCAAATCGGTGCCGGTGGACCGGGCAAGGTCGTTGCTCAGCGCCACGGTTCCGGGCTCGGCCAGCCGCGCAAGCGAACCATGGCTGACGCCGAGATTCAGTGTTGACTCGAGGTCCTGTCCGCCCAGCCCGGAGATTGCGTACGTTTCCGTGGCGTCCTCCAACCCCAGGAAGGTGGTGCGTGCAAGGACAGTTGACCGCGCCACCGGGGTTGCCGCCCGGACTCCGGGCACCGCGCCGACCCGCTCGGCCAGTTCCGCGGATATGCCGGAGACGGGAGCTGACACCAGGTAGTCGGCCACCACTGAATCCCGGGACTGCTGTGCCGCCTCGGTCTCCACGGTCGACGCCATGAACAGCTGCACGGAGCCCAGGGCTACCGCCAGTGCCAGCGGAACTATGCCGGCGGCCATCCGGCGGGGAAAGGCAGCCGCGTTGGCTTCGGCCAGGACCATGGACGCTGACGTGCTGCGGCGCAGCAGCGGACGCAGGGTCTTGAGGGCACCCGCCACGATCCACGGGCCGAGGACGCCGGCTGCGATGACCAGCAGCAGCGCGCTTCCCGCAGCCGCCGTCAGCCCTGCCAGACCGGGAACAGCCAGCGGCGTGAGAGCTGCAGCCAAGCCGGCACCCAGCAAGACCAGGCCGGTAACGGTCCGCCGCAGGCCCAGCGCATGATTCTCGGTGACGGCCTCCCGCAGCGCCGTCGTCGGCGTCGCCCGCACTGCTCCGCGGGCGGCAACCACGGAGGCGCCGGCAGCCGCGGCGGTGCTCAGCAGCACAGCTGCGAGCGCAGGGAGCGGGCTGTAGGCCAGGGCAAAGTCCGCGGGAATGATCCCGCCGACGGTAAATTGCCGTCCCAGAAGCTGCGCCAGCCAGAATCCGGGCAGCGTCCCGAGGACCGCTGCAATCCCCGCCACCAGCACCACCTCACGCACAATGAGTCCCAGGGTCTGCCCGGCACCGGCTCCCACCGCACGCAGGAGCGCGAACTCCCTGCGACGGGCCGCGATCGACAGCGACAAGGTCCCCGCAGTGACAAAGACCGCTGTCATCACGGCTGTCCCGGCCAGGGAGGTGCTCAGCAGGAACAGCATGGTCCGGCCGGCGGCGCCGCCTCGGCTTTCCGCGTCTCCGCGGCGGTCTCCGGTGTATCCGGTGACGCCGCCCACCTGAGTCTCTATGGCGGCCGCCAGCTCTTCGGGGTCTGCACCGGGGTCCGCAATCACCCCCACCGTGGTGACAGTGTCCCCGTGCGGCCACAGCGCTGCCGCTCCGGAGGAACTCAGGAAAACGGCTGGACCGCCGGACCCGGCGCCCTGACCAGCGGAGCCCTGCCCTGCCGCGCTCTGTTCGACCGCGGCGGTCCCCGTCACCGTGTAGTCCGAGGGTTCTCCACCGTGGAACAGTTCGATGCGGGAGCCTGGAGCCGCGCCGAAGGAGCCGTCCAGCACAACCTCGTCCGCTGCCCGGGGAGCCTGGCCGGAGGTCAGTGCGTAGGGCGCCAGCAACGCTGATTCCCAGCCTGCCGCCTCAAGCTGTTGTCCGTCTGCGGTGACCAGGGGAATGCTGACGTTGCCAACGGCCCGCTCCACACCGGGCACTGAACCTATGTCCGCAACCTTGTCTGCGGAAAGCAGCACCCGTTCGGCAAAGGGCACGTCCATGTTCTCCGGAACGGGCAGCGACTGCGGAGCCCCGACCACGACGTCGGCCCCGGCCAGGCGCTGCGGAGCGGTGCCACCGCGCAGCCCGGATTCAATGAGGACACCCATGGCGGTGATCAGCGCGGCACACAGGAAGACGGCGATAAAGGCACCGGCAAAACCTCCCCGGTTGTGCCGGATGGATGACAGGGCAAATGCAAACATGGTTACCGCTCCCCCAGGTAGGACACGCGTTCGGTGACATCCCGGACGCTGGCGTTGGCCAGGGCGCCGTCCAGGCGCCCGTCGGCGAGGAAGATGACGTTGTCCGCGGAGCAGGCTGCCACCGGATCGTGGGTCACCATGACCACTGTTTGCCCGAGATCGGTAACGGTGTGCCGCAGCAGGTCAAGGACCTGCCGGGCGGTGGCAGAGTCCAGGGCTCCGGTGGGTTCGTCCGCAAAGACGGCATCCGGGCGGGTAATCAGTGCCCGGGCAATCGCGGCCCGCTGCTGCTGTCCACCGGAGAGTTCCTGCGGCTTGCGCGCATCCAGGCCGCTCAGTCCCACGGCTTCCAGAATGTATTCCAGCCACTCCCGGTCAACGCTCCGGCCACCCAGCAGCAGCGGCAGCGTCACATTGCGGGCCACTGAGAGTTGGGGCAGCAGGTTATAGGACTGGAACACGAACCCGACGTGGTCCCGGCGGAAAGCTGTCAGTGCCCGCCGGCGCAGACGGGAGATGTCAGTGGATCCCAGCAGCACTCGTCCGCTGTCCGGGGTGTCGAGTCCGGCGGCGCACTGCAGCAGTGTGCTCTTGCCGGACCCGGAGGGTCCCATCACGGCGGTAAAGGTTCCGGCCGGTATAGCGAGAGACACCTCGCGCAGGGCGGGGACGCGGGCGGTTCCGGAGTGGTAGCTCCTGGACACTCCCTCCAGCTGCAGGGCAGCCGGTCCGGGAAGTTCGGTGGCATCGGCGTACATTAGCGTTCTCCTGTGTTCGGGCCGCAGCGGGTGATTGCCGCTGCACTTTTACTGTCTTCGACGCTACGGATCCGGTACGGGCAGTCCCATACAGCCACCAACCCAATCCTTGGTATAGCTGGCTATACCAAGACTGGGAGCGGGGCAGGGCATAATCAGGCAGGTGATACTTCCCGCCCGTGCCAGCTTGGAGACCCGCATCAAAGCTGCCGGCTTTCTGCTGCGCGAGGGCTGGCATTGGCTGACGTCGCTGGGACTCCTTGTGGCCGGCGTCGTACTGCTTCCTTTCCTGCCGCTGGGTGTTGGCCTGTATCCGGTTCCCCGCCTGCTGCAAACGCTGAACCTGTTGGGTGCACGGGCCCAGGCGCGCGCCGCTGCCTATACGGCCGCCGTCGTGCCCTTCGACCGCCGCAGGTTGGACGGGCGGCACACTTTTGGTGAAGTGGCGGCTCTGGTGAGCTCTCCGGAGACCAAGCGGGACGCGTCGTGGTTGTTGTTTCACTGCGCCTTTGCCCTGCTGGCCGGGTGTCTGGCCGTGGGGTTGCCGCTGGCTGCGGTGCTGTATGTGTTTGCGGCGCCGTGGTGGCCGCTGTTTCCGCCGCAGGCACCTCTTGAGCTGGCGTTTCCTGTGACGAGCTGGTTGGCCGCAGCCGCCACTGTCCTGCTGGGGGTTGCCTACGGCGTGACCGGTTGGATGCTGTTGCCCTGGCTGGCGCGGCGGCTCAGCACCGGAACGCTGGCGATCCTCTCTCCCCGCCGGTACGACGAGCTCTCCCGCCGGATCCAGGATCTGTCTGCTGCCCGCGCCAGCGCGCTGACCGCGCATGCTGCGGAGCTGCGCCGGATTGAACGGGAACTGCACGACGGCGCACAGAACCGGCTGGTGGGCGTGGTCATGATGCTCGGGCTGGCCCAGCGGGCGGCGGAGACGGACCCTGCGGCGGCGGTGCCCTTCATCGGGCGCGCCCAGGACGCCGCAACGGAAGCCCTGGCCGGGCTGCGCGAAGCCGTGCATGACATCTATCCGCCCATCCTTGATGAACTGGGTCTCGGCGGAGCCGCGTCAGCGCTGACCAGCAGGTCACCCATCCCCTGTTCCCTGGACGTGCACGGTCTGCTGCGGGCTCCGGCGGCGGTGGAATCGGCCGCTTACTTTGTGCTGGCCGAGGCCTTGACCAACGCCGCAAAACACTCTGATGCGTCGCGAATTGGTGTGGTGCTGCGCACGGAATCCGTGCCGGGCGAAGATCTGCTGGTGATCCGGGTGAACGACGACGGCCGCGGCGGCGCAGCCATTCCGCCCCGCACCGCCAGCGGCTCCGGCGTTGGAACCGGACTTGCAACCGGCACCGGACTTGCCGGGATCGCACGCCGGGCCGCTGCCTTTGGTGGCACCCTGCGAGTCACCAGTCCGTCCGGCGGACCAACCGAGCTGAGGGTCGATCTGCCATGCGACTTCTGATTGCCGAAGACGACGCGCTGCTGCGGGCGGGACTGGAGTTGCTGCTGCAGGGCGAGGGATTCGAGATTGCCGGTTCCGCGGACAACGCCGACGACCTGCTCGCTGCCTTTGAGCCCGGCACCGCGGACGGCGCTGTCCTGGATGTGAGGATGCCGCCGTCGTTCACCAATGAAGGGCTCCGGGCCGCGCTGGAATTGCGGTCTCGGGTGCCGGATTTCCCCGTCCTTGTTCTGTCCTCCTATGTTGAGGACCGTTATGCCGCCCGTCTCCTGGCCTCCGGAGCCCAGGGTGTGGGCTATCTGTTAAAGGAACGCGTGGGCAAGGTGGGTGATTTCGTGGACGGGTTGCGCCGAGTCCTGGCCGGCGGAACCGTCATGGATCCCGAAGTCATTGCCCAGTTGTTCAGCCGGCGCAGTACCCGGGACCCCGTCAGGTCGCTGACTCCGCGTGAATTCGAGGTGCTGGGGCTGGTGGCGGAAGGCCTGGGCAACGCAGCAATAGCGAAAGCCATTTCCGTTTCAGAGACCGCGGTCAGTAAACATATCGGCAACATATTCGCGAAACTGGGCCTTGCTCCGTCGGACAGCGGCCACCGCCGGGTGCTGGCCACCCTGGCCTATCTCCGGTCCTAATTCCTTCGCAGCATATGGAAACCGCGCGTTCTTTATCATTCGCTTCGAAGGATATTGTTTTGGCCTCCCCACCCCGTACACCTGCACTCTGGACAAACAAGCAGCGCCTGATGTAATGCTGATTCCCGTATTCCGCCCGCCGCAGAGGGAGGTGGGGACGGGTAGGCTAAGAGCACCGGTTCCAAGCTGATGTATTCGCGGTCCGGCACGATGACGAAGAAAGAGAAGGACATGCCTGAGGCCAAGCGAAACGATGCCGACAACATTCGCGAAGAACTCGGTTACCTCACAGTCGCGGAAATCCTTCAGCTTTGCGCCACGCAGCAGATCCTTGATCCGTCATCCACACTGATTTCCCGCAAAGTTCAGCTGGGAGCCGGAAACGTGTTTTATCCGGGCACCGTCATTGCCGTGGACAGCCAAAGCTCCTGTGTTATTGGAGAACGCAACGTGTTTTATCCCGGTGCGTTCCTCTCTGCTGAAAACGGCGGGATGCTGCTCCTCGGATCCGACATCTCCCTGGGTCCGGGCGGTGTCCAGCTCACGGCCGGGCGTGCCGATGCAGTGGCCGTAGGCGACAAGGCCCGGCTGGGCCAGGGTGCGGTTGTGTCGGGACGCTCGGTCCTGGGCTCCGGGTCCCAGATTCTCGGTGCAGTGCAGGCGGAGTCGGTAATCCTTGCCGATGGCGGGGATCACACCTCAAATCCCCCGGAAAAACGAGGGTCCATGCTCAGGGGCAGCGGCGTTGCCCGCGGGTTGAGGCTGGCTCCAGGGGACGTTATTCAGGCCTACGGGGACTTCTCATCCGCCGCCGTCGACCGCCAGCAGGATGCTTCCGCCTAGACGGTTTTGTGCCGCCGGCCACCCATACCACATAGCGGCGCCACGCACAGGCCTCTGCGACGTTCGTTACTAAATAGTTATCGCACCGTAATCATCCTTTACGGTGGATTCATGCCGTTGATTGATACGGCGTCCTTGGCTTGTTACCTAACTCTGCCGCTTGCCAAGGTCAACAATTAACACACTTCGGCAGGGGCGGGGGAACCAACTTCGGGTTCCTTTGAATCCTTGGGGTTAAGTCAGCCAAGGGATTCCTTTGGCGGACCGGATGACTCCCATCCGCATCCGACAGCTCACCTCGCAGGTATCGGGAGAGGTACTCATTTTGTCTTTCAATAACACCCGTGGACGCCACCGTGCCGAGAACAACACCGTGTTGGGCAAAGCCCGCACCATCGGCAGCGCCGCTGCCGTCATGGCTGCAGGCTCCGGCCTGATGCTGGGTCTGGCCGCTCCTGCTTCGGCAGGCGTCACATCCAACGACTCCACCGAGTCCTACAGCGCGCCGGCAGCTTTCGCAGCCCCCGCTGCAGCACCGGCCGCTCCGGCCGCCGCTCAGGCCGCATCCACCCACGTCGTCCAGTCCGGCGATACGCTGAGTGCAGTCGCCTCAACGTACGGCGTGTCCCTGACCGATATTCTGACGCAGAACGGCCTGGCGCTGGAATCCATCATCTACCCCGGTGATGTCATCACGTACGCCGGCGGCGCTGCTGTAGCACCGGCTGCTGTCTACGCGGCTCCTGCCGCTGCCGCTGAAGCCTATGCCGCACCGGTCGAAGCAGCCCCGGTCGAGGCTTCCCCGGCCGCAGCTGACTTCAGCACCTTCAGCACGCAGGCTTCCGCTGTGACGCCGGCTCCCGCCGGTGCAGCTGTTTCGGGCACGAACTCGATCATGCTGAACTCCGCCTATGCCCAGTTGGGCGCTGCCCAGGACTGCACCGTGCTGGTGGAAGTTGCCCTCCGGGCAGCAGGCCACTCGGTTGGCGACCTGGCTCCGGCACAGCTGGCAGCCTATGGCACCCCGGTTTCTGATCCCCAGCCCGGCGACATCATCTACTACGCCGACGGCGGCATGGGCTTGGCTCACATCGCCATCTACGTGGGCGACGGACAGGCCATCCACAGCGGATGGAACGGCAACCAGACTGTCCAGCAGAGCGCCAACGTCGGTTCCGGCGCTGTCTACTACCGCGTAGCCTAATCACGCAGCTGTAGCGCGCATCGAAAGGCGCGGGAAGCGAACGGACCCGCGCCGTTCGATGAATGCACAAGGGAACGCCCGGCCAGATGGCCGGGCGTTTTCTTTGTGTCTGATTGTTGTCTGTTCGTTGTCTGCCGGTGCTGTGCCGGAAGCTGTCAGGCTGCCGGAGCGTCCTGCGTGGTGTCTCCGTCCTGCTTCTGCTCTTTGCCGTGGTGACCGTCATCGCGCGTGCCGTCTTCATCGGTGCCGTGGTCCGGCTGGCCGTCGTGGTGACGGCCGCCATGTCCACGTTCAGGCGCATCCTCAGCGGTGCCGTCGTCGCCGGTGCCGTCCTCAGCGGGGCCGTCCTCGCCATCGCGCATTCCCTTGCCGGGCTTCGAACCGGAGTCCTGATCGGAATCCGTGTCTTGCTTCTGCGCGTCAGAGTCGGCGTCGGTGCCGTCGTCTTGATGGCGCTCACCCTTGCGGTGCTGCTCGTTGTCCTGACCTTGCTGATCTTCCTGCTGCTCGGTCACTGACGCCTGTTCCTGGTCCGCAGCCGTATCAGCAGTGGCCATGCCGGCGAAAAAGGAACCGACCAGCAGTGCCAGACCTCCCACGATGCCGAGAATCCACCCAAGTGGACCCCGAGCCTTGTCCCGGAAAGCCATAGTGTTACTCACCTCCGATTAGTGGATTGGTTACACCACCATTCTCGGAACTGTTTCTTCGAGATTTCTTAGACTTCCCGTCCTGTGGAGCCGGAGTGCCTCCGGGTAGCCGGCAGCCGAACCTCCAGCACTCCCCCGGTCCCATTCACCGCCGGCAGGGCACTGACGCTGCCGCCGTACCGTGCAGCAATTTCCGCTACGAGCGCCAGGCCCAGACCGTAATGCCTCGGTGCCGCTCCCGCCCCGTCGTCGCGGGGTTTCGGCTCCGCCCGGTCCCGGGCTGAGGCAAACCGTTCAAAGGCCTGCCGGCTGAACCCCGGCGGAAACCCCGGCCCGTCGTCGGAGACCCGGATAACGGCGTCCCGCCCGCTTTTCAGAACCGAGAAGCGCACCTGTGAGCGGGCATAGTCCAGGGCGTTGGCGCCGAGGGCCGTAAACACCCGCTGCAGGGCAAAC
The DNA here is from genome assembly GCF_023022985.1 of Arthrobacter gengyunqii. Taxonomy (NCBI): domain Bacteria; kingdom Bacillati; phylum Actinomycetota; class Actinomycetes; order Micrococcales; family Micrococcaceae; genus Arthrobacter; species Arthrobacter gengyunqii. The sequence continues at coordinate 1,806,257 of NZ_CP095461.1, read as the reverse complement.
TGTCCGCCGCGCACCGTCACCTCCGGGTCCGGGGCGTCCAATTCCAGTGTCAGCCCCCGCCGCGTGGCCTCAGGCTGCAGCGAACGGACGGCGGCACGTGCCAGCGACACGAGATCCACCTCTTCCAACGGCCCCGAGCGGCGCGGATCAGCAGACATCAGCAAATCCTCAAGAATGCCGGTCAGCACCTTGGTGTCATCCACCACCTCATCAGCGGCCTGGACGGCTTCTTCGCGTGCTGTCGCCGCGTCAATCTCTGCGCCGGTCTCCGCGTCAGTATGCACGTCAATCCGGGCGTCAGTCTCCGCAGCAAGCCGGCGGCGGAGCATCTGCGCGCGCATGCTCAACAGCGTCAGGGGCGTCCGCAGTTCATGGCTGGCATCGGCAACAAACCGCCGCTGCAGGGCCAGTGCTTCCGCCATGGGACGCATGGCGGCACGGGCGGCCCATGCCGAGAGAGCTCCGGCGACAACTCCTGCGGCCAGGACTGACACCACCAGCGCCAGGGATAACCTGCGCAGCTGTTCATCCGCTTCATGCGTGTCGACGGCGGCCTGAACCACGTCGCGGCCGCGGCGTGTGGTCAGGACTTCATAGCTGCGGTCCCCGTCAGTCACCGTGTCCCGGCGGGATTCACCGGTATTTGCCACGTCCGCCAGTGCCTCTTCATCGGGCAGGCCGGAGGGCATGTTGCGTGAAACAGCCAGCCGGCCGTCGTCGTACACTGCCACGAACACGTCCAGCGGAGCCTCCCGCGGAGAGTTGAACTCCACCGCCGAGACGAGGGTCTGCTCCGCGGCATCCCGGGTCTGGGCCGACACCAGCCCGTACACGAGGACCCCGGCCAGGCCCAGCAGCACCACAATCAGGGCCGTGAACTGTGCGGCCAGGCGCAGCGATGCACGCCGCAGTTCGGTTTCTTCAGAACTGCGGCGGCGCGTGCTCACGACCGCACGCCGAGCCGGTAGCCGATTCCCCGCACCGTCAGCACAATCTCCTTGCCCAGCTTGCGCCGAAGGTAATGCACATAGGTGTCCACAACGCCGTCGTCGTCCGCTTCAGGGAAGACCGTCTCGAGCAGGTCTGCCCGCGGAAAGACCTGTCCGGGGCGGCGGGCCAGATGTTCGAGCAGGGCACCCTCGCGGTCCGACAGCACCACCACTTCACCGGCCTCCGTGGTGACGGTGCGTCCGGTGGTGTCCAGCACGCCGCCGGGGACGGGCAGGACCGGAACCCGGGTTATGTTCCGGCGCCGCAGTGCCCGCAGGCGCGCCAGCAGTTCGTCAATGTCAAACGGCTTCGCAAGATAGTCTTCGGCGCCCCGGTCCAGCCCCTCGACCCGGTCCGCGGGGTTCCCCAGCGCGGAAAGGACCAGCGCGGGTGTCAGCACGCCGCGGCTGCGGAGCCGGGCCAGCACGTCCAGGCCCTCGATCGCGGGCAGCCCGCGGTCCAGCAGCAGCACATCGAAGGGGTGGGTCAAACCCTCGTGCAGTGCGCGCTGTCCGTCGAAGGCCAGCGTCACCTGATAGCCCTCCGATTTCAGGAGGTCCGCCAGCATCCGCGCCAGTTGGCGGTCATCTTCCACGACAAGAATCCGGGGGCGGTCCGTCATGCAAGAAAGTCTATTCTCCGGGCAGCTGCCCGGCCCGGGGTTAGCGCCTGTTTGCGTCCGGGCCGGCCGTAATAGCGGTTCTGCCGGCAGTTTCGGGACGCGGTGAACCTGCCGGGCGGCGCGTGGTGAGCAGGACAACGACGACGGCGACTGCCGCGCCAATGGTGGTTTCGACTGCCCGGTCCAGCGTCAGCTCCCCTACCGGCTGGGAGGAGAGGAAACCCGTCATCAGCAGCGCGACCGGAGTCAGGAAGACCATGGCCAGTGCGTAGTGCCGGATGACGTACACCTCGCCGGCAAACTGCAGCAGCGTCAGCAGGACGGCCAGCTGCACCGGGGTCCAGTCGGGTTGAAGGAGCAGCGCAGATAGGAGCACGCCTGCGTAGGTGCCCAGGAGGAAATGTACGGCCCGCAGCGGGGTGCGCGCCGCATCCGCAGCAGCAATCGGAGCACACGCGGCGAGCATGGCCCAGTAACTGTGGCCGGGCCCCACCAGCACTGCCAGGGATCCGGCGGCGGCGACGGCGGTGATGTACCGGGCCGAGTGCCGCAGGATGGCCGGCCACATCGGTGGCGGAGCCGGCGTGCGGGGCACGGCCGGGGTGTGCCGGCGGGCATGCAGGCGGCCTGCGATGCCCAGCAGTATGGCCGTCAGCGCACCGCCGCCTGCAGCCAGTGCTGCTTCGCCGACGGAACCGTTGAACGGTGCGTCCGCAGTGGCCGTAAAAGCAAAAATGTAGGTGAACGGTCCGGCCGGCCGCACCCGAAGGTAGTCAGCCGCAATTGAAATAACTCCGGCAATCAGTGTGGCGGCTGCGACGACTTCCCAATCGCTTCGGCCGGCCAGGGACATGGAGACGCCGGCTGCCACGGTGAGACACATCAGCGCACCGGAGTGGGTTTGGTGCCGGAGCCTGCGCCAGTGCGGTTCGCTGCGGCCGAAGACTCCGGTCAGGGATCCGAAGATGGCGCACATGGTCAGGTCGGTGCGGTCAAGCAGGATCAGCACCAGCAGCGGTATCAGCAGTCCCGCCGCAACCCGGGCTGCTGGAAAGCGATGGCCGCGGCCGGCCGGGACCGACAGGAAATCACGGAGGTGGTGCAGCACGGAGCCAAGGCCTTTCACTGCGGCGGAAGAGACGAATCGCCGCCCTTCCAGCCTATGAGCGCATCCAGGCTACGCGGCGCAGCCACCCACGTGATGCGCATCGCAGCTACATGCGCGCCTTGGTTTTGGCTGTTGCCTTCGCCGACCAGGGGTCCTCGGGCCAGGGATGCTTGGGATACCTGCCGCGCATTTGGGCCCGCACCTGCAGATAGGGCCCCGCCCAGAACGATGCCAGGTCATCGGTGACCGCCAGGGGCTGCCGGGCGGGCGAGAGCAGGTGGAAGAGCACCGGCACCCGGCCTTGGATGACCCGCGGGGTTTCCGCCCAGCCGAAGCATTCCTGGAGTTTGACCGCCACCACGGGGCGCCCGCCGTCGTCGTCCGGCTCGGGGTAAGCAATGCGCACGTGGGAACCGCTGGGAACGGTGAGCCGCTCCGGCGCCAGCTCTCCCATGCGAGAGGCTTCCGGCCAGGGCAGCAGGCGGCGCAGCGGCTCCGTGAGGTCGATGCCGTTCACCGAGGCACCGGAGGCAAGGGCGTTGAGCTCCGGCGCCAGCCAATCATCCAGCCTCGCCAGCAGGGAGCGCTCGGAGACATCCGGCCATGGCTCCCCCAACTCGCGGTGAAGCAGCGCCATGCGGCGGCGCAGGGCATCGGCGGCCGGGGAGAACCCGATCACACCCAGGCCTTCCTGCTCGAGGGCCCGTGCCACAGCCGGCTTTCCTTCTTCCACCGAAGGCCGGACCGGCGTTGAGGACAGCACAATTGCCCCAAGCCGCCGTTCGCGCCGGGCAGTGACGCGCCCGGACACAAACCTCGCCTCCACCGTGTCGGTGAGCAGGTGCCGTGCCGCGGCTTCCGCAGTGTCATCACTCAGCGGGGCGGCGGAGCGGATAACGGCTCCGGTTCCGGCGGCGTCGCGGCCCTGGGCGCGGGTAACTTCAGCAACCGCAAGCCATTCATGACCTGTCAGCGGGCTGCCCTCCGGCAGGCCTGCCCGGGTTCCGGAGGAGAGAAGATAGCGTTCCGGTCCGTCTCCGGGAACGCGGCGGGCAATGCGGTCCGGAAAGGCCAGCCCAATCACGAACCCGACGGCGTCAGCCCCCGCAACGTCCGCCGGCACCCGGTCATCGGCACGAGACGTTTGCTCTTTGTGGTGTTCGCGCCGAACAAGGTCCTGCATGCGCCGCACATCCTCAGCCCAGCGCCGCTCCCCCGGGTCCCGCCCCGATCGCAGGGCGGTGAGAAGACGGGTCAGGTCGGCGCCGGGAGCACGATGGTCTCCGGAGACCAGTGCCACTGCCTCGGCGGCTGTCCGGACACCGACAACACGGGAGCCGTCCAGCAGCGCCCGAGCCAACCGCGGATCGGCGGGGATCCGGGCAAGCGTCTTGCCCAATGCGGTCACGGCGCCGGCAGCATCCACGGCGCCGAGGTCCCGCAGCACGGTTTGGGCGTCCGCCATCGCGGTGCGCGGCGGTGCATCCGGCAATGCCAGCCCGTCACCGCCGGGCGAACCCCAGCATGCCAGGACCAGAGCCGCAGCGGTCAGGTCCGCGACCGAGATCTCCGGTGTCTGATGTGCCGGCGAGGCGCCGAATGTGCGTTCGTCGTAGCAGCGGACCACGAGTCCCGGCCCTTGGCGCGCCGCACGTCCGGCGCGCTGTTCGGCTGAGGCCCGGGAACAGGAAACGGTCACCAGTCCCGACATGCCGCGTGCTGCGTCCCGGCGCGGTTCCCGTGCCAAGCCGGAATCGATGACCAGGCGGACCCCCGGTACCGTCAGGGAGGATTCGGCCAGGCTGGTGGACACGATGATCCTCGGTTTATCACCGGCTGACCGTCCCGAAACGGCTCGGTCCTGGTCCCGCGGGTCGATCTGCCCGTGCAGCTCCAACACTTCGGTTCCCGCGCCGGCGCGGCTGCGAATCCTCGCCGCCACATGGGAGACTTCCCAGGCACCCGGCACAAAGACGAGGGCGTCGGCCTGCGGATTCTCGGCCAGCAGTTCGCTGTGCGCTGCAGCCGCCGTATCAGCCACATGCTGCAGGAAACTTCGGGTCACGCCGTGCTCGTCCAGACGCAGGGACGGTGCCGGGGCCCACCGAACGCCCAGCGGATACAGTGCCGAGGCGCAGCCGACGACGGGAACCGGGCCGTCGCCGTTTCTCTCACTTCCATCCCCGCTCCCAATCAGCGCGGCAAAGCGAGGTGCATCCAAAGTGGCCGACATCGCCACCAAGGTGAGGCCGTCGCGCAGCTGCCGGACTTCGGTGAGCATGCCCAGCAGCAGATCTGTTTCCAACCCGCGCTCGTGGACCTCGTCCAGGACCACAGCGGCGGTGCCTTCCAACCCGGGATCGGCCAGCAAGCGGCGCAGCAGAATCCCCGGGGTGACGAATTCGATGACGGTGTCCGGTCCGGTGTGGCTTTCACCGCGGACGGTGTAACCGATCCGATCTCCCAGTCGGCTCTTGTCCAATGCTGCGAGCCGGCGTGCTGCCGAACGTGCGGCCACCCGGCGCGGCTGTGTCACGACGATCCGGGATACGGGACCAGCTGTTGCTTCGCCGCTGAAGAGCAGGTTGGCGAGGAGCGGCGGAACCAGGGTGGTTTTTCCTGTTCCCGGCGGCGCCTGCACAACGGCCGCGTTCTTTCCGTTCACCGGGTCCAGGGCCGCCGCCAGATCAGGCAGCGCCTCGGCAAAGACCAGCCCCGCGCCGATGTGCTCCAGGTTGAAGGGCGCCCGGGCCAGGGCGTTTGACCGGTCTGGCTTGCCGGTTGAATGCTGTGTGCTCACTGGTCCATTCTCCCGTGTCTGGACCTGACTTCTGCCAACACCTTTACTCCAGAGCCGGTGGACAAGGAGCAACAGACCAATAAACATGCCCTGTGGGCGTGGTTGTCACCACCGTATGCCTGCCCAGTCGGTGAACTAGCTCCGGGGTGTCGACCGGCGGGCCGAAGTCTGTGTCCCGTACCGTTCGGCTGGTCCATCCGGGCGCTTCCTTCGCCTGGTTGCAGGCCTCGCACAACCCCTGAACATTCTCCGCCGTAGTCCGACCACCCTCACGAACCGGAACAACATGGTCATAATGCCGGATCGGCGCACCACACCACGGCGTCCGACACACCTGGTCCCGGGTTGCGATGAACCGCGCCAACCCCTTCGGCACCAACCGTGCCTTTGAATCCATGGCCACCAGCCGGCCTGACTCCGGCACCACATACAACCGCCGCAGCCACACCTCGGTCCACGGATCCGGACGCGCCCGCGGCACACCCCAAGGCGCAGCCCACCCCGATGACTGGTTATGAGTTGGCCTACAGTTTCCTGAGCCTCCGTGGTTCTTGGATCCAGACGTTCCAGCGTCGGTGTCCTCACGCTGGAGGCTTGGGACGGTTCCCGCACCGCTGCCCGGCCGACTGCCACGGATCAGGTCCCGCGCCCACTGCGCCGGCACCACCCCGTACCCCGCCAACACCGCAGGCTCCGAACCAGCAGGAACAAACCCGCCCAAAGAACCCGCACGCCTACCGGCACCCACCGGTTCCTCGACACCAGCATCCATGTCATCAGGTGCCAGGACCCCGGCCAGCAACGCCCGATCCGTCATGATCAACTGCACCTCCACCCGCACATCCTCGGCCCGCGCCTTGCCCGTGACCCGCTCCACCAACGTATCGGCCATAATCTGCCCCCGACCCCGGGCATCCCCGGCCGCCTTCAACCGATCCGCCTCCCGCGACAACGACGCGAACACCCCCACGCCCTGAGCCACCGGCAACAACCCTGTCAAATACGTCATCGTGTCCGGCGCCGGACGACACGACACATACCGGCCCTCAACCGCCTTCGCCGCACGATTCACCACCGCATGCGGATCCAACCCGTACGACAAAGACCTCACCCGCGCGACCAGTGCCCGATCCCCCAGAGCCTCCAACCCCGCCAGATCCCCGGCCACGACCTCATCCACCCGCCCCCGGTCCTCCCGGGACAGGCACGCAGTCTCCCGCACCAGCAGCGTGGCCCGCCACTCACTGATCACCCCCACGCTCAACGCCTGCAAGGTGCACGGCATCTCCGCGGTCAGGATCCTCGCCAACCCCAGCAACCGGTTCCCCCGGTGGGGTGACTCCCGGCGGGCCAACCCGATCTGCGCTCCCACTCCCCGGCCCGCCTGCTCCACCGCCAGCCCCGCCCGGACCTGGGCACGCCGGGTGGAAGCATCAAACGCCGCCGCAGCACGAGCCTGCGCCGCCGCAGCCGCGGACTTCAACTCCTCCAGTAACCGAATCTCATCAATCAACCGCACCCGCTCAGCAGCCTCCAGCACCTCCACCGACACTGGCCCAGCCCCAGGGTCAACAGCCTGCTCTCCGCCGGGACCGCAGCGGCGAGCGCTGCCGGCAGAAGTCCTCCCTTCAAGGGGAGGCCGACCTGGGATGACTGCGGTGTTCAATCTGGAGCCTCCGTTGCCGTTCAGCCTTTAGGAGTAGTACATACGTTCTATTTTAGCTTCAGGTGCCGGCATAATCGGAGGGCGGCACTACTCAAGTTTCTTCGAAAAAGTACTGGTTCTCTGGCGCCCGGACTGAGTGCCGCGGGTTTCATAACGTTTGCCCAGAGGTACCTTTCACGTACATTTCACCTAGCATCGAAAACCCGTCGGATGGAAGAAGGCCCAGTGGACCACCATCGCGTTCCCATCCCCGTCCGGCTGTTTCCCGGATGGGCCGAATCTCCTGTTTGGCTCCCTGACGGCCCCGTCGATTTCGGGGACTCACAGCTTAGTGAACAGCTCACAGCGGACCTGGCCGCTTGGGAAAGCCGCTACTACGCCTCGATTACGGATGCGACAGCCGACGGTGACAAGACAGCACCCCAGCGTAAGGACCGAGCTCACGGGGAGCGGGGAAGAACGTTGGCCGCTCAAATTGCAGCAGAGCTGGGGAGTGACTTTGTTGTGAAGTTCGAGAACGGCAAGGGAAAGAGCCGCACAGTTCGCAGCAGTGCGCCTGCAACAAATCCTGCGGCCGCGCGAGCCTTCACCTCCAGATATGAGGACGCAAATTCCGATACCGAAAAGCTCGGGAGTGCCGGTGGACAGTGGGAAGCCTATGCACCGCTGTCCGGCGCCCGCCTCGGCAACCCCACCGCCATCAGTCCCAACAACGGCGTCACCCAAGCGCTGGCCGGACTGACCGTTCTCAGCGGCGGAACCACCTCCACGGAAGCCCTGGCGTTTTTCGACTCCCTTCCGCCGGTGGGCATCGATGAGCTCACGGGCTCATGGCAGGGAACAGAAGTGCCAACCGGTCATCCCCTCGACGGCGTTCTGGGCAGCTTCGGATGGCAGGGAAAGAGATTCGAGGGCCCCGAGGCCGCACACCCGTTGGTCTTCAACGGCAGGGACGGCAGCCTCTTCGAGGTTAATCCATGGTTTGTTCCGCTGCAGACAGCCCTGAAACTCGGCCCCATCCTGCGCCGTTCGGCCGCCGGCCGCGTCATCCGCCCGTTGCTGCGCCTGCTCCGAACAACACGGCCAAGGGCACGGGTCCGTCTGATGGAATACCGCGGCACGGTGTCGGCCACCATGATCTACGATTCCCTGCCAATCAACGATGCCTTCCGCAAAGTGGACGCGAACACGCTGCTGGGGGCGATGGACATGCCCGGACCGCATCCTCCCTTTATGTTTACGCTCCGGAGGATCAGCTAGCGGGCGGCTTTGCGCTCGGCTCGCAAGCCTTGCCCAACGCCGCCGCAGCTGTGACAGTAACCCTGTGCACCGGAACATTCCCGAAGAGCTGCTGGCCGCACGCCTCCGAGCGGCCGGTTGTGTTTTCGCCGAGGAGGAAGCCGGTCTCCTTCTCGCCGAAGCCTCAAACTTCAGCTCCGAAGCCTCAGGCTCCAAGAATCTGGAACAGATGGTCCGGCAGCGATGCGCCGGGTTACCGCTTGAACAGGTGCTCGGGTGGGCGGGATTCTGCGGGCTGCGGATAACGGTCTCCGCCGGCGTCTTCATCCCCCGCCGGCGGACGGAACTGCTGGCCGCTCACGCCATAGCGCTGATCAGCGCCCTGACCAACCCGGTGCTCGTCGAGCTTTGCTGCGGCTCCGGAGCCGTCAGCCTGGCCATCGCCTCACGCGCCGGCCATTCCCTGGAGGCCTATGCCGTCGACATCCACCCCGCAGCGATCGAATGTGCACGCATCAACCTGGCCTGCCGGGCAACCGTCCTGGCCGGTGATCTGTTCAGTGCGCTGCCGCAAACCCTGCTCGGGCGGGTCGACGTCGTCGTTGCCAATGCCCCCTATGTCCCCACTTCGCAACTGGACACCCTGCCTCCGGAAGCGCGCGACCATGAACCTGCAATTACCCTCGACGGGGGCGCCGACGGTCTGACTGTTCTCCGGCGGATCATCAGCGCAGCACCGGCATGGCTGCGCCCGGGCGGATCGCTGATGGTGGAGTGCAGCAGGGAGCAGTCCGCCACCGTGGCCCAGCTCATGGCGGCGCAGGACCTGCGGCCGGAAATCATCACCAGTGAGGGGCCCGAGGCAACGATCGCCGTCGGCCGCGGACCGGCCGGTAACAGGGCTGGTACGGCACAGGCCCGGATATAGGGAAGACTGGAACCTCATCATCTCTAAAGGCGGAACCACTTGATCACTCTTCAGCAGGACAACGACGGCTTCATTCGCATGGACCGGCACTTCCCCAAGTCCGCCCCCGTCAGCATCGTTTTCGCTGACGGCACCACGGAAGTACTCACGGGCGCCCGGATTAACAAGGCGTACGACGACGCCCTGGCGGATTTCCGCGCCAAGAACCACTTGGACGCCAAGGGTTTCACCCGCATCGCCAACAAGCGGGTCCTGGACAACAACAAGATCAACTTCGTTCCGGTTTCCCCCGGAATGGGCCAGTAGGAAGTCTCAGCACGCGGACTCCTCCGCCGTCCGTCTCTCCGGAAGGTGCCCGGTGACGAGCCGCAGGAGCTCCGGCACCACGGCGGGATGGAAATAGTGGCCCATGCCGGGCACCGTCACCAGGCGTGAACCGGCAATGGCTGCAGCGGTTGCCGCTCCCCCGCTCGGATGCACGATGGGGTCCCGGTCGCCGTGGATCACCAGCGTGGGTGCCTTGATTTTTGCGAGGTCGCCCGTTCGGTCCGCAGAGGCGTTGACGGCGCCCAGCTGCCGGGCACGGGCCGTCCCGCGGTCCGGGTATATCCCCCGGTCCCAGGCCTGCCCGCCGATCCTGGCCTCTTCCGCCGGATCGGCAGGGTTAACCCGCCCCGAAAGGTGGCGCATCATGCCCACACGGGCCTTGATGAACTCATCCCGTGTCCTCGGTGGGCGGGCGGCAAACCGGCGCTTGGTCGACAGTGCTGCGGCACCGATTTTCCGGGCGCCGGTGGTGGAGATGATCGAAGTCAGGGTCAGGACCCGATCCGGATAGTGGGCTGCAACGGACTGCGCAATCATGCCGCCCATGGACATCCCCGCCATGTGTGCGCGGTCCACCTGCAGGTGATCCAACAGCCCCACGACATCGTCGGCCATGTCCTCGACCCGGTAGGCGCCGGGCACAGGACGGGCCAGGGCCTGGTGCAGCAGGCTGGGCACCGGGGTGTTCATTCGGGTGGAACGCCCAGCGTCACGGTTGTCCGGGCGGATGACCCGGTACCCTGCGGCTGTCAGACCGTCCACAAAAGCAGCCGGCCAGGACATCAGATCCAACCCGAGGCCCGCCAGGAGAACCACCGGCTCGCCGTCGTCGGGACCGTCAACCCGGTAACACATCCGCACGCCGGACTCGAGGTCAACAAAGCGGTCTTCCTCCTGCGCACCGGGCAGCGGCCCCTGCGGACCACTGAACCGCAGATGCTCATCAACCAGTTCGCCCTTTTGCAGATCCCTGCGGTCGGCCAGGAAGTTCATGGTCATCAGCCAGGGCGCCCGCGTTCCCTGCCGCGGCAAATCAGCCATGCTGCGCTGAATATAGCCGGCACCAAAGTCCAGCAGCGGCCGCGTGGCCATGCCGGCAGGAGCCACAGGCACAGCAGCGGTGTGGCCCAGCTGGTCCATGCGGGCGAGCAGCCGGGAGAACCACCGGGTCAGCAGCCCTACTTTGAGCGTCCAGGAGGCGTTGGTGTAGCCGACGGCAAACGCCATGTTCGGGATCCCGCTGAGCATGACTCCGCGGTAGGCCACGGTCTCCGCGAGGTTCACCGGCACGCCGTCGAGCCGAAGGTCCACCCCGCCCAGTATCCGCAGGGCCAAGCCCGTGGCGGTCACGACGGCGTCGGCCTCCACCTCGTCTCCCGATGCCAAACGCAGACCGCGGTCGGTAAACGCCGTTGTCTGTCCGGTCACCATGGTTGCCGAGCCGTTGCTCAGTGCGGTGAAGAAGTCAGCGTCCGGAACGGCACACAGCCGCTGATCCCACGGCCGGTACGGCGGATTCAGGTGCGTGTCCAGATCGAAATCCTCCGGCAGCACCTTGGCTTGAATGCCGCGGATGAGCTTCCGTGCCAGGTTGGGCCAGCGCTGGCAAAAGGCCCAGATGGCCCGCTGCCGGCGGGCGCTGACTTCGGCCATGATCTTCCCGGTGCGCTCGGGGCCGACGACGCCGCGCAGCCTTCGCGCGATCGGGTCCTCCGCGGGAATGGGCAGGATGTAGGTGGGGGTGCGCTGGATCATCGTCACCCGGGCACCCAGTTCCGCGAGCGCCGGAACGAGCGTGACCGCGGTGGCGCCGCTGCCGATCACAGCGATCCGCTTGCCGGAGACGTCCAGATCTTCGGGCCAGTGCTGCGGATGCACAATCCGTCCGGCGAAGTGCTCGCGCCCGGGAATCTCGGGGGTATACCCCTCCTCGTAGCGGTAGTATCCGGCGGCGTTGAAAATCCACCCCGCCGTCAGGTGCAGGGTCTCTGCGGTGCCCACCGGTTCGGCAGGTGCTCCGTCCTGGCCGGCTTCCGGAGTGCGGGTACGCTCCACCGTAATGGTCCAGCGGGCGTCCCGGCCGGACCAATCCGCTGAGATCACCTTGTGGTGGTACCGGATCAGGGTGTCCACGCCATACTGGGCGGCCGTCTCTTTCAGATAGGACAGGATGCTCGGCCCGTCCGCAATGGCTTTCTCCTCGAGCCACGGCCGGAAGTCATAGCCAAAGGTATACAGGTCCGAGTCGGAGCGGATCCCGGGGTAGCGGAACAGGTCCCAGGTGCCGCCCGGGCGTCCCCGCGACTCCAGCAGTGCGATGGACCGGCCGGGGTGGTCCTGCCGCAACCGGCACGCAGCGCCAATCCCGCTCAGTCCTGCTCCGATGATCAGCACGTCCAGATGCTCAGTTTCGGTTTCCACGACTCCCCGTTTCCTGCCCGTTCTCCGGCCCGGCACACCCTTATGCCTTGCTGTCTCCGACCCTATCGGACCCGGGTGACGATATCGGGTTCAGCCATGGATCAGTTCATTCCCCGTGCATCCACTGCCCAGGTCACCGGCCCCGCGGACCCGCCGTCTGCACCCAATGCGGCGCTTCCGCCAGTCAGCACATACTGATCGTGCAGATTAACCGCGTTGCAGGCGTGGTTTGGCACCACCAGAATCCGGCTGCCCAGAGCGGGCAGCGGTCCGGATATTTCCACTGTGGCGTGATGTTCGCTGGCGGCCGTGATCCGCGCATCGGGATGTTCCAGCAACCGCCCGTGCCCGCTCGCCCACACCGCGCGGTCGGCACCCAGCGTTTTGGTTCCGGCATCCAGAACCATCCGGCCGGCAGGTTTTGACACCACGGTGGCTACAACGGTGAGCGCAATTTCCTCCGGAGTGCAGGCCCCCAGTTCCAGCTGCTGTGCATCATTGAACACGTACACGCCGGGCCGGATGTCGGTCAGGACGCTCCGTGAATAGGCAGCGGACGGACTCGACCCTCCGCTGACCACCGGCGCCGGCACTCCGGCATTCTTCAGCCCGGCCACTGCCTCGGACACGGCCCGACCTTCGTCGTCGGCCGCTGCGTCTCCCCTGCCGGGGGCATAGCTGTGGCCCGGGAACGTGAAGACGCCGGCCACCGTCAAGCCCAGACGCCGGGCGTGTGCGGCGAGCGCGCCGGCGGCCTCCGGCGGGCAGCCGCTGCGGTGGTGGCCCGAATCCACCTCGATCATCACCTCGGCGGGAATTCCGAAGCGTGCCAGCTGGTCAGCCGCGGACGGGGAGTCGACGCCGATCCGCAGCTGCGTCTGGCTGGCCACCTTCAGCAGGCGCTCCGCCCGTGCCGGCGTCACCCACAGCGGATAGGCAATGAAAATGCCCGGAGCACCGGCGCGGGCGAAGACTTCAGCCTCTCCCACAGTCGCCACGGTCAGGCCCGCCGCGCCGGCGTCCAGCTGACGGCGGGCAATCTCAACGGATTTGTGCGTCTTGGCGTGCGGCCACAGGCCAAGTCCTCGCGCTTGGGCGGAGGCTGACATCGCCCGGATGTTCGACTCCAGAATGGCGGTATCAAGGCGGAGATAAGGTGCGTCGAGGTCCAACATGTTCATTTCGTCTATTGAACACCACCTGAAACTGGCGCTTCCCTCCGTCGCCCCTGCCGCATGCTTTGTGACGCTTCTACCGTGGAGGAATGGAGAACTGCGCCGGTTTCACCCCGAATCGGTTGAGGACCCAACGTGCTTGGCTCTGAGCTGGTGGTGGTCCTGTGTACGGCTGTGCTGCTCTGCAGCCTTGCCGCTCGCAGGTGGGGATTGCCGGCCCCGGTGCTGCTGCTGGCCTGCGGCATCCTGCTTGGCCTGATTCCTGCCCTGGCGGAGGTGGAGCTGCCGCCCGAGGCAGTGCTGTTCCTGTTCCTGCCGGTCCTGCTTTATTGGGAGAGCATCAGCACCTCGCTGCGGGAGATCCGCAGCAATCTGCGCGGCATTGTCCTGATGGGCACGCTGCTGGTGATCGTGACCGCCTGGGCGGTTGCTGTCGCGGCCCATGCCCTCGGATTGCCCTGGGGGCCGGCGTGGGTGCTGGGCGCCGCCATTGCGCCCACGGATGCCACCGCCGTCGGCGCTCTGGCGAGGGTGCTGCCGAACCGGTACGTTACTGTCCTGCGCGCTGAGAGCCTGATCAATGACGGAACCGCGCTGGTGGTTTACGGTGTGGCCGTGGCGGCCACTGCCGGCACCGAGGCACTGGATGCGGTGGACGTTTCCGGGCGCTTCCTGCTCGCGTTTGCGGGCGGGATTGCTGCCGGGGCACTCACCGCCTGGGCGGGGGTGCGTGTCCGCCGCTGGATCCAGGATCCGTTGCTGAGCAATGTGGTCACCATCCTGTCGCCCTTCACGGCTTTTGTGCTCGCCGAATGGGTTCAGGCCTCCGGTGTTCTCGCCGTCGTGGTCGCCGGGCTTGCCATGGGCAGGCTGGGTCCGAGGGTTATTCAGGCCGACACCCGCCGACAAATGACGGCGTTCTGGTCTTTGGCCACCTTCCTGCTGAACGGCGCCTTGTTTGTCCTGGTTGGGCTGGAGCTTCCCAGGGCAATATCCGAGCTGACCCGTGGCGAGCTGCTCCGCGGCCTGGTCCTGGTGGGAGTGGTTACGGTGGTCATCGTTGCCGTCCGATTGGTTTATCTGTTCAGCACCACTTATCTCATCCGGCTGCTGGACCGCCGGGAAAGCCAACGGGCCCGCAGAATCAGCAACCGGGCACGGGTGGTCAGCGGATTGGCTGGTTTCCGCGGCGCCGTCTCACTGGCGGCTGCGCTGGCGACTCCCCGTTCCACGGCAGCCGGTACGCCGTTTCCGGACCGCGATCTGATCATCTTTGTGGCTGCCGGAGTGATCGTGGTGACCCTCGTCCTCCAGGCTCCGCTGCTGCCGGCAGTGGCACGCTGGGCACGGCTGCCAGGTGATACCGTGGCACGCACCGAGGAGCTGCGCTTCGCTCAGGCATCGGCCATCAATGATGCGCTGGAGGCGATGCCGCGGCTGGGGGCCGAGCTCGGCACCCAGCAGCAGGTTGTTGATGAACTCGCCGCGGAATACAGCCGGCGCCTGAGCGTCCTGAACGCTCTCCGAAATGAAGCTGATAAAGACGACGACGGCGCCACCCGCGCCCTGACCCGCGCCGGCCAGTACCGCGAGCTGGGGCTGGCACTGATTGCCCAAAAACGGAACACCCTGATCAGGCTGCGCGACGAGCGCCGGATTGATGACACGGTGCTGCTTCGTCTCCAGTCACGGCTGGACGTGGAGGAAATCCGGCTTGCGGCCCCGCACGATGCAGCTGACGAAACCCGCGAAGAATAACTGCGGGTGCCGGGCCGAATCTGCTTTGGACGCCTAGGCATCACCGCGGGCAGCTTCGGGGTCCGCCGGAGCCTCCTCGCGGCGTTCCTTCAGCAACTCCTTGGTGCGGAGAAGACGCAGGGCCGTCACCAGCACCAGCCCGCCCACCATATTGAAGAACAGGGTGTACCCGAACCAGGTGAGCCATTCAAGGTAGGTGATGCCGGCACCGGACTGGATGGCCCCGAAGATGAGCAGCGAATCCAGAATCGAATGGAACATCTGCAGTCCGGCAAGAAGGAACCCGCCAATCACAGTGGCTACGATCTTGGCCGGATCCGACGATGTGCCCTGCTGCATGCGGCTCATCAGGGTGATCGTGCTTCCGCCCAGGATGGCCAGCGCGACAGTCTGCAGCGAAAACGGCGCGTCAGTGAAGTGCCGGGCCGATTCCTCGATGGTGGATTCCCACTGTGGAAAGGCCTGCATGACAATCCACATGATGATCCAGCCGCCCGCAAGATTGCCCAGCAGGGTAACTCCCCATAGTTTGGCAAGTTGCCGCAGACTGCCTTCCTTGGCCACCACGGCCGCCACGGGCATCAGGAAATTCTCGGTAAAAAGTTCGCTGTGGGCCAGGAACAGGGCAATCAAGCCCACACTGAACGAAATTCCGGCCAACAAATGGTCGCCGGTTTGATGCATCACGGCCAGATAGGCCATGACTCCCAGACCCACCTCGAGTCCACCGAACACTCCCGTCACCAGGACGGCACGGAATGTGCGGTGCAGCCGCTCCGCCCCTTCGGTGACGGTGTTTTCGAAGGACTCCTGCAGCTCGTCCTCAACGGGAGCTTCCGACTCCCCGATTTCCCTGCGGCGGTCCTCGCTCATGCCCGGTCCTTTCCCTGCCTATAGCTGCTGCTCACCCTGAATGCACCGGATACAACAGTAAGGCTACTGATCGATTCCTGGATAACGGCATCCGATCCGCAGCCAAACTAGACTGGCAGGCATGGCTTTATCGACGGCGGCCCACGGCACGCGCACCCGCACCACGCTCCTCTGGCTTCTGCTGGGACTCCCCTCGGCGCTCGTGCTGGTCGTTTTCGGAGCGCAGATCCACGGGCTGGATTTCTCCGTGTACCGCGAGGGTGCGCTGGCGTTCCTGGGAAAGAGCGAGCACCAACTGTATGACCCCAGCCTGGTGGAGACCGACACCCGCGGGCTGCCCTTCACTTACCCGCCGTTCGCAGCACTACTCCTGGCGCCCTTCGCTTTCCTGCCGGAGGCCGTGGGACTGGTGCTGCTGACTGCCACCTCCTGCGCCTGCCTGGTGGCGACAGCGTTCCTGGCTGCCCGTTATCTGCAGGAAAACGACGCGATTCCGGCACGCGTCCGGGCGGCTCTGGGCGGGCCCGCCGGAATCATTGTCCTGGCCACCGTGCTGATCGGCGTCCTGGGTCCGTGGCGGGAAGGCCTGGGTTTCGGGCAGATCAACCCTATGCTCATGGTGCTGATCGTGGCTGATCTTTTGCGGCCCGCCGGCAGGGTGCCCCGCGGCGTGCTGATCGGGCTGGCCGCAGGCATCAAGCTCACGCCGCTCGCCTTCGGACTGATCTTCCTGGCCCGGCGGGACTGGCGGGCGATCCTCACCATGGGCGCAACCTTCGCCGCGACAGTGGCCGCAGGGTGGCTGGCCTCCCCCGACCAATCCCGCACCTTCTGGTTCTCAGCGCTCTCGGATCCCAGCCGGGTAGGCGACACCACGGACATGTACAACGTGTCGCTGAACTCGCTGATGGCGCATCTGGGCACCCCCGAGTTCCTCCAGCGCCCGCTCTGGCTCCTGGCCTCCGCTGCCGTCGTCGTGCTGGGTTTCCGAGCCATCCGCCGTGCCGACGGGCGCGGGGACCTGGTTGCTGCGATCAGCGCCAATGCGGTGGTCATGCTCGCCATTTCCCCCATCTCCTGGTTCCATCACTGGGTGTGGATCGCCCTGATCCTGCCGGCCCTGTGGGTATCGGTGCGACGGCGGCGGGCGGGGGTGCGGACTGCAGGAACAGTTCTCGCCGTGGCCCTGGTGCCGGTGTTCATGCTCTCTTCCATCACCGTGACGATGATGCTCACCGGCGAAGTCAGCGGACAGGGGCCGGCCGCGCTGGAACTGTTTACGGGGCTCGGAGTGCTGCTGCCCGTGGCGGCGCTGGCCTTCTGGGCAACGGATCCGGCGCCGGCGATCGCCGCCGAGTGACCTGTTCCGGTTATTTGTCCGCGCCGACACTTCCCACACTGTGCTGAATCCGGGCCCGCAACGTTGCCGCTCCGGGTCCGGACAGCTCACCCAGATACGCCGTGCGCCCAGCCATGGTCATTACCAGGGCAAGCGTGGGACCGGTGACGAGCAGCCCGTAGCCGGCGGTGAACCGGCTATCCGCGGCGCGCAGTTGGAGGCCCTCGCAGTTGCTGCGGCTGGGAACCGTGAAGTCCCGGGAGGCGAAGAACTCCGCCACCGCAGTCAGTGCCTGGACGCTGGGGGTTCCGTCGAGTCCGAGAGGCTGGCGGATGTCCTGGGCATGCACCACCACTTCCCCGAGATAGGCTGCCGTGTGCGCTGACGGAGCGGTGGTGCTGCCGATGATCGCCGTGAAGCGCTGGAGTGTTTCCGCCGGGGTGCGGCCCATGTGATCGGCAAGCCGCCGCTGATTGTGGACGTCGGCGCGGAACCGTGCCGCCACCATGGACCGGAGCCATTGCCGCTGGTTGAGGCTGGCCGCGGCGGTCAGGTGGGCCAGGACCTGCTCCACCGTCCAGTCGCCGCAAAGGGTGCCGTGCTGCCACTGTTCATCCGTCAACGCGGCAAGGTCCCCGGCGAGGCTGGCCCGTTCGGCATGCACCAAGGCCCACAATGAGTCCCCGCCGCTGTTTTCCACTTCTGCCATAACTCCACTTTCCCGAAAGGGCCAAGAGCGTTCACCATACTCCGGGCTGCCAGCCGGCACCACGGTGTTTTGGTTCCCTTGTCCGCAAATTGTTCCGGATGGTGCCGAGGGGTTCCCAGAAGAAATCAAAGCTGTCATCGGGTGCGCTCATCATGCGTTGAGTGAAGACGACGCCGGCGTCACCGTTCGGATAGACGGCAGCACTGACACCGGAGCCGCCGGACCAGCCCCACATCCCGGGTTCGGACCACGGATGGCCGATGCCGATCTGCACTGCCGTCATGAAGCCCCACGACTCGTCGGGGCCGGACATCTCGATCATGCCGGCGCGCTGCGGACCGGTCAGCTGGTCGGAGGTCATCTGCTCGCGGAGGGCGGCAGGAAGCACGGCGTCATCCGCCAGTGCAGTGAGGAAGGTCAAGTAATCGGGAACCGTGGAAACCATTCCTCCGGCGAGGGATGCAAACCTCGGCGGGGAAGCGAAGGAATCACGGTAGGACACCGCTTCGCGCAACCCGCCGCCGGTTTCCTCGTAAGCGGTGGGAAACTGCTCATTTCCGGTGGGGAAACCGGTGCCTGCCAGATCAAGAGGCCCCGTGATGCGTTCGCTCATCAGCTCATCCAGCGGTGTGAGCGCGACGGCCGGCAGCAGAACCGAGAGCAGGTCCGCCGGTGCGTGGTACATCCACCGCTCCCCCGGCTGATGGGCCAGCGGCAGTTCGGCCACCCGCTCCAGATACTCCGCGGGCGTCAGGCTCGGCGGATTGGGGCCCCATAGAAGCTCCCGCGTGGCTGCTGCGTAGGCCGTGTCCCCAAAGTCGATTCCCATCCCTGCTGTGAAGGTCAGCAGGTGGCGCACCGTCAGAGGACCGCGGGCCGGGACGGTCATCGACAGCGGCGCGTCGGGCGTGGCCAGGACGCGCGGGGCGGCGAGCGCCGGAAGCCAGCGGGCGACGTCGTCGTCCAGTCCCAGCGTTCCGTCCGCCACGAGGCTCAGGGCCAGCGCCCCGCCCAGAAGCTTGCTCAGTGAGGAAATGCGGAACGGCGTGTCAGCGGTCATGGGTGCCGAGGCGGCGGTGTCCAGCGACCCGGCGGCAAAGACTTCGGTCTCACCGTTGATCCGCACGCCGGCCACCAGCCCCGGGCACCAGCCCGAGCGGACAGTTTCAGTCAGCGCATCCCACAACGGTTCAGCTCTTCCTGGCATGCGTCCACTGTCCGGCACCGGCCGACGGAGCGTCAACGGGGCTGGCGTATTTCATTTCGCTGGGCCGGCCGTCGCCGGCCAGCCCAGGGTGAAATAGACGTCCACGGCGCGTCCAACCTGCCGGTCCAGTGCCGCGCGCCGCCACCGGGCGGACAGTACCTCTGGATCGTCGTGGAGAGAGCCTATTTGACGATGGTCAGCGAGTAGTCATCCGTCGTCAGCACCCCGTTGCTGAACAGGTTCAGCCCAAAACTCACTGCAGTTGCGCCGGCGGGCAGCGGCGGAGATGTCCAGCTTCCCTGTGTCCAGCTTGAGGAAGCATTCAAATATGGGCTGGAGGTCCAATAGTTCCAGCTCCCGGCGCCCGTTCGGTAATAAAGATCGAATTGGGTGTACGCCGTGGATTTATACCAGGCCTTGAGACTGTACTTCTGGCCCGCCTGGCCTGTTGGGGCGCATTCGCCCATGTCCAGCGTGGGAAGCAGCTTGGCGTCACCGTCCTTATAGCCGGACATGGTCAGTTGCTGGGCAACTTTTCCGGTCCGCCCGGCGACCTGCTTAAACACCGGGGTGTTGGTGCCGTACCCGCCCGGCGACCAGCATTTGGCCGTACCGGCTGTGGCCCCGGCTGTCTCTAGGCTCGGGTTCTGGACCAGGTTGTCCGTGGTGTTTGGCGGGGGCGCAACGGGGCCCGGGACAACAGGCTTGGTTACCCCTCCGATCACTTCGCGGACGGTTTTCACCTGAATGGCGCCGGCCGCTTTCTGGTCACGGAGCCAGTTAACGTACTGCTGGTAGAGCGCCGTGCTGATGGACAGCTCGTCGTTGGCACGCCCAATGCTGTGGAAGGTTAGCTGGATCCAGCCGCCCTTCGTCTTTGCCTGGTTGACGACGCGCTGCAGGTCCTTCAGGGTCCAGTTGCTTTCGACCTGATCCAGCGCGGCCGTGTAGTAGAGATCTGCCGGAGGGAGGGTGGCGGCTACGGGCATTCCCGCAGACTCGGGAGCAACGCTGCGCACATCCCCCAGCCCGCGTGCACTGTTGTAGCCGCAATTCTTGACGATGGTTTCCACCGCCGGTGTGGACGATGCAAAAGGGTAGGCAAAGTTCTGGATATTCAGCCCGGCATTCGTGAGGTTGACCCGGTCATTGCACACCTGGCGTTTGGCTTCGTCCGCTCCGGTGACCGCCAGATCGGGATGAGTGACCGTGTGGCCGCCAATTTCATGGCCGTCGGCCTGCAGGGCCTGCACCTGCGCCGTTGTCATATAGGACGGAGAATTCAAATAACCGGAGGTAACGAAAAAAGTCCCCCGAAGTCCGGCCGCTTTCAAAGTGGCCGCAGCGGCAACCTGGTTGTCGTTGCCGTCGTCGAAGGTGAGGGTCACGATGGTGGGCGACGCGGCCTGCGCCGGTGCAACAAACACTGTCGCGCCCAGAAAACTCAGCGCGAGTGCAATGACGCTGCCGACGCCTGTCCACCGGTTTCTCTTCTTGATGGTGCGCCGGCATAGCTGGCTGACGACGCCTGGATTATTTTGATTCTGCCGATGCTGCGCTGCTGTTCTCATCTCTGCATCCAGTGCTCGGTGGTGGGGCCGGACCAAACAGGGTTCTCCCCCGCATGGCGCAGCGTAGTTGGCAGGCGTTCCCCGAGGGATCCATTCGGGAACGGGAGCTGTCTCGGAGCATACGACCGGAGACTTCGGGTAGTCGCCGGTAAAAACTACGTGAGGAAGCAGTGACTTTTGCTACTTGGCCTGCGCGCGGTACTCAAGGCACTGAGGGGGTACCCACCGTGTCCGCAGGCAGCGGGCAGGTGCATACTCTTGATGTGGTGGATCCGGGAGAAGTGAGTGCTAGGAAGTTGAGGCGGCAGCGGCAGCAGGCCGCGGCACTGCTCGTGCTCCTCTGTTTGGGAACGGCCGCCTGCTCCGCAGCCGAGGCACAGTTCCCGCTGCGCGCTGCCCACACCGATGACGGAAAATACCCCTGGCACACGGACATCGTTGCCACGACGTTCTGGGTGGGAGAGATCTTTGATCCGGAGGCCGAGGACGGCAGCCAGGAAACATCAACCTACGATTCCGAGTGGCTGAAGCACTACGGATGCGACGGCGTTCAAGTGGACGGAGACTGCGTGGTGCAAGCGCGCAGCGAGTCCAACGGGTATGCCCCGCCCAACATGACCGTCCGTGAAAACCCCTTCTACCTTGATCTGCCGTACGACGACATCAACAACGCCGCAGCCTTTGCCGAGCGGGGAACCGTTATTCCCTGGGCCGATGAACCGACCTATACAGGGCGGGAAGGCGATCCGTTGTTCAGCTACATGAAAAACCGGTGGGTGAGGATCCAAAAGGGGAACCGCGAGTGTTACGGGCAAATCGAAGACGCCGGCCCCGGGCAGTACCAGGACAAGGAATATGTCTTCGGAGCCGACGACGTGCGGCCGGCCAACCGGAAATTCAACGGCGCCGGTATGGACATTTCACCGGCCTTGAACGGGTGCCTGGGGTTTGAGGAACTGAACGGCGAGGATGAGACGGTGGACTGGCAGTTTGTGGATGACGCGGATGTGCCGGAGGGGCCATGGACGAAGGTGGTCACCAGCCGCCAGGTGCATGAGTGAACAGCGTCCGCCGTGAACCGGCGCCTGAACCTTTGAAAGTCTCGCTTCCGTTCACCGGCGCTTGGAAAGTGGAGAACAGTCCCCTGCGCCGGATTCCCAGCCACGGCACGCACCTGCTCGGGACCACCTACGCCATTGATTTTGTGGGCGTGGACGACGACGGACGGACGGCTCCCTCCGTCAGCTGGCGGACGGTACTGGGTACCGAGCCTCCGGAGCTTTTCTTCTCGTTTGGACGCCCGATCCTGGCACCGGTCAGCGGGCAGGTGGTGGCCGTGCACGATGGCGAACCCGACCATGAAGCGCGCCGGTCCCAGCTGGCGCTGGTGCCGTACATGCTGGGGCAGCAGGGCCGGCTGCGGCAGGGAGCCGGGGCAATCGCCGGGAACCATATTCTTATCGCAACCCCCGACGGCGGCGCCGTGGTTGGGGTGATGCACCTGCGGAACGGTTCGCTTCGGGTGGGACCCGGCGACGAGGTCCGAGAGGGACAGCACATCGGGGACTGCGGAAACTCCGGCAATTCCACGCAGCCGCACGTACATGTGCAGGCCATGGACCGGGCGGATCCGTGGACCGCCCGCGGGCTGCCGCTGGTTTTCCGGACCTTCGGTGAGAAGCCCGCCGGCGGCACCGAGTTCCTCCCCCGCCAAAACATGCTGCCCCGGGAGGCGTCCATAGTGGAAGCCGCCCGGGGCAGTATCGACGAGATTCGGAACTAAACCCGCGTACCCGCCGTACCCGCCGATGCCGACGCGGAAGCAGACACAGCGTCATCGGTCGAAACCCCGCGCCGCTTGTCGAAGATGGTTGCTCCGACTTCCTGCTCGGCCTGGTTGCGGATGCTCAGGTCGATGCCGGGCCGGTCGCGCAGCATCGTGGTGGCCGTTGCCGCCAACACGATCATGACCAGCAGATAGGCCGAGACCGCCGTCGTCGAACCGGTGGCCTTCACCAGGGCGGAGGCAATGGTCGGCGCGAAGGCACCGCCGATGATCGCACCCAGGGCGTAGGAGACCGAGACACCGGAGAAGCGGATGGAGGCCGGGAAGATCTCGCTGTACCAGGCCGCCTGCGGGCCGTAGGTCAGGCCAAGGCCGACGGTGAACAGGGCCATGCCCAGGAACAGGATCCAGATGTCACCGGTGTTGATCAGCCAGAACAGCGGGAACACTGTCAGCGCCAGGCACGCGAAGCCGATCAGGTACGTCTTTTTCCGGCCGATCCGGTCCGCCATGAACCCGCTGACCAGGGTGAACGCGAACCACAGTGCAGCGGAGCCGGAAACCGCCAGCAGCACATCGGTGCGATCCAATGCGACCGGGCCGTCCGGGTTGGTGGAGTAGTTCAGGATGAACCCGCCGGTGGTCATGTAGCCCGCGGCACTGTTGCCGGCAAACACCAGGGCAGCCAGGACCACAAGCTTCCAGTGGTTCTTCATCAGTTCCACGATGGGCATCTGGGTCTGCTTCTTCTTTTCCGCGATTTCCTCGAAGACGGGGCTTTCGCTCACGGACATCCGCACCAGGAAGCCCACGACAATGAGCACGATGCTCAGCAGGAACGGCACCCGCCAGCCCCACTCCAGGAACGCGTCGCCCGGAGAAATGACGCCGGTCATCAGCGCTGTCACGCCGGATGCCAGCAGCATGCCCAGCGGCACCCCGAGCTGCGGGAAGGAGCCAAAGAGTCCGCGCTTGTTGCGCGGGGCGTGTTCCACGGACATCAGGACCGCGCCGCCCCATTCGCCGCCGGCGGAGATGCCCTGGATGATGCGCAGGAGCACCAGCAGGATGGGTGCCCAGAGTCCGGCAGTGGCGTGGGTGGGCAGCACGCCGATCAGCGTGGTGGCGCCGCCCATGAGCAGCAGGGTCAGCACCAGCATGGCCTTGCGGCCGATTTTGTCTCCGTAATGCCCGGCCAGGAACGCGCCGAGCGGACGGAACAGGAAGCTCAGGCCCACTGACGCGAAGGTGACCAGGGTGGCGAACTCGCTGCCGGCCGGTTTGAAGAAGAGTTCGGAAAAGACCAGTCCGGCGGCGGTGGCGTAGATGAAGAAGTCGTACCACTCAACAGTGGTGCCGATCAGCGTGGCAACGGCCACCTTGCGGGTGTCCGTGGAGGTTTTTGGCGGGGTGGATCCACCGGCGTGGGGGCCGGTGTTGGCAGTGGTAGCCATGGGGTGGGTCCTTATTCAGTAACTGGCGCGGGCGTCGTCGTCCGCGGAGGATATGTAGGTGGCGGCCAGGGCTTCGCTGCCCCGGGCCAGGAGTGCGACGTCGGCGCCGACCAGGATGAAGTCGGCTCCGGCGTCGATGTAGCGCCGGGCGGTGGCCTCGGCGAAAGCGTTCACGCCCACCGGTTTGCCGGCGGCCTTGATTTCACGGATGCAGTGCTCGACGGCGGCAACCACCTCGGGATGGTCCTGCTGGCCCAGATGGCCCATGGATGCGGCGAGGTCGGACGGCCCGATGAAGAGCCCGTCCACGCCGTCGACCGCGGCAATCTCGGCTACGTTCGCCACGGCGGCGGCGGTCTCGATCTGGACCAGCAGCGTGAGGGAGTCCCCGGCGTTCTGGAGGTATCCGTCGATCCGGTTCCAGCGGGAGGCCCGGGCCAGCGCGCTGCCCACCCCGCGGATGCCGTGCGGCGGATACTGCACGGCGCGGACCAGTTCGGCGGCCTGCTCGGCGGTGTCCACCATGGGAATGAGCAGGTTCTGCGCCCCCAGGTCCAGGTACTGCTTGATCAGCACGGGATCGCCCGACGGCGGACGGACCACCGGGGCCACCGGATAACCATGGACGGCCTGCAGCTGGGCGAGCAGGGATTCCAGCCCGTTGGGGCTGTGTTCGGCGTCGAACAGCAGCCAGTCCAATCCGGCGCCGGCACAGATTTCCGCGACCAGCGGGCTGCCGGAGCAGACCCACATGCCGGTCTGGCGTCCGCCGGCGGCGAGCCGGGCGGCGAAGGTTTCCTCGGGGGTTACTCGAAGCGGCATGTGATGGTTCCCAACGGTCCGTAGTCTGCGTAAACGGAATCGCCCTTGTAGACCCACATGGGCCGGGTGAACGATCCGGCGAGGATGATTTCCCCGGCTTCCAAAGTGGTGCCGTGCGCGGCAAGCTTGTTCGCCAGCCAGTAGACGCCCGCGGCGGGGTGGTTCAGCACTCCTGCAGCGACGCCCGTTTCTTCAATGCCCTGGTTGCGGTACAGGAGGGCGGAGACCCAGCGCAGGTCCACGTCCTTGGGCCGCACCGGGTTTCCGCCGACCACCATGGCGCCCATGGCGGCGTTATCCGAGATGGTGTCCACGATGGTCCGGCCCTTCATTTCGATCCGGGAATCCAGGATCTCCAGTGCCGGCACCACGTAGTCGGTGGCGTCCAGGACGTCGAACAGGGTGCAGTTCGGTCCGGAGAGCGGCTTGCCCAGCACAAACGCCAGTTCCACCTCCACCCGCGGGTGGGTGTACTCGTCCCACTGCAGGGTGCAGCCGTTTTCCAGCACCATGTCATCGAGGATGACGCCGTAGTCCGGTTCGGTGATGCCGGTGGCGGCCTGCATCGCCTTGGACGTCAGGCCGATCTTGTGTCCGGCCAGAGTGCGGCCGGAGTCCAGGAGCCGGTCCCGCCACAGGTTCTGCACGGCGTAGGAATCTTCGATGGTCATCTCGGGATAGCGGGCGGTCAGCAGCGGCACCGGGGTCCGGGTCCGCTTGGCGTCCAACAGTTCATCGGCCACCGCTTCGATGGTCTTCTTATCCAGCACGGCACTACTTTCTGTTCGCTAAAGCTGAGGGGAGAACGACGGCGGCGGCCGGCTGATCGAAGCGGCCGCTGCCGCCGTCGTCGTCGTCCTTAGAGCTGGGAGCCGACCTTGTAGTCGGTCTCGTCGCCCCGGGTGTAGGAGAAGCCGTCGGCGCCGACGGTGACCTCCATTTCGGAGGAATCGGTGCGGGCCACCAGCGGCTGCGGGTTGCCGTCCAGGTCCAGGACCAGGGAGGCCTCCGTGTACCAAGACGGAACCACGGGGTTGCCCCACCAGTCGCGGCGCTGGTTGTCGTGGACATCCCAGGTGATGGTGGGGTTGTCCGGGTCGCCGGTGTAGTAGTCCTGCGTGTAGATCTCGATGCGGTGGTCGTCCGGATCCAGGATGTAGAGGTAGAACGCGTTGGAAACGCCGTGGCGGCCGGGGCCGCGCTCAATCCGGTCGGAGATGCGCAGGGCGCCCATCTTGTCGCAGATCTGGATGATGTTGTGCTTTTCGTGGGTGGCGAAAGCGACGTGGTGCATGCGCGGGCCGTCGCCACCGGTCAGCGCAGTGTCATGGACGGTGTCCTTGCGGTGCATCCAGGCGGCGTAGGTGACGCCGTCGGAATCCTTGATGTCCTCGGAGACGCGGAAGCCCAGGTCCTCCAGGTAGGCGCGGCCACGGGGAACATCGGGGGTGACCTGGTTGAAGTGGTCCAGGCGCACCAGCTCACCGGCGGAGTAGAGGTCGTAGCGCTGGGTCAGTCGCTCCACATGGTCCACGGTGTAGAAGAACTCGTAAGGGAAGCCCAGCGGATCCTCCACGCGGACCGAGTCGCCCACGCCCTTGGTGAATCCCTCTGCCCGACGCTCGGTGCGGCAACCCATTTCCTTGTAGTAGGCCTCGGCCACGTCCACGTCTTCAGGGGTGCGCACCCGGTAGGCGAAGGATGCGACGGCGGCGACGGGTCCCTTGCGCAGCACCAGGTTGTGGTGGATGAACTCCTCGAGGGAGCGCAGGTAGATTACCTCGTCATCCTCTTCAGTGACGTGCAGGCCCAGCACGTCCACGTAGAACTCGCGGGACTTCGCCAGGTCGGTGACGATGAGCTCCATGTAGGCGCAGCGGACAATGTCCGGCGGCTGGATGCTCGGCGTGGGGATCGGGTTGGGGTTGAGGGCTGAAACGCTCATGGTGATGCTCCTTTGCAAGAAATGTGGGGAAAGAGTGCGGGTGGGGGTTAGCCGTCAACCTTGGCGGCGTCGTCGGTCCCGAACTTGGGCGTGTGGACCTTGCCCAGGGTGATGTGCACGGCCTGCTGGTCGGTGTAGAAATCGATGGAGCGGTAGCCGCCCTCGTGGCCCAGGCCGGAGGACTTCACGCCGCCGAACGGGGTGCGCAGGTCGCGGACGTTGTGGCTGTTGAGCCACACCATGCCGGCCTCGGTGTTCTGCGCGAAGTTGTGCGCGCGTGTGAGGTCCTGCGTCCAGATGTAGGCGGCCAGGCCGTACTTGGTGTTGTTGGCCAGTTCCAGCGCCTCGGCTTCGGTGTCGAACGGGGTGATCGCGACGACGGGACCGAAGATTTCCTCCTGGAAGATCCGTGCGTCGGGCTTTACGTCGGCGAAGACGGTGGGGGCTATGTAGTTGCCCTCTTCCAGGCCTTCGGGGCGGCCGCCGCCGGCGAGCAGCCGGCCTTCGGTCTTGCCGATCTCCACATAGGAGGCAACCTTCTTGAAGTGCTCGGGGTGCACCAGGGCGCCCACCTGGGTCTTCGGATCGTGCGGGTCGCCGACGACAATGGTCTTGGCGCGGGCGGCAAACCGCTCGCAGAACTGGTCGTAGACCGGGCGTTCCACCAGGATGCGGGAGCCGGCAGTGCATCGTTCGCCGTTGAGCGAGAAGACGCCGAACAGGGCCGAGTCGAGGGCGGCGTCCAAGTCAGCGTCGGCGAAGATCACGCAGGGGCTCTTGCCGCCGAGTTCCATGGACATGCCCTTGAGGTTCTCCGCGGCGTTGCGGAAGATCGTCTTGCCGGTGGTGGTCTCGCCGGTGAAGGAGATCAGCGGAACGTCCGGGTGCTTCACCAGTGCGTCGCCGGCTTCCTCGCCCAGGCCGTTGACCAGGTTGAAGACACCGGCGGGAACGCCGGCCTCGGTGAAGATGTCGGCCCAGAGCGAGGCGGACAGCGGGGTGAATTCGGCCGGCTTGAGCACCACGGTGTTGCCGGTGGCCAGGGCCGGGGCGAGCTTCCAGGACTCGAGCATGAACGGGGTGTTCCACGGCGTGATCAGGCCGGCGACGCCGATGGGCTTGCGGTTCACGTAGTTGATCTGGCTGCCGGGGACCTTCATGGCGTCGTCGAACTGGGCGACGATCAGGTCCGCGAAGAAGCGGAAGTTCTCCGCGGCGCGCAGGGCCTGGCCCTTGGCCTGGGTGATGGGCAGGCCGGTGTCGAAGGTTTCCATTTCGGCCAGGCGGCCCTCCTGGGCTTCGACGGCGTCGGCGATTTTGTTCAGGATGCGGGCGCGTTCGCGCGGCTTCATTTTCGGCCACGGACCGTTGACGAAGGCTTCGCGGGCGGCAGCGACGGCGGCGTCGATGTCTTCCTTCTGGCCTGCGGCGGCGGTGGCGTAGTTCTGGTTGGTGACCGGATCCAGGACGTCGAAGGTGGCGCCGTTGACGGAGTCGACAAACTTGCCGTTGATGAAGTGCTGGATGTGGGTGGGAAGGTTCTCGGGGACAAAATGTTCAGCCATGGGATTTCCTCTTTCTGCGTTCGAAGTTCTCAGTCGTTACAAGTCAGGTGGTTCTGCGTCAGATCGGTGACGGGGCTTGGCCCTTTTGGGCCAGGAAGGCATTGAGCGTGTTGGTGCGGTGCGCACGGGCGGCGGCTTCGACGTCGGCCGCCGGAGCGTTGGCCTCGATCAGATTCAGCAGGTTCTCGTGTTCCTCCACCGAGGCGTGCGCCCGTCCGGGCACGTACCGGAAGGTGGAGGTGCGCATCCGGACCAGCCTCCCCCACCCCCGGTGCACGAGATCGAGAATGTGCGGGTTGGGGCAGCGGCTGTAGAGCAGCGCGTGGAACTCGGTGTTGAGCTGGGTGAAGCGGACCGGGTCAAAGGCGTCCAGCACCTCGCGCATCTGCCGGTTCAGGTCCCGGGCCTGCGCCAGCTCGTCCGTGCTGATGCTCGGGGCGGCCAGCGCCGTTGCCGCACCCTCGATGATGCTGAGGGTCTGCATGGTGTGCAGGTACAGGTCCGGATCAATGCCGGCGACGGCGGCTCCGACGTTGCGTTCGAACGTGACGAGGCCTTCGGCTTCAAGCCGGCGGATGGCTTCGCGCACCGGAACGACGCTGAAGCCCATGTCATTGGCGATGCTGCTGAGCACCAGGCGGTAGCCGGGGCTGTAGTCGCCGGACAGGATCAGATCCTTCAGCTGTGCGTACGCCTGCTCCGATTTTGAAGCGGCGCCTGCACTGTCTACGCCGGTGGCAGAGGCGGTGTTCACGCCTGTTCCGCCGCCCAGGCCTCGTACTTTTCCTTCCAGGCCGCGTTCATCGGGTAGAGGCCGTCCACGCCGTGGCCGGCCTTCACCATTTCGGCGATGAACTCCTCCTGGTGTTCCTGGACGATGCAGGCCTCCACCAGTTCCTCGGCGATGGCCGGCGGGATGACGAGGACGCCGTCGTCGTCGGCCACGATGATGTCGCCGGGCTGGACGGTGGCGCCGCCGCAGGCAATGGTGATGTCCGTGTCCCAGGGGATGTGGCGGCGGCCCAGCACGGCGGGGTGCGGGTTGGCGCAGTAGACGGGCAGGTCGAAGCCGGCCACGGTGGAGTAGTCGCGGACGCCGCCGTCCGTGATGATGGCTGCGGCGCCGTTGTACTGGGCGCGCAGGGCAAGGATGTCGCCCAGGGTACCGGTGCCCTTTTCGCCGCGGGCTTCCATGACCAGGATTTCACCTTCGCGGACGGAGTCGATGGCGCGCTTCTGCGCGTTGTAGCCGCCGCCGTGCGTCTTGAAGAGGTCCTCGCGGTTGGGGACGTAGCGCAGGGTGCGGGCTGTGCCGACAACCTTGCGGCCGGTTTTGGTGCCGGTGAGGCCGTCGATGGAGACGTTGTTCAGGCCGCGGGCACGCATCTGCGAGCTGAGCGTGGCGGTGGCGACCGATTCCAGCTTCGCCTTCAGCTCGGGGGTGAGCGTTTTCTGCTCTTCCTCGGGCACCAGGCCAGCCTTTTCGGCCGAGCCCCAGGCCTCTTCGCGCTGCTTGTCGTCAATCTTGGGTTGCGCCCCGAAAGGAGCCAGCGGCGTCGTGCCCTCGATGACGGTGGTGCTGAGGCGTCCGGTGGTTGCTCCGGTGGCGGGGACGTCCACTTCGATTTCCATGACGTCGCCCGGGACGGCCACGGAGGCGCCGGCGGGGGTTCCGGTCAGGATCATGTCGCCCGGTTCCAGGGTGAGCAGCTGGGAGAGGTCGGCCACCAGCTGGCTGAACGGGAACAGCAGATCTGCGGTGGTGTCGTCCTGGGCGAGCTCGCCGTTGACCCAGGTGCGGATGCGCAGTGCTGCCGGGGCGACTTCTGCTGCGTTCAGGATGGCCGGGCCTACCGGGGTGAAGCCGTCGCCGCCCTTGGAGCGGAGGTTGGAGCCTTTGTCGGCCCAGCGCAGGTCGTAGACGCCGAGGTCGTTGCTGGCGGTCACTCCCCCGACGTGGCTCCACGCGTCTTCAATGGAAACCCGGCGGGCGGTCTTGCCGATGATGAGGGCGATTTCGCCTTCGAAGCCGAGCAGTTCGCAGCCTGCGGGGCGTTCCACCGTGCCGCCGGTCAGGGCCAGCGAGGAGCCGGGCTTCAGGAAGTAGGAGGGCTGTTCCGGGGTGCGTCCGCGTTCTGCTGCCCGTGAGGGGTAGTTGATGTGGACGGCGATGACCTTGCCGGCCTGCTTCAGCGTGTCCGGTGTGGCGTCGTTGCTCGGGGACATGTCTCTCCTGGATCAAGTACGAAATCGTATATGATCAGCATTACATGTGGTGGTGGTCACGTCAAGGGGCATGGATTTGTTCCTGGTGCTCGGCAGCTTGCCGTACATAGTTCCGGGAGTCCGGACAATGTTCAGACACATCTCAGGGGGAGGCACAGCCTTGTGCCCTCGGCGCGTAAAGCTGGATGGCGAGCAGCCGTGTCGGGACTGAATGGGGAGCAATCACGGTGTTGAATTGGAAGATGTCAGCCGAACTTCTTTAAGCAGCAGTTCTCAGTCTCTCAACAGTGGTGGCGGCACTGCTGGGTGTTCCCCGGTTTTTAAGGACGATAGATCCGGCGTTCTCGTAGACCTCCAGATCTTCGAGGGATTACCCGACGGGTCAGTAGCCCAACCCCAGTTATTGGCGCGAATCGAGGAGCTGTTGGCCGGGCTCGACCAGAGGCGAGATGCCCGTCGTTCCAACCCTAGGTAGGGAGCGGCTAAGGCTACAGAGGAGGTCCGCAGCCCCTCGCGGGGTCCTCCCCACCCCTATTTAGGGTGCCCCTCCGCCTTCTTCCGGCATAGGCCCACCATTAGGGGGCTCAGGTTTGGCGGCGAGCTTGGCTCGCCACTCCTTTGCCTTACCGAGCATGTCCTCGGACCACACACCTGGGTTGTTGCTGTACGAAATGTAGCTCCCCGTGTACATGGTCTCAGTGTGCACTACGACTTCGCCGAGAGCTTTCCACTTATTCTTACCCTCGTGTTGGACCTGCACTACGAACGACGAGGGTCTATCTGTGAGCAATCGTAGGAATCCTTCGCCTCGAAAATGGGCGAACTTAGTTACGACCTCCCGACCAGGGACGACGTAGGGGTAGAAGAAATCCTCTATGTCATCAGATGTTGGCCGGACACCAACACGGAAGGTATGGCACTCCAAGAGGGCCGATTCCTCGCCGTGGAAGCGAAGCCGCAGGCCGCTCACTACACGGGGTTTTGCTCCGCTGTTATAGATCATGATTGGCAGCCGGAGAAGAAAGGATGGGTCGGCCGCACTGCCGCTAAAAGTAGACACGGGGTATACCTTGAGTCGGCCCGTACGCGCCTGCAACCAATAGAAAGAACCAACGGTGAACGCGAGCGCCGAAACGGAAACGACAAGAGGGGCATCAAGCATGCCCTCACCGTACAACCTTGTCTCATAACCCACGCTTTCTATGTCTCTTCAGCTGCGAGACACGTTGACTGTGAGTCGCACAGATAACCGGCCTGTTTCTAGCGACCTTTAATGGCCGATAAGGAGAGTTTGGCGGGCGGCGTCGACGATTTCTGGTGTGAGCCCGTCGAGCTTTGGCCATGGTGACCCCGCAACCGCCTTTGGATCAGTAGTCCCACTTACCCTGATCTCATTATTGGCGCGTTGGCTGTCGGTGTTGGGCCACCCCAAGCCGGTGCCATGCGCGGTTTCGACTGGTCGATACCATCACAGTGGTGCTCGTTTACCCTGCCGATGAAAATGCTCGCAAGGATGTCTTGTCTGCAGCCTCGTTGTGCGTGTTGAAACCCATGGCTTGCAAGACATAGAACCGCCCAGTTGAGCTGTGAAAGCCACCACTCCCGATGGACAGTCACAGCTTTGACTCGTCCAAGGCTTGGCCACACCGCCCCCTCCTCAAGGAGCGTTAGCGCGAACGCATCGCCCTGGCCCAAAAACGAGGCGCCTACCACGGGCTAAAAAGGACCCTTACTGACGGATCTGTCAGACTGGCACCAGGATCAGGAATCGGGGGAACCATGGCAACCAGGGAACAGCTCTGCTCAACCGATGGATGCGGCAAAGAGTCCGCCTTCACCACCCGGACGAAGCCGGCGTGGTGTGTCGGGTGCCTTACTGACATTCTCGCGGGACTCCGGATGGACCCGATTGCCGAGTTCCCCGGAAAGACCGGCCGGTGGCTGACCCGGTGCCGGGACTGCGGGGCTGAATGCGACTACCGGCTTGACCACCTGCTCGAGCTACGGACCCGGGATGAGCCTGCCTGCCGCCGCTGCTTCTGGACGGAATGGGCCGAGATGGCCAACCGCGTGTCCGGCATCACCACCCCTGTCAGCGCCAACGCACTGTGCGAACATCTGAACAGCAACGGCTTCGATACCGTCGAGGAGATCGTCGGGCTGCCCAGCGACAACCACCCTGTTCTGACCCGTTGCCGGATTTGCGGCCGCCAGGAAGCCCAGCGTCCAGGAGACATCAGATGGGGTTGCACCTGCACCCGTAACGGCCCGTCCAGCAGCCCGGTGGCGGGGAAACCGCGCGGCGGCAGAACCAAGAACCTCCTAGCAGACTCCGGCAATCCAGCCCTGACATGGTGGGACCATGAGGGCAACAATGCGGCTGCCTTGCAGACAGTCACGCTTCGCGCCCGCCGTGAATGCCAATGGGCGTGTCCGGACTGCGGCCACAAGTTTTCCGCCAAGGTCTACGAGATGACGGACCACCCGGAATGCCCCGCATGCCGGTCCGCCCGGGATAAACAGTGGAGTGCCGACTACGAGCGGCTGAAGCGCACTCCCGTCGCCGAGATGCCCGAACTAGTCGCGGCATGGGACGACGAAGCCGACCCCTCCACGGTGATGGTCGCCGGGCAGGGCCTTCGGCGATTCAGGTGCGCCAACGGCCACCGCCCAAGGACAAGCCCGTATACCTACCTAAAATCAGGCTGCCAGTTCTGCCGAGCCCTGTCCGAAACCGCAAGCCAGAGCCGGCCCACCCTCGCCCAAGCGCTGCCCGAAATCGCCGGCCAGTGGCATCCCACCCGCAACGGCACCCGGTGGACACCTGACAGCGTCGGCCCCAATTCCAAGCGCGTCGTCTGGTGGCTGGCCGACTGCTGCGGCCACGAATGGCAGGAACCTGTCGGCGACCGGAACAAACACAAACGCCAGCGCTGCCCAGAGTGCCGGACGATCCTCGATTCGCTCGCCTGGGTGGACCCCGGCCTCGCCAGCGAATGGAGCAGTGAAAACCCGGTTACCGGATGGCACGTCCGGCCCACCGCACAGACCGCCTTTACCCCGAAGTGGGTGTGCTCTGTCGACGGCGGACACCATTGGCAAGCCCCGCTCGCATCGCGCTCCGCCGGTTCCGAATGCCCCGAGTGCCGCCAGACCGGCAAGTCCCGGGTCGAGCTTGACCACCTGGATGCGGCCAAGCAGGTGTTCACCGATGCTCGCTCCGGCGCCACCGTAACCGACCCTGCGTTCGCAACCCGCAAAAGCTGGACGGTGGACATCCTCGCCCAACATGGGGACACCAAGATCGCCATCGAATACGACGGGGCCTACTGGCATGCCCCGGCACCCAAGCTCCTCGTCGACCAGCGCAAGACCCTGGATCTGCTGGCCGCCGGATACCGCGTCGTCAGACTACGCGAGAACGACCTGCCTTCCCTCAACATCGACGACGCAGATTACCTCGAACTCCGGGTCCACGCCACGACCCCCCGCCCGACCCAAGTCATGGCCGACATAGCCTCATGGCTGGCGGCGACTGAGAAGGAAGCTCACGGAGCCACGCTTGGGGCCGGATGAAAACTGTCCGCGTACAGAAGCCCAAGCTCCAAGATTCCACGAACGGGACAGCCGCAAAACGCCGATAACAGCGCATACGTCATGCCCAAGGCTTGGTCATGGGCACCGCGCCCCTCATGTGCAGACCAGACCCCGCCCTGAGGGCTAGCAGCTTGGACCGCCTCAATTATGGTTGTGCCTCACTACGGGAGTGTGCTGCTTCTGCCAAGTGTTTAGTTGTGAGCCGGAAATCGTGAAGTTGGTCGGGGAGGATAGCGCGGTTGAAAAACCAGAGCCAAGTCAGTTGTCGCGCATGATTGTAGACCCTTCCCGCTCCCGGGATCCCCCGCATAGCATCCTTGAAAACAAGCCTGGAGTACCCGATCAGCGGATCGTGGTGTCGGGCAATAGCGAGTGATACATTCCGCACGAGCGATGATGGGTACTCCAGCCCCGAAACATAATCCACCACTTGGCTCGTGGCCAGCGCCGTCCCGGCCTTCACATAACCCGGCGGTGCCGGGATCCATTTGCGGGTCCACCCGGCAAGTACACTCGTTCGCTGAATATCTCTGTGCAGATAAGCCCTAATCTGGTCAGCGCTGAGGTTAAGCAGTCCTTCCTGCTGCTGAAATTTCTTCGCCCTGCTGTGGCTGATAGTCCTGTTGGTCAGCCGGTAGCCAGCGCTGCTGAGTCTTGTGATGAGGTCCTGCTCGGCGAAATCCGCTTTGACAGCAGAGACCTCCCCCGCAATCCAGACGTGCGCCGGAGCATCGAACTTGGCTAAGTGCCACATGATCATCTGATGACTACCGAAGCGTGCCGTGAGACCAGAGGACTGACCCACGTAGAACGGGACACCCCTCCTGCCGGCAGCATTGAACATCAACACATAAATGAACTTGCCGTGCTTGGACTTCTTACTGAAAGCAGGCGCGTTAAGAATGTCGTAGACCGCCATCGCCTGCGGCTAATTTCTCTCATCGAGCGGCGGCCAGGTCGAGGGGCGGGGCGTTGGATACATCACTTCCACGGAAGGATCGGTGACGGGATCATCAAGTCCGTCGAACTCAGCTCGGAACTCCAACCCCCCGATGGTTTCAACCGTAGAAATTCGGGTCAGGACACCCATCTCTTCACCGGCGACAAAACTGAAATACTTACCGAAGTGCTTAGTTTTCAGGCTGCCGCATTTTAGGACCGTCCAACCGCGGAGACCAGGACGCTTATCTGTATGGTCCAGCGTTGGCGCGCAGACAGAACACGTCTTGTAGGCCTTCAAGCCCTCCACCTCGGCACGGGTCAGCAGAGTGGGCATATCGGGGGCATTGTCGCTGCCATGCCAGTCGCGGACCCTGTCCAGATCATCTAGATAGGGTTTCCAAGCGGCGTCCCTGTCCATAAACTGCCGCATGCTCGGGCATTGCGGGAGATGAATCTTGCCAGCGGAGGAGAGAATGAAACATTCACCGGAATCAATCCACCGGTCTAGCCTGGTCTTCTCCTGCCGGAGGGTAGCAACGAGTTGCCGGGTCAGCTCTTCGTCACTGAGGTGGCCCATACGCCGCACGTAGTCTTCCTGCTCGTTCAAGGCCCTGACAGCTGCCTGTTCCCTCTCCCGGATTTCTCCTGCCGCCTCGCTCATAAACGTCCTTCCGCAACAATCGTTCAAGCACTCTTACCAGCCAGCATAAGAGGGAGCGCAGACAGTCCATGAAATTTCCGCTGCCCATTGGATTGGGATACGAGATTGTGCTGGGAAGAGACACAGTCAACAGCACGATTACGGGCACTTTGCGTTCGGGCAGTCCGAGGGGTCGATGTCGGGCTGCATTGGTGTCACGGGGCCAGGACGTGTTCTCGACGAAGTCGCTGTTTGCGCTCGGGTTTCCCCCCAGCTTGATCTTGAGAGTCCCGTACCCGGCCTCGTGGATCGTCTTCGGATAGAAATATGAATCCCAGGACTCAGCCCTCACCACAAGCTAGGCCTCGTCTGCTTGCCGCCGCGTGGTTCCCCGTGCCTGGGCGCGATTACTGAGATCCCGTCTATGAGACGCATGATGATTAGCTCGATGGCGGCAGGCAAGACAAAAAGGGCGCCGCGCGCCCGTCCCCACTCGTGGGGCCACGCCGTCATTGACTGGGCTGACGGCACCCGCCGCGAAAGCTGGCTGCGCGCTGACGAATCCATGGACTACACCAGATGTCCTCCCAATCGTCATCCGAGCCCTCCATGACGGAACGGCACGCCGCGGCGCCTACACGCCTGCCGCCGCCCTGGGCCAG
Source organism: Arthrobacter gengyunqii (assembly GCF_023022985.1). Classification (NCBI taxonomy): domain Bacteria; kingdom Bacillati; phylum Actinomycetota; class Actinomycetes; order Micrococcales; family Micrococcaceae; genus Arthrobacter; species Arthrobacter gengyunqii. Next base: position 1,769,885 of record NZ_CP095461.1, on the reverse strand, counting down.
CCTCGCCACCGACGCGGGAGCAACCGTCCTCGACGCGTGAGGATGACCGCATCGTGCGAGCACCGGCGCTCGGCACTTCCCCATGCGCTCGGCAGATGACCACAGCTAACCTCCTAGCCACGCCGCCGTCGTGCTCCTCCCAGAGTTCCTGCCGCTAGTCTCGACTTCATGGACACGACCGAACCGGCCACGAAAGCGGGCATCAAACGCGTCGAAATCACTGGTTTCGGCCTGGCGGCCGCGTCCGGTCTGGCCATTTGGGGCGCATCCACCGTTCTGGGAGTACCCTCTACCGATGCAGCCGGCCGGCATGTACTGCTTCACTTCTTCGGTTTGTCCCGGGACAACATCTGCGGCTGGATCATCCTGCTCAGCATGCTTGGCGGATGCGTGGGCCTGGCGCAACTGGCGTACGGATTGATTGGACGTATTCCAAAGTCCTGGATTCGTCATACCGCCGGGTGGACCACATTTGCCGCAGCGGTTGTGGCGTCACCCTTTGTGTTGCTGACCGCACTCCTCGTCTTTATGATCGCGGCGGGCATCGGAGACCAGACGCGGTTCGAAGCCCCCAACGGGCAGTCCGTCGTCGTCACGCAGGACGGCTTCGACGGCGACGGCGTGGACATCTACACCGAGCACGGCATCTTCCACTACGTCCGGAACCGGGATGCCAACGAGCTCGGCGGCTTCCCCCGGGTCAAAGACCGCAACTGTGAACTCACGGCAGCCGAAAACACCCTGCTGTTCACCTGCGGAACGGAAACCGTCACCGTCGTCCCGTGAGCATGACGAACGCCAGCCGGTGCGTGGGATCTGGCCGGGAACGCCGGTGGCGGAGGCCGAGTTGCAGCAAGCCTAACCACGCATCTGCCCAGTACCCTGCCCGACTCCCCCGGCCAGAGAATTCACTCCGGTTCTGAACAACGCACGTCGCCGTGGTGAGCACCGCTGTCGACCGCTCATTGCTCGACGCCGGCCACCGGCCTCTCCGCCTCCGGGAAGCCCGCTCAGCTGGCGGCACTGTCGGGCGTACCGGCGCCCGTGGCCTAAGTTGTCAGCAGCACTTTGATGGCACGGCGTTCGTCCATGGCCCGGTAACCCTCAGCGGCGTCGGCCAGCGGAAGCGTGAGGTCGAAAACCCGGCCCGGGTCGATCGTCCGGTCCCAGATCCACTGAATGAGGTCGGGCAGAAAGCGGCGCACGGGAGCGGGGCCCCCGAGCATGTGGATCTCGGCGAAGAACAGTTCCAGCCCGGAAAGAGCGACGTCGTGCGAGACGCCCACAAAGCCCATGTGGCCGCCCGGCCGGGTGGAACGCACGGCCTGCATCATTGACTCCTGCGTACCCACGGCCTCCACTACCGAATGGGCGCCGAGCCCGTTGGTCAGGTCCTTGAGTGCTGCCACCCCCGCATCACCGCGATCGGCGATGATATCGGTGGCGCCGAATTCACGTGCCAGCTGCTGCCGTTCGGGGTGCCGGCTGAAGGCGATAATCCGCTCGGCACCGAGTTCTCTGGCGGCCAGGACGGCCAAAACGCCGACGGCGCCGTCGCCCACCACGGCGACGGTTTTGCCGGGGCCGGCCCCGGCCGCCACGGCACCGAACCAACCGGTGCCCAGAACATCCGAGGCCGCCATCAGTGAAGGCAGCAGGTCCGCCGGCGGGGATTCCGGCGTGGCCACCAGGGTGCCGTCGGCCAGCGGAATCCAGGCAAACTGCGCCTGGGTTCCCATCATGCCCATCGGCACGGCGTTGACGCATCGGCTCTAGTAGCCGGCACGGCAGATTTCGCACGTGTTGTCGGAGGTCCAGATGGAGCCGACGACGAAGTCCCCGGCCTTGACGGTCCGCACCTCGGGGACAACCTCCTCCACCCAGCCAATGTATTCATGTCCCATGGGTGCGCTCCGGGCCTCCTCCACGCCCCGGTACGGCCACAGGTCCGAACCGCAGATGCAGGTCGCTGCCAACCGGATCACGGCGTCGGTCGGTTCTTCAATCACTGGATCAGCCCGGTCCTCGACGCGGACGTCTCCGGGGGCATGCAGCACTACGCCACGCATGGTGCCTCCTTCTGCGGTTGGCTTCCCTCCCTTCCAAGGACAGCACCCGCACAGAAGCATGGGTAGGTCCGGGACCCTTGAGTTCCCGTTACGCACACGGAACCCCTCTGCCTGTCGGCGCCATGGAAATGCCCAAGCCTTTGTCTGCATCTCGTCCCGGCGCCAAGCAATTAAGCTGGACATCGAGGCCGCCGATACCGCAGGAGACCAGCCTAAGGACGCTCCTTCCCGGAGGAACCCGTTGTGTCCTCACAACTAGGAGCACTGATGTCGAAGAAAACCCTCTCTACCGCCGGACCCGTTGCGAGGCCTTTGCCTACGCGGTGGATCCATGGTTCGGAGTCCTCCAAACACAATACTGACCCGGATGTGCAGGTCTACTGGTATGACGCTGACACTGTTGTTCTTCGGCAGAACAAGGCAATCAACTACGAGGCCCCCTTTTTGTTCCTCCTCTTCGGTAGCGTGCGCGTGGTGCTGCTCGATACCGGCGCCACCGTGTCTGAACAGCATTTCCCGCTGCGCACAGTCGTCGACAACCTCATTGATTCGTGGATGAGCCGCCATCCCGGCGTCGACAATTCCTACGAACTGTTGATCCTGCATACCCACTCACACGGCGACCACATAGCCGGTGATGCCCAGTTCTTCGACCGCGCCTCTACGACCCTTGTGCCAGCGGACAGAACATCAGCGTGGCATTTTCTCGGGTTATCCGACACCTCGGACAAAACACAGCTGGATCTTGGCGGGCGGCTGGTCGACATTCTTGCCACGCCTGGTCATGACGCTGCCGCCGTCACGTTCTACGATCCGTGGACCGGGATCCTTTTCACCGGTGACACCGTGTACCGCGGGCGGCTGTATATCAGTGACTGGCCGGCTTTTTCGCGGAGCATTGATCTCCTCATCGATTTCTGCCGCTCGCACCCAGTGACATACGTCCTTGGGTGTCATATTGAGATGACCAGCACCCCGGGCCTGGATTACCCGGTACGCACGACCTACCAACCCGATGAGCCTCCTCTAGAAATGACAGTCGAACACCTCCACATGGTGCGCTCTGCCCTGGACGCTGCAGGTCCGGAGCCAGTGCTGGCAATCTGTGACGAGTTCATTCTCTGGCCCACGAAGTAATGAGGGCGTGGCCGGACGGTCACGGCTAGCTGCCCAGTTCCGTTCCGGGAGCGCTGTGTCGGGGTACTCCTGCACAGGATGACCACCCGCTGAACGAGGTCAATGGCCGCCGTTTGCACCGACGGCGCCGCCGGCCACACGGATTACCCGACACTGGCTCCCGTTCCCTAGCCGAACCGAATGACGACGGCTCCCCCACGCGCTGTGGAGGAGCCGTCGTCGTTATGCGGGCGATGATGCCTAGGCGCCGCGCCCCTGGGCAGCGGAGGTGACGAGGTCGCTCTTGGCGAGCGGCTCCCCCGTACGCAGCGCCGTTGCCCAGGTCCCGGCGTCGGTGACCGCAGCCCAGTTGGAGTGCAGCAGTGCCATGAGGGTTTCATGGACCTGGCGTGCCGGTGCGGCGCCTGCCTCGTTGGCCAGATCGATGGCTCCGGTCGCGTCGGAGAGGACCTCGACGGCGAAGCCGAGGGGCTCGGCGGCCGCAGCGGAAGCGATCACACAGTTGTTGGTCATGTAGCCAGCCAGGGTAATGGTGTCGATCCCCTGCTCCCGCAGCCAGGATTCCAGGTCCGTGCCGGCGAAGATGCTGGAGAACTGCTTGCTGATGCGCTTTGTTGCTTCCCCTTCATGGGCAGCCACGCCGGGGTGGTTCTGCCAGGTCGGCGAGCCGGAGGCGAACACCGGGGCTTCTGCCGGAAGTTCATGCTGCACGAGCACCACCGGTACCCCGGCGTCCCGTGCCTCCTTGATAGCGGACTGGATGACGGCGACCGAATCATCCCGGTTCGGATACTGGATCGGAAGCAGCCCGTCGTCGAAGTACTCCTGCTGGGCGTCAATGACAATCAGGGAGCGGCGTGGTGTGGTCATGGGGATCTCCTGGGATCGTTGAGCGGGAATAGCTGACATTTTTGAGCAGGTGTACTAACTTGCTGCCGGCAGCGTATCCGGTCGGGGCAGCGAGTAGTGGTCGGCGAGGAGGTTGATGCCTTCTTCGTCGAGTGTGGTCGAGTGGCCGCCGACAACGAGCATCACTTCATCGACGCCGGTGCGCTTCCAGAGAGCTTCCAGGCGGTCGGCTACGGCAGCGGCATTCCCGTGGAAACTGCGGTTGGTGTAGGAGTCGAGGATCTGCCGCTCCTGCAGTGTGGCCTCATAAGCCTCGACCTCATCCGGTGGCAGGAGAAGATAGCCTTCCCGCTTAAACATCCGCAGCATCGCCATTGCCGACGTCGCCGCCTGCCGTTTTGCTTCCGCCGTGTCGTCGCTGATCGCCACGGGCACGCTCACCAGGGTCTGCGGCTCAGCGAGTACGTCGGAGGGTCGGAAGCTGTCCCGGTACAGCTGCATAGCGGTGTCGATGTCGGCGTCGCCGAACTGCAGGGCGAAGGCATACGGCCGGCCGAGCTGTCCGGCCAGCCGAGCCGAATAGGGAGAGGAACCCAGGATCCACATTTCCGGAAGGGCCGGGGACGGTGTTACCCGGTTTTCCCTGGCCTGCCAGGGGCCGGGCACCGCATGGACGTGCCGGTACGGGTGGTCGGACGGGAACTCGTCCCGAAGGAATCCCTCCAGTTCGAGGACCTGCTGCGGGAATCCGTCATTGGCGTCTGCACCCCGCCGCAAGGCCGCGGCCGTGGCGCCGTCCGTTCCGGGCGCACGCCCCACGCCCAGGTCAATCCGGCCCGGGGCGAGGGCCTCCAGCATCCCGAACTGCTCGGCAATCAGCAGCGGGGAATGATTGGGCAGCATGACTCCGCCGGCGCCGAGGCGGACGGCTGCAGTCTCGGCGATGAGCCGGGCAACCATCAGCTGCGGCGACGACACGGAGGTTGCTCCCATCGCGTGATGCTCAGACATCCAGAACCGGTGATAGCCCCGGCGGTCCGCGGTACGGGCGAGTGAGATGACCGCTTTCAGGCCTTCCTCAGCGGTCATTCCCACTCCTGTGCCGCCTGCAGACAGGACGGATAACTTGAACGGCGCCGTGCCGGAAGATCGACCGTGGTGCATACCAACTCCTCATGGAAACATGCGGTTTTAAGCGTGATAAGACCATAACAGGCATCTCACGGTTAAATGAAACTGATACCATGAGAAACATGTCTGAATCGGTACCCGCAGCCGCACCGGGAGCGCAGGAACATCCCTGCCTGGCGTTGATCAACAGCGCCGGCCTGCAGCCCGGAGGTAAGAGCTATGACGAGCTGGCTACCCCTGAAGCGGCGGTCGCCTGGCTGAAGGCTCACGGACTCATTGCGCCCGACGCCGTGCTGTACGAACACTGCCGGGGCCGGCTGGCAGCGCTGCGTGCAGACCTGCGTGATCTCTTCACTGCATTCACGGCGGGTGAGGCTCCCCCGGCAGCGGCCGTGAACGCCGTGAACCGCGCGCTCACTTCCGCCCCGGGCACATTGCTGCTGCGGTTTGATCCCGCGACAGGATTTCTCCGTTCCGCTGACCACCCCGTGACCCAAGTTGTTGAGCACGTCATGGCGGTCATCGCCGACGACGCCGCGGCACTGCTCAGCGGCGAACAGGCGGCACAGCTCGCGCCCTGCGAAGCGGATTCGTGTGACAGGTTCTTCCTCCGCACGCACGCACGGCGGCAATGGTGCTCGACCCGCTGCGGCGACCGGGTCCGCGCGGCACGGGCCTATGCGCGCAAACGCACCCTGCAAGGCGCCTGACTCAGTTTCTCGGACCTCACCCGGTTACTCCTCAATCGTCCAGGAAGGTTGCTCCCACGTCGGTGGCGATCCTCCACGCGCACATCTCCTGGTGCATGCATTACTACGCCACGCATGGTCTCTTCTTCTTCGGCAGGATTCTCTCCCTTCCAAGAACAGCACCCGCACATCACGAGCATTTGATCCGGCTGGATTAGGCGCCCATATTATTGGTCGGGTGGCCTCAAAAGGCCGGAGCGGGACTGGAAACCGATGTCGACAGCAGACAGCAGACAGCGTAAATTCCGGGATGAACTGGATCACCGTTCCGCCGAAGCCGCGCCCCGTGCGGACCGCAAGAACCAGTGGTGAGGAGAAGGCATGCGCGGCTCGGCACTGATCGTCGGAGCGGGCATCGCGGGAACCGCTGCTGCCCGCGGTCTGCTGCGGGCAGGATGGTCGGTCCAGGTGCTCGAACGCGGCGCAAACCTGCCCGGCAGCGGAACGGCGCTGGCCATGTGGCCCGAGGCGCTAAGAGCACTGGAATCGCTGGGTGCCGGTGACGCCGTCCTCGCCGGTTCGATGGAAGAGCGCGGCGCTCGAATCCTGAAACCCGACGGAAGCAAGATCGCAACCATGGGCCGCAACCGGACGGCTCGGTTTGTGCCTCGCACCGTCCTGCTGGATGCCCTCTCCGGGGACCTTCCCGACGGGCTTATCCAATGGAATACGCCGGTCAACGGGCCTGCATCCCTGCCCCACGCCGATGTTGTCGTGGCCGCCGACGGCATATCCAGCCGGCTGCGCACCGCCTGCAACGCGGCACCACCGCGGACACTGCGAACGGTGGCTTTCCGCGGCGTTGTTGCCGGCCCCGCCGGCGGGGTCACCGAGACGTGGGGGCGCGGCCGATTGTTCGGCATTACGCCGCTGGATGCCATTAGCACTAACTGGTTTGCCTGCCTCCGTTCCGCGGACCTTCCCCCGCTGGGTTCCCCGGAGGCCTTCGGCGCCCAGGGCACCGACCTGCTACGCAGCCTGTACCGCGGGTGGCACCCGGACGTCGCCCGGGTCCTTGGAAAGCTGGACGGGAGCCCGATAGATTACCGCGAGCTGTTCGACGTTCCGCCGCTCCGTTCCTATGTGTCCGGCAACGTGGCGCTGCTGGGCGACGCCGCGCACGCCATGGCGCCGAACCTTGGCCGCGGCGCCTGTGAGGCACTTTTGGATGCGGTTGCGCTGGTCGATGCCCTCAGCTCGGCGCCCGGTGTTGCCGCCGGGCTGCAGCGCTACGACTCCAGCCGGCGTCGGCGGGGAAACGCCATGGTCCGCGCGGCACGCCTGCTGAACCGTCTGGGCACAGCCGAGCACTTCACCGGCCTCCGCAACCTCGCAATGTCCGCGGGGTCACGGTTCGCCTAGGACTTTCGCCGCCCGGCAGCCGCCGTCGGGTGCCTTCATTTCCGCGAATACACTCACCCTGGACCCATCGGCGCCATCCTGCTTGTTGCGTGGCGGGCACCGGAACCGGTTGACCCGTCGATGACTCCAGCGTTCGTTATCCGGCTCTTGTGCCCCGTACATGCTTGTGCAAGCATCGGCCAACGATTTCTTTCCATCGGTTATCGATACACGGAGACCTGAATGCGCCCAGCGGCAATCACTGAACTGAAGATCCTCATCGGCGCAGTACTCACTGTTGCGGTGGCGGCGCAGGTCGTGGTCCTTCCGATGCTTGCTGCGGAGGCGGCGGCCAGTTTTCCCGAAGTCGCCTATCTGCGGACTCCCCTGACCGCACTGGCAGTTGTTGCCATCGCATGCGGCGAGGCGGCGCTGGTCTGCATCTGGCGACTACTCACGCTTTCCGGGCGCGGAGCCTTCCTAACCAGCCGAACGACGCGCTGGGTGGATGCCCTGGTCCTCTCACTGGTCGCCGGCACGGGAATGCTCGCCGCCATATCCGCGGTTCTGACCGCCGATCCACAGACGGGCGGCGGGGGCCCGGCCGTGGGCCTGGGCCTGATGGCAGGAATGTTCCTCGGAGCGGCAGCGATCCTCGGGTTACTGGTATGGCGCGGCCGGTTGCTGCAGAGTGTACGAGACGCCGCGAAGCAGCAGCGGCGCGTCCAGCTTTAGCGGATCTCCGACCAGTCTCCCCCGTCTAAATCCGGGACACAGACCGGTGCCGCCTAAACCATCATTTCTTACCCGCCTGACTTCAGCGGGTATGAGAGGACGCCTCACCGGAATACAGCGCTTCAATGTCCTTACTCCAAGCACGCGCATATAGGCCGAGAACTGCCTGCTCCCGGAACGAAAAGCCCAACCGGTTGAGTGCCAGCTGGCTCGCCCCCATCGCCAGCTGCTGCGCGCTGCGACTGACGCGATGCTTGTCCGCCCGATACAAATACTCATCGATGGCGCGTGCCCAGCGCTTCCGCCAGATATCCACAGCCGGCTCTGAGGCCAACGCGGCCATCACCCTATGTGTGGGCATAATCCGGGGTGCTATCCGGTCCATCATTGCCCTGCGCGCACGCTCAGGCTGGGAGCCAAAAGAACTCGTGCAGGCGTGCAGATGAGCGTTCCAGAAGTAGTCCCAGCTTGTAGTTCTGCGGTCGGGCCAAACAGCGGACCGGGGTCCGTGCATCATGGCGTGGCCGGCGTCGAAGAGAAGCAGGGCGGCCAGCATCGAGCGCATGGTGAGGCCGGGAAAACGGTCGACGGCCCACAAAGCCAAATCCGAGGACACCTCAGAAACCTCAGCTGCCAGTTCCAAGCCCTTTGGTCCACCGAACCGTGCAAATGTCGCTTCCACCAGCTCAGGCACCGGCTCGCCCGGCCGTGGCGGATAGACGATGCCCTGCGACTTGGAGATCTTCACGGTACCCAGACTGGCAACGCTTTCCGCCGCCAGCACGTGGGCAAACTTCCACAGGCGCTGAGCGACGTCGTCGGTGGCCCGCACATGCAGGAGCACGGCCGGATGGTCGGATTCCAGGCTGCGCGAAAAACGAAACCGGCCCGCCCCTACGAGCCGCATTTGGGAAGACAGCGGGGCAACCATGTGGCGGACTATTCCGTCGCCCAAATCCTTACGCTCCGGCTCCATGGTCAGGACGGACCACAGGGTGGTTGGGCTGGAGTGCTGCTGCACAGGACGGGCAGCTGCTCCCCGATGAACAGTGTTCGATGGCATTACGCGGTTCATTTCATCCCCAAAAAATGATTGTCCTGACATCTGTACGTGTACTGCATACACGGTGTGGTCCAGAAATGCGAACGTTAATGCCATCTCCCGAAAACCATGATCCATTTTCGTCAAGGCTCTTTTCCTGCCTACGCGTAGCGACTATGGGTTTTGCCGAAACGGCGCCATGCAGCGTCTGACTGAAAGGTTAAGGCCCTGACCACACAGTTCGACGGTGACGGCGCCGGTTCTCCCACGCCACTGAGCACCAGTACCTTGCGGCATTAATGGGCAAGCCGGCCCCTAAGCTGGCACCAACAGCAACTGACAAATCGCAAACACGGCCACGAACCGCAGGGGGAATCCATGGACAACCTCATAACCAATGCCGAACGCGCGCAGCTGGCGGCACTGCCGGGCGTACCCGCGCCCGCGCCTAGGGGGTCAGCAGTACTTTGACGGCGCGGCGCTCATCCATGGCCCGGTAGCCCTCCGCGGCGTCGGCCAGCGGAAGCGTGAGGTCGAAGACCCGGCCCGGATCGATCTGCCGGTCCCAGATCCGCTGGATGAGGTCGGGCAGAAAGCGGCGCACGGGGGCGGGGCCTCCGAGCATGTGGATCTCGGCGAAGAACAGTTCCAGCCCGGGAAGAGCGACGTCATGGGAGACGCCCACAAAGCCCATGTGGCCGCCCGGCCGGGTGGAGCGCACAGCCTGCATCATTGACTCCTGCGTGCCCACGGCCTCCACCACCGAATGGGCGCCGAGCCCGTTGGTCAGGTCCTTGAGTGCGGCCACCCCCGCGTCGCCGCGTTCGGTGATGATATCGGTGGCACCGAATTCACGGGCGAGCTGCTGGCGTTCGGGGTGCCGGCTAAAAGCGATAATCCGCTCGGCACCGAGCTGTCGTGCGGCCAGGACTGCCAAAACGCCGACGGCGCCGTCCCCCACCACGGCGACGGTTTTGCCGGGGCCGGCCTCAGCAGCCACGGCGCCGAACCAGCCGGTGCCCAGTACATCCGAGGCCGCCAGCAGTGAGGGCAGCAGGTCCGCCGGTGGGGATTCCGGAGTGGCCACCAAGGTGCCGTCGGCCAGCGGAATCCGGGCGAACTGCGCCTGGGTTCCCATCATGCCCATCGGCACGGCATTGATGCATCGGCTCTGGTAGCCGGCCCGGCAGATTTCGCATGTGTTGTCGGAGGCCCAGAAGGAGCCGACGACGAAGTCCCCGGCCTTGATGGTCCGCACCTCGGATCCCACCTCCTCCACCCAGCCGATGTATTCATGTCCCATGGGGACGCTCCGGGCCTCCTCAACGCCCCGGTACGGCCACAGGTCCGAACCGCAAATGCAGGTCGCTGCCAGCCGGATCACGGCGTCGGTCGGTTCTTCAATCACTGGATCAGCCCGGTCCTCGACGCGGACATCTCCGGGGGCATGCAGTACTACGCCACGCATGGTGTCTCCTTCTGCGGTTGGCTTCCCTCCCTTCCAAGGACAACACCCGGGCAGACTCTCCGGTAGGTCCGGGACCCTCGAATTTCCCTTGACGCACCCGGAACAGGCAAAACCGTTCAGTTGTTTATGAGCCGCTCATCCGGCCTGATCAGGCGCCCGGCTTGTTGATCGGCTGGTCCAGGGACAGGCTGATGGTCTGGCCGGGCAAAAGCTCACCGGATATCCCGTCTACGTACTGGTACCAGACGGGAACGGTCTCGGTCGTGTCCCGGTTGGCGTCATACAGAGCCGTGACACCAAACCGGGCCGAGATGCCGTCTTCGGTGTCCCCGGGGACGGTGGTGTAGGTCAGCGGAACACCCTCGGCATCCGCGGTAAACGTTCCACGGGCGCCGTCGACCGCCAGCTCACCCGGAATCAGCTGGAGCGTGGTGCCGGCCGGAATCGGTGCGTTCTCAACAAGCGAGGGGTTGTACTGCAGCAGCTCGGACGTGCCGACACGGAACTGGTAGCCCACGCTGTCGAAGGAATCGCCGTCGACAGTGGTGTAGAAGACGCCGCGGTCCCAAGAATTCCACACGGCTTCCCCTGTCCCTGAGCGGCTGTCCACCGGGTTCTTCTGCAGCGCGATGGTGCGCTCTGGTTCCACGAAGTAGATGTTGCCCACCTCATGCACGTACGGCACTTTGTTTGCCTCCGCGAGCTGATCATTGGTGAGGTTGAACCGGTAGGTGATCCCGGCCAAGGTGTCCCCGGGTACGACGGTGTAGCTTGTGGGGATCCCGTTCGGGTCCTCCGTGGCGGCCCCCATGGCGCCGATGCCGGGGCCGGCTGGCAGCAGCCGGAGCCGGGTGCCAGGCGCCAGCGGCGTCCCCGGCTGGAGTTCGTTGAATCCGGTAACTTTCGCTTCGGAAAAACCGTAGACCTCCGCCACCGTTGCCAGGGTGTCGCCGGCGACGGTGACGTAGAAGTCGGGATTGCCGAAGGAATCGGTGATGACCTCCCCGCCCAGGGACGGCTTGGCGTCCGCGGCAGGCTCCGCTGTGGCGGTGGGCGCCGTCGTCGCCGTGGTGGCGGGTGTTTCTGCAGCTGCGGGAGGCTCCGAGGAAGTGCAACCGGCTAGTCCCAGTGACAGCAGAATTGCGGAAGCCGCCGCAGTGCGGCCCCTCCAGCGAGCACGGCCGTTCGAATGCGCAGGCCGAGGTGAAGCACTGTCGATTTTCGCCATGGTCATCCCCCGGTAAGCCCGGAGCAAACCGGAGCGCAGTCATTTAGGCCAGAGTGTATCGGACGCCTCTTCTTTGTGCGCCCGATGACGGCGCGGCTAGTCCTCGACGCTGCGGATCACCCGGGCCGGGGATCCCACCACCACAGACCGGGCCGGCACATCCTTCGTGACTACGGCTCCTGCGGCCACAACGGCGTCGTTACCGATGGTCACCCCCGGCAGCACCGTGACGTTGGACCCAAGCCAGACATTCCGGCCAATCGTGATGGGCGCCGGATGCATGTCCGCTCGCCGGCTGGGCGACAGGTCGTGGTTAAGCGTCGCCAGGACGGCGTTGTGGCCGATCAGGCAGTCGTCGCCGATGCTGATTCCGCCCTGGTCCTGGAACCGGCAGCCGGAATTAATGAACACCCGTTTGCCCAGGGTGATGTTTCTGCCGAAATCCGCGGAAAACGGTGGGAACATTGCAACCGTTTCGTCCACCGGTTTACCGGTCAGCCGGGAAAGCAGCTCCCGCACCTGTTCCGGTTCGTGGTAGCCGCTGTTGAGTTCGCCGGTAATCCGCAGGGCGGCCTGGCTGGCATGGTGCATGGCCTCATGCAGGGGCGAGCCGGCGGTTATGGTCTCGCCGGCGTTCAACGCTGTGAGCAGTTCATCGAGTTCCATTGGTTCATTATGCGTTGGGGACCGAGCTGCCGCAGATGATTGATGCAGCCAGCCGAACCGCCGATTTGTGGCAACGACACCATGCGCTGATCCGGAGCGGGGAATGATTCCCGTCCCCAAGGTGCCGGTATACAAGGTTGCCTCTAGACGGAGATTGCCCTGTGCGCCAACCTGTGGTGGTAGGGGCCGCCGGGAAGAAGCGGCGGAGCCCGGACTTTAGCGTCGTCGTTCCCTGACAACTATGAGGCCGCATGAGTGATCGTGAGTCGCCCGGGCCACCCGGACTTGCCAGGCCAACGCGGATTCTGCTGACGCTGGCGGTTGCGGGCGGTGCCTGCTGGACGGTATGGGCAGGCCAATCGATCCTGGGACCGCTGGTGCTGGCCGCGGCGCTCGTCATTATTGCTCTGCCCGCACGAAAACCGTTGGATCGACGCGGCACCCCAAACTGGGTAGGCACGCTCGTCGTCGTGGCAATCGCGTGGGGAATCCTGCTGGTTCTGGCCGTGCTGGTCGTTGTGGCCCTGGGGCAATTCGCGCGCATCCTGGCCGACTACGCAGGCCAACTGCAAGAGAGCGCCGAGACACTTGAGTCGTTTTTCCGAAGCCTCGGATTCAACACCGTATCGATGGACGACATAACGCGGGCAATCCAGCCCTCTGCACTCCTGACGACCGTTTTCAACGCCGGCACGCAGCTTTTGGGCCTGGGCACGGCCGTCTTTTTTGTCTTCGCCTACGTGATGTTCCTCGGGATGGATGCTGCACGGTGGCAGAACCCCCCGGCGGAGCTCGCGGAGGCGAGCGGCCAGCGGCTACAGGCATTCAAACGGTTCATCGCCGGAACCAACCGATACTTCCTCGTCAACTCAATATTCGGGCTGATCGTCGCGGTGATTGACGGACTCGCCCTCTGGGTCCTAGGCGTACCCGGTCCATTCGTCTGGGCGGTGCTCGCGTTCGTTACCAACTACATCCCCAATATTGGTTTCGTCCTTGGCGTGGTGCCTCCCGTCGTACTCGCTGTCGCGGTCGGCGGCTGGGGCTACTGGTGCTGGCCATTTACTGCATCGTCAACGTCACCCTCCAAGTGCTGATCCAGCCCCGGTTCGTGGGTGAATCAGTAAGGCTGAGCGTCACACTGACCTTCGCCTCGGTGGTTCTCTGGACAACCCTGCTGGGAGCGGTCGGTTCGCTCCTCGCTGTGCCGCTTACCCTCTTCGCACGCTTCCTGATCATCGGCGGGGACCCCGGTGCGCGCTTCGCACAGTGGATCAGCGGCGATGACGGCCCGGAGGATCCATTGCCGAGACAGCTCCCCTCATGACCCTTTCTTCTAGAGCGCTTCTTAGATCGGCGCTCCGGCCGGCTCCAGCGGGATGTCCACGCTGCCGCCGGGACGGAGCTGGAACAGGGCATTCCCTACCCGGATCCGGACCGGGGGCAGGTTGCCCGGAGCGGCGGATACCCGCAGGACGGTGCGTTCCAAGCTGATCTTCAGCAGCACCCCCCGGTAGCGAACCCGGAAGGACACCCGCCGGAGCCCTGAGGGCAGTCTGGGGGTGAAGACCAGGTCCCCGGACTCCATCCGCAGCCCCGCGAAACTGCGCTGCACAACGTCGATGGTTCCGGCCATTGCACCAAGGTGCACTCCGGTTCGGGTTGTGCCGCCCTGGGTATCGTCAAGGTCGGCGTCCAGGGCGTCCCTGAACGTGTCCCACGCGCGTTCCGGGTCGGAGGCGGACAGGACGGAGGCATGGGCAACCCGGCTGAGCGTGGAACCGTGGATCGTCCGGGACAGGTAATAGTCCACCATTGCCCGGATCTGTCCCGGCCCGACGTCGTAATCCATCCGCCGCAGGAGGCGCACCAGGTCCTCTTCACCCAGGACGTAGAGCAGCATCAGCACATCGGCCTGTTTGGAGAGCTTGTACCCGTTGGTGCTGTCCCCCTCGGACGCGAGGATCAGATCCAGCCGCTCGATGTTGCCGTAGCGCCGCCGGTAATGGTCCCAGTCCAGCTCCTTGAGTCGACCGTAGCCTTCGAACTGACTGATCATGCCGTCATGGAAAGGGACGTAAAGCCGCCGGCCAAGCTGCTTCCAAAACGCCAGTTCAGCCTGGCTGATCCCCAGCTTCTTCCGCAGATACTTGCTGTCCTGACCGTGCAGCTCCTTGAGGATCCGTGCCGGGAGGGCGCACAGCCAGGCAGCCATGATGTTGGTGTACGCGTTGTCATCCACTCCGGAGCCGGGGTTCTCGGGATATCCGTCGTGGTACTCGTCCGGCCCCACCACGCCGTGCAGGTGGAACCGTCCGTCCTCCCCCGTTTCGGCCATGGACGCGATCATCCGGGCTACCTCCACGATGATCTCCGCTCCGCGGCTGACCAGCCATTGCCGGTCCTCCGTGGCCTGGAAATATTGCCAGACGTTGTAGGCGACGGCCAGGCTCCCATGGCGCTGAAGCCGGGAATTGTCCCGCATCCATTTCTGGGAAAACTTGTTGTACAGCCACCGGGGCGTTTCTTCGGTTCCGTCGCTGCCACTGCGCCATGGGAACAGCGCGCCGGCCAGCCCGGCCGCACGGGCCGTGTCCCGGGCAGCGCTCAGACGGCGCCACCGGTAGTTCAGCACCGAGCGCGTGATGGAGGGCAGCCGCGAGGTGACCAGCGGCAGGACAAACAGGTCATCCCAGAAAATGTGTCCCCGGTAGCCTTCCCCGTGCAGTCCGCGGGCCGGCACGCCCACGTCGAGTTCCTCGGTGATCGGGGTGAGTACCTGCAACAGGTGGAAAACATGCAGGTTCAGGACCAGCTGAGTCTGGCCGTCCGCGTGCAGGTCAAGGCTGAACAAATGCAGCAGCCTGCGCCAGGCAGCCTGGTGGTCGGCAAGGACGGCGGTGAAGTTTGCCGGGGTGCGTGCCAGCACGGCCTGCGCTCCGGAGGCCGGCGTGGAAACGGCCCGGTCATGGGAGGTGACGACGACGGCGGTTTTAAGGACACTCAAAGGCCTTCCGACGCGCAGCTCCCCGCGATGGTGCTGCAGCCAACGGGAAGAGTCCGCCCCTGCCCCGGACGCTCGGGGCAGAGGGCTGCTGTCCACCGGGATGTCTGTGCGGAAGGTGACCCGGACGGCAACGGCGATGCGGATCTGGCTTTGCGTGGTTTCAGCTTCGACTCTTTCCGTGTCTGCCTGCAGATCAACGGCAAGGGTATTGAGGTGGCGGTTTCCCAAGGCGGCGTCCTCGGCGACGTTCGCGTTGCGGATGTCGTGGTCAATCCCTGTCCTGAACTCCACCGGTCCGTCCCAACCGCGGGGGGTCACCGTGGTCTCCAGTACGGCGAGTGCGGGAGATGCCATGGACACGACCCGCTGCTGGACAACATCGAGCTGCCGTCCGCTCCCGTCCTCCAGAAGGACCCGGCGGATCAGGACGGCACGTTGCATGTCCAGCGTCCGGTGCTCGCGCCGCAGGATCAGACCGCCTTCGGACCACCAGCCCCCGGAGCCAAAGCGGAGGTCAAGTGGAAGCCAGTTCGGCAGATTTACCATGTGCTCGTTCCACGCCGTCTCGCCGCCGATGACCTCCGGGACGCGGTTGAAGATGCCCGCAGCGTAGGTTCCGGGATAGTGGATGGTGTCTGCCCCGGTTTCAGGTGCCGTTCCACGGGTGCCCATCCGGCCGTTGCCGAGCGTTGTCAGCGCCTCCCGGTGCCCCTCGTGCCAAGGATCAAAACCGTCATAGATCAGCTGCCAGGGGTGGGAAAGCACAAGGCCGATGTCCAGCTCCCCGGGGTCCCGGAGCACCAGGTCAGCCCCGGCGGCTTCCAGCTGGGTGCGCTGCTTGGCCCGGTCGATGCCGACCACCAGTCCGAAACCGCCGCTGCGCGCAGCCGCAACGCCTGCGGTGGAGTCTTCAATGACCACCGCCTGCGACGGGCTGACGCCGAGCCTGCGTGCGGCTTCGAGAAATGTCGCGGGATCCGGCTTGCCTTCCAGCTGCAGATCCGCAGCAACAGAACCGTCGATGACGGCGTCGAACCTATCCTCGAGCCCCGCCGCCGCGAGAATGGCCTGGGCATTGCGGCTGGCCGTGACCAGGGCAACCGGGACCAGGTCCGTGCGCAGCCGGTCCAGCAAACCCACCGTTCCGGGATAGGCACGAACACCATCGCGCTGAAGTGCTGCCAGGAACAGCGCATTTTTGGCCGACCCCAGGCCGTAGGCGGTCCAGGACCACGGAGCATCGTCCAGCGAGCCCAGGGGAACATCCACTCCCCGGGAGCGGAGGAACCCCAGGACCCCCTGTTCGCGCGGGCGCCCATCAACGTAGGCGTAGTAGTCACTGTCCTCAAAAGGGTCACCGTCGGAGGCCGATCCGGTTCTTTCATCGGCAAGCACAGAGTCGAAGAGCGCCTTCCACACTGCGCGGTGCACCGAAGCTGTGTCGGTCACCACCCCGTCCATGTCAAAGATGACGGCCTGATAGCGCAGGGGTGTTACGGCGGCGGGCAGCGGCAGGGGCGGTGGCGGCACGGGTGGTTGCGGCACGGCGTCCGGCCGCGGTTCAGCGGGCATCGGCCGGTGAAGCGGCGACTTGGAGGACGGCGGCTCCGGAGACCCGGTCCGCTGCGAGGTCCGTCAGGGCCCGCCGGGTGTTTGCCGTGACGCTGAGCCGACGGCGCTCCTGAAAGAGCTCAGCATCCCCGGGACCCGGTACCGGATCCGGGCGCTCGCCGTAAACCAGCGGCCGTCCGGTCTGTGGACCGGTCAGCGGGCCGGGACGATCAACCCACCATGCTCGCATGTTCCTCCCTATCCGACCGCAGGGCTGTGCGCGGGTTATCGGCCCGACTCGTCCTGCAGGTGGTTGCCCACTCTAGCGGCGTGAATACCCTCCCGACAGGTTGGCCCGTACAGACGGGTCCATTCAGGAAAGGTTTGTGTTCTCCCCCGCCGAATCCCGACAACAGGCATAGGCTAAAAGTGCCGTGTTCTCATCTTCACAGGTCCCTTGATCGGCGGTCCTCACCCGCCGGTGTGACGGGTGCCGCGGCGCCGGAAACCAAATGGATCCGGCGTCTGCCCCCTCGCCATGCAGGGATCGTTCACCCTGCATGGCCATAAAAACGCAGCACCGGAACCGAATTCAAATGAGGCAGCCATGGCAGGAAAATTCGAGGTCTATCAGGACAAGGCCGGCGGGTACAGGTTCCGCCTGAAGGCAGGAAACGGCGAAGTCATCGCTTCGTCGGAAAGCTATAAGTCCAAGGCATCGGCGCTGAAGGGCGTGGAATCCGTCCGGAACAACGCCACAGCTGAAGTTACGGACCTGACAACCGTCGCGACGTAGAGGCCCTGGACCCTTTTCGGGCCTACTTCGGATTTGAGTACATCACCATAAGAACGCACACCGCGGAGAACCCTGCCTGTGCCAGCAGGAGCACGCCGGGGGCATAACCCAGGAACAGGCCCAGCAGCAGCGGAACCAGCGCCAGCAGCGTGGTGTCCAAACCCCGGATCATGGCTCCGGTCTGAGCCGTAGGCACCGGACCGAACACGGTGTCCACTGGCGGAGCCGTCCAGTCCGGCTGGACCCGGTACGCTCCCCGTACGGCCGACGCACCAAACCCCACACCTGCCAGCGCACCCAGGGCAATCAACTCCGGGCTGCCGGCACCCAGCAGCACCAGCACGGCGCAAAACAGCGCGGACCACAGTGCAAGGGCAGCTGCGGGCAAAGCCGTCCGGCTCAGCCGCACCACGCTCAGCGACAGCGGCAGCAGCAAATCCAGTCCCGGCATGATCGCGGTCCGCCGCGCCAGCGCACCCAGCGCCGGAACCACCGCAAACACCGTGGCGGCGATCAGAGCCAGCTGCACCGGAACCGGTTGCCTCCCACCGGTCAGCAGCAGAGTCATACACAGCAAAAGCAGCAGCACCGGGCGGACCCACAAACCCGGTGTCCGCAGGAAGGCGGCGGTATCGGCCCGCAGCAGCGCCCCAAACGGCGTCCGGCCGCCCTTCGCATACCAGCGGCCGGCGCGTGAGGAAACGACGACGCCGGGATCGGCGGACAGCGCACGCGCCACCTCGTTCGGGTCCATGAGATACACCGCTGACCCGGCATGCCCTGACACCGCGCCGCCGCGGATGAGATCCCGGCCCGGAATGTCCCCCAACCGGGGCCGGCCGACCATCCACAGCGCGACGGCGGCAGCCAAAGTAAGGAGCGCAGGTCCCCACAGGCCTGCTGCGGCCTGCCGCGGAACAAAGCTCAGCACCGCCAGCAGCATCAGACCGGGCAGCGGGCCCGAGACCATTCGCCGGGCCAGCCCGGGCGCGGTCCTGACCGGCATCGTCTGTTTAGCAGTTGCCGGTCCCCCAGGTGCGGCAGGTCCTGCCCCTACCTGCCGCAGGAGCGCGAGCAGCACCGCGCAGACAGCAGCCAGGCCAAACACCGCGGCTGCTCCGAATTGTCCCCGCACGCTGGCTGCAAGATCCGTGACGAAGCCGAACGGCAGATACAGTACAGACGCTCCTGCCCAGACCAGGACCAGGCGGCGGATCAGCCGTCCGGACACCATGCGCCGTCGGTCCAATGGCAGGCTCAGCCACCAGTACCCTTCGGGTCCGCTGACCGCGGCGGGACCCAGTTTTCGGGCCACCACCATGACCGCCGCCAACGCGGCGAACAGCAGCACGGTCGGTGCCGCGCCGTCGGGCAGGGAGAACGACGGCGGGTCCACCAGTGTGCGCCCCGCCGAGTCCGCGGACCAGGCCAGGGCTACCTGCTCGCGCAGCGCCAGGACCAGTCCCGCCGCGAGTGCTCCGATCGTTCCCGCAGTCAGGAGAGCTGTGTAGACATCAACGAAGACGTCCCGGATCCGGCTACGGCCCCTGGTGTAAGCGCGGGATGCCTGCCGCGTGAAGCGAACAGGATCGAAAACTGTCGGTGCCGTTCTGATGGCGGCTCCGGACGTCATCGTTAGCGTCCCGCGATTTCGGAAGCGGCGCGGTCGGGCGCAATCTCGCGGACGTCGTCGTCAATCAGCAGGCACCGGTCGGCAGTGGCCAGGAGCAGCGCCGGGTCGTGAGTGACCAGCAAAACCGTGCCCCCGCCGTCGGCGTAGGCTGTGATCCGCTCCCCCAATCGTTCGCGCATGACCGGGTCAAGGCGCTGCTCGGGTTCGTCCAGGATCAGCAGCGAAGAAGGACGGATCAGGGCGGAGGCCAGCAACAGGCGGCGCCGCTGCCCGGAAGAGACGGAGGCGGGAACGGCGTCGGCGCGCTCCTGCAGGGCAAAGAAGTCCAGTTCGGCGTTCACCGCTTTATCCGGGTCCGGAACGGAGTGTCCGCGGGCAACCAGCTGGAGGTGCTCGCGCAGCGAGAGGGAGGGAAAGAAGGCATCCTCATCGAACAGTGATGCGACCTGGCGGCGGAACGGAAGTGCGTCTTCATTGACCGGCAGGCCGTGCACCCGCACCTCGCCGTCGAGCATCGGCTGCTTTCCGGCGATAGTGCGCGCCGCGGTGGATTTGCCGGCCCCGTTGAATCCCACCACACCCAGGATTTCGCCGGCCTCCGCCCGGGCCGTGATCGGGCCGCACACCGGCGCACCGCCGTACCCCACGGATAATTCGGATATCTCGAGCACAGCCCCCACTGAAGTCATGCGACCAATCTAGCGGACGGGACAACGCGGCCAGGGGCCGCGCAACATCCATGCAGAACTCCGCCGGTTGTGGTTGGGTGGCACGATGGAAACTTACGTAAGCTCAGGAACGTTCTGGTTCACGGTGGCCCTGATCAACGCCGGTCTCGCCGAACAGAAGAACCGCTCCCGGTGGATCTGGTTCCTCGTTTCGCTGCTGCTTGGGCCCATTGCAACGCTGCTGATCGTCGTGTGGCGGGCGCCGGAGCCGGTGCCTCCGTCGATGACACACCGCGGCGGTTGGAAGGAGCCGGTGGGTGACCGCTAGCCGGCAGCGCCCGGAGCGTCTTGCCGACTGACGGCTCCTTCCGCAGCTGACCCGGACCGTTTCGGGAATGACGGCGGCGGAGCGCGTGTTGCCGCAGGCATGACCTCTTCACCGGCAGACACCCCGGACACTTCCTTGGATCAAACCCCTGCAGCCGCCTCTGAGCACCTGCACATTGCGGTGGTGGGCGCAGGAAAAGCGGGCACCGCCGTCGCCCGTTCCCTGCTCGACGCCGGGTACCGGGTTTCGCTCTCCGCCTCCGGTGATCCGCAGACCCTGGCACTGATGGCAGGCATCATTACCCCTGGCGCGGAGCCAAAGTGGACCAGGGACGCCGTGGCCGAGGCTGGCCTGGTGATCCTCGCGCTGCCGTTGCACCGGCTGCGCCTGGTGGATCCGGCCCTGCTGGAAGGCAAGGTGGTGGTGGATGCGATGAACTACTGGCCGCCGGTGGACGGGGAGATTCCTGCGTTCGAGGCAGGGGGTTTGAGTTCATCAGTGGTGGTGCAGGAGATGTTCCCTGGCGCCGCCGTCGTCAAAACCTTCAACCACACCGGGTACTCCAGCCTGGAGCCGGACCGCCGTCCCGCCGGGCATCCGGAGCGGCTGGGCCTGGCGGTGGCGGGGAACCGGCCGGACGCCGTCGCGCTCGTCTCGGCGGTCGTGGACCGGATCGGCTACGACCCGGTTCCGGTTGGATCTTTGGCTGCTGCCCGCTTTCTGCAGCCGGGCGGATCCGCGTTTGGTGCCCGGTTGACCGCCGCACAGCTGAAGGAACTGGCAGGCATGACGGTAGAGGTCACCAGCGCGGAAATCCCGTCCGACAACACATTCAGGACCGTGGTGATTCGGCACGGACGGGCCATTGGCCTGTCGCGCGATGATAGTCAATGGCTTTCATCAACGGACTCACATTGAAAGAGCTCGGATTCAGCCTGAGTTTCACTCCGTGGACGGACTTAATTGTCAGATACGAGTGTCCTTTCGCCGTCTGCAGGCGGTAATCAGCTATGTCACTGTAGGGAAGAACATGTTCCCTGCCCAGCAGCAAACTCCTAAAGGCCACTTCATATTTGCCGGCAGCCACATAGAAGTTGCGATACATGACGACGAAGATCAATCCGCCCACAAACATCCCCACAGACGCGATCCGGGCGTCGAGAGGGCTTTGGGGGTAGGAATAAGCCCAGAGGCCCGTCAGCAGCCCGAACGTCGCGCATATCCAACCGAAGATCGCAGTCAGCTTGGGCATCCGCAACCGTTCCGGATGTTCCTTAGCGCGGTTGGGATGCTTCCGCATCCACCAGACAAGTGCAGAAACAAACATGAGGGCCGCAGCCATAATGGCGCCATTCAACATTCTGATCTACCTGTCCGGGTTACACGCCCCAAAGGCTAAATATTGCACGCAAGATATGCCCACTACAGCTAATCATTCTATGCTCAGACCAGTACCGGAAATTTCGGCCTCTGTTCGTGATTTCGATTAGGGTGAAACTGTGGAAGCCGAAACCGATGTCAAAATTCCCCGCAACCGCGCCGGCGTCTGGTTGATCCATGCCGCGGCTGCCCTAATTCTCATCCCGTGCTTCGCATACGGTGCCATGATTTATGAGTCGCTGCCGGAGACCATCCCAACCCACTGGGGAGCGGGCGGGACGCCGGACGCCTGGGCTGACAAGTCCTTCGGATCAGTGTTCGCGCCTCTCCTCATCGGAGCCGGCACAAGCGTCTTTCTGGTCCTGATCGCCGCCGCCGTCCCGCTGATGGTTCCCCCGAGCCAAGATGCCACCGCCTGGGAGCTGTGGCGGCGGGAGGGGATGATCCGCGGCACCGTTGCGACCATGGGCGGAGTATCCGCCCTGACAGCAGCCTTGGTTGGCTTACTGTCGGTGGCCGGTTGGAGAAACCCGGACGCGCTTCCCATGGGTCCGGTACTGATCCTGCTTGCCCTGATTCTCGCCGTCGTCTTCGTTGCATACACCTTGTCGTCCCGCTGGGCGCGCCGGTCGGCGTTGAAGAGCGGGGTCATGCCGACGGCGCAAGAGCAGGAAGAGGACAAGCAGTGGACAGTGGGCGGCCTTTACAACAACCCTGATGATCCCCACATTCTGGTGCCCAAAAGATCCGGTTCGGGCACCGGGATGACGGTGAACGTAGGAAACGCCAAGGGGCGGGCCGCCGTCGTCGTTTTCCTGGGACTTTTTGTGGGCGTGCCGCTGGTGTTCGGAGTTTTCGCAGTGGTGTAGATGGTTCCGGTGTGACTTCGCTCGCTTCGCGGAATACCGCCGGACCCGCCCTCCGTTGTCGCTGGAGATACGAACTACAGCTCAGGGCATTTTCCGGCCCTGATGCGAGCGACAGAAAGAACCCCTTCCCAGTGAAACTGTTTACCCCGCTGACCGTCGGCACCATGGAACTGCCCAACCGCCTCGTCATGGCACCGATGTCCCGCGTGCGCGCCGACCGCAACGGCGTGCCCACCGACATTATGGTCGAGCACTACCGCCAGCGCGCCTCCCTGGGCCTGATCATTACTGACGGCATCTACCCCTCCTTCCCCGGCCAGGGCAACCCCCTCATGCCCGGCCTGGTCACCGAGGAGCACGTCGCCGGCTGGAAGCGCGTCACCGACTCCGTCCACGCCGCCGGCGGCCGGATTGTCGCCCAGCTGATGCACTCCGGGCGCGTCGCGCACGAGAACATCAACGGCGGACACCAGCCCCAAGCCCCCAGCGCCATCGCCCTCGAAGGCATGGCCCACACCTACGACGGCAAGCAGCCCTACCCCGTCCCCCACGCCCTCACCGAAGCCGAACTCCCCGGCGTCGTTGCCGACTTCGTCTCCGCCGCCCGCAACGCCATGTTGGCAGGATTCGACGGCGTGGAGCTGCACGGTGCCAACGGGTACCTGCTGCAGGAATTCCTCTCCCCCGTCTCCAATACACGCACCGACTCCTACGGCGGATCGCCGCAGAACCGTGCACGCATGGTCATCGAAGCCTTCCGCGCGGTGGCCGAGGCCATCGGCGCCGAGCACACCGCCATCCGCATCTCCCCGGAACACAACATCCAGGGCGTGCTGGAAACCGACCGCGCCGATGTGACCGCCACTTACACCGCCCTCGTGGACGGCATCGCCGACCTCAAGCCAGCCTACCTGTCCATCCTGCACAAGGACCCGGCCGACGAGATGATCCAGGGCCTGCGCCGCCGCTTCGCCGGACCGGTGCTGATGAACACCGGCTTCGGCACCGTCACCACACGCAATGACGCGATCATGCTGCTCGAAGAGGACCTGGCCGATGCCGCCGTCGTCGGCCGCCCGGTCATGGCCAACCCGGACCTGGCCCGCCGCTGGCAGGAAGACCTGCCGCTGAACGAGCTGGACCAGGCCACCGTCTACACCGACGGCGCCGCCGGCTACACGGACTACCCGGTGCTGGCTCCGGTTTCCTAGCCCAGGCGAACGATGACGGCAGGCCTTCCGCGTGACGCGGGAGGCCTGCCGTCGCCTACCGCTTTGACGGTTGCGACGAGCGCTGCACTATCTCCCCGCCGGGCTGCCTGGCGTGCGCTTGCACGCCAGGCCCGGACCAGGCGTCCGCGTCGTGATCGTGGGTGGCCCACCCTTCGACGAGGACATCGTCCTGTGGTGGAACTTCGTGGCCCGCAGCCACGCCGAGATCGTCGCCTACCGCACCCAATGGCAGCGCGAAATCGGCGCCGAGCCGGGTCCTGCACCGGGACCGGTGCGCTTCGGCCCATACCCCTCCGAGCCCTCGGGTGCGCTGCCCGCACCTGAACTACCCAATGCCCAGATCAGACCCCGTACACGAGCGAGAGGACAGCAATGACAACCGAAAGTGAACGCAGCACGACTCAGACCCAGCCCGTCGAGGTGCGCAACAACTCTGAAGAGAGCCGTTTCGACATTCTGGTAGGGGGCGTCTCCGCGGGGTTCTCGATGTATACCCACCATGACGAGGGTCCATCGCGGCAGCGCATCTTCTACCACACCGTGATCGACGAGCAGTTCGACGGGCGGGGCCTGGCCAGCGTCCTCACCCGCACTGCCCTGAGAACCAGCGTCCAGGAGGGGTATCGCCTGGTGGCGGTCTGCCCCTACGTTGCGAGATGGCTCACGACGCATCGGGACGTCGACGACGCCGTCGACAGGGTCCGCCCAGCCCATCTCGCGGCAGTGCGACGGGCCGCGCAAGGGTCGGCTGATCGATCAAGTACATACCGCCCCTAGATGTACCCGGCCAGGACGTTGGTAACGGCGTGTCTGGTTGAACGAAGGAGAACCTCCGGATGGGATGTGGCTTGTCAAAGGCCCACTCCAACCCGGAGGTTCTCGTGTCCCACAGTAATGCCCGTTTGACCGTTTATGGCCGGCTGCTGATCGTCCATCGCCACCAGTCTGGCTGGAAACAGGCCCATATCGCGGCCGCTATGGGTGTCTCACGCAAGTGCGTGAAGACCTGGATCGACCGCTACGACGCTGAAGGCGAAGCAGGGCTGGCCACACGATCCTCCCGGCCGCACACGATGCCAACGCGCACCAGCACCGACACTGAGCAGAAGGTCCTCTCCGCGCGCGCTGAGCATCGCGCCGGGCCCGACGTGCTCGGACCGATGCTGGGCGTCCCGGCGCGAACGGTATCCCGGATCCTTCGCCGCCATGGCACGGCCTTCCTGCGTGACTGCGACCCGATCACCGGAGAGGTGATCCGCTCATCGAAGGCCACTGCGGTGCGGTACGAGCGCGAACGGCCCGGCGAGCTGGTGCACATGGACGTCAAAAAGCTCGGCAAGATCCCCGACGGCGGCGGCTGGAAGGCCCACGGGCGGCAGATGGGTTCCACGAACGCGCGCAAGCAGATCAAAGTCGGCTACGACTACGTCCACTCCGTGATCGATGATCACTCCCGGCTGGCCTACAGCGAGATCCTGCCCGACGAGAAAGGAAACACCTGCGCGGGGTTCCTGGAACGGGCCATCACCTACTTCGCTTCACACGGCATCACACGGATCGAGCGCTTGATGACCGACAACGCCTGGGCCTACCGCTACTCGCTGCGTGATCTCTGCGCCGCCTACGGCATCACGCAGAAGTTCATCAAACCGCACTGCCCCTGGCAGAACGGCAAGGTGGAGCGCCTGAACCGCACCCTGGCCACCGAATGGGCCTACCGACGGATCTTCACCAGCAACGACGAGCGGGCAGCGGCACTTGCGCCATGGCTCGAGCACTACAACAATGAACGACGCCACAGCGCACTCGGAGGCAAACCACCCATCAGCCGCCTGCTACCAACCTAATGGCCGGGTACACCTAGAGGGGGGGCAAGCCAGATGGCACTCAACGGGCTGGGCTTCAGCTTCAGGGAGCAGGCGGCCCTTGGCCTGTACGCGCGTGCCTGGAGTAAGGATAAAGAAGCGCAATATTCCGGCGAGGAGCGCGCCGGGCGACAGTGCGGTTCGCGCAGAGGCCTCGACACCGTCTGCTTCCCACGCCGTGAGGGAGACCGAATCGGTATCGAGAAGAAGTCCGTGCTCGCAGTTCGGGTCCAGCGGCAGGTCGAGGCTTTCACCGGGGTTGATGAGGGCTTCGGCGGCGTGAGCCGGCGTCCGGGTGTCGATCGGTGAGCAGGCGCCTGCGATGCGCCCGACATATGTGCGCACGGTACCCCCGGGCCTGATCTCCGGCGTGGGGACATGATGCTGGGCTTCCGGTGGCCCGTGGCGGAGGTCGTCCGGCAGGGCATACCAGAGCTGGATCCCGTGCAGGCGGGTGGTGTCCGGGGTGGAGAACTCGGAGTGGGAGATGCCCCGGCCCGC
This sequence comes from Arthrobacter gengyunqii, assembly GCF_023022985.1. Classification (NCBI taxonomy): domain Bacteria; kingdom Bacillati; phylum Actinomycetota; class Actinomycetes; order Micrococcales; family Micrococcaceae; genus Arthrobacter; species Arthrobacter gengyunqii. The sequence continues at coordinate 1,743,640 of NZ_CP095461.1, read as the reverse complement.
GATCATGAGATTCACCTCCCCAGGGCGCACAGTGTTGGTGAACCCGGTCGAGTCGCGGTGCAGGACCTGCCCGGAGAACAGAAGGGTCACGGTCGCAAGACCGGTGTGGGGGTGGCGGGGCACGGCCATGCCGCCGTTGGCGGAGACGTCGTCGGGACCGAAGTGGTCGACGAAACACCACGGACCGATGAGGGACCGGGTCCGCTGCGGCAGGGTGCGGCGCACGGTCATGGCCCGCGGCCCGCCCAACGGCACGTTCCGCGGGGTGAGGCGCTCTCCGAGATCGGGGGGAGGGCCGGGGACGGTGCGGTGTCCCAGGGAGTTCAGAGCGTCGTGGGTCATGGCTGCTCCTGTTGGTGGCTGAGGGGGCGCTTCGCCCCGGGCACGGGGTGATGGGAGGCGATGGAGGGACGGTTGTAGGTGTTGATGAGGATCGCTGACCACTCGATTGCCGCGAAGGCGCCTTCACTCAGCACGGCAAGTGCAGCGAGGAGATCGCGATCCCTGATCGATGGCTCGGGCAGAAGCGTGATCGTCTCCCCGACGAGCAGGGCCGCCCGCTCCACAGCATCAAACCGGGGCGTGTCCCTCCACACCGGAGCTGTGCAAGCTGCTCCGCGGGCACACCGGCCCGGAGAGCCCGCCGGTGGTGGACGTGGACGCAGAACGCACAGCCGTTGAGCTGGGAAATCCTGAGATTCATCTGCTCCACAACGCCCAGGGGCACCTCGTTCTCCCGTGCGGTCGTCGCGACGACCTCCCTGACCGCCCCAAGCTGGGCCCCAAGCCTCAGGCGAGGACTTGTCCAAGAACGGAAAAACGTGCATCGTGAGCTCCTCAGCTGCGTTGTTCACCCGGCGAAGCCAGGAGCCACGTGGGTTCGTTTGGGTGGCAGCGCACCCGGCGGCGCTCCATCGTCGGCACGGGGATGGAGCGCAGTTCGAGACCACCGGCTCCACCGAAGCGGGCGAGCACAACTGCTTTCATACGGTCAGTCATAACACTGCTCCTTATCAGGATTGCTGCCCTGCGCCTGTCGCTCTGGCGCGGGGAACTAACGCTGCATCAAAGTGCCGGGGTGAGCGCAGGGCCGGTATGCCGCGTGCGGTACCAGATCACCCCGGTGATTACCGCCAACAGGACCACGGGGATAAGGAAAGCCATGGAACCCACCCCGGAAGAGCGATCTGTCGTCGCATTGAGGTCGGCGTGAAGCGCAAGTGCCAACATCAGGCCAAGAGAATTATTGGCCGCGTGCAGCACGACTGACGTCTCAAGACCACCCGTACGCCAAGTGATCAGCGCGAAGGTGATGCCCACGGCCAGGAACTGAAGATTGAGCCAAATGTCGGTGGACAGGTGGATCGTCGCGAACAGCACCGAAGAGACGACCACCCCCAAGGCCAGGGCTGAGCGAGGGCTTCTCCCCCAGCTAGCAGCCACGCGAAAGATCAGCCCCCTGAACCCATACTCTTCGCCCGCGGTCTGCAGCGGCACGATCAAGACCGTGACCACGAACATGAAGAGGAGGTCGCCTACGGCCCAGTCGGTCATTACGGCAGGCTGAAGAATAGTCAGGACGGTCATATAAACGGCCCAGACGGGCACAAGAACGAGTACTGCCCGACCCAGCACTGCCGCTCGGAACACTCCGGTAACGGAATGCATCGTGCGCCCCTTGACACCGTAGAGCCAGCGCTGGATGAGCATGCTCCACGGAATGAGTAGCGCACTCGAGGCGAAGGTAGCAGCCAGCGTAACGGTCGTGAATTCCGTGCCGCCAGTGACAATGCTGTCTCGGCCAAGCAGGAGATCAATCTGTCCGCTGATCTGCGCGGCGACGGCACCAAATCCCAGCAATCCTCCAAAAAGAAGCACGATGGCAAGAATGCCACGCGGTATTCCGCGTCCTTTGGTTTTCCGGTCGAGCACCCGGTGGTACGGGGTGCCAGCCGGGATGTCTCCCCCGGCGCGGCTGGTGTCGTGAACGGTATCGCGCAGAGCGGATACCTGGTTGATGACTTTCTCATCGGGACCCATGACTGACCTCTACTTTCGTCTTGTGTGTGGTGGGATGGCCCGGTTCAGCGGTGGCGGAGCCGTCCCCGGGCGAACCTAGGAAGGTGCGCAGGGCGTCATTGACGTCGTCGGCATGCGTCCAGAGCAACCCGTGAGGGGCGCCCTCCACCTCGACGTAGTGAGCAGCGGGCAGTGACCGGGAGAACCGGCGGGCCGTGTTGTCGATGGGCAGGATACGGTCGGCAGTGCCGTGCAGGATCAACACCGGCTTCCCGCTCCGGCGCACTGCTTCGACATCACGCCGAAAATCCTCGATCCACGAAGAGACGACGGCGTAGGCCGCCACCGGGGCGCTGGAGATTGCGGTGTTCCAGCTGCCGCTCACCGCTTCCTGGCTGACCCGGGTACCGAGGTTCTCGTTGAGGTTGTAGAAGTCCGAGAAGAACTGCGTGTACCAGGCGTACCGGTCGCTCCTAGCCGCAGCTTCAATTCCATCGAACACCGCCTGCGGCACGCCCTCGGGGTTGTCTTCACGCGCAACAAGGAAGGGCTCCAGCGAGGCGAGGAATGCAAGCTTGGCCACCCGCTCGTGGCCATACTTGGCGACATAGCGAGCGAGCTCGCCGGTCCCCATCGAGAAGCCCACCAGGACGACGTCCTGCAGATCCAGGGCCTCCAGCAGGATGCTCAGGTCGGCGGCAAAGGTGTCGTAGTCATAGCCGACACTGACCTTCGATGACTGGCCGAAGCCGCGCCGGTCGTAGGTGATGACCCGGTACCCGCTGGCCAGGAGCTCCCGTGTCTGATGCTCCCAGCTGTGTCCGTTCAACGGATACCCGTGAATCAGGACGACAGGCTGCCCCGCACCCTGGTCCTCGTAATACAACTCGATTGGCGTGCTGTTCTCTGATCCGACGCTGATAAACGCCATGGTCTTCCCTCTCGGTAGTGTGCCCAATGACATGAACGCCCCAGCCTGTGGAGCTCCGCCCCAGGGCCGCGGCTGTGCCGGGATCGGATACCCGTTCACGGCGACGTTGCCAGACTCCCACCGGCGTCGGCGCTCTCGCGTCGGTGGCGAGCACCTAGAATCGGCCACCAGGCATTACCTAGACCCCTTCTCCGTCCCCGCGAGCACTCCCCTGGAGCTCGTGGACAATGACGATCTCGACGCGGTTGAGGAACAGTTCCGCGCCGGCGTGATGAGCCTGGGCTGGGATCCGACGACGGCGCAAATCGTGATCGAGGCCCACCCCCTTGAGGAGGTTGCTGAGGACGACGACGGCTTCCTCGAGGAGGACGACGACGATACCGACCCGGCCGAGGTGCTGCGCGTGCGGATGCCGGTGGGCACCGCCCGGGCCTTCGCGAAGCGCATCCGGGAGGTTGTAGGCGCCGGGCGTCCGACCTGCGTGATCTGTGGCCAGCCGATCGACGTCGACGGGCACACCTGCACATTCCCCGAGCCTGATGCCGGCGCCCGATCTGGTGGCCGCCGAGCTGACGCTCACCGGCTGTATTACGACGGCGTCGAACGCCACCTTTCTGGGCAGCATCGGCGGCGCGGCCGTCGTCTACAAACCGATAGCCGGCGAGAAGCCGCTGTGGGACTTTCCCGACGGGTTCCTGGCGCACCGGGAGGTAGCCGCCTACCTGGTGTCGGAGACCCTGGGCTGGAACATCGTGCCGCGCACCTGGCTGCGGGATGGTCCGTTCGGAGAGGGCATGGTGCAGCTGTGGCAGTGGCAGGAGACGGACCCCGTGCCCGAGCTCGCCGTCTGGCCGCACCTAGCCGTCGCGCCAGGAACCCCGCAGAACCTCGATGCCATCCAGCAGAACGTCCAGCCCGACGGCGAACTCGGTGTCGTAGTCGTAGCCCTCCTTAGCCAGCTCCTCCACCACTTCGAGCAGGTACGGATACCGGGCAGCAGCCTCCGCCGACTCAGCATCGCGGGTGGCAGCGGCGGCCTCGGCCGACTCCTCCGGGGTCTCGAAGGACAGGGTCTCCTGCTGCAGCGCGAAGCCGTACACGTAGGCGTCCAGCAGGCTGGTGACGTGGACGGTGGTCCGGAAGGAGAATCCGTTCTCCCTTAGGCAGCCCAGCAGCGCGTTGTGTTGGCGCAGGTTCTCCGGCCCCGGCCGGCCGGCCGCCTCCATCCGCCCCACCGCCCAGCGGTGCCTGAACAGTGCGGCCCGGAGGGAGACAGCACGGTCCCGCATGGCCTGCTTCCAGCCGTACCCGCCCTCCGGCTCCGTGACCTCCGCCCAGACCAGGTCCACCATGCCCTCGAGCAGTTCCTGCTTGTTCGCCACATGCTTGTACAGCGCCATCGGCACCACACCGAGTTTCTCCGCCAACGTGCGCATGGTGAAACCGTCGATCCCCACCTGGTCGGCCAGGACGACGCCGGCGCGCAGCACGGCGCTCCGGTTCAGGCGCTGGCGGCGGGCGGACGGTTCCTCCTGCCGTGCCTTCGGTACCTGTCCCACAGAGCCGCCTTCCGAGAATCGATGCTTGACAGAGTGTACGACATACACCTATGTTCATCGCATCAGGTGTACGTGGTACACCTTTGCTGACAGGAGCGTCATGCAGACCTCTCACCGCACGGCCCGGACCGCCGGGTCCCTCTTTCTCCTCACCTTCGTCTCGGCCATTGCCGGGGCCGCGCTGTATGCGCCGCTGCTCGCGGACCCGGACTACGTCACCGGTTCCGGTGCCGATACGCGGGTCCTGCTCGGCGCCGTCTGCGAACTGGTGCTGATCATCGCGAACATCGGCACCGCCGTCGTACTGTTTCCCGTCCTCCGCCGGCACAGCGAGACCGCTGCAGTCGGCTATGTTGCGGCCCGGATCATGGAGTGCGCCCTGATTGCCGTCGGAATCCTCAGCGTGCTCACCGTGGTGACGCTGCGGCAGACCACCGGCGCCGACGCCGATGAGTACCTGCCCGTAGCGCGGGCGCTGGTGGCGCTGCACGGCTGGACCTTCCTGCTCGGACCGGGGTTCGTGGTGGGCATCGGAAACGGGCTGCTGCTCGGGTTCCTGATGTACCGCTCGCATCTGGTGCCGCGGCCGATGGCTTTATTCGGCCTGATCGGCGGTCCACTCATGTCGCTGTCCGGCCTTGCCGTGCTTTTCGGTGCCTATGAACAGTCCTCGGTTCCCTCTGCGCTGGCCACCCTTCCGGAGATTATCTGGGAAGCGTCGCTGGGTATTTACCTGACGGCGGTCGGCTTCCGACGGCCGCGCCCGGTCCGTGCCTTCAGCCCGACGGGAAACGTTGACGCCGGCGCGTAGGTGAGCCCCTTCGGGATGGAGCCGCCGGGGGGGGAATTCCTCCACCTCGGCCGCAGTTGTCTCCTTGAGGGACTGGCGGAGTTCACCCCTGCCGGTCAGGCCGAACATCATCGAAGGGATTTATCGTGGCAACATTGGGAATTATCGGAAGCGGAAACATCGGATCCGCGGTCGCACGGCTCGCGGTTGCGGCGGGCATGAACGTTGTCATTGCCAACTCGCGGGGACCCGAAACGCTGACGGACCTGGTCGCCGAACTGGGCCCGCTGGCCCAGGCCGGAACGGCGGAGGACGCAGCGAAACTCGGCGACGCCGTCGTGCTTTCCATTCCGCTGAGCGCGGTCTCCGGCCTTCCCGACGGGTTGCTGGACGGCAAGATCGTCCTGGACACCAGCAATTACTACCCGTCCCGGGACGGGCGCATTGCTGAGCTTGATGACAGCACGGTGACCACGAGCGAACTGGTACAGAGCCAGCTTCCCGGAGCGCAGTACGTCAAGGCCTTCAATAACATCCTGGCCCACCACATTCCGCTGCTGGCCCGCCCTTCCGGGTCCGCAGACCGCTCCGCACTCCCCGTTGCGTCCGACAATCCGGCCGCAAAGGCTGAGGCGGAGGCGCTCATCGACGCGCTGGGCTACGATGTGGTCGACGCCGGCACCCTTGCCGACAGCTGGCGGTTTGAGCCGGACTCCTCGGGCTACACCCGCCTCTACCTCGCGGATGCCGGAACGCCCGACGACCAGCTGATGACCTCGGTTCCGGGCACAACGCCCAAGACGAAGGTCGAGTCCGCGCTGAAGTCCGCCTCCCGGGTGAACGTGGCCGAGCGCGTCTTCTAAGCCGGTACCGGTGCCCGGCGGAACGCATTCCGGCGAGACTTTCCGCCCGATCATGCTGTCTCGGGGCTGATGGACGCAGATGACCCCGACTGGCTGCCGCGGAACAGGAGCCTGCCGATGTAGTACGCACCGAAGACGAGGTGAAGGAAGCGCCTACGGCAGGGATGCATTGCCTCCGGGAGCGTTGGGGCCGGTCTGCCAGCGCAGCAGAGCCGCGACGTCGCCGCCGCCCGGAAGCACACCGTTAGGCACAAGCAGCAGGCTCGCGTCCGTCAGGGACGCCGCACGCAGCAGCGCAGCCGACGCCGGGACCTTGCCCAGCACTTCGGCCCCCAGGGCCTGTTCCTCGGCCGTTGCCACCCATGGCTCGGCGCCGAGGGCCAGCAGCGTCCGGTCCGCGAGCGCCTTGTCGTTCAGGATCAGCACGTCCACCTGAGCCTGTTGGAGTGCGTGCACCACTGCGCCGATGCCCGCGGCCGATTCGGGATTGGCCTGCCCCTGCTGCAGGGCGAGGCGGTCCATGATCTGGTCCTGCTCGGCCGCCCATCGAAGCGCAATCAGTTCCCGGACCCGGTCCTCGAAACTGTCCTGGTGCGGTCCCGCCGTGCGGGTGTGGGAGTCGAGCATGCTGACCAGCGGCTTATGGGCCTCTGCCAGTTGATCCTGGACCAGGCCGCGGGCGCGGACATCTCCGGCCAGCACGATCAGCCGCACCCCGCTGGCGTCCACTATGCGGTCAATCTGCGCGGCCACCTCGTCCGCATTCCGGCGCCAGACTTCTTCGGTCCGGCGCTGCATCTTGTCCTGCCCCCACGTGCCGGCGGACAGTTTGTGGATGTCCTCGGTGGAGCCCGCAACGTCCTCCACGCTGACGCCGGGACGGCCAACGTACTCCAGCCGGATTTCCCCGCCCTCCCGGGACACATCGGCAACAAGGTATGGGAACTCGTCCGGGCGGTGCTTGAACAGCGGCAGCAGATCGGGCACCGGTCCCACATGGATTTGTTTCGGGGTGACCAGCGGCCCCGGCAAAAGCTCGTTCAGCTCCACGTTGCCGTCCCGGACCAGGACAAACCGGGACACGGGTCCGGGCACGCCGCGGGCCGGGTCCACTGCGGTTTCGAGGACTGCCAGGTCCGCGGGCGGAGCGCCTTGCGCGGCCGCGGCGTTCCGGACGTTTCCGGGACGGGCTTCTGCGGCTTCCATGCCTTCGACGCCCCCGGCTCCGGCGTCGACATAGGCAACGCACCAGGGACCGGATTTCCGATATAGATCCGCAAATTTGTGGAGCTTCTCCGTCATGTCGATCTCCTTCCCGCCCAGGGCGGCCCGCACATCGGTTCAATCCGTGTCTCCAGCTAACACTGGTTCCTTCGCAGGTTGAAGAGGACAGCACCTGAGCGGCCGCTTCAGGCTGCGGACGGCACCGGCCCGCACGGCGGCACTGCCCGACGACGAAGGAGGGTTGCAGCCAGAAGCGCCACCAGCAGTTCCCCGCCAATCAGTGCCAACATCCCGAAGGTCGTGCCCGCGGCGGCGGTGGAGGCAGCACGGCCGAGACGAGGGCCGCCCCGACGCAGGCCCGGGTGTGAAGTCCCGGACCCGCGGGGTGCCGGGCCCGCTGCACACCCCACGCCCCGCGCACCCCGCCGTCGTCGTCACGGCTTACCGGTGGCATTGACCGCCGGATTCCGGTGCGGGCACATCCAGCACCGGCGAGCGGTCAAAGAACCCCTCGGTCCACGGCTTGAAACCGGTGGTATCCACGGGCATGATCGGCCAGTCCTCCACCCGCGGGAAGTGCGTCAGCCCGAAGATGTGCCAGACAGAAATGTCCTGTCCATCGATGTCCCGGTCCGCCTAAATCCATTCCGGAATACCACCGCCGCCGGAGTGCTGGTTCACGAAGTCGCCGCAGTGTCCGGCAGCGCCGCGAAATCGGCCGAACCCAGGCCCTGGCCGACTGGGAACCCAAGGAACTGCATCCCGGTCCGGCGGTGTCTGACTCTGACGAAGACCTCGCCGAGCGGGCGGCAGGGATGATCCTGGCAGGTTGATCCGGCGGCCGGTTGTGACGGGCTGATTTCCGCGGGTTGATCTCAGGTTCAGGTGTTGCCGGCTTCCGCCAACCATTCCGCTCGGCATCCGGCTGCGGGACCATGGCGTGGGGAGAACGTGCAGTTCCACCAACATGGAGGAGCAGGGCCAATGATCCTGAATGAGACGTACATCCTGGCTGACGGACGACCGATCCCAAAGCTGGGGCTGGGCACCTGGTTTATCGAGGACGGCAGCGCGGCCCAGGCCGTGAAGGACGCCGTATCGCTGGGCTACCGCAATATCGATACGGCTCAGGCGTACGGCAATGAGCGCGGTGTCGGGGAGGGAATCCGCTCCAGCGGAACGCCGCGGGAAGAGCTGTTCGTGTCCAGCAAGCTCGCGGCAGAGATCAAGGACTATTCGGATGCGGTGGCCGCAATCGACGGATCTCTGGCCGTGATGGGCCTGGATTATCTGGACCTCATGCTCATCCACAGCCCCCAGCCCTGGAACGACTGGCGCGGCGGCTCCTACGCGGAGGGCAACCGGGAAGCTTGGCGTGCGCTCGAAGAAGCTCAGCAGGCAGGCAAGCTGCGCTCCATCGGTGTTTCCAACTTTCAGCAGCAGGACCTGGAGAACATCCTTTCCGTCTGCACCGTTGCGCCGCAGGTCAACCAGGTGCTGGTCCACGTGGGCAACACTCCGGAAGAACTTATTGCCTACTGCACGGAAAAGGACATCCTGATCGAGGCCTACTCCCCCATTGCCCACGGGGAAATGCTGAAGAACACGGACGTCAGCGCCATGGCTGAACGATACTCGGTGACCGTTCCCCAGCTGTGCATCCGCTACACGCTGCAGCTGGGGACGGTGTCACTGCCCAAGACGTCCAACCCGGAGCACATGAGGAGCAACGCCGAAGTCGACTTTGTGATCTCCGAGCAGGACATGGATGCGCTGCGGCACCAACGCATCACCGACTACGGGAGGTACAGCAAGTTTCCCGTCTTCAGCGGCAGATGACGGTCTCCTGCGCGCACCGGCAGAACCCCGCCATTCGCTAACCGGGCTCTCGTACGACTGGCCATGGCGGGCCCACCAGGGCATGGGCTCGGCCGTTGACTGCCAAGATGGTGCGTCCTTTGACAGGCCTGTGAACCTGTTCAGTGACGGTTGGCAACACGCCGGCGCCCTCATTGCTGATCCAGACCGACGAAGCAGTGCTCAACGCCGAAGGCGCTAGGGGCCAAGAATCATGGGAGGAAATAAGCGACGAAGGAGCGCCGGAGAGGATTGTTGGGACCCGCAGCCGGCGGAGCCGGTTGATGCTGCGGAAGCGGGGACGCATCATCCGAAGGAGTCTCAATGATGTTGTCAACCGCTCTCGCTGGCCCCAGCCCCACTCCTGCCACGAGGACAAAGCTTTCGACTGATGCTGGTCAGAGCTCTGTTGACTGCCATACCCAGCGGAGGATCATCGGAGTACGAGCATCGACCCAGACGATGGAGGACAACATGGCAGCCAACGACGGCGGCAGGAGCACACCAATCCGAATTGAGTTGGTGCCTGGCTCCTCCGCGGACGCCGCACCTTCACGGATACCTGGTGCGATCGCAGCCGCAGCACTCACGCCCGGCGCGGTCGCCGCGGTTTTTGCGCCCGACGACGGTGAAAGGTCGTTCTATAGTGACCCTGCCATTTTGCGTGCCGGCGACTCAGGCCAGACCTATACCGGTACGTCGGAACCTATGCCTGAGATCACTTTCTCGGAATCACTTGATGTCGGCGGCGCAGTCGGAGACGGCGAATAGACCTATCTCCGTAAATCTTCGGAATGGTCAGACCCCCGGATGGTCAGACCCCCGGACAGCAACGCATCGCTCGCTGCACCTATTCAGAACACCAGTTAAGCCCCTTGCCGGAACGGCAGTGCACGAGCGTCACCGGGTGGCATCGAACCGGGCATTCAGCCACGGAAGAGAGATCCTTCCTCCAATACATCACGCCGCACGCGCACCGGGGATTGGCTGGAGCTCATAGGGAAGGTTGTCGCGGAGCATGGCCCAGAGAACGTTAAGTCTGCGTCGTGCCAGGCAAATGATGGCCTGGGTGTGCGATGTCCGCGATCAGGTCAAGCAGCGCGCTCTCATCGTTCGCGATCCGTTGGGAGTACAAACGGGTCCCGTCAGAAGCCAGCAGATAACCGCGCCGTCGTGTCCTTATCCAGCGAGCTTCAGTCGTGTCTCTCAATCAGCGGTCGGGCCATCACGGGAACGGCAGGCGGCCAATCCTACGAAGCCGTAACGACAAGCGCCCGGCATAGCAGCAACAGCCATACCCACCACCCCTGGGTAGCCCAGACACTACAACTGCCCCGGAACCACCCGCTCAACAACATAAGGACAGCAGCAAAAAACGTCGTAGACACATCAGGTCCGGGGGGTCCGGAGCTCTGCGACGGTGGCCCCGGGCCAAAGAGCCGGCCGCGCAGCGGACGCCCGATTCCTGGTTGGAGCCCCCGGGCGGAAACCAAATGCTATTGGATTAGAGACGTCCGCTGAGAGGCCTTAAAGGAAGGAAGGACCGCCCGGCTGGGCAGTCCTTCCACCTTCTGTTATGTCAGCCCGCAAAAAATCGGTGGTGTTCCTCCCGGCTCAGACCGTGGCCCCTACGGAGCAAGGGATCCGTCCTACAGCTCCACGCCCGCCCAGAGGCCGATCACAGCAGCGGCTACGGAAAGCACGAGCATGACAATACCGCTGACAAATGACGCACCGTAGCGGCCCTTTTTCATCAGCTGCACCGTCTCGTAGCTCGCGGTGCTGAACGTCGTATAGCCGCCGAGGAACCCGGTGCCGATCACGATGCTGACATCGGTTGACACCAGGTGCTCGATGGTGAGGCCGGTGAGAAAGCCGAGCACTAGGGAACCGGAGACGTTGATGATCGTCGTCGCCCACGCAAAGGATGACTTTTGGTGGGCTCGGATGAATCCGTCCAGCATGAACCGCACCACGGCGCCCACACCGCCGGCCAGGGCAAGCAACAGGAAGATTCCGGGGGTCATGTCGCATCCTCCTGCTGATCTTTGCGCGGCCCTGTGCTGCGGTTATTGACGGCGGTCGCAATGGCGATTCCCGCCCAGGTGGCAAAGGCACCCACGATTACTGTTGCGAGGGCGTAGACCACCGCGGAGCCCGGCAGTCCGTCGCGGAAGAGCACCGCGGTGTCCGTGGCCAGGGAACTGTAGGTAGTAAAGCCGCCGCAGAATCCGGTGCCCAGAAGCAGCTTGAGGTTCGCGCCCGTGGGGCGCGCACTGTCCAGACGGGTGACGGCTTCGTAGAGGTAGCCGAGCAGAAATGCACCGACCACGTTGATGATCGGGATGGCGATCGGTACCTGGCCGAGGTTGGGGATAACAAGCGAAAGGCCCTCGCGGCTGGCGGCACCGAATCCGCCGCCGACAAAGACGAGTGCGATAGCTGCCCAGCGCAGGTAGGACGGGCGGGTGCCGGTACTCATGCTTCGCTCCTGCGAGGGGAGGCGAGCCCGCCACGGTCAGCGGCAAGTTCTGAGTGTGTTTCAACCTCACGGTTTATTGCGAAGTCCTGGGTTATGGGATGCGTTTGCATGGATCCCTTTGGAATGGCGTGACGACATTGATCGAGAAAACGTCGGGATGCTGAAAACGTCCGTGTGCTGTCTGCGCAGCAGGATGAGCGTTTTTGATTTATTTCTCCCTTTTCCAGGGTAGGTCAGCATCGTCGATGACCGGGTGTTGAGGGACCATTACAACCGGGCGGTGTTGGTGGTGGGCGAGATGCACCGCGACGGAGCCGTTGAGGAACCTTTCAGCTTCACCCCGGATACCGGATTCGCGTGTTCCAACCACAATCATGAGCACGTCCAGCTCGCCTGCCAGTCGGGCAAGCTCCTGCCCGGGGCCACCCGCCAGCGCGCGGACGGACCATGTCACGGGCCGTGAGTCTAGGATTTCCGCGATCTCTGCACGCAGCTCAGGATCAAAAACCTCGGTCTCTTCAAAAGGCAAGTCCGGGTTGATGGGTACAGACACCACCGAACCGTCAGGCCGTTCCTCAACCTTGTCGCTGGAGTCGTCTACGTTGGCGCAAATCAAATCTGCCCGGAACTGCTCGGCGAACGCTGCCGCTTCCTTGACCACCGAGGCAACAGTACTTCCGGTTACGACACCAACCAGAACCTGAGGTTTGGGGTTAGACATGATGTGGACTCCTTCGTATGAGCCGACAGGGATACCGAAGCCGGTCGTTGGAGTGCTGCCTCGGCCGTGTGGGCTTGGGTCTCATGTTAGGAAAGGACTCGCTGCCGCTACCCATCCCGTGGGATACCTGCAGTTTGTACCTAGAAGTAGCACCAACACCATGCTCTCAGGGATTATTCGCCTTTGTAGAGACCAGACTAGGCGGTGTGGCGTGCAATGGCGGCGGGAGAGCTGTCCGCGGAGGCCGCCGCCAGCTCCCCCATGGAATTTCAGTGCACAAAGAAGCGGGACCGGAACGCTGAAGGGCCTTAAAAGGAAAAGGGCCGCCCGGCCGGGCAGTCCTTCCGTCTTCTGGAATGTCAGCCTTCCAAGAGCCGGCTGTGTTCCTCCGGTATCCACGACAGATCCGTTGAACCTGGAGCTGTGTTCCTTTGGACGTCCAGGATGTGGGCTATGCCGGCCTCGGCGGCAGTGTCAGAGGGGCGCCGAGGTGCGGGGGTCTGCGGGATGCTCAGGCCGTTGGTGTGAATGAAGTCCGGTGTGTGCATTGGCTGTAGTCCTGGCGGTAGTGGTTCTGGTGCGGCCCACTGTTCCGGGATCCGTGGGGTTGTTCCTGGGCTGGGTGGTGTGGACGCGCAGCGTGTCATGGCGGCGGCCGGGGGAGCGTGCGGCGGAGGCCGCCGCCCGCGCACCTGGGCGAACCGGCCTGCATGGAAATAGGGCCGGAACCCCGTTCGTGGGATTCCGGCCCCGCCCTTCTGTCTCCTAGCTGTGGTTTCCTCTCTTGTAGGCGGTGCTGGCGTTGGTGGCCGTTTTGGCCAGCAGGCCGGTTCGAAGCATTTCGTCCAGCAGTTCCGCCAGCCTGTAGCCCGGTTCGGATTCCAGCGCCTTGGCCAGATAGGCCGCGGCTAAGGACCCTTTCCCCTTGTACCAAGCCAGCCAACCAAGAGCGCTAAAGAGCGGGGCACGGTCCGCGGCGGGCGTGTAGGCCAGCAGCTGGACTAGCAGGACCTCGCACGCGTCCACCCGTGACCAGTCCGGGCGTTCGGGGTGCTGTCCCATGAAAACAGCCCGGTAGGTGCCTTCGTCCTCAGCGGGATTGATCATGTCGGCCATAATCCGGTCCCGAAGCGCTTTGACCTGCAAGTAAGAAACCAGCTGGATCGTTGCTGCTTCGTCCGGCTGGGTGCCTACAGCCTCGTACCAAGCGGCGCGGTGGTCCAGCAGTTGGCCTCTCCCCCGTTGTTTTTTGCCTGCTGGCGAAGCTTGCGGAGCTGTGCTAGACGGGCCGGAGCGGGCACGTATGATCCGAAGGACAGCAGCAAAAGACGTCGTAGAACGATCAGCCGGGGGGGCGACGGAGGAGCCCTGGCCACAGCCCGAAGCGCAGCGCAGCGCAGAACATTCTGATTGAGCGAAGCGCCGCTTTTGATGCAGCCTGAATGTTTCCCCTAGCCTGTAGCCTGCTTTGACCGCCATTTGCCGTGACATGGTGCGGTACTTCACTAGCACGGACCGCGACATGGTGGTTCGAGTCGACGGACGCCGTCCCCCGATGAAGGGCGCCACCCTGTACGTCCGCCCGCAGCAGGGCCACGTGCACTTGTTCGACGCCGCCAATGGTGAGCGCCTGGCGGACCACGCCTGATCCTTCCCCTGAATATGCGGTGGCCCCTGCGACTGATCTAAACTCGTTTAAGGGACCACCGCATTTCTGCTTTAACCTCATCACCGTTTCACCGGGACGTTCGATAAAAGGCATGTGCTTATGACCGAACCCGCAGGCGCCAAATGGCGTGACGAGCCAACGGACTGGGATCAGCAGGGCAAACTTCCCCGGCTTCATCCCCCGACTCCGCAAAAGGCCCTCGCGTCCCTGAACATTACCGCCGCCTCGATGGACCCGGGGCTGCTGGACCTGCCATGGCACCTGCCCCTTGAAGACTGGCCCAAAGACAACCTCGCGGCACTGCCCCGGGGTATTTCCCGCCACGTCGTCCGCTTCGCACGAATGGGCGGCTCGCTGATAGCGATCAAGGAAACCAGTGAGCACGCGGCCCGGCAGGAATATCACATGCTGCGCAAACTGCGCCGGCTCAATGTTCCCAGCGTCGAGCCGGTGGCCGTCATTACCGGCCGCTACGATGTGAAAGGCCAAGAGCTGCAGCCGGTCCTCGTCACCAAGCACCTGCGCTTTAAAGCTCAGCCTGCTACCAGACCGACCAGTGCAACGATATTCGCCGACGTTGCGACCTTGCTATCCGTGCCGTTTCTGCTTGCGCCATGGCTTTTAGGAGGGCTCCTCGGCGCTCCCAACCAGCAGCTGTGGGCCATCACTATTGCCATAGCCCTGTTACTGGTCAATCTTTGGGTGAACTGGGGGTGGTGGATTAAGACTGATCGAGCGATTCTCAGAGAATGGTTGTTCTCGGCTGTGGAGGCCGCCCCGGCCACGGTCATCAGCGTACTCATCGTTCAACCTGGCGATCGTGTCGGTTACACCTGGGTTGCTTTGGTTTTCCTAATTGGACTTGCGTCGGCCAACATAAGAGCCGCCTACCGCCAACATTCGAGCCGCCTACCGCCGGCGCAATGACGCCGGTGACACCGGCGCTGCGACGGCACCGGCACCGACCAGGTGAAAAATCTCAGTGTCCGTTATTCCGACAGGAATGGGTTTTGGGTTTCGGAGGCCCAAGAGAGATCCGCAGAACTCACACGCCTGTGTATCGGCCGAGGAGGACGGTCCTGATCGTCGCCACGTCTTCCGCGTAGGTGATCGTGTCTATGGCGAGGCGGTCACACACCGGCTTGCACTGGAGGTATCCGACCAGTTCACATGCTGCGTCCTCATCCGGTTGGGGAACGGGCCAGAACCACAGGAACCACCTCGGCCCAGTTGCTGACCAGCCATTCCCTCATTCACCAGATTGGGCTGGCGCTTGCTGCGTGGAAGCGACCAAATCAGAGTGCAAACCTCAGGATCCTGCGCAACACCCAAGGCACAAGCCTCATAAATGGGTGAGACCCCACAGGCTTCAATCTCCCCGAAACGTTCATAGGTTTCCGCTACCCCATTCATGGCGCCACCCTAACCGGAGGTTCGTGCCCGTCGCCTGTCCCGTGTGGCAGGATCGGAGTCATGTCCCGCTCCCCTGCCCTTGTCCTGATAGGCCCTGCTGCCGCGGGAAAGACCAGCGTCGGCGGGCTGGTTGCGATTAGGTTGGGAAGGCCGTTTGTGGACCTCGACGACGTCGGTGAACACTATTACGCAGAAGTGGGCTGGAGCATCGGGCGGCTCCTGGAGCGCAGCCGGCATCTGGGCCGGGTCGCGGCCGAGCGGGAGTGGGAGCCTGCCCGTGCGCATGCGGTCCGCCGGGTTCTTGAGGATTATCCGGACTCTGTCCTGGCGCTCGGTGCAGGCCATACCTCATACATGGATGCGGCGTGTTTTGCCCGAGTGTCCGCGGCTTTGGCGGGTGTGCCCACCGTGGCTCTGCTCCTGCCCTCGCCTGACCGACCCGCGGCACTGGCGGAACTGCGGGGACGATCGCTGGCATCCAAGGGTACGGACTGGATATCCGCCGGGCATGATTTCCTTGCGGAATGGCACGACGACGCCGGCACCCGACTGTTGGCGACCGACGTCGTCTTTACGATGGGGAGTACACCTGCGGAGACTGCTGAACAGTTGGCAGCGGTTGTTCTGGCCCTTCAGGAGGCAGCAGCAGACACACCGGACTCTGCCCGCGTGAGGTATGCCGTGAATTCGTCCGAGTCCAGGTCCAAATCTCCGTAAGTGACCTCGAGCCCTGCAGCGTGGGCGAGTTCCGTAAACCCCTCAGGAGTGTGCCAGTGAATGATCCACTCCCGCCGCACCCGCTCCACCGTGCTGCCCGTTTCAAGTTCGTAGAGCGTGTGGGTGCGGCGAGTGCGGCGTGCGTCGTCGTACTTCTCAGACTCAACCGTGTAACGGGCAGTTGCTCCGCCGACAACCGTGGCTTCGCGTGCCCGACCGATATCCTCCATTGCAGTGGGGCACGGGATCCACAGCGGCACCATCGCTGCCCCGCCCTTTTGGAGGTGGCCGGCAATCCCCTGGAGCGCCTGCATGGCAGCGTCATCGTCCGGAAGCAGATTGAAGGTCGGTCCGGCCAGGTATATCGACCGATAGGTGCGCGGCAGCTTCAAATGCTGCATCAGTTGGCGGTACGTGGTGATTCGCAGATTCTCAGCGGCTGCCCGAGCATGGCAGCGGTCAAGCATGTCCTGCGATGAATCAATCCCATCAATATCGAAACCCATCCTCACCAGTTCGAGAAAAGGACCGTCGTCGCCGCACCCGAGTTCGAGCGCCGGCTGACCCGTCTGCTCCACGAAATCGAGATAACGGCCTGCCTCAAAGGTTGCACCTCGCAACGCGGTGTACACATCGGGAATGATGCCTGTGTAAAAATCAGCTGCGCTCATGGGCGGACCTCCTTCATCAAGGCTGCGAAAGCTTGATTGCGTAGCGTCCAACTTCTCCCTGACTCGTCGCAACGATGCTATCCAGAACGCCTCCGCAGCGTTCTATGGTCTTCACCGAGGCTATGTTGTCCACGAAACAGGCAAGCAGTACTCGATTCATGCTGCGGGCCTTCGCGACAGCCAGCATTTCCTGAAGCGCGGCAACTGCGAGACCACGACCCCTGGCTGACGGCCGCAGCCCGTAACCCACATGCCCAATCACGTCCACATCCGGCGTTGATTCGTGGCGCAGAGCGATTCCGCCGAGGACTTTGCCAGCCTGGACGATCCACCGAAAGGTGCACCCGTCGTCGCCAGCCGACGCCTCCTGGGCACGGAGCCGGTTGACGAATGCGCTGAATGCTTCGGGCGATCCAACCTCTTCAGCCTCACACAGACCGAAGCCATCCTCGTGAAGCCCATCGCCCCATTCCTCGTATGCCTCGAGCCAGGCCGCGTGAAGCGTGGTCGAAGGACGGACGAGGAGAGACATAGCCTAACGCTACTGTCGATACGAGGATCTTCCGCGATTGGTATATGCCATGTCTTGGGAGTGAACAGCCGTCTTGGCAGTTATTGCATGTCTTGGCCCAGTAATTAGCTTGCGAGTGCGGAAAGCACTCTTGCACGAAGCGTTTTGTACTCCTGGCGATACGCGCGGGGGCCTCCCTCGGGCCTCGCCACGACACGTGGCTCTCCTATCTCGTGGTGAGGCAGGAATTGCTCACGGGTTAGGTCTATTTCGACGCCACCCGGCATTCGGTTCCAATAGTGGACTTCATACTTTTCGTTCCCGCCAGTTACGTCGGCGATGAGAAGATCCCCACCCAGCAGGTCTTGGACGACGAGGGCCGTCGGACCGCACTGGCCATACGCCGGGTTCTTGGAATCCCACCCGACGAGTGCATCAGGCGTAAGGCACGTGGTATCCAGATCCCAGGACTGACGGAATGCAAGCTCCAACTCACGCAAGGTATGTGTCATGGAGGGCAGCGTACCAATAGTGACTCCTGACCCATGGGAAAGAATGCGGCGTGCAGATTCTATTAAAGGAAAATCTGACCGGCCCTAAAAGGGTGGAGGATCGCCTTCGTAGTCTGGCGGGTCCGCGATGCCGGACACAGTTAGCCCTATCGGGTCGACTTGGTTCTCTGGTTGCCAAGGGGCGGGACTGTTGCCTCGGTTCGCCTGTCTTGAGGTCAAGCTAGGGGCCAGGCTGAGGTGAGGGTCGGTGCGGTAAGTTCGGCCTCCCGGTGACGTCCACTCGATGATTCCCGGTGAGTGTTGTCGGGCTTTCCAGAAGCCGCGGGTTTTGAACATGTGGTCCCGCCGGCAGAGGTGTTCCAAGTTGTCGTGGTCGGTGGTTCCGCCGTGGGACCAGGGTTTGGTGTGGTCGAGCTCAGAGATCACGGCGTTGGTCCGGCAGCCGGGGAACCGGCAGGTTCCGTCGCGGGCCCGGAGCCACCGCTGCAGCCCCGCCGGAACCTTCCGACGCCGTCCGACCCGCAAAATCTCGTCGGTGCCCGGGTGACGTTCCACCGCTGTCCAGTGTGCTGCCTGCCGGGCGAGCCTGCGGGCCGTCTCCGGGCTGATGGGCCCGTACCCGTGCAGCTCGGCGGGCTGTTCGTCAGCTCCGAAGAGAGTTTCTGCGGTGATGAGGACCAGGATTTCGGTGCGAGCCCGGGCCTTGCTGCCGCTGGTGGCAGACTCGCTGCCAGCATTAACAGGGCCTCTCTGGGTACTGCTCGCACCTCGGTCGCGTGATTCCGCGGCGGCATCCGCGACCGTATCCGCGCCCTCTCTGCCGTCACGCTCTCCACCGTCGAGGAGGTCAGCGAGGATGTCCGCCCGCAGCTCATCAACTCTTCGGGGGTCCCCGGCAGCCTGCTCACCCCGCGCAGCGGTCGTCAGCTGCGTATAAATCAGCTGGGCCCTAGCAGCCGGCAACAACGCCGACAACCACGACATCCCATCCTCATCCGGTGCCAAACAGACCCGGCGCTGCTCAAACGCTGTCTTGTGCCGGGCATTGATGGTTTCCGGATAAGTGGTTTCCCGCATGCGGCGGGCCTTCACCCGGAACTGGGACGACGTCTGACCCGCCACCGCAACCGCCAACAGATCCTTTTCAAAGCTCGCCAGCTCAGCCTCGGGGACATTCTGGGACTGGTCCAGCACCGTCTGCACATGCCCGTAACTGAGGGTGCCCGCTTCCAGGCCGGCCAGGGTTGCCATGTGGGTGGAACACAACCGTCCGGCGTCACTCATCAGCATCTTCGCGGTGTTGGTGGGCAGGCATAGGATCGCGGCAGCTTCCTCCGCGGCAAGACTGAACGTCAGTCCCGGATCCTCTCGGCCAATGTCTTCCAGTAGGTCATCGCGGAAGACGGTCTCCATCCGGTGCAGCGTCTTCGCTTGCTGGGCCTGAGCCCACCGCATCAAGGCATCCAACCGGGACAACACCACCCCGGCTTCGTCCTGAGTCAGTGAGTCAGCCGATTGCAGGGCCAGGGACCCAGTGAACCCCTCACGGTAGGTGGGGCCGAGGTGCGAGACCTGCGCGGGATCGTGCTCGGCAGGAGGGCTCCCGGCAGTACCTGGCTCGGCCTCGTACACCGACAAGCCGGGCTCCACAGCCTGTCCGCCACCCGCAAGGCCGCCAACAGTACCGGTCGATTCACCAGTGCATCCGCGTCGAGAAGATCCGTTCTGATCCATGTCTTCAGGCTTTCACCCGCCACTGACATTTCCGTCCCGAAAACAGCCCCAAAAGGCCCAAAACTGACCGTTTTCAGGACCTTCAAATACCCGACTTTTGACGCCAACTACCTGTTGGGAGCTTCCGCCGACAGGAGCTGCGGCACCCTTCCGCACCCGCGGCAAAACAATGGCGCGGCATGAAGCAAAACTAGAGCGACGCCACCTCTCCCAAATGGGCAATCGAGCGGGTGTCCTGGAACGCGCGCACGCCCTGGATACCTTGCTCCCTTCCCATGCCGGACTGCTTCATGCCGCCAAAGGGAGCACGAAGATCCAACCTTGTCGCTCCGTGGTCATTGACCCAGACATAACCGCAGGCAAGACGGGAGCCGACTGCGTTGGCCCGGTCGGCGTCGGCCGTCCACACAGAGCCGCCCAACCCAGCCCAGGAATCGTTGGCGGCATCGACCGCCTCCTCCACAGTGTCAAAGGGAATGATGGGAATCACCGGCCCGAACTGTTCCTCCGTCACCACGCGAAGGTCCGGCGCCGGGTCGATGACCAGCGCCGGACGCAGGAAGTTTCCGCCCTGCAGCTCCTCATCGCCGGGAAGAGCCCCGAATTCACGCACGTCGGCGCCGGAGGCCCGGGCTTCTTCGAGCAGCGTCTGAACAAACTCCTTTTGCCGCGGCGAGTGCAGCGGACCCATAGTGGTGCCCTCGTCCAAGCCGTAGCCGATCACGACATTTTCCAGACGTTCGGAGAGCCCCTCCACCAGCTCCGCCATCCGCGATCGATGCACATAGACGCGTTTCGCATTCATGCAGATCTGCCCCGTTGAGTCGAAGACCGCTGCGTACAGCCGGTCCAGGTGCGTGGCGTCCAGAACAGCATCATCGAGGATGATCGCCGCATCATTTCCGCCCAGTTCCAGCGTCACCCGGGTCAGCGTCTTGGCCGCCAGCTCCATGATGCGCTTCCCGCCGCCGACGCTGCCGGTGAAGCACACCTTGGCCACGTCGTCGTTCTGGATCAGTGCCGTCATCTCACTGTCACGCCCCGTGACCACGTTGAGCACACCCGGCGGCAGCTTCTCGGCTACCCGCTGCACGATCCGCGTGGTGGCCAGCGGCGCAGAGGGCGGCGGCTTGACGATCACCGTGTTGCCGGCCAGAAGCGCGTGCGGAAGGGAGGCTCCCAAGATGGCCACCGGCCAGTTGAACGGAACGATGACGGTGACCACTCCCAGGGGTTGGTAGGCAACGGTGGTGGTCACAGGAATGTTCGGCTGCGGTTCCAGGACCATGCCTGACTCCACCTCGCCGGCCAGGGAAAGTGCGAGCTGCCAGCGGATTTCGAACACCAGGGTGTCCACCCAGCTCTCCATCCGGATTTTTCCGTTTTCCTGAGAGAGGATGGCGGCGTCTTCATCGCGCAGATCGGCGATCCCCGCGATGGCTTCAGCCATCTGCGCCGCACGCTCCTGGGCCGACAGCTCCGACCAGGACGGAAACGCAGCCTTGGCCGCTGCGACGGCATCCGCCACCTGCTCCGCAGTGGCAGCCGCCGCGTATCCGGCGACCGCACCCGGTTTGGCCGGATCAGCGACAGGGAGCATTTCCTCCGTCGCCACCGGCTTTCCTCCGATATAGAGTCCGGTCATTACTTCCGCGGCTGTTTCGGTCATGGCCGACACCTCTCTGGGGTTATTGACTGCAGACACCGAACCTAATAGCTGACGCTCAAGGACACCGCCTGCGGGGCTGTAAAAGCTGCTGACAAACTAGCCGAGCCGAAGTTCCCCCGCAACAGTGTTATGACCGCCAACAGCGTTATGAACGGCCGCCTCACACTCGGGCTGACCTAGAAAGCAGAAGACCAACGCCTCTGACCTGGGAAATAGCGAAAGCCAGGCTCGCTGGCAAACTCGTGGCACCCCTGCGTCGCAGAGTTCGCCGGCATTCCGGACCACACCCCTGCTGCCCGGTGAAAACAGCAAATCGGGGGCAGGACCTCGCTGATTCCAGCTCCGGTCTTTACCGTGGAGGAAAGGTCGAGCAAAACACATAATCCGAGGGGAAGGGCCCTTACATGAGGTACAGGCGAACGGCGGCTGGCCGAGCCATCCCTGCGGGGAGCGCAACACGGTGAGGATCCTGGTCACGGGTTCAGCGGACGGTCTTGGAAGATCAGCGGCGGAGTCGCTGCTCGCGGCAGGGCACGACGTCGTTGTTCACGCCCGCAACCAGGAGCGGGCGGCAGCGCTCGAGCCGCTGATCAACCGCGGGGCGGAGCTCGTCGTTGCCGACTTCAGCGACCCGGACGCGGTGCGCCCTGCCGCCGCAGAACTCAATGCCGGCAACCCGCTGAACTCCGTTATTCACAACGCCGGGGTGGCCCGCGGCACGGCCGTCATGCCCGTGAATGTTGTTGCACCCTACCTTCTGACCGCACTGCTCGACGGGCCGCAGCGGCACGTCTACCTGAGCAGCAACGACCACTACGCCGGGCGCGCCTCACTCGCCGGAGTTGACTGGCAGGGCCGGACGGCCGGTTCGTACGCGGACAGCAAGTTGTACGTCACTGCGTTTTCCGCGGCGCTGGCCAGGCTGCGGCGGGATCTGCTCAGCAACTCGGTGGATCCCGGCTGGGTTCCCACCAAGATGGGCGGCCCCGGAGCGCCTGACGATCTGGCACTGGGCCACCAAACCCAGGAATGGCTCGCCTCCAGCGAGGACCCCGACGCGCTGTCCAGCGGCGGGTATTGGTACCACCGGCGACGGCGGCAGCCGCACCCGTCAGTGCATGACGTCGAGTTCCAGGACAGTCTGCTCCAGGCCTTGGAGGAAGAGACCGGAACGCCGCTGCAGGTTTAAAGGCTATGACGGGATCCTCCGTTCCCGCCGGAAAGCGACCGCGACTCATTGACTCGCGCCGCGGTGGCAGGACAGGGTTTTGCGTATGAAAAGGGCAGCGGACGACGACGGCGGCGCCGGGTCCGGTGCCGCGACGGCCCTGGACTGGGCCTTCTTCGTCTTCAGCGGCCTCGCCTCCATCTGGTTTGCCGGACTGCTGCTGGTGCGCGGCTCGCTTGAGCTGGGGTATATCGGTTTCCTCGTGGTGTTTTGGGTTGTCCTCGCCTATCTGGTGTTGCCCCGCGTGGACCGGGTACTGACGCAGATCTTCATCCCGGACTATTTCATGGGCCGCACCCGTACCAGCGCCGGCCTGTTCGGGGACGCCGTCAACCTGGCCTTTTTGGGCAGCGAGCAGCAGCTGCGCACAGCACTGGAGCGGACGGGCTGGGTCCTCGCGGATCCGGTGACCCTGACCAGCAGTTGGCGGATTGTTACCTCCACGCTGCTGCACCGCAGCTATCTCCAGGCGCCGGTAAGCCCACTGCTGTTGTTCGGACGGCAACAGGACTTTGCCTATCAGCAGGAGGTCAACGGCAATCCGCGGCAGCGTCACCACGTCCGGTTCTGGCGGTGCCCCGAAGGGTGGTTGCTGCCCGGAGGCATCGCGACGGACTGGCTGGGGGCCGCGTCCTTTGACCGTGCCGTGGGGCTGTCCCTGTTCACTCTGCAAGTCACGCACCGGGTCGGCGAGAACATTGATGCCGAACGGGATTATCTGGTCTCCTCGATGCAGCAGGCTTTCCCCGAGGTGTCGGTGAACGTCATCAAGAATTTCT
The DNA here is from genome assembly GCF_023022985.1 of Arthrobacter gengyunqii. NCBI lineage: Bacteria > Bacillati > Actinomycetota > Actinomycetes > Micrococcales > Micrococcaceae > Arthrobacter > Arthrobacter gengyunqii. The sequence goes on along the minus strand of NZ_CP095461.1, from coordinate 1,720,291 downwards.
CCACGGGGTACCACTCCCGCAACGGAGGCGGCGATTCGATCGTCACCGACGGCGACCTGCCCGTCACGAATCTCACCGCACTGCCTCAGACACCCGCAGGCGGTGCCGCGTCCGGCAATTCCCCACCCTCACCTAACCCTGTGTTCTCCGCTCAGTCCGGGACGGAGGGCCGCCGCATCCGGCGGCCCCCGCCGGTAATCTTCGGCGCCGGACTGGTGTTCCTGCGCGGACTCGCTGCGTTGACGGTGGCTGCCCCGTTCCTGGCGCGGGTCACCGAAGTACCCTGGGTCAGCACACTGGTGAACGAAGTGTTGGGCGAGCAAAGCTCCGAACTCGCAAATCTGGGCAGTGCCTACGCACCGGCAAGCGTCACCCTGGCGGTGTTCGCCTGTGTGGAGGCCGCGCTGGCGGTGTTTATCCTGCGCGGCAGCAACGCTGCACGGGTGACGGCGATGTTCCTCAGTTCGGGCGCCATCATCCTGCAGGTTGCCGCGGTGTTCTCCGGCTCGGCCTTCACCCTTGGCTCGAACCTGCTCGGTTATTCGTTCGACATCCTGCTGATCCTTGCCCTCTCCAGTGACAGGGCAAGGGTCTATGCACGCACGCAGAGTCACCGCCGCCGCAGGGCACGCATCCTCTTAGCGAAGCAGCGCAGACCGCTTACCGGCTAAGGCTCCGGGCAGGCTTAGGCGTCAGCCCGCCAGACCACCTTGAACCGCTCAAGCACCAGTTCGTCGGACTCGGACCAGCTGATTCCCCGCGCGGCCGACGTGCGCTCCCAATACCTGCGGTGTTCGCGCCGCCAGGACTCCAGGCTGCGATCGTCCTCGCCTTCGTCGCGTGCAAATGCCTCATCGACGTCGCGGAACGTGCCCAGGCGAAGTTCCGTGGTCCGCAGAATGGCCCGCGGGGCGCCGGTGCTGTCGCAGACGATCCAGTGGATGCCGATGCGCGGCAACTGGTCCCCGTCCTCCGCGTACTCCGCAACCAGCGAAGACGTGGCGGTCTTGCTGCCGTCGAGCACCAGAGCGAGCAGCTCGTCGGCAAGCTTCGGCGAGTCGCCGAAGGTTTCCACGTTGTATTGGCTGTCGGCAGCGGCCTGTTCAGGGTTGGCTGCGGCGTAGGCATCCCAGAGAACGGCCGCGGCCTCGAAGTCCGGTTCAATCGAATCAGTTGGGGTGTCCATGGTGCCCAGTCTGCCACTGCGGCGGTGCCTGCGCCCACACCTTAACGCAGGACGACGGCGGCACCCGCGCGCCGCCGTCGTCCTGCGTTGGATCGAATTAGAGCTGTGACTCCCGGGCCGGCAGCAACGGAGCGAAGAACTCCCCGAGCTCTGCCGTCGCGGTCAGCGGCAGCACGTTGGCCACGTACTGGTCCGGGCGCACCACCACCACCACGCCGCCGCGGTCCAGGCCGCGTTCCTCGAATATGTCCGCCTTGGGATCAGCGCCGTAGACCTTGGCGAGGTCCGTGAGCTGATACGGGCCAACCTCGGGCTTGAATACTGCCGGCACCGCATTGAGGTCAATGCCGGTGTGGTCCTGCTGGTAAATGACTTTCACGTCGAACCAGGCGTCGCGGTCCGCACCCTCGGGAGTGGCTGCCAGCGGCGATTCGGGAGCCGTGTCCAGCCAGTGGGCCAGATCGGTGACCGGCGACGGAGCTCCGGCCTGCGCCGGGTCGGCGAAGACGTAGATGCGCCAGCGGCCATCCGCTTTGGCCTGGTGACCCAGGTGAACGGGGTTGGTGTCCGACACGCGCCGCACGGTTGCGGACTTGAAGCGCTTGCCGATGGGGAAGCCGGCGGCCAGGTCCTGGTGCTCGGCTTCGGCAATGAGCATCGACGGCGTGTACTCGGTCATGAAACCGGCGGGGAACTCGGCGGTGCGCACATAAAAGTCCTCGAGGTCCGAAGGGTTTTCAAACTCCTCGGGCCGCTTGGCCATCAGAGTGGACCATTCCTTATCGAAGTCGATAAGGTCCTTGGCCACCACCTGGCGCTCGGCCGAGTAGGTGGAGAGCAGGGCCTCCGGGCTGCGGCCGTCGAGCACGTGGCCCAGCTTCCAGCCGATGTTGAAGCCGTCCTGCATGGAGACGTTCATGCCCTGGCCGGCCTTGGCACTGTGCGTGTGGCAGGCATCGCCGGTGATGAACACGCGCGGGGTGCGGGTGCCGACGTCGGCAGGCAGGACGTCGTCGAACCGGTCGGTGAGACGGTGGCCCACCTCGTAGACGCTGTGCCAGGCAACATTGCGGACGTCCAGCGTGTACGGCGCCATGATGCCGTTGGCCTGGGAGATGATTTGCTCGATGGTGGTCTTGCGGACCGCACCGTTGTCATCCTCGGGCACCACACCCAGGTCTACGTACATGCGGAACAGGTGACCGCCTTCGCGCGGAATGAGCAGGATGGAGCCGCCGTTGGAGGACTGGATGGCGCACTTGGTGCGGATGTCCGGGAAGTCGGTGTTGGCGAGAACGTCCATCACGCCCCAGGCGTGGTTGGCCTGGTCGCCGGCCATGGTGCTGCCGATGGCGGAGCGGACCTTGCTGCGGGCACCGTCGGAGCCCACCACATACTTGGCCTTCACCGTGCGTTCGGTGCCTTCCGCCGGACCCGCGGTGTGCAGGAGGGTCACGGTGACCGGATACTCGGCGTCGTCGTCGACCTCGAGGCCCACAAACTCGAAGCCGTAATCCGGCTTCATGCGGGTGGGGGCGTTGGCCATGACCCGGGCAAAGTAGTCCAGCACGCGGGCCTGGTTCACGATCAGGTGGGGGAACTCGCTGATGCCTGATTCGTCATCGAGGGCACGGCCGGAGCGGACAATGCGCGAGGGGTCCTCGGGGTCCGGGCGCCAGAAGCACATCTCCGTGATCCGGTAGGCCTCGGCAATGATTTCCTCCGCGAAGCCAAAGGCCTGGAAAGTCTCGACGCTGCGGGCCTGAATGCCGTCTGCCTGGCCGATCGCCAGGCGCCCGTCGCGGCGCTCCACGATCCGGGTGGTGATGTTTGGAAACTGGGACAACTGCGCGGCGGTCAGCATACCGGCGGGGCCGGAACCGACGATCAGTACGTCAACCTGATCCGGAAGTTCCTCGGGGCGGTCAAGGCCGACGCCGGCGGCCGGCTGCACGCGGGGGTCTCCGGATACGTAGCCGTGGTGGTGAAACTGCACGGGTGTCCTCACTTCTTTGTGTCTGTTGTGGCCGGCCCTCAGTTCAACCTAGGTGAGTGTTCGATAGTTGAACACCGCGTTCTATAGTCGAAAACACCGGTAGGGCTACTGTACGGGAGGCATGATGCAGGTCACAAGCGGCTCCGGTTGCATGACGTCACGCCGGTTGTGCGCGAACCACGTTACGGCCGGTGACTGCGCATCAGGGCCGGAACAAGGCATGATCATGGTGGTTCATCTTCAGAAGCTTCAGCAGGGGAAATGCATGCCTACGAAATGTGCAGTACTTGACGACTATCAGCACGCCGCCACCCGCTTCGCCGATTGGACGAGCCTCGGCGGGCAGATGGAACTGACCGTGTTTCCGGACCACCTCATCGGCGAGGATGCCGTGGCAGAGCGCCTGGCCGGGTTCGACGTCGTCGTCCTCATGCGCGAACGCACGCCCTTTCCCGCCAGTTTGCTGGCGCGGCTCCCCCGGCTGAAGCTGCTGGTCACCACCGGGATGCGCAACGCGTCCATCGACCTGGAAGCGGCCCGGAGGCAGGGCGTGACTGTCTGCGGAACGGCAAGCAACTCCACTCCCCCGGCGGAGCTGACCTGGGCCCTGATCCTGGGACTCGCCCGGCATCTGGTTCCCGAGGCGACGGCCCTGCGGAACCGCGGCCCGTGGCAGCACAGCGTCGGCACCGATCTGCAGGGCGCCACCCTCGGGCTGCTGGGCCTGGGCAAGATCGGTTCGCAGGTTGCCCGCGTGGGAACGGCGTTTGGCATGGATGTGATCGCATGGAGCGCCAACCTGACTGCCGAACGGGCCGAGGCAACAGGTGCGAGACTTGCGGCCTCCAAGGAGGAACTGCTCGCTGAAGCCGACGTCGTCTCCATCCACTTGGTGCTCAGCGAGCGCACGCGGGGTCTGCTCGGTGCCCCTGAGCTGGCCCTGATGAAACCCACGGCGCATCTGGTCAACACCTCGCGTGCCGCCATTGTCGACCGGACCGCACTTCTCGATGCGCTGATGCAGGGGCGGATTGCCGGCGCCGGGTTGGACGTTTTTGAGGAGGAACCGCTGCCGGCGGCGTCTCCGTTCCGCGACCTGCCCAATGTCCTGGCGACGCCGCACATCGGATACGTGACGGAGAAGAACTACGGCACGTTCTTTCCGCAGGTGGTGGAAGATATTCAGGGATTCCTGGCCGGCGCTCCCCCGCGGATGCTGTAGGTCCGCTCGGCGGAGGGCGCCCGCGGAGGGATCCCCGGAGGGCGCCCGGCGAGATCCCTCCGCTTTGGGAAAAAGCGGCCGGTTTGGGAAAAAACGGCCGGTCCGCAACGGCAGGGATTTCCCAAACCGGAGGGAAATGCCCCAACCCTCCGCGCTAGGCCGGCTGGTAGGCGCCGGCCACCCCTGCCAGGGCGTCCAGCGAGGAGGTCACCACGTTGGCCGACTGGGTTGCTGCATCATCCACCTGATCCCGGAAATCATCCTCCGCTGCTGGGCCGCACAGGTCGGAGATGCCGCGGACAGAAATGAACGGCACACCAAAAACGAAGCACGTCTGGGCAATCGCAGAGGACTCCATGTCCGTTGCCAGCGCACCCGGGAAACTACCGGTAATCAGTTCAGCCCTGGCCGGAGTGACAAAGTTGTAACTGGAGACGATCAGGCCATGGTGCATCGGAATGGTTCCGCCGGACTGGGCCAGGCGAATGGATTCGGTCAGCGACTCAGGTGCCGGGTAGATTTCAGGCATTCCCGGCACTTGGCCGAGCTTGTAGCCGAAGGCGCGTGCGTCGGCGTCCACATTGATGTAGTGGGATCCCACCACGACGTCGCCCACACGAACACCGGCTCCCAACCCGCCGGCGCTGCCCGCACTGATCACGACCGGACGGTCATTGTTTCCGCCGGCACGCTGCGCTTCAAGAATTGCAGAGGTTGCTGCTCCGGCGGCGTTAACAAGGCCGATGCCGGTTCGAACGAGTACTACGGGATGGCCGGCCAGAACAGCATCGCGGTGAATCGCATTTCCGATCTGCCGGGCCGGACCCACATCCTCGGCGCGTTCAAGGAAGGGAGCAAGCTCGTCTTCCATTGCTACGAGGATGACAAATGCAGCTGAACTCACGCGTACACCACGTCCCAGCCGGCGCGTTCCGCAAGGAAGCCCGATGCCGCCGCCTGCGCCGCTTCAAGGGAGTGGTTGGCGCCCCAGCCGCACTGAACCTCATTGGCCGCAGGCACTGAATCCGCGCGCAGAACGTCGTTCAACGTCACCTCGATCAGAGCAGCAACCTCATCAAAGGCCGGAGCACCCTGCATCATCAGATAGAAGCCCGTTTGGCAGCCCATCGGAGAGAAATCAATCACCTTGTCTGAATGGTTCCGCGAATGCTCGGCGAAAAGATGCTCCAGGGAGTGCACGGCGTCCATTTCGAGGTGGGCCGCATTGGGCTGGGTGAACCGGACATCAAACTTGGTAATCACGTCACCGCCCGGAAGCTGCTTTGTGTCGGCAACCCGGACGTAGGGTGCCGCCACAAGACGGTGGTCGAGGTTGAACGATTCAACATTCATGCGCTCTTGATCCATCTTCATCCTTCTGTTCTGTTCGTGGGGGTTCATTCCACCCCTCCGAGCCCGGGAACACCCCGGCCCCGGTAGCCGAAGTGGGCGGTAGGGACAACAGGCCAGACTATAGGGTGAAGCTGCTCAAATTTCTGAATATCGCTGACGCACGGCGTAAAGGTGACCAAGAACGCAAACTTGGACCCTTCGCACCTTCACCTGGAGCCGGCGGATCGGCCCTCTCCAACTGCGAATGCAGCGGTGTTGCAAGCGGCGCTGGACATCCTGCCCGACGCCGGGCTGGACGCCGTGGTTACGACCGGCTTCATGTCCTCGTACTGGCTGGGCAGTATCGCATGGGATGCCCTGACGGGCAAGGCTGTGCCGGAGGAGTAACCGCCTTTCGCCGGTCTGGGACACCGAAACAGTCCGTTTCCGGAGTGTCGAATGGACCTGTCGGTGCGGGCACATACAGTTCGGGCATGGGGAAAAATGAACTGTCTGCAGGACGACCACCCGGCACCTACCTGGTACCGCCACCGGCCCGAAAAGAGGGTGAGGTGTTCTACACGGAGACAGGATCCGTCTTCCACACGGGCTGGTGCCAAATTGTGCACCGCACGTGGGAGTACAAGGGCCCGTCGCTGCTGGTTGCACGGGCGGAGGACGTGTCACACCGGCGCCTGTGCGCCTCGTGTGCCAAGTCAGCCTGAGCACGATGCGCAACGTGTACATCGTTACCCATCCGGAGGCGACGCACCACGTCGAGAACATTGTTGGCGGCTGGCATGACTCCACGCTGACTCCACGGGGTGTGGAGGATGCCCGCCGGGTAGCGGCCTCGCTGCGGAACCTCCTGCCCGATTACCTGCCCGGCGACAACGGCGGGACGATGCTCTTCAGCTCGGATCTCCGCCGGACACGGCAGACGGCGGAAACCATCAGCGGACTGCTGGACTTGGAGATCATCTTCGACCCGGACCTTCGTGAACAGTCCTACGGAGCGGCCGAAGGGACGCCGGCTGGTTCCGTCTCCCACCTTCCCCCGCCAGCTCAGGGGAACCGCATGCAGCACCAGGACGGTGTGGAAGGGTCCGAGACGCGACATGTGTGGGCGGGGCGCGTCTACTCGGCCCTGGACCGGATTCTCGCCGCCGGGGCCCGGGACACCATTGTTGTGACCCACGGCGGTTCAGCCACTTACCTCATTGCCGCCTGGATTAGGCTCCCCCTCACCGCAGCCGGCTACGTGAAGTTCCGGCTGTCCCCCGGCAGCATTACGCATCTGAACGAAGACAATTTCTATCACGACCGGCGGGTTTTGGACCTGAACCTCACAGGCCATCTGGGGATACCCGAACCCCGGGCCTGATCTGTATATTCAAGCCAGTCGCAACCGGACCGGTTGCCAACTTCAGGAAAGGCGCGGGCATGGCGAAGCTTGATTTGCGGGTGCGGCTGATGGGACGGGTGCTGGGGAGGATTTCAGTGTCCGGAAAAAGCGAGGAGCAGATCCTCGCAGATCAGCAGCGCAGCGTTGAACACAATCCGGTGCTGGACTGGGTGCTGGGCGGTCTCGCAGCGGGCGTTGACGTCACCGACGACGCGGCCATGGGAGCCGAGGGCCGGATCCCGGTGCGGATTTACCGCCCGCACGGCGCCAGGGGCCCGCTGCCGCTGGTGGTCCTCATTCACGGCGGCGGCTGGACCAGCGGAACCCTGAACACCTACGACTGGCTGGGCAGCAACATCGCGAAGGGGGCCGGCGCCGTCGTCGTCTCCCTTGATTACCGACTGGCCCCCACTCACCCCTGGCCCGCTGCTGCCGAGGATTGTTATGCGGCCCTGGTGGATGTGGCCGCCCGTGCGCCGCAGTGGCAGGCGGATGCAAGCCGGATCGCCGTAGTCGGGGACAGCGCCGGGGGAAATCTCGCCGCTGTCCTGACACTGATGGCCCGGGACAGGTCGGGGCCGCCGATCACTTTTCAGGGTCTGATCTATCCCGCCACCGATCTGACCCTGGGCAGTGCCTCGCTGGAAGAAAACGCGGATGCGCCGGTGCTCACCAAGAAGGATGTCCTCGCGTTCCGCAGCCACTACGTGCCCGACGACGGCGACCGCAGCGATCCCTACGCCTCGCCACTCCTTGCCACAGACCACAGCGGGCTGCCGCCGGCGCTGATCCAGGTCGCTGAGCATGATCCGATCCGTGACGACGGGCTGCGCTACGCCGAAGCTCTGCGCGCCGCCGGCGTTCCGGTCCGTGTCACCACCTATGTGGGGATGCCGCACGGGTATCTGGCGTTTCCCCGGCTCTGCCGCAGCACCCCGCAGGCCCTGGCGGAACTTTGCAGCGAGCTGCGGATTGCGCTGGCAGGGATTACTCCATCTTCACGCCGCTGAGCTGGCTGACGGCCTCCGGGTCGCTGTGGTCGAAGAACTGGGTCTTCCCCGTATCGAGGTCCGCGATGGCAGCCATTTCCTGAGGACTCAGTTCAAAATCGAACACGTCCATATTCGCTGCCATCCGGTCTGCCTGCACAGTTTTGGGGATCACCACAATCTCGCGCTGGATCAGCCAGCGCAGCACCACCTGTGCAACGGACTTCCCGTGCTGGGAGCTGATGGCGGCAAGCGTCGAGTTCTCGAAGAGGTTGTTCTTCCCCTCCGCGAACGGGGCCCAGGATTCATGTTGGACGCCGTGCGTATGCATCAGCTCGTTCTCCACCGCCCGCTGGAAGAACGGGTTTGTTTCGATCTGGTTCACGGCCGGAGTGACGTTGTTGTGGAGGATCAGGTCCAGCAGCCGGTCCGGCCCGAAGTTGGAGACGCCGATGGCCCGGGCACCTCCGTCGTTGAAAATCTCTTCCATGGTCCGCCATTCGCCGTAGACGTCGCCGAACGGCTGGTGGATCAGATAGAGGTCAACATATTCCATGCCCAGGTTGCGCAGCGAGGTTTCGAAGGCCTGCATTGTGGTGGCTTCGCCGTTGTCCTGGATCCACAGTTTGGTGGTGATGAACAGTTCGTTGCGCGGGATGCCGCTCTTCCGCACTGCGCGTCCCACGGCGTCCTCGTTTTGGTAGGCGGCAGCCGTGTCCAGTGAGCGGTAGCCGGCATTGAGGGCATTGGTCACCGCCGCTTCGGTCTTGTCCGGCGGGATTTGGTACACACCGAAGCCAAGGATCGGCATAATCACGTCATTGTTCAGGGTGACGTATTCCATCGGGTTTCCTTTCAGTGGCAGCGTTCCTGCCGTTTACGTGCGGGAGCCGTATTCCTCGTCGGTGACCAGGTCTCCCCATTCCGATTCGGCGCCTTCCTCCGGCGCCTCCCACATGGCCAGATGCGTCATAAGAGTGTCGGGAGCGGCGCCGTGCCAGTGCCACTCCCCCGGCGGGGTGTAGACGGTGTCGCCGGGGCGCATCCGAATCACCTCGCCGCCGCGTGACTGGATCAGGCCGTAGCCCTCGGTCACGTGCACGGTCTGTCCGACGGCGTGCACATGCCAGGCGGTCCGGGCTCCGGGGGCGAAGTGGACGGAATTCACCCGCATGCGCGACGGCGCGGGTTGGGGTGCGGCGATGACTTCGAACCAAACGTCGCCGGTGAACATATCGGGCGGCCCTTTGATGCTCGGCTGCCGTGGTTCCAGTCTCATTGCTGCTCCCTGGTGGAGTCCCGGAGTGTTCCGTGTCCCGGAATGTGGTGGCCCGTAAAGGGGACCTTGGAAACGGGGTGAACGCCATCCGCGGGCGCCGTCGTGGGCCGTTTACGCTCTTTCGACGTTACAAGCGGGAGACCTCCCGCGGGAGGGTCGGAACGTCCACATCAACGTTCTGGGCCGAAAGTCTTTAGCCGCCCAGGCATCAGAAGTCCGGCTGATGCCGGCCACCACGCTCTGGTGAACAGGCCATCAGTCCCACTTGGCACAGCGTGTTCAACGGCAGATACCCGAGTCCAGCGCCGGCAGATGCATCTTGATATCGCAGTGGAAGACGTGGACGCAGCAACCGACGCAGCAGTAGTGTTGGGCGCAAAGCCCGCTGAACATCGGCCGGCTCCCGAACAGTGGCGGGTGCTCCTCGATCCCGCAGGCCATCCGTTCTCCCTTACTGCTGTTCGGCCCGACTGACCCGGCTCAGTTGGTTCCCCAATACGCGAAGGATGCCAACATGAGCGATCGCCTCAAAGACAAAGTTGCCCTCATCACCGGAGCCGCAAGCGGCATGGGCGCCTCGCACGCCCGCGCTTTCGTGCGCGAGGGCGCCAAGGTCATGATTGCGGATATCAACGACGACGCCGGGACCGCACTGGCCGCGGAACTGGGCGATGCAGCCCGCTACATCCATTTGAACGTCACCAGCGCCGAGGACTGGGCCACTGCCGTCGCCGCCACTTTGGAAGCCTTCGGCCGGCTCAATGTCCTTGTGAACAATGCCGGCATCCTGGACGGCGGGGCGCTCGGCCAGTATCCGGCGGAGCGCTGGCAGCGGGTCCTGGACATTAATCTCACCGGGCCGTTCCTGGGCATAACGGCGTCAGTAGAGGCGTTGAAGGCTTCCGCTCCGTCATCCATCATCAACATTTCCTCCACCGCCGGATTGGAAGGCATTGCCGGCATGCACGGATACACGGCGTCGAAGTTCGGCGTTCGGGGCCTCACCAAGTCGGCCGCCATGGAGCTGGCCGGCTCCCGCGTCCGGGTCAACTCGGTCCACCCAGGATCGATCCAGACCCCGATGACGGCGGTGATGGGCGAGCAGAAGCCGATCGACTTCACCGAAACCACGCTGACCCGCCCGGCTGCTCCCGAGGAAGTCACCAGCGTGGTCGTGTTCCTCGCCAGCGACGAATCCAGCTTCTGCACCGGAGCCGAGTTTGTCGTGGACGGCGGAATTACGGCCGGGAAGATCTACAACGTCTGACCGCTCCACGTTCAGCAGGCGGTGCTGCCTAGGCTCCGACGACCGGCTGCTGCAACTCAGTCACCCAGTCCGATTGGTCATCGGACACAGCGCGGACGTAGACCTCGCGGCACGGACCGGACGGAGCGAAGCCGCGGGCCATCATTTCGGTGTGGACGGACTGCCAGCTTTCTTGGATCCGGTCCATGGCGCCAAGATGCACACCGCAGATGGCGACCGGCACCCATGGCAAATCCACCACCTCCACGCCGTCGGGCACGGCCGCGGTGATGGCATACCCGGCAACGATGCGCAGGCCGTTATCGCCCGTCTCATACTGGGCAATCGGCTGGTCCAGGGAGACCCCGGCAGAGGTCAGCACCTCCCCGACCGCATCAAAAAGCGGGCCGACGACGCCGGCCACCTCCGGCTGTTCGGCAACCACGGCAGCGCGGGCTGCCAGGCGGACGGCGGGCAGGGATTTCTGAACGATCTCGATCTGTGACATGGCACGTTCCTTTTCAATGAGGTGGAGCCTGCGCTCGACGTCGACGAGCCGGGCAGAGGCCGTCCGCTGCTCGCGTTCCACCTCGGCTCGCCGGATGCGGAGCATATCCGCTATCCGGCCAGCGTCGACACCGGCGTCGAGGATGGAGGAGATGTCCTCCAGACCGAAGCCGAGCTGGCGAAGGGCGACAATCCGGTGCAGCTGTTCCAGCTCTGCCGGATCGTAGGAGCGGTACCCGCTGAACTCATCCACGTGGGCGGGCACGAGCAGCCCGGCTGTGTCCCAGTGCCGCAGCATGCGGTGGGTCACTTGGCCGATTTGCGCGAACGCTCCGATGGATAACATGTTTCAGTTCTCCCGTCTGCCACTGTGTCAGGGTCAAGTATCGCCTGTGAGCCGCCTTCGGCCGACCACCGGCGGGCACTGGCGGCTACTGGCGGTTCTGGCATACCGGCAGTCGGCCGAGCCAGGGTCCCGCTGAAACGTCGGCTGCGTATGCTTGGCGGCATGACGATTCCAGAGGTCCCTGCCCTCCCAACTTCGCAGCCCGCATCATGAGCGGGCGCATCGTCCTGTTCGGCGCCACGGGTTATACCGGCGGCCTGGTGCTGGACGCACTGCTGCGACGGGGTATGCGTCCGCTTCTGGCCGGGCGCAATACCGCCGCACTTTCCGGGTTGGCCCGGAAACACGCCGGCTTGGACTTCGCTGCTGCAGACGCAGGCGACGCGGGCAGCATCCGCCGGCTGCTGGAACAAGGCGATGTGCTGATCAGTACTGTGGGCCCCTTCGAGCGGTTCGGCCTGGGGGTTGCCGAAGCGGCTGTGCAGGCCGGCGCCCGCTACATCGACACCACGGGAGAGGTGGGATTTGTCCGCACGCTGCAGGACCGGTTCGGGCAGCAGGCGGAGAAAACCGGCGCAGTGCTGGTGCCTGCCTTCGGGTATGACTATGTCCCGGGAATCCTTGCCGGCGCCCTGGCAGCGCAGCAGGCGGGGGACGCCGGACGGAAGCTCGACGTCGGATACTTCACTTCGGGATCGCTGCGTCCTGGACTGAGCTACGGCACCCGCAGCACGCTGCGCGACGGACTGTTCCTGCCGGCGGTGCGCTTCGTGAACGGACGCATGGTCGAAGTGCGGACGGCGGCAGACGTCCATACTTTTCCGGTGATTGAAACGCGCCGGGGACATAAAACGGGATTGCTGGTCCCGGGCACGGAAGTTCTTTTCCTGCCCGATGCGTTTCCCCAACTGGACAGCGTATCGGTTTACAACGGCTGGTTTTCCCCGTTCAGCCGGGCCATAAGCCTGATGTCCGCAGCCTCCCCTGCCATTGCGCAGTCCGCCCGGGGCCGCCGCATCATGGAAAAACTGACGGCACCGATCGCCGGGAAACCGGGTGGACCGGACAGTGCCAGGCGGGCAAAAACCCGTACACAGGTGGTGGCCACCGTGACGGGAACGGACGGGGAACTGCTGTCCGCCGTACAGCTCACGGGCCCCAATGTGTACACGCTGACCGGCGAGCTGATTGCCTGGGGAGCTGAACAGCTGCGCGACCGTCAGGACCTGACCCCGGGTGTGGCCAGTCCCCTCAGCGCCTTCGGCATCGAGGGCCTGGCACGGGGATGCGCCGACGTCGGTCTGGTGCCTGTGGACAGGCGCCGAGCCTAGGGCTCCGCTGGCCACCTTGGGTTTCTGCTGAACCTGGACCTCCCTGAGCACGCGGCTACACCGAGCGGGTCTCTCCCGCCCGGTCGGCGAAGGCCGCCTCCAGGTTCCCTCTGAGCGCTTCCTCCACCCGGCGTCCCATGTCACCGATCTCCTCGCCGTCAGCCGCCACCATCCGGTCGTGCGGGGTCTCGAGCACCAGGGCATTCTGTCGGTGGATTTCTTCGCGCTGCGATTCGTTGACGGCGGTGGCGGCACAGTCGCGCAGGAGCCGCAGCACCGCGGTGAGCACAAGGGGCTCCGAATGGGCGAAACGGCGGATCGGTCCGCAGACAAGGTCCAGAAAATACCGGTAGTCCCGGCCCGTGGTCACCAGACGGAGCACGCCGTTCTCATCCCGGTGGGCCTCGGGACCCAGCCGGCGCCGCTGCAGATCCACCAGCAGGTCTGCGCAGTACCCGGTGGCGTGGGCCGCGGTGATGGGGTCATTGATACTGGGCGAAATGGCCTTCACGGCTATGTCGGTCAGTTGCCGCAGGCCCAGGGCGGCATCCTGTTCCGGCGTACGCTCGTAGCCGATGTCCAGGGCCTCTGCCAGGGACTTCTGCACGGCACTCAGCGGCACCGCCCCGCCGTCGTCGGCCCAGACCCGTGCCACCGGGGAGCCAACCGTAACGTGGTCACCCGGCTGAACCATGATCCGCATGGCCAGCCTCCGATCCTTCAGGACTTTCATCAGCGGCTGCTGGTCGATCCTCTGGATGATCCCGCTGCGCCCGCCGGGAACAAGTGTGCCTCCCGCAGGCTGGTCAAACTCCTGCACTTCACCTGTTTCGGACGCCGGATAGGTATCCCGAAGGACCGCCAGGCAGTCCTGGTGGGCGGTGCGCATCATGGTGTCCACCCGCAGGGACCGGGCAATGTGCCCGATAAACAGCAGCAGCACAATCCCGGAAGCAATCCCCAGCGCATACACCAGGCCAACCACCAGCACCGGCACAGGCCGGTTGGCATCCATCCCGTGCAGGCCGGTGATGCTAACCAGGAACGTCCCCAGCAGCACGCCCAGCACGGTCTGGGTGAGCGCGTCGCGGGCGAATTCCCTGAGCAGCCGGGGCGAGAACTGCTGCGAGGCCAGCTGGAGCGCCACCACCGTCAGGGAAAAGGTGACGGTCGCGGCCGTCATCACGCTGGTGGCGACGGTCTGCAGCAGGCTGGACGCGGCGTCGACGTCGGCGGGCCAGATCCACCGCGCCCAGGCCACGTCATCGCCCGGGCGCACCGGCATCAGCAGAAGGGTAAGGACCAGGGCCGCCAGCGAGGCGCAACTGGGCCAGAACCAGAGGGACGCCCGCAGATCCTCCCGGGAGACGCGGAACCGTGGCCGCGGTCCGTGCGGATCGCCGGCAACAGATGTTGAACCATGAACCATGGGAACCCCTCTGAACACGGAAAGTGAGCGTGGTCCAAGTCTGCCCGTAAGCCGGTACCGTTCCAATCACCTGCGCCGGCTCCATCGCGCTGCGCCTTACGATCGTGCGCACGCCATGGCGGCCCCGGACCCCGCTCCCAACCGGACATCGATCATGTACCCTCAGCGGCATGACGACACCCATGGTCTTTATCCTTTTCCCGGGGACTGCACGAGAAGCCCTGACCTTTTACGAGGGAGTGTTCGGCGGGGAGCTTTCCCTGCACACGAACGGGGACTTCGGCACCGGCGGCCCACCCGATGCCATCGCCCATGGTGTTCTTAACGGCATTGTCACGCTGGCCGGGGCAGACGCCGGCAGGCAGGAACAGAGCGTTCAGCTTGAGGGGTTGATGCTCTCACTGCTCGGGACTGCTGAGCCGGCACTCCTGCATGATTGGTTTGACCAACTGGCCGACACCGGCCGGATTGTGGACCCGCTGACCCCCAAGCCGTGGGGCGCCTCGGACGGCCAAGTAATTGACCGGTACGGCCTGCACTGGCTCATCGGGTATGAACCTGCCCATCACATCACCAAGAGCGCCAAAGAGCAGACGGCTCCATGAACCTGGACGAGAATCCTCAGCGCGCGTCGGAACTGTGCAGGGAGGCTCATGAGCGTCTCCTGCGCAGCGTGGACCAGCTGACGGACTCCGACGTCCGAGTTGCCAGCCGATGACCGGCGAATGCTCATGGCCTGGCTGTCCGGCCGCGGGCCCTTGGACCCGAAAACCGAGCTGGCTCCGTGGTAATGGTGGTGCTCTCTACTGCGCTGCCTGCCGGACACTGGCATAGAGGAGCATGTCCCGCCGCGTTCCGGCAATTTCCTGATGGCTGCGGAGCAGCCCCTCACAGGAGAAACCGGCGTTTTCCGCAGTGCGGACGGAGGCCGTGTTCCAGGGTTCGATATACAGCTCAATCCGGTGCAGGTCGGGAATGGTCCAGGCGAAATCCTGCAGCGCTTCCAACGCATCGGCGGCCACGCCGCGGCCGCGGGCGTCCGGGCTGACTGCATAGCCGGCCTGGGCGCGGCCCGCGCCCAACTCTCGGAGCCACAGTCCGATCTGACCCAGGCAATGATTGGTCGCGGCGTCGGCAATGGAGAAGGCCAACCCCGTTCCGCGGATGTGGTGCTGCCGCTGCCGTTCGACCCACGCGAGGGCTTCGTCCTGAGTCGCGTTGGCCGGCAGGGTTCCCACCGTGGGTACGTAGGGGTCGGTGGCAAGTTTCATCGCCATGGCGGCGTCCTCATCCTGAAACCGGCGAAGGATCACGTCCCCGTATGACGGGTCGATGGCCGGCCAGGGCGGAGTTTCCGGACTGATATTCATCCCGCCATTCTGACGGGTCGAAGCCCGGCTCCCTGAAACCGGCGGCCCGGTCGGCGCGGCAACCGCGCCGGACCCGGTTTAGCCTGCACTGCGATTAGCGGCCGAACAGTTTTCTGAGCCAGCCTGCACCGGACTTTTCCGCGGCCGGAGCCGCTTTCCCGGTCTTGGCTGTGGAACAGGTACAGCGATCGTTTTTTGCCACGCCGCGCATGACCTGATCCACGTGGTTTCCGCAACCCGCCCAGGTGGTTTTGCCGCACTTCCGGCAGGTGACTGCTCTGCACATTCTTGCCAACTCCAATTCGCTTGTTTCAGGACGCTGCGTCCCCCCACCAGCATGGCACATACCCCCTAGGGTATACAAAACGGAATCGCAGTCTTCCGCAAGTCACCTCACAGGCAGGGTGACGGAGAATGTGGAGCCCCGCCCGGGTTCGCTGATGAACGTGAGCTCGCCGCCGTGGTCCTCCACGATGTTCTTGGTAATCACCAAGCCCAGCCCAACGCCGGGAACCGCCGAAGCCACCGCCCTTCGGCTCCGGAAGAATTTAGTGAACACCTGCTCCCGCTCGGCCGGACTCATCCCGATACCGGTATCGGAAACAGTGAGACGGATCGATTCTCGTTCCTGCCGGAGATGGACGCTGACCGTGCCGCCGCCGGGCGAATATTTCACCGCGTTGGAGAGCAGGTTGTCGACCACCTGCGCCAGCCGCTGCGGATCCACCTCCGCTGTGAGGCACGCAGGAAGATCCTCTTCCAGCACCACCGCATTGGCCCGGGCCTTGGGCGTCACGGACATCAGGCCCGCGCGCACGATCTCGGCCAGGTTCACCGGCCGGCGTTCCATCTTCTTGCTCCCGGAGGCCACTGACAACAGATCGGAGACCAGGCTCAGCAGCCGTTCGGAATTGCGCAGCGCCACCCCCAGAGCGGTGCTGACATGCGGAGACAGGGTTTCGTCCTCGAGGGCAAGGTCGAGGTATCCCAGGATCGAGGTCAGCGGGGTGCGCAGCTCGTGGGAAACACTGGCCACAAACTCCTCCTGCGCCGCCACTGCTTGGACCAGCCGGGTGACGTCATTGAAGGCGAGCACCGATCCGGAGACAATGCCGTCGGTTCTGATCGGACGGGCCGAGATGTCGACGGCCATTTGTTTATCGCTGCCAGGGGCCAACCAAATCACTTCATTGGAGAAGGACTCCCCGTCAGCAGCCCGATGGAACGGCTGTTCCGGAGTTGGAACCAACGTCTCCCGGTCCGGCCGGTAAACCAACTGCTCCATCTCGGCAACGGAGGCATTTCCTACGGCCGCGCGCCAGACGGACGCCAGGTGGGCGTTGGTGAGAAGCACCTCCCCCTGTTCACCCAGGACAAGCAGCCCGACGTCGGCAGTGTCCAGGACGGTGGCCAGCAGGGCCTCACGCTTCCTACTCTCCGCCAGATTGGCCTCCAGAATGCGGTCCTTTTCCTCGAGTTCCCTTTGATTTTCCCGAAGTTCAGCCTCCACTGCGGCACGCGACGCTTCTGCAGCCTCCGCCTTACGCAGGGCGGCAATCAATTCCTGCTCATAGGATCGGCGCTCAGAGGCGTTAAAGACGGAAATGCGGTCCAGCCAGCCGTCGTCTCCCTCGGAGCGGACCCCGGAGAGAAGGGCAGGGATCCGTTTCCCGTCAGCGGAAAGCAGCTCCACTGCCATTTCGTTGAAACACCCGGATACGGCCAGCTGGGGCGCTGCATGGGAAGCGAAGAGAAACCGGTCCCCAACCGGCAGCAGGTCCACAATGTTGCCGCCGATCAGCCCGTCACGGGAATGCCCGGTCCAGGAGACCAATGTCCGGTTGACGTCCAGGATCGTGCCGTCTGTTGCCAGGACGAGATATCCGGACGCAGCAGCGTGGAAATGCGCCTCATAGCTGTTATCCACGAGGGTCGCTTTCGATGTAGGCCAGAATGGCCGACGCCGTTTGGCGAGGGGCGTTCAGATGCGGCATGTTCCCGCGGATGTCCAGTGGCATCAGCGTGCTGCCGGGCAGATGCTCGTGGAGGTAGCTGGAGGCGGCTTCCGGAGTCAACGGATCTGCCAGCGTTTGAAGGATCAGCGCCGGAGCGGACACCCGCTCCAGCAACGGCCGGACATCCGCCGCAAAGGACATCTGCAGAAAATCCCGGACGTATTCGGGCCGCAGCCGGCACATCCGTTCGGCCAGGTCCGCGCTCAGCCCGGAGCCGGGCTCAGTCCCGGTGATGCCCGGAGCCGCGGCAGCGGCCCACAACGGATAGTTGGCTTCGATGGCCCGCAGCACGTCCTCCACGTTTTCCGGTTCGAATCCGCCCTCGTATCCGTCATGGTTGAGATAACAGGCAGTGGCGCACAGCAGAACCAGCCGCCCGATCCGCCGGCTTTCCACGGATGCGGCCAAGGCCATCATGCCGGCGACGCTGTGACCCACCACCGTGGCGTTTTCCAGTTCCAGGGCGTCCAGGACCTCCAACAAGTCGCCCAGGTAGCCCGTCAGCGAGGAATATTTGTCCGGATCGTACGCGGCAGACACGGCCCCGCCGGTACCCACGTGATCCAGCAGCACAACCTTGTAGGCGTCAGTGAATTCGGGCAGGATCCGGTCCCAGATCACCTGGTCACAGCCGAACCCCTGCACCAGCACCAGTGCCGGCCCGTCCGAACGTCCCAGCACCCGCACGTTGTTTCTCCGCAGAACCATGTCCGGGCTCACGGAATTTCTTGCTGCCTTGATTATCCTGCACCTGATTCGAGTTGATTGTGACTATTCATACGACGCCTGCCATAGACAATGCCGCCGCGGGCAGCACCATCGTGATCAGTAGGCGGCTGCCTGCACCAGGATCAGTTGGAACCTCATGGATGTCCGGCGCAAAGCAGGCAAGGAACTCCGTCCCGGGCGATGACTTCGCCGGACGGAACATTCGCTTGAGGGCGGATCGGCTCATCGCTGCCGCGTAAGACGCCGGGGTCTTTGCAGGAACCGGAACTCGACACCGGCAGCCGGAACGGGTTTGGCATCCTGTTCATCGGAAGCGGTGGAACAAATGCGGGTTGATTTACGCATGGAAGTTGAGACCTTTTTGAGACAATGCCGATCACCGGTGAGATTCCAGTGACGGGGGCGCCAGAGAAAGCGTTTTTTGATTCCCGTCCGCAATCTAACAGAACATCCACGTCTGCAAAAATTCATGCACAGGCATATAAATGCCTGCAAGGGATAATTAGCCTTGTGGTTCCGCGGGGAGGGGTTCCGGGTCTCAAACGGAGCCTCCCCGCGCGGATGCCATATGTGACTAACGGCACCACAACCTGCAGGGGTCTCTACTTCCCGCAGGCCCTGATCGTCGCACGGCGGCCTCACGATCAGCTCAAGTTTTCCGCAAGATTGGCGAAGGTCCCCAGACACAGCGTGCCCTTCCTTCCGCCACGCCGTCTTTATCCACGCTCCGGCACGAGTTCCCCCAGAATCCGCCCCAACTCGGCACGATCGGCCGGCTCCAGCACGGAGAAGAACTCGTCAGCCTCACGCTTGCGGTCCGCCAGCACCTGCTTTCTCAGCTGCGCCCCTTCGTCAGTCAGGGACAGCAGCGTTGCCCGCCGGTCCGTCGGATGCGCCGCCCGTTCCACCAAACCCTTGGCAGCCAGCTGATCCACCACCTCGGTGGCCGACCGCGGTGCGATCCTCAGCCGCTCGGCAAGCTCCTTCAACCGCAGTCCCGGTTCGGTTTCCAAACCAGGCTCCGCTTTCACTCCCCCCTCCCCTTTCCCGCCCGGAGCGATCTCCCCCGCCCGCGCCACGACGTTCAGAGCACGAAACTGGTGCGGCGTCAGATCGAACGGGGCAAGCTGGAGCATCCAGCGCTTTCGAAGCCCGCGGAATGCGGCATGCATCAGGTCTCCCAGGGCCGCCGGATCGGCGGAGGTGTTAGTCATGCATCCAGTCTACCCATTTCGTGGTAACCACATAGTGAGGTAACCTCTGTATTGGCTGCCGCACAACACCGGCAGCATCAGGAGGACCTTTTGGCTATATCTGGAATCGAGAGCCCCGGCGTCGACGGCGGAGGCGGCCGCGGAGGCCGCGGACCGGCGAAGCTCAACCCGGCGGACAAAAAGCAGCTCAAACAACACCCCGTCTCACTCCCCCGCATTGCGGCCCTGTTCGCGCCGCACAAGACGACCATCGCCGTCGTCGTACTGCTGATCACTGCAGCTTCAGTGGTGGGCCTGGCCCAGCCGTTCCTGGTGCGTGCCGTCATTGACGATGCCCTGCCCAACGGCAACACCCGCCTGCTGGCCCAACTCACCGCCGCCATGGTGGGCGTCGCGGCCGTCACGTCGGCAATCGGGGTGGTGCAGACCTGGATGGCCACGGCCATGGGCCAGCGCGTCATGCATACCCTGCGCGTGAATCTCTTCACCCATCTCCAGGCCCAGTCGATGGGCTTCTTTACCCGCACCCGCGGCGGCGAAGTCCAATCCCGGCTCACGCACGACATCTCCGGCATGCAGTCAGTGGTCACCACCACCGCCACCGGTGTTGCCTCCAACCTCACGACGGCGATCGCCACCGCAGTGGCCATGGTGGCCCTCTCCCCCGGGCTGAGCCTGATCTCGCTGATCGTGCTGCCGCCGGCCATCTGGCTGTCCCGCCGCGTCGCGAAAATCCGGCGCGAGGTCACCGATGAACGCCAGCGCGAACTCGCTGCCCTGCACACGCAGGTGGAGGAAGGCCTCTCCGTTTCCGGCGTCCGGCTGGCCAAGACCCTGGGCACCATCCCTCGCGACGCCGAACGCTTCACCGCCCGGTCAGAGAAACTCGTGGGCCTGGAACTGCGCAGCCAGCTGGCCGGACGCTGGCGGATGGCCACCATGCAGATTGTCTTCGCGGCCATTCCCGCCGTCATCTACCTCGCCGCAGGCTTTCCTGCCACGAGTGGCGGGATGACCATCGGCACCCTGGTCGCGTTCACCGCACTGCAGGGCACCATCTTCCGGCCGGTAATGGGCCTGCTGAACATCGGGGTGCAGTGGGTGACCGCGCTGGCGTTCTTTTCCCGGATCTTCGAGTATCTGGATTTGGTTCCGGCCATCAAGGCGCCGGAGCATCCGGTCCGGTTGGACCCTTCCGCCGTGCGCGGCGACGTCCGGTTCGAGGGCGTGCGGTTTGCGTACGACGGCGGCACGGGGGAAGACACGGGGGAAGACACCGGGGACGGCACTGACGTTCTGCGCGGCATTGACCTGACGCTTGCGCCGGGCACCGCCACGGCCGTCGTTGGGGCCACAGGTTCCGGCAAGAGCACCCTGGCGTCGCTTCTGCCCCGGCTCAACGATGTCGGCTCCGGCCGGGTCACTATCGACGGCGTGGACCTGCGGGAGATTGCGCCCGGCGATCTTGCCCGGATTGTCGGCGTGGTGTCCCAGGAGACCTACCTGATCCATGCGTCCGTCCGGGAAAACCTGCTCCTGGCCGCTCCCGAAGCTACGGATGAGCAGCTCTGGCAAGCACTGGCGGCAGCCCAAATCGCGGACTCCATTGGTACCTTGCCCGAAGGGCTGGATACCCTGGTTGGCGCCCGCGGGCACCGTTTCTCCGGAGGCGAGCAACAGCGTCTGGCCATTGCCCGCACCATCCTGCGCAATCCGCCGGTACTGGTGCTGGACGAGGCCACCTCGGCGCTGGACAACACGACTGAGGCACAGGTGCAGGCAGCCCTGGAGCGGCTGGCCGCCGGACGGACCACGCTCACCATCGCGCACCGGCTGTCCACTGTGGAGAACGCGGACCAGGTGGTGGTGCTCGACGCCGGACGGATCGTTGAGCGCGGCACCCCGGCCGAGCTACGGGCGGCGGGCGGTGCGTATGCCAGGCTGGCCGCCCGGAGCGCTTCCAAACAGTACGCGGGCGTCCGGTAACGCTAGTCCTGCTGCAGCGATTGGAACCCTTCAATCAGCGTCCACGCAATGGAGGCGTATTCACGGATGTCCATGGATGGACTGATGAACTCTCCGTTGTGCGCCAGGAAGTTCCGAAGCAAGCGGAGCTGGCCGACGCTGTCAGCGATGTATCTGGGTGTGCCGGCATTCCGCAGTGCCCGGATCAGGTCAGAACCTTTCAATGACGCATTCGGTTCTTTCAGTTTCACCCACGCCTGCGCGGCAAACTCCACCTCGGAATAAGCTTCTTTGACGGCAGCCGCCGGGGAAACGAGATCTGCGATATCTTGCAGCCTATTGACCCACGCCGCCCATTGTGAGGTTCCGGCCTTCAGCGTGGCTTCACTGGAGTCTGCCTGCTTCATCCGCTCGATGGCATCAATCCAGTTGGCGGCCATCTCGGCGTACGCAACGGGCCGCCGGTCGGTTGACCCACGCGCTCCGGCCCCGGCCTGGTGCGTCAGCTCCCGCCGGACGCTTAAACCATGACCCTCCGGATTATCATGGTCACCGCTCTGGGCGACTTGTGGAGCCACCTCGCCGGCACTTCCGGCGGACGTTGAGGCGGACGCCCGGACACCCCACTTCGCGGAGGACGCCTCCGCGGCCCCTTCCGTCAGCGTCACGATGGTTTCCTCGACCTGCTCGCGGAAAAACTTGACGCCGCCCAGGGGTGAAGATACTTCCTTTAGCTCCGCTATCCGTTCTGATAGTGCCAGGACAAGGCTGATGACTGGTTTTCTGTAGAGAAAGAGAAGCACCACAACGGCCGCTGGCCATGCCAGCAACGACACCAGACTAGTGATGAAGACAAGCCATTCTGCGGTCATATCTTCGCCCCCTGCCTCGGTTATCCGGCGTCTGTGGCACTAACTGCCGCAAAGCCCGTATAACTGTCGACCGACTTAGCTTCCATTATCCTTTCCATCAGATGAATAAACAGGGTTTCGGGCTAAATCCGGGGGTTTTGTCTCACTGTTGAACGCATTCGCAACATCCAGAACAATTGCCGCTATGCCTGGCAGAGGCAAAACGGGTGCCCGGCCGGATCCAGGAAAACCCGGAAGCTCGTGCCGGGCTGGTGCGGATGCTTGGTGGCTCCGAGCTGCAGCACCGCAGCCTCGGCTTCATCCAGGTCATCCACATCCACGTCGATGTGCACCTGCTGCGGAATGTCCTGCTCCGGCCAGACCGGCGCCGTGTAATTCTCCACCTGCTGGAAACAATAGCGCTGTCCGGTGACATCGGTAATGTCAGTCCAGCCGCCGTCGAATTCATCCTGATGCAGGTTCACCTTCCAATCCAGCAATGCGCCGTAGAAGGCAGCGAGTGCCGCAGGGTCCGGGCAGTCAATGACAGTGGTGGGGGTGCGTGCGATAGCCATGGCAGGAAACATAAGCCTCCGGCCTGAATCTGGCAAGATAGACCCATGAAGACATCCCGCGCCGACACCGCTGCCGACGAAGGTTTCTTTCCCTGGCCGCGTGAGGTGCCCGCGGAATGGATCCTCCGGGCACATCCCATCATCCTTATGGTTTCAGCGTTGGTGCTGTTCCATCAGTTTGCTCCCCTGCCGAGCAGTCCCATGGGCTTCGTGAGCGAATTCTTTGTGCTGAGCACCGCTTTCTCGATGCTGTCATCCCGCGGCCGCAAGAGAAACCAGAACGCCAATGGTCCGGAAGCACCCCAGAGCGGCTCCGAGCGTCCTGCGGAGTAGGAGCGGCCGTCCTCCGGCGCCGAACTCCAAGCCCGGACAAAGAGCCACCCGAACAGAAGAGCAACCCGTAGATAGAACAAGCCGAGACAAAGCAAGCCGGACCCCGTAGGGTCCGGCTTGTTTGTTTGTCGAGGTGCTTCCTCTGTGTGAGAAGATGCTTGGCCTTAGCTCGCGTCTGCCAGGCTCTCCGGGCTGCGCAGCCGGGACAGGTATCCGGCAAACTGATGCAGCTCTTCTGCAGACCAGGAATCCAGGATGTGGCTGTCCAGCATGATGCCCGTTTGAACGGCACCCACCCGTTCCTCGGCGGCCGGTGCCAGCACGAGCACGCGGGCGCGGCCGTCCCGGGGGTCGGTCTGCACATCGATCAGTCCCAGTTCTTCGAGCTGGCGTGACTGCCTGCTGATGACGCTTTTGTCCACCATCAGCAGGTCAGCGGCTGCCCCGGAATGCAGAGGACCCTCCCGCTTGAGCAGCTGCAGCAATTTGAGGCCGAACAGGGGCAGGCTCGGGTCGATCCCCTTGGCGGCATCCCGCATGCGGCTTCGAACTGTCTCAGTGAGAAGCCTGAGGTTTTCCTCAACCTCATGCAGAGCCTTTGTCCGGCTCAGCTCCTGGGCTGTCACTTCGACTGACGCTCCGGATTCGCCGTCCTGATCGGCGAGACCGGATCCACGAGAGCCACGGCACCCGTCGCCACATCGGCCAGGGCGAGCTCGGCTGCTGAGGGAGCAGGTTCGGAATCCTGCTTGGCGGGAGCCGCGGCAGCAGCGGCCTTCTTCAGCTGCACGGCATTCTGCCGTCCGAGCTTGGCGTTCGGAATAAAGATCACGGCGAGCAGCGTGATGGCGGCCAGCGGAACGCTGTAGAGGAAGACCGAGCCGACGCCTACGCCGTAGGCGCTTTCCACCAGGACGGCAATGGCGTCCGGCAGCTCAGACACCTTGGGAATGGTTCCGCTGCCCAGTGCAACGGCGGCAGCAGCCTGATCAGCCGGTGCCAGCGCACCGATGCCGTCCTTGATTTCGGACGACACAATGGTTCCCAGCACCGAGCCGAGGACTGAGACACCGACAGTTCCGCCGAGACTGCGGAAGAAGGTGACAGCACTGGTGGCCACGCCGAGGTTCTTGACCTCAATGGAGTTCTGGACCACCAGCACCAGGTTCTGCATGAGCATGCCCAGGCCTGCGCCCAGCACTGCCATGTAGATGCCCACCAGCACCAGGTTGGTGTCATAAGCCAGGGTGCTCAGCAGGACGGAGCCCACCAGAGTGAGCACAGCACCGGAAATCATGACGGCCTTCCACTTGCCGGTGCGGCTGATGACCGTACCGAAGAGGGTGGAAGAGATCAGGAGGCCGGCCATCATGGGGATGGTGAGCAGGCCCGACTCTGTGGGTGTGGCACCGCGGGCCAGCTGCATGTACTGGGCCAGGAACACGGAGGTGCCGAACATGGAGACACCCACGGAGATGCTTGCCACGACGGACAGGGTGAAGGTGCGGTTCTTGAACATCGTGAGCGGGATGATCGGCTCGGGGGACTTGAATTCCACCAGCACAGCGGCAACCAGCAGCAGCGCGGAACCCGCAACCATCAGGAAGGAGGCCAGTGACATCCAGCCGAACTGGGTTCCTGCCAGCGTTACCCAGATCATCAGCAGCGACACACCGCCGGCGATGAGCACGGCGCCGAGGTAGTCGATGTGAACCTTGCGCTTGGGGTGCGTGGGCAGGTGCAGCGTGCGCTGCAGCAGAATGATCGCGGCAATCGCCACCGGAAGCGCAATGAAGAAGTTCCAGCGCCAACCAAAGGCATCGGTCACGAGGCCTCCGAGGAGAGGGCCGCCCACAGTTCCCACTGCCATCACGGCACCGAAGAGACCGGCGTACTTGCCGCGGTCACGCGGGCTGATGATGTCGGCCATGATGATTTGGCTCAGTGCGGCCAAACCGCCGGCACCCAGCCCCTGCAGCACGCGGAAGGCAATGAGGGTGTTGGTGTCCTGGGAGAAACCGGCCAGCGCCGAACCCAGCACAAAGATGCCGAGCGCGAGCTGGATGAGCAGCTTGCGGTTGAAAAGGTCGGCAAACTTGCCCCACAGCGGCGTGGACACGGTGGTGGCCAGCAGGGTTCCCGTCACCACCCAGGTGTAGGCGGACTGGTTGCCGTCAAGGTCCGAGATGATGAGCGGCAGCGAGGTGGACACCACCGTGCCGGCCAGAATCGAGACGAACATGCCGAGCAGGAGTCCGGACAGCGATTCCAGCACCTGCTTATGGGTCATGCTGCCGTCAGGCGAAACCGTGCGCTTGGGCGCTTTCGTTTTCCCCGCTTTTTTTGTCGGCGTGGTGATGGGGGGACGCTCTTCGGGGGACATCAGGCTCCTGCTAGTAGTTGATTTAGGTCAACTATATAAGTAATTGCCCATAGTCAACTAATTTTGTGGTGCAGGACACCAAACTTGGTGAAAAGCGACGACGGCAAAAAACGACGACGACGGCCAAGCCGCCGTCGTCGTCGTTATTGAGCGCCGGGTGCGCTTAGACCGTGGCCGTAGCGAAGTCGTAGTCCAGACGCGGCAGGCGGGGGAACCAGGCGTTCTCGCCGGGCTTGCCGATGTTGACCACCATGAACGTCCGCCGGTTCTTTCCGGCATGGAATTCGGCGTCGATTCCGGCGGCGTCAAAGGCACCCATGGGGCCGGCAGCCAGCCCAACGGAGCGAACGGCCATGATGAAGTAGGCCGCCTGCATGTGGCCGTTGTTGTTGCCCATCACCGCACGGAGCTCATCCTTGCCGTCAAACATCGCCTTCCGCTCAGCAGCATGCGGGAAGAACACGGGGAACTGCTCGTGCCACTCGGTATCAAAGCTCAGTACAGCCACCATCGGAGCCGCAGCCGTCTTAGCCTGGTTTCCCTCGGCCATGTGCCGCACCAGCTTGTCCCGCGCCTCAGCCGACTTCACCCATGTGATGCGCATAGGCTGGATGTTCATGGAGGTAGGCCCGAATTTCGTCAGTTCATAAATGGCTCGCAGCTGCTCGTCCGTGACGGGCTCTTCGGTGAAGGCATTCGCCGTCCGTGCTTCGGTGAAGAGCGTGTCGAGGCTGGTGCGGTCCAGAACGTATTCGGGAACAAGATTTTCGCTGCTGATGTCTGTACTCATGTGGGAAGAAACCTTTGCCTGGAAATCATATGAACAGTCCATACAAACGCATTGGTCCCTGTTCTATTCCTTCGGCCACCACGTCCCGTGTCATGCTGCGTCATCCCGCTGCGCCAGGACACTTTTTTGCCCGCCGCACACCCCGCACTAACCTCGGGGCTCGGCAGGAGGGGCACCGGTCGGAGTAAAATGGAACCAGCGCCAGGCTCGCGGATGCGGCGGCTCCGTCCGTACGGTTCAGCTGTATCCGCGCATTCAGGTTTGTTCGCCGCCACTCTCCCGGTGAACCGTTGAGACAATCGTCCCGCCGACTTATTCGGGCCTGCGGGGCATTTGAGCCGGGCCTTCAGCTTCTGCCGGAGGTGCCAATTGTCATTTTCCAAGGGCCAGGTTTTGGTCCATCCCCATCACGGCCCAGCAGTGGTCAGCTCTTTCCAAACCCACCCGCGGCTGCAGAAAGACTGCATGGTTCTTGAGGTGCAGGCCTCCCACCTGATGGTGTGGGTTCCATTGGACCAGATTGAACGTGTCGGCCTGCGGCCCGTCCTGAATCAAAGCGGTCTGGACACGCTGTTCTCGGTTCTTCGGAGCCCAGCCGATGAAGAGGACCATCAGTGGTCCCGGCGGTTCAAGGACAATACCGAGAAGCTGGCCACGGGCGACCCCCTGGTGATTGCCGCCGTCGTGCGAAATCTGATGCTGCGCAGCAACCTGAACGGGCTCTCCCAAGCCGAACGGGAGATGCTTCGGCATGCACGCCAGCCGCTGTTGACCGAGGTGTCCCTGGCCCTGAATATTTCGGAGCAGGCAGCCTCGGACATGATCGACGCCGTGTGGTGCGCTGCCCCTGAACCTGAAGCGTCCCCGTTTTAGGGGTGCGCGGTCTCGTCCGCGGCCTGGTCTGCCTGCACCTGAGCCGCGGCGCGGTTGGCGGCCACTGCCGGCAAGCACCTCGAGGGCATGGTCCCGGTTGGGTTCCAACCTGCGGCCGGTCCAGAGCGTGGCCACGTAGTCCAGCTGCGTGCAGGCGAGTGTTCCACGGACGTGGTAGATCTGGGCTGGGTCACAGCCAGCGTCCCGTGGAACGGCGTTCATTCTCCCCCGGCCGGCCTGCATTCTGCGGCGGGAACGTCTACAATTTAAAGATAGGTTGTGTCCATGTCGGACCCTCCGGCCCTATTCGATCTGTCCCCTGTTCCACCTTGGTGATGCAAGTGCCTGTCGTGCGTGCTGATTCCTCCTTCTCGAGGTCCGTAGCACCCGTTCGCCGACCTTCCCCCCTGCCTTCCCGCGGCCTGCTGATTGAGTGGGATCCCGCGACCTTTCGGCAAACGCTCGAGCGGTTTGCCGACCAGCCGGTCAGAGTCCCCCATCCGGAAAACGAAACCGGCTCTCCGTTTCCTTTCCGCCTCCAGGTCTTGGACGCGTGTGTTCCGCCGCCGATCATGCTGCACCCGCATTGGGAGCAGGCGCTGACGGGTTTCGTACGGGAACAGGCCCGGGGCGTGCCGCTGAACGCTGGAAACCGTAACTACAAGGACAGCAGCCCTAAGTATGAGATCGCGGTAGCCCTCACTCCCCTGCGCGTGCTTGCCGGGGAACGGAGCACCGAGGAGCTTCAGGCCATCGCATCCGGGTTGGAATTGCCCTGGCTGCGTTCCTACCTTTCCTTCCGCCATGAGACCGCCATCCACTCCATATTCCGCATGTCGCCTCACGAAACCACGGCTGCACTGCGGGAAACAGTCGAAGCCGTGGACCGAATCCGGCCCAGTGACGGACCGGCCGCCGAGGCGGCCGCAGCAGTACGCCGGCTGCAGCAGCTTTTCCCACACGACCGGGGCATCCTGCTGGCCATCTGCATGAAACTGATCGAGCTGGATCCCGGGCAGGCAACCGTAATCCCTCCCGGGTGCCTGCATACCTATCTGTCCGGCCAGGCCGTGGTCGTTACTGGTGTCTCCGATAATGCGCTGCACGCCGGCTTGACCAAAGAGCACGTGGATCTCTACGAACTGCAGCAGCTGACGTGCACCGAACAATCCCAGCCTTCTGCCCTTCCTGTGTTCGAGGTTGGCGAGGGCGAGCAGCGCATTCCGCTGTGGAGCGAGGATCTGGACCTGCGGCGGGTGGTCGTAGACGAGGATCCAAAGCCCGTCCGGGTGGGACCCTTCAGCGTGCTGCTGGCAGCGACGGATCCCGTTTCTGTCACCGTGGATGAGGTCACGGCGGATATGGAGCCGGAAGCAAAGATCTTGTATGCCGGGGAGCCCGTGACGGCCACCCTCGCCGGCCCGGCCCAGATCTTCGTGGCCTCGACGCTCTAGCGGCTCTCCACCTACGCCCGCGGCGTCGCTGACGAGCTCACCCCAGGGAGTGGGACCGAGAGACGCCAAAGGGCCGGCCGGAGCAGATGCTCCGGCCGGCCCTTTGTGCTGCCGCAGTCGACTTAGACCGCAGCTGCGATCTTCATGCCGTGCATGTTCACCAGCAGGTCGCGTGTCGCCTGCACCTGGGTGCGGGCCGTTTCGTCATCCCAGCCCAGCTGCGGAGCCAGCAGGTCTGCCAGCTCGTTGAGCATTTCCTCGGTCACTAGGCCGCGGAAAGCCAGCGACGTGCGGCGGATAAGGATGTCGGACAGACGGGTAATCTGCTCGTTTTCCACCATGTAGGTCAGCTCGCGGGTGCTCAGCTCGGGGGTGGAGGCCAACAGCTGGTCCCCGCCCTGGGCCAGGAACTCGAGGACGTCGGTGGCGCGGGTGCCGTAGCGGGTCAGCAGCACGCGGACGCGGTCGCGGTCCGCAACCTCGCTGGCGGTGCGGTTCACCCACAGGCGTTCCTCGGCCTCGGTGCGCGGGAAACCCTTGCCGCCGCCGATCGCCAGTTCCGACGTCGTCGTCTTGCGCGGCATGCCCAGAGCGGTCATGGCCTCGGAGGCCAGGTTCTCGGACAGGGCGCGGAACGTGGTCCACTTGCCGCCCACGAGGGACAGGGTGGTGACATTCTTGTCTCCGCGCTTGTCGCTGCGCTTCTCGATGCGGTAGTCGCGGGAAACGAAGCCCGGCTGCGTGTCATCGTGCTTGGGCAGCGGACGGACGCCGGAGAAGGTGTAGACGATGTGGTCGCGGCGCACGTCGATGCTCGGGAACACATGGGCGACGAGCTCGAAGAAGTACTCGATCTCCTCGTCGGTGCAGATGGAGTCCTCGGTGATGTCGGCATCGATGTCCGTGGTGCCCACCAGCACGCGGTCACCCATCGGGTAGATGAGGACGATGCGGCCGTCGGTGTGCTCAAAGAACAGTTCGCGGCCGTTGCAGGCCTCGAGCAGCTCCGGGTGGTCCAGGACGATGTGTGAGCCCTTGGTGCCGCCCATGAAGGAGGTGCGCTTGCCGAAGGAGTCGTTGGTCTCGTCCACCCAGGCACCGGTGGCGTTGATGACGACGTCGGCTTCGAACAGGAATTCTTCACCGGTCAGTTCGTCGCGCAGCAGCGTGCCGGCGTCCGTGGTGCCCACGGCGGAGACGTAGTTGCTGGCGCGGGACTGCTTGTTGGCTTCGAGGCCGTCGCGCAGTACATCCAGGGTCAGGCGCTCGGGGTTGTGGACCGAAGCGTCGAAGTACGTGGCGGTGTATTTAACGTCGGAGCGCAGCTTGGGCAGTTCCTGCAGGGACTTCTTCTTGCCGACAAAGTTGTGGCGCGGGGCAACACGGCCGCCGCGGGAGAAGAAGTCATACATCAGCAGACCGGCTTTGATGAGCACGGCGCCGCGCTCGGTGTGCTTGCCCTGCTTGTGCGTCAGGAAGCGCAGCGGGGCTGCGGTGATGCCCGAGAAGGTGCTGGTGATCGGGATGGTGGTCTGCAGCGGCTTCACGTAGTGCGGGGCCAGTCGGAGCAGCGCATTGCGCTCGACGACGGACTCGTGCACGAGACGGAACTCGCCGTTTTCCAGGTAGCGGATGCCGCCGTGGATCATGTGCGATGAGGCGCCCGAGGCGCCCTGGCAGTAGTCCCCGCGTTCCACGAGGGCTACGTCCACGCCCTGCAGCGACAGGTCACGGAATGTGCCTACGCCATTGATGCCACCGCCGACGATCAGCACTGAGGCCCGGGGGCGGTCCTTCAACTGCTGAACCACCGGACGGGCGGCGGTCTTTCCCTTAGCGGGATTCACGGAATTGTCCACGACTATCTCCAAACGCTTCTGTGGCGGCTTTGCCATATCCATCCATGCTCGAAGCCCGAGGGCTGCTGAATCGACCCGATGCACAAACGTGCACCCTGCCATAATGGATATATGAGGATCTCTGCGGTTTGGATGGACTACAAGTGAACATTGGTGTCACCAACCGATCCGCCGCAAGGCCCGGAGAACCTTCCGCCCCTCCGGAGAAGGAGGGCCGTGACCGGGACGCCCTGCGGGCGGCGCAGATGTACTACCTGCAGAACCTGACGATGGAGGCGATCGCCCGCGAGCTGCGGATCTCACGTTCCACGGTTTCGCGCCTGCTCGCCCATGCCCGCAGCACCGGACTGGTGGAAATCAAGATCAAGAGCGCTGCGGACCGGGCTCCGGCACTGGAGAGGGAGATCAGTTCACGCTTCGGCATCCACGCCAAGGTGGTGCCGGTGGTGGAGGGTGTCTCCCCTGCCCAAACCCTGCAGCGCGTTGCCGTTCAGGCGGCCCATCTCATCAATCCCCTGATCGATTCGGACGCCATCGTGGGCGTCGCGTGGGGTTCCACGCTGACGGCGGTCAGCCAGCACCTGTCCATCAAGGACACACATGACAGCACAATTGTGCAGATGAACGGTGCCGGCAATTTCCGCACGTCGGGCATCACCTACGCCAGTGAAATCCTGCAGCGGTTCGGCCATGCCTACGGCGCACGCGTGGTGCAGTTCCCGGTGCCGGCGTTTTTCGACCACACGGAAACCAAGGAAGCCATGTGGCGGGAACGCCCGGTGAAGCGGGTGCTGGACCTGCAGGCCAGGATGAACACCGCCATCTTCGGCGTCGGGTCCATGGAGGCGGGTGTTCCCAGCCATGTCTACAACGGTGCCTACCTCGATGAAGAAGATCTCGAGGATTTGCTGGCCGAAGGTGTGGTGGGTGACGTCGCCACCATGTTCTACCGCGCCGACGGGACCTGGGATGGAATTAGCCTCAATGCCCGCAGCACCGGACCGGAACTGGGCCAGTTGCGGCAGGTCCCGCGCCGCATCTGCGTGGTTGCAGGTGAAGCCAAGACCACCAGCCTGCTGGGTGCGCTGCGGGCTGGCCTGGTGACGGACCTGATCCTGGATGAGAACTCCGCGCGCCGGCTGGCTTCCTGCTGACCGAGTGTTCGCTCAGGGAGGCAGCTGCCCGTCAGCGCACCGTTGCCGGGCGCAGCAGCAGCCACGTTCCGGTGGCTGAAAGAACGACCGCGCCGGGAATCACGCTCTGGACTCGAGCATTGCCACGGACCGGTTCCACAACCCCAGTGCCAGCGCGCCGTCCCGTGCCTGCCGATTCGGGCGCGCAACCTTGGACCGCTCGAAGTACCTGCCCGTGGGATAGTCCTCACCGGGTGTTCCCTCCGCCAGGAACACCAGCGTCCCGGCACCCTTCTCCGGGCTGCTGAGGAACAGGTGCTTCAGCGGGGTGTGATAGAGCGCGTGCATGGCCGAAGCCGGCACGCCGGAGAAGCTGGACGCAATGTTGCCTGGATGAAACGCCGTGGAGGTGGCACCGTGGGAGCGGTACCGCCGGTCGAATTCCTGAGTGAAAAGGATCTGCTCCAGCTTGCTGTTTCCGTAGGCCCTGCGGGGGTTGTAGTTCTTCTCCGACTCCAGGTCGTCCAGATCCACGCGGGCGAAGAGCCGGTTCGCGATGCTTGAGGTGTTGATGACCGTTCCCCCTGACTCCAGCAACCGGTCGGTCAGCAGACGGGTGAGAAGGAACGGAGCCAGATAGTTCACCTGGAACGTGATCTCATGTCCGTCTCCGGTAACCTGGCGCTCCTTCCCGAAGATGGCCCCGGCATTGTTGGCCAGCACATCGATGCGGGGGTACCGCTGCAGCAGCTCCGATGCCAGGTTTCGCACCTGGTTAAGGTCGGAAAAATCAGCCAGCAGGAATTCGCCGCCGGTTTCCTTGGCCACTGCCGCTGACTTCTCGGGAGAGCGCCCCACCACCACAACATGGTGGCCGTCCCGGGCAAGCCGCCGTGCGGCAGCCGCCCCCACGCCGTCGGACCCACCGGTGATCACGATGGTCTTGGAAGCCATGGTTATCTGCTTTCCTGGAAGTGCCGGGACGGCATCACCCTAGCGGCTCAGGCACCGGAAACGATACCCCGGGATCAGGCTGAGTGCCTGCTCCGCCAGAAGGCCGCCATCAACGCACCGGAAACATTGTGCCAGACCGAGAAGACAGCGGCAGGAAGGGCAGCCTCGGGAGTGAAGTACTGCTTGGCCAAACCGGCGGCCAGACCCGAGTTCTGCATGCCCACTTCAACGGCCATGGTGCGCCGGGAGGCGATGGGCTGCCGGAACAATTTCGCTGTGCCGTACCCCAGCCCGAGACCCAGCCCGTTGTGCAGGATGACCGCCAGCAGGATCAGCCAGCCGGCGGTAACGATCGCAGCGGCACTTCCAGCCACCACGGCAAGGACCACAAAGGTGATGGCCAGAACGGAAATCCACGGCAGGACCGGCAGGACGCGGTCCACCAGGCGGGGCACCGCGTAGCGGATCACCAGTCCCAGCACCACGGGAATGAGCACAATCTGGACAATGGACAAAGCCATGGAGCCGGCGTCGACAGCCATGTACCGCCCGGCCAGCCACAGCGCCAGCAACGGGGTGAACAGGGGTGCCAGCAGGGTCGACACCGAGGTCATCGCGACCGACAGGGCCACGTTGCCTTTCGCAAGGTAGGTCACCACATTTGATGCGGTGCCTCCGGGGGCGCAGCCGACGAGGATCACACCGGCTGCCAGTTCCGGACTCAGCTGCAGGGCCCAGGCGATCCCGGCGCCCAGCAGCGGCATGATCACAAACTGGGCGACGACACCGAGGAACACGGGCAGCGGCTGCCGGACCACCAGGGCAAAGTCCGGGAGCGTCAGCGTCAGGCCCATGCCGAACATGATCACCATCAACGCCGGGTTGACGAACGCCGAGAGACCGGTGAACGGTGCCGGAAAGAACAGGGCCACCGCTCCCCCGGCAAGGATAAGCAGGGGAAAGACCGTGACCGCCACGCGCGCGCTGCGCTCTTCGCTGGTCCGGGATTGTTGGGGGGCTGTGGTGCCGGGATTCGCAGACATTCCCATATCGTGGCACTGCCGGCGCCGGTCCGCTATTTATATGACGCCATGCCCCCGCAAAGCTAAGCGGCGACGAAGGCGGAAAGGCGGCTGCGGCGTCGGACGATCCCCACGCTAGCCGAGCTTTATTTTCCGGGAGAAGAGCTTTTGCAGCAGGATGAACAGCAGCAGCAGGGCCCCGATGGCAATGCGGGTCCACCACGAACTCAAGGTGCCTTCGTAAGAGATGAACGTTTGCACGATGCCCAGGACCAGGACCCCCGCGAGTGAGCCGATAACGTAGCCGTAGCCGCCGGTCAGCAGGGTCCCGCCGACAACAACGGCGGCAATGGCGTCCAGCTCCATGCCGGTCGCCGCAAGGCTGTACCCGGAAAGGCTGTAGAAGGAAAAGAGAATCCCCGCAGTGGCCGAGCACAGGCCGCTGATCGTATAAACCAGCACTTTGGTCCGCGGCACGGCCAGCCCCATGAGCACGGCGGACGACTCATTGCCGCCCACCGCATAAACGGTTCGCCCAAACCGGGTACGGTGCAGGACGTATACCGCGGCGGCAACCACCAGCAGGGCAATGATCACTCCGGGTGAGACGAACAATCCGCCCGGCAGCCGGATCCGTGCCTGCGCCATGGAGGTGAAAAACGGATCAGTGACGGTGATGGAGTCCAGGCTGATCACGTAACAAAGGCCCCGGGCAAGGAACAGCCCCGCCAGGGTGACAATGAAGGGTTGAATCTCGAACACCTGGATGACCAGCCCCATCAGGAGCCCAAAGACCGCTCCGACCAAGAGAACGACGGCGATGGTTGCGAACGGATTCCATCCCTGCCGCAGGAGGGCTGCGGCAATCATCATGGAAAGTGCCACCACCGATCCCACCGACAGGTCGATCCCGCCGGTGAGGATGACGAAGGTCATGCCGACGGCGAGAACAATCAGGAAGGTGTTGTCGATCAGCAGGTTCAGGAAAACCTGCCCCGAGAGGAACCCCGGATACATGACGGCTCCGGCGGCAAACATGGCCAGGAACAGGCCGATGGTTGCCGCCGTGGGAGCATAGCGGGCTTTGCCCCGCAGCCGGCCGGCGCGGGAGAGCGTGGCGGGGGCGGGCGGACTGGTAAGCACGGACATTAGAGCGCCGCCTTGGTTTGGGAGGGAGCCATCAGTACCGGTTGTTTGCGTCTTTGGAGCATGGTCCGGGCTTTGGCGGACTGCAGCAGGCACACAATGATCACCACCAGGGCCTTGAAAACCAGCGTTACCTCGGGCGGTATGCCCAGGGTGTAGACGGTGGTTGTCAGGGTTTGGATGATCAGCGCGCCGATCAGGGTGCCCACCAGGCTGTAGCGGCCGCCGGCCAGTGATGTACCTCCGATGACGACGGCGAGGATGGCATCCATTTCAATGAAGAGTCCGGCGTTGTTCGCGTCAGCTGCAGTGACGTTGGAGCTGATCATCAATCCCGCAACCGCGGCACAGAAGCCGCTGAAGATGTAGACGATCCAGGTGATGCTGCGGGCCCGGATGCCGGCCAGCCGGCTGGCAGCCGGGTTGATTCCCACCGCTTCGATGAGTGTTCCCAGTGCGGTCCGCCGTGTCAGCAGCCCGGCGACAGCGAACGCTGCGGCGGCAATGAGGATGGAAATCGGCAGGGCCAGGAAGTATCCGGCGCCGATTGCCTGGTAGGGCTCATTCGACACCGAGATGATCTGCCCGCCGGTCACGAGTTGGGCCATTCCGCGTCCCGCGGTCATGAGGACCAGTGTTGCGATGATCGGTTGAATACCGATCACCGAGACCAGGAAACCGTTCCACAGGCCCAGGGCCAGGCCGGCAGCGACGGCAATTGCCACGGCGACGGCAGCCGTTTGGAGGGAGGCTGGCTCAGGCGAGTTGTAGATGTAGGTGCAGGAGACGGCGCCGGCGATGGCGGCCACTGCACCCACTGAGAGGTCGATTCCGCGCGAGGCGATGACCAGCGTCATGCCCAGGGCGATGAGGAGCGTGGGTGCGCCGTTGCGCAGGATGTCTATCAGGCTGCCGTAGAGGTGGCCGTCCTGAACCCTGATCGAAAAGAAATCGGAACGGAAAGCCTGGTTGAGGAGCAGCAGCAGTATCAGGGCCAGCGCGGGCCAGGTGAGCCGGTGCCGGAAAACCGCGTTCATGCCGCCGCCCCTGTGCCGGCGATGATGGTCATGACATCCTCCATCGTGACTCCGTCATTGGGCAGGTCGGCCACCATCCGCCGGTCCCGGAGGACGGCAATGGAGTCGCTGAGGCGAAGCACTTCCTCGAGCTCGGCGGAAATGAAGATGATCGACATTCCCTCGGCAGCCAGGTTGCTGATGAGTATTTGAATGGAGGTTTTGGCGCCGATGTCGATGCCGCGGGTGGGCTCGTCCAGGATCAGCAGCTTCGGATTGGTGATCAGCCAGCGGGCTAGCAACACCTTTTGCTGGTTGCCGCCGCTGAGGTTGCGGATCAGTGCGTCTTTGTTGGCGGGACGGATGTCGAGGGTCTGGATGAATTTCTCGGATAACTGGTCCTGCAGATGCGCGGGAATCCGTCTCAGCCAGCCCTTGCTGGCCTGCATGGCCAGCACCAGGTTGTCTTTGACGGACAAATCGCTGATGAGACCTTCTTCCTTGCGGTTCTCAGAGGAAAATCCAATGCCGGCATCGATGGCTGCGCGGGGGCTTCGTAGGGTGCGGCTGGTGCCGTTGATGCGCAGTTCGCCCTGGTCAGCACGGTCCGCCCCAAAGAGAAGCCTGGCAGTTTCGGTCCGTCCGGAACCCAGCAGGCCGGCCAGACCGAGAATCTGTCCCGGGTCCACGGTGATGGTGATGTTCTCCACCGATCCCTTCCGGCCAAGGTTCTCCGTCTGCAGCAGCGGCTCAACGGGCTGCTCTCCGGATGCGCGGTGAGCTTCGGCATGATCGAGTTCTTCAAGGACCAGCATGTCCTTGCCGATCATCTTGGAGATCAGCTCCATCCGCGGCAGATCCCGGGTCGGGTACTCCCCCACGAGCCGCCCGTTTCGCAGAACTGTCATCCGGTCCGAAATCTCATACACCTGCTCCAGGAAATGGGAAACGAACAGAATGCCCACGCCCCGGTCCCTCAGGGTGCGGACAACACTGAAAAGCTGTTGCACTTCCTCGGCATCCAGGCTGGAGGTCGGTTCATCGAGGATGAGCACTTTCGCCTCGACCTGGACGGACCGGGCGATCGCCACGAGCTGCTGAACCGCCAGCGAGTGGGCGGACAGAATGGAACCGGGATCGATGTGGCCAAGCTGGAGTTCGGCCAGCACGCCGCGCGCCCGGACCCGCACCTCCTTCCAGTTGATGCCTCCGCGCCTGCGCGGTTCCCGTCCCAGGAGGATGTTCTCTTCGACCGACAGATTGGGGCAGAGATTCACTTCTTGGTAGACGGTGCTGATCCCGGACTCCTGGGCTTCGCCGGGGTTGGCAAAGCTCCGGGGCATGCCCGCGACGGTAATCGATCCGCCGTCGATCGGATAAACGCCCGTCAAGGCTTTGATCAGCGTCGATTTGCCGGCACCGTTTTCTCCCAGGAGAGCGTGCACTTCGCCCGGAAAGAGCCGGAAATCCACTCCGTCGAGGGCTTTGACGCCGGGAAATTCGATGGAGATGCCGCGCATCTCGACGACGGGAACGATCTCATTCATGCGCGCGTCTTTTCTGTGCCGGAGTGCGGTGAGCACCGGCTCACCGCACTCCTCCTGATGGTTGTCTCCGTAAAGGATCTGCTGCACCCGGAATCCGGATCAGTACTTCCGGTTGGGGAGGGCCTCCTTAGCCTGTTCCTGCGTGAAGGCGGTCTCTTCCGTCACGACCCGTTCCGGCACTTCCTCGCCCGCCACAACCTTCGCGGCCAGATCCATCAGCTGCTCCCCCAGCAGCGGGTTGCACTCGACGATGTAGTTGATCTTGCCCTCAGAGAGGGCCGTCATTCCATCCTTGACCGCGTCCACCGTGATGATCTTGATGTCCTTGCCGGGCACCTTGCCGGCAGCCTCAATCGCCTCGATCGCACCGAGTCCCATGTCATCGTTGTGGGCATAGACAACGTCGATGTCAGGGGTGTTCTTGAGGAAGGCCTCCATCACCTGCTTGCCGCCGCTGCGGGTGAAGTCGCCCGTCTGGGACTGCACAATCTGAAGATTCGGATTGGCGGCAATCGCCTTTTCGAAGCCTTCCTTGCGGTCGAGAGCCGGGGCTGCACCGGTGGTGCCCTGCAGTTCCACGATGTTCACCGGACCGTCAACTGCGGCGGAATCCTCCACCAGCCATTCGCCGGCCTTCTTGCCCTCTTCAACGAAGTCGGAGCCCAGGAAGGTTGCGTACAGGGTGGTGTCGGCGGAATCCACGGCCCGGTCAGTCAGGATCACGGGAATGTTCGCGTCCTTGGCTTCTTTCAGGACGGTGTCCCATCCGGATTCGACAACCGGCGAGAAGGCGATGACATCGACTTTCTGCTGGATGTAGGAACGGATGGCCTTGATTTGGTTTTCCTGTTTCTGCTGCGCATCAGTGAATTTGAGATCGACGCCGGCGGCTTCCGCGGCATCCTGGACTGACTTGGTGTTGGCGGTGCGCCACCCGCTCTCGGCACCCACCTGGGCGAATCCCATGGTGATGCCGTCTTCGGATCCGCCGGCCGAATCCGAGGATGCGCCGCACGCGGACAGGGCAAGGGCCGAGACGGCCAGGGCTGTCATTAAGGTTTTCTTGAACACTGCTGCCTCCTGGGAATGGACCGCAGCCAGGAGCAAATGCACCATCATCGCTGCGCGGGCTTGGCGCCCTGGCTGCAATTGTGAACGCTAACATCCATGCGGTCAAGGGAGTTTTCAGCATTCTTTGGAACTGTTTTTCCAGGCAATGCAAAGAGGGCCGCTGCATTAGCAGCGGCCCCCGGGTTACCGGCACTCCATGACGGGCACCGGCAACTGCAACGGATTACACCGCGGCAAACTCCAACTCGTCGGCTTTGTCTTCTGCCGCAGCTGCCGAAGCCCCCGGAGCAGCCGGAGCAGCCGGAGCCGGAACCTCGTCCACCGGCCAGGCCTCAGTGCACGGCGGCTTGAGACGGTCGATGACGGCCACGACTGTCAGTGAGGCCGCTCCCCAGATACCAAGGGTCAGCAGGTGGGACCAGACGGTGTCGCCGCCGAAGTACAGGATGGAGCGGATGGACTCCACGGCTGCCGGCATCGGCAGCACTTCATGCAGGAAGCGGAAGATCTCCGGTTCCATGTAGATGGACATTGCCGCACCGGAAGCCGGGACGCCCAGGAACGTCAGGATTCCGATCACCGGAAGGATGGCTAGCATGCCGATCAAGCGCTCAAAGACAGCGGTGAACATGGCCACGCAGAAGATCGCAGCCGCACCGACCGCCCACAGCTGCCAGAAGTGGCCGTCAATGGCGCCGACAAAGACAGCCGCAATTACCCAGAGGAGGGCCGAGTAGCCCACCGCCCAACCCGCGACAATCGGCAGCAGCCGGCGCAGCGGACGGCTTGCGGGCTGGGCCGTGGCACCCACCACAATGATCATGAAGCCTGCCATGATCCAGCCCATGGCCAGATACATGGTGGCCATGCCCATGGAGTCCTCGGAGGCCAGCGGAGCAACATCCTCAGTGACCAACTCCATCTGCTGTCCGGCCGCAACCTGGGCAAACACCCGGTCGACCACCTGCTGCGCGCTGATGCCCGCAGCCTGGTTGGTCAACAGTGTTGCCGTGGGGTTCTCCGCGGAGGGCAGCACATACGCTGCAACAACGGTGCGGTCCCCCACTTGCTCGCGTGCATCGTCCGCGGAATCCAGCGCTGTCAGTTCAAACAGCCCCGACATGTTCTCCTCGAGTCCGGACGCGGCCTGTTCCGCCTGCTCGGCGGTCGCGCCGACAATGGCGACGGGCATGTCGCGCGGAGTCGGCTGGTACATGGCACCCAGCATCATGGTGAGCATCATCGACACCATGACCAGCGGGAAGAATGCCAGGGTGACGTAGCGCCAGACGCGGCTCTTCGGGCGCGGCCCGCCGTGCAGCGAGGCCACATTGACGGCCAGCGGCTTTGCATCCGGCTTGCGGCGCTTCTTCAGTGCATCAAGGCCCAGGGTGAGCAGCAACGCCGCCACGGCGCCAATGACCAGCACCGCCAGGTGGCCCCCGGCTCCGTCTCCGCCGAAGTAGAGAACCGACCGCAGCGACTCGCCGGTGGCGGCGGCGGGAAGGAAGCTGTGCAGGATCGGATACAGCCCGGGCATGGTGTGTACCGACATGCTCATGTTGGAGGCGGGAACGCCCAGGACCATCAGGAACAGCATGCCCACCAGCACGGCCATCGGGCCGAAGATGCGGGTCAGGAACAGCTGGACGCTGCCCACCGCGAAAACCGACAGCCAGCAGATGCCAAGGACGGCAGCAGTGTGCCCCTCGACAACACCCATAACGGGGCCGACGACGGTCCACACCAGTGCGGCGATGAGCGCCGACCAGCCGGCCAGCAGCGGTACGAAGCGGCGGAAGCGCAACAGTTCCGGGGAGTTGGAGAGGACCAGGCTTAGAGGCATGTAGCCGGCGAGCATCAGGGCCGTGGTCATGAACATGGCACCCAGTCCGGCCATGTCATTGTCCGGCAGCGGAGCGAGGTCCTCGGAGGTCAGGGTCAGACCCTGGGCCAGCACCTGCGGCGCGAGAAGGGCCGTTACCGTTCCCGTTTGGGATGCACCCGCAGCGCCTGCGGTGTAGACGGTGGCAGCGGCGTCGGTCAGCGATACCGCGCCGGAAACCTCACGGTCCAGCACCAGCTTGCGGGCCTCATCAGCGGAGTCGACAACACGGACGTCGACGGCGTCGGCGTTTGCGGCTTCCATCGCGTCAGCGAAGGAGCCGGCCTGCTGGGCTGTGCCGCTGACGGCAATGGGCATGTTGTGCGGAGTGGGAGCATGCATCGCGGCAAGGTAACCGCCCACCAGCATTGACACCATCAAAAGCGGCATTAGGAACATGGCGACATAGCGCCCGATCCTTTCCGCCTTGGCGCGTTTCAGAGCCGCTGCTTCGAGGGCCTGCGCATCCTTTGCCGGGTCGCTGTCTTCCGCCGCGGACACCGCATCCGGCGGATGGTCGCTGGACGTGGGGGAAATATGACTCAAGCTCGTGCTCCTGTGCTGTGGTTCGATGGTGGTGCGAGTGGCGTGCGAACCGTTTGATGCGTACGCGGTCAGTTAGACCAACTCGTCAAAATTACGCCACGTGGCGTAAAATTGGTAATCGACTCGCCACCGCGGCAAAGACGCTCGTTATCGGAGCGGGAGATGAGGCACCCCCATGGGACAGCACGGAGACAAGGCACGGGAGGCTCTCCTTGACGCTGCCGAGGAACTCTTTGCCCAGTACGGGATCGACGCCGTCTCCAACCGGCGGATTGCCGAACATGCCGGCACTGCCAACCATTCCGCCGTCGCCTACCACTTCGGTGGCCGGGAGGAGCTCATCCGTGCCCTGGTCACCCGGCACACCGCGGACACGAGCCGCCGACGGGCCGAACTGGCGGCCGCGCTAAATCCAAACCCTGCTCTTCCGGAGCTGCTGGCCTGCCTGATCCTGCCGTGGGTCGAGCATCTGGGGTCGCTGCCGGTGCCGAGCTGGCGGGCGCGCTTCGTCTACCAACTGCGGGCGGTACCGTCCATGCACGAGGTGCTAGCAGGATCTGTCATTGCCAACCCCTTGACCGAGGACTTGATTAGGCGCCTGGAAGCGGCTACCGGAAAGCTGGCGCCGACTACGCGGTACGGGCGCTCTTGGATCCTGGGCAACATGGTGCTGGGAGTATCCGCCGAGTACGAGGCACGCATCCAGGACGGGGCGGAAAAGGCCAACTGGACCGGCGTCGGTTACTTCCTCATTGACTCCTCGGCCGGCATGCTCTCCGCACCCGTAACCCACCCGGGTGACTTCCTCACCCAGCCCTCCGCGGTCTACATGCCCTGAATCATGCCCTAGATTCGGGACACACGCGTGCCGCGTCGACGGCGAGCGCCGTCGATCCCCGCGTACATATGCTGTTTATCGCCGCCCGCTTCAGGAGCGTGACGCCGCTCCGACCAACCGTGCGCCTCGCTGGCCCAGCATCTTGTCGTAGATCGCCGAGAACACCAGTGCCACCACCACGGCGATGAGAATGATAATGAGCATCCCGATGATTCCGCTCTGAACCCCGGCACTGGCATCCGCGTCGAAGTAGAGGACGGCCCGGTTGGCCATGGTCATCTGGTAGAGCGGCTCCCCGCGCGCAATGAACCGGAAGAACCCTGGCAGGGCTTCCAGCGGCACCACGCCGCTGGCCGAGGGCAGGCCCATGAACACCACGTAGATCAGGGACAGGATCATGCCCGCGCTGCCGAACACGCCGATCAGCGCGAAGGTCACCGCGGAAACCGTCACGATGGAAAGCCATGTGGTGAGGAAGAACAGGCCGCCGTGCGGTATGGGCATTCCGACGGCGGAGGCCACCCACATCATCAACCCTGCGGTAGGAAGGGCAGCTAGGACCACAATGCCCCACTTCACCAGGAAGGTTACCCAGCGGGCCGGGCGCCGCTGCGGTCCGAGGGTGAAACGGGGA
The DNA here is from genome assembly GCF_023022985.1 of Arthrobacter gengyunqii. Lineage (NCBI taxonomy): Bacteria > Bacillati > Actinomycetota > Actinomycetes > Micrococcales > Micrococcaceae > Arthrobacter > Arthrobacter gengyunqii. The sequence goes on along the minus strand of NZ_CP095461.1, from coordinate 1,677,820 downwards.
CCCAGCTCGATTGGCGCCACCCCCAGCCGGGCGTCAAGCAGGAAATGCAGGGCCACCGAACCGCTGACGCCCACCACCATGAGCAGGACGGAGTAGAAGAACGCTCCCATCCCCAATGCAGCACCCTCCGGCGGCGGAGAGTAGACGCTGGTCTTCACGGCAATCGGGTCCGCCAGAAGATCGGCTGAGGTGCCGCCGATCTTCGGGGACAGCTGCTGCTCGAGCTGGGAGGGCAGCGCCGTGCCCAGCTGCTGCAGTTCACGTTCCAGTTCAGCCTGCGCCTGCGTCTGGGCTTCCTCCGCGGATTCGGTGAGCTGCTCCCCCAGTCCCCGGTTGGCCTGCTCCAGGGCGGGATCTATAGCGCCAGTAGCCAGACTGCTGGCCAGCGGCCCAGCCTGGGGATTGGTGTAGACGGTGACCGTGGGCCGGGACACCTCTTCGGCGCTGAGCGAACCGGAGACCAGGCCGGTGGCATCCGCTGAGAAGGACTCGGGAATCACCACTGCCCCGTGGATCTGTCCCTTGCGCATCTGATCCTGTGCCTCGTCCCAGGACAGTACCCGCAGCTCGATTTGGTCCGAGCTGCCAAATCCCTGCTTCATCTGGTCCGTGATGTTCTGGCCCAGATCCTCGCGGCCGCCGTCCGGCGTATCCGTTCCTTTGTCCTGGTTCACCACTGCAACGGGGAAGTGCTTCAGATGATCCCCCGGACTGCCGAGCCCGCCAATATACAGTGCGGTACCGGTTCCGCCGAGAAGCAGGAGCACCAGCAGCGGCAGAAGCCATGTGCGGGGGGAAGCATAGAACCCGATGCCGCGTGAGCGGGGCTCAGGAGGATTGCGAGAATCATTGGTTGCTGTATGTGCTGGCATGGAACGCACCTCCGGAAGGCGGACTGATGCTCTTGCTGAAGTTGTGCTTCAGCCCTGCTTCTTTCGAGAGTATCCGCGCCGTATCGGCGCCGAAACGGTCAACCGCCGCAGACGGCGTCGACCTGCCATATCTGACGCGGATCCGCTGACAAGCGGTCAGCGGAACCCGTCCAGACGAACCTTCAGAGCGTCCAGGACCTGCAGCTGTCCTTTGACAATCCTGGTGCGGGCCGCGGACTCTCTGAACCAGCCGGCGTCGTCAATCTCCGGGTACTCCCGGACAGCACCCGATCCCGGCGGCCATTCCAGCGCAAACGTGTTGCTGAGAATCCGCTCAGGGGAAAAGGCGGTCTCAGCCGTGAACACCGTGATGGTCTTCTTGGCGGATTGCCGGAAAGTGCCCAGCAGAACATAGTCCGCCTCGGGCGCCGGCATACCCATTTCCTCGCCGAATTCCCGAAGAGCTGCAGCCAGCGGATCCTCGGAGGGAAGATATTCGCCCTTGGGTATCGACCATGCATGCTCATCCTTGCGGGCCCAGAACGGTCCGCCCATATGCCCAAGCCACACTTCCAGCGAACCGGGGCCGCCGCTGGCTGCCTGGGCACGGCGGTACAGCAGAATGCCTGCGCTGAAGATCATGGGGGTCATCTTAGGGCTTCCTACCGGTTCCGCGCCGGTCCGTGCAAGGATCGGCGTATGAACCAGCGCCTGATGCTGCTTGACACCGCCTCCCTGTACTTCCGCGCCTTCTACGGGCTTCCGGACACGATCCGCCGCAACGACGGGACGCCGGTGAATGCCGTGCGCGGCCTGCTGGACATGATCGCGCGGCTCACCAACGACTATGGGGCGACGCATCTGATCGCCTGCTGGGATGATGACTGGCGTCCCCAGTGGCGCGTGGACCTGCTGCCCACCTACAAGGCGCACCGGGTTGCCCAGGTGGTCGCTGACGCGCCCGACGTCGAGACGGTGCCGGACCCGCTGGAGGCACAGATCCCCATGATCCGCCGAACGCTGGCACTTGCCGGCATTGCCGTCGTGGGCGCTCCGGAACATGAGGCCGACGACGTGATCGGCACCTACGCGAGCACCGCGGACCTGCCCGTGGACGTGGTCACCGGAGACCGGGACCTGTTCCAGGTCATCGACGACGAACGCGATGTGCGCGTGATCTACACGGCCCGGGGCATGAAAAACCTCGACGTGCTCACCGAAGCCTCGATCGTCGCCAAGTACCGGGTGCTGCCGCAGCAGTACGCCGACTATGCCACTCTGCGCGGAGACGCCTCCGACGGCCTGCCGGGCGTCGCGGGAATCGGCGAAAAGACCGCGGCCTCGCTGCTGGGTGAATACGGCGCCCTTGACGCTTTGCTCGCTGCGGCCGAGGACCCGGACAGTTCCCTCTCGGCACCGATGCGGTCCAAGCTCGCCAAGGCGGCAGGGTATCTGGAGGTTGCACCGGACGTGGTCCGGGTGGTCCGTGACCTGTCCCTGCCCGGTGTGAAGGAGGCCGGGGCGAAGCTAAAGCCGGTCACCGGCGATGACCGGGCGGAGCTGGAGCGGCTCGGTGCCGAGTGGAACCTTGGCGGATCCGTCCAGCGGCTGCTGGACTCCTTTGACAGGTATGCGTAACCGGCCTTCGGCGGAACTGAACGAAGCCCGGCGCCTGCAGCCTGAAATCAGTTGCGCAGCGGTCCGCCGACTTCGGCTTCCACCTCGGCAACGACGTCGCGGTGGCTGCCCAGCGCCTCCAGCTCCTGAGCCAGTTCTTCGAGCTCCTCCCCGCCGGCCATCTGGGCGGTCAGCTGGTCCAGGGTGACGTCCATCTTGGCGTAATAGCCAATCGACTTGCCGCGCTTGAGCAACAGGAAGCGGTCTCCCACGGGATAGGCATGGTGCGGGTTGTGGGTAATGAAGATGACGCCGAGTCCGCGGTCCCGTGCCTGCAGGATGTAACGCAGGACCACCCCGGACTGCTTGACGCCCAGGGCTGCCGTCGGTTCGTCGAGGATGAGCACCTTCGCCCCGAAATACACGGCACGGGCGATGGCCACGCACTGGCGCTCGCCGCCGGACAACTGGCCCACGGGCTGCTCCACGTCCCGCAGGTCAATGCCCATCTCCTGCAGTTCCTTTTTGGTGATCTCCTTCATCTTGGCAACATCGAGCCGTTTGAACGGTCCGGAGCCGGTGGTCAGCTCCGACCCGAGGAAGAAGTTGCGCCAGATCGGCATCAGGGAGACCACGGCCAGGTCCTGGTAGACGGCGGCAATGCCCAGATCCAGCGCGGAGCGCGGAGAGGTGAACCGTCGTTCCTCGCCCAGCGCGGTGAACGTTCCTTCATCGTGCGGATGCAGTCCGGCAATGATTTTGATCAGGGTGGACTTGCCCGCGCCGTTGTCGCCAAGCACGCAGGTGACCTTTCCGGCGTCCACGTCCATGGTGACGTCGTGCAGGGCAATGATGTTGCCGTAGTGCTTGCCCACCTTGTCGAGCCGCAGCAGGGGCGACGGAGATGCTGCGTCCCCACCGCCGTCGGCCTGGTTTTTCCTGCTGTCCATGTGTTGTCTCCGTTCCTAGCTTTGTTCGGCCCGGCGCTTAACCACCATGTTCACCATGGTGGCCAGCAGCAGCATGAGGCCCAGGAAGAACTTGAACCAGTCCGGATTCCATTCCGCGTACACGATGCCCTTGTTGGCCATGCCGAAAATAAACGCTCCGATGGCGCCGCCAATGGCGGATCCGTAGCCGCCGGTCAGGAGGCATCCGCCGATCACGGCAGCAATGATGTAGAGGAATTCGTTGCCGATGCCTTCACCGGACTGCACGATCGAAAACGCAAACAGGTTGTGCATCCCCAGGATCCAGGCGCAGAAGCCAACACCCATGAAGAGCCCGATCTTGGTCTTCACCACGGGAACACCGACGGCGCGCGCGGCGTAGGCGTCACCGCCGGACGCGAAGATCCAGTTGCCCACACGGGTGCGCAGCAGGATCCAGGACGCCGCGGCAACCAGGGCAATCCAGATGAAGACGGTAATCCGAACCTCCACGCCGCCCAGAGTGACGGAGGAAGCGAACACTGCCTTGGCCGAGTCGAAGCCGTCCATGGTGGAGATGGACGGGGAGGAAACGCTTCCGCCGATGGCCCGGGTCAGGCCCAGGTTGAGGCCGGTGAGCATCAGGAACGTTGCGAGGGTGACGATGAAGGACGGGAGCTTGGTTTTGACCAGGATCCACCCGTTGATGAAACCGACGGTCAGTGACATCACCAGAGCAAGTGCCACCCCCACCCACACGTTCATGGAGAAGTACCAGCTGAAGAGCGATGCCATCAGGGCCGAACTGATAACGGCCACACCGGTGGACAGGTCAAACTCGCCGCCGATCATCAGCAGCGAGACGCCCACCGCCATGATGCCGATGGTGGAGGCGCCGTACAGGACGGTGGCGATGGAGCCGGGCTGCAGGAACACCGGCGCAACCACGGAGAAGAAGGCGAACAGGGCAATGGCGCCCACCAGCGCACCGATTTCCGGGCGTCCCAGCAGCTTGGCCATTCTGCTCTTGGAGGCAACCCGCTCGTCTTCTGCCGGTGCGGCGGGGGTGACTGTATCAGCCGTCATTCGAATTCACTTTCATCATCTCCGGGGGCCGCAGCCGGCGCCGGGCCGGATCGGCGCATCAGCGGATGCCGTCTGCGGCGAAGGCTGCGACCTGCTCGGCGTTCGAGGAATCGATGATCGTGGGTCCGGTGAGCACCGGCTGGCCGCCGCCGAGCTCGAATCCTCCGCGGGCGTTCTGCCACAGTGCGTCAACCGCCCCGTAGCCCTGCAGCCAGGGCTGCTGGTCAACGGTGAAGATGATTTCCCCGTCAACGATGCGCTCGGCAAGGTCGGGGTTAAGGTCGAAGGAGGCCACCTTGGCCTCGCTGCCGGAAGTCTCCACGGATTTCAGGATGGTGAGCGTATACGGCGCGCCCAGGCCCACGACGACGTCGGCATCCTTCGTGGCCTGCAGCTTGGCTGTCACGGTGGACTCAACCTGTGTCATGTCGGTTCCCTGGACGTACAGGATTTCAGTGCCCGGCACCTTGGTCTTCACGCCTGCACAGCGGCTTTCATGTCCCACGTTGCCCTGCTCGTGAATCACGCAGATCGGATGCACGTACCCGTCCGACGCCAGCTGCTGTCCCACCGCTTCTCCGGCAAGCTGCTCATTGGAACCGAAGTGGGTAAAAGCGCCGAGTTCGGCGGACCGGTCTTCTCCGGAATTCAGGCTCACCACTGGAATCCCCGCGGCTTCCGCCTTTTTCAGGGCCGAGGCCACGGCGTCGGGCTTGGCCAGGGTGACGGCAATTCCGTCCACACCCTGCTCCACGGCCTGCTCGATGAGCTGGGCCTGCCGGCCGCCTTCAGGATCCGAGCTGTACAGAAGTTCTACATTGTCCTTCTGCGATGCTTCCTCGGCCCCCTTTCGCACGATGTCCCAGAACGTGTCGCCTGGACCGGCATGGGTGATCAGGGCAACTTTGATGCGGTCGGTTCCGGCGACGTCGCCTCCGCCGTTGCCGCTGTCCGCTTCGGGAGTTCGCCCGCCTGAGCTGGAGCACCCTGCCAGTGCCAGCGCGGGAACCAGCAGCATCGATGCTGCCAGTGTGCGCAGGGAAAGTTGATGTGACACGAGTGTCTCCTTTGTCTTCGTGGCCCGGCCCGGTAACCGGCAAGCCTGCAGCCGGAGGGGCCTCCCCCGCTTCGGCACTTCGGAGTCCAATATATCGACAAGCATGACCATGTCAATCATTTGTCAGGACATTTACTTCTTTCCCAGCCCGCTCCTGTCAGCGACGGATCTGAAGTACCGGGGCTCGGGTTGCATCGAGGTGACCACTGTTACACTCGTCGGGAATATGCTTTTGTCCTAACATGATGCGGCTCTGGCCGGGGAAGCGCCGAGGTGCAGCAATGGGTGCGGAGCTTCATATTCCAATTGACAGGTCCTCCTCCGTACCTCTCTACCATCAGGTGGTCCAGGGCATTGAAGCGGCGATCCGCACCGGCGTCCTGGAATTCGGTTCCCGGCTGGACACGGAAATCGAGCTGGCCGGCAAGCTCAACCTTTCCCGACCCACCATGCGCAAGGCGATGGACGAGCTGGTCCGCGCCGGACTGCTGGTCCGCAAACGCGGCGTGGGCACCCAGGTGGTGTCCAATCAGGTGCGCCGGCATTTGGAGCTGACCAGCCTGTTCGACGATCTGCAGGGATCGGACCAAAAGCCCGCGACCCAGGTCCTCGACTTCCGGCATGGTCCGGCAGGCCCGGCAATCGCTGCAACCCTGGAGCTGCCGGCGGATGTCCGGACCTACCATTTCACCCGGCTGCGCACCGTCGGCGGCAAGCCGCTGGCCCTGATGGAGAACTGGGTGCGCGATGACATCACCGAACTCACCGAGCGGGCGCTCCGGGGGCAGGGGCTCTACCAGCTGCTGCGGGATGCCGGAGTGAACTTTCGGCTGGCCACCCAGCGCATCGGGGCCACGGTTGCCGACTCACGTCAGGCGAAGCTGCTGGACACGGAGCCCGGTGCCGCACTGGTGACCATGGAGCGCACGGCGGTGGATGATGCCGGACGCAATGTGGAAACCGGACGCCATGTGTATCGTGCCGATTCCTACAGTTTCGAGATGACTCTGGTTCAACGCTAGAGGCACGCGCCCCGGAAAAGAGATTCGAATGTCGCACACACCTTGGGTTTATCCGGTTGGTTCCGCCAACGACGGCGGGTGGCAGGTTTCGCTGGGGGCAACCGACAGCGCCGCCAGGATTCCGGGGTGGGCATACACCGGGATCAAGGTCACGGAACTGGCGCCCGGGGAGTCCGTGTCGCTGCCGGCGGAGAATGAAGAGCGGTTGGTCATCCCGCTTGTGGGAGCCTTTACGGTCCTCGCTGATGGAACCGAGTATCCGCTGCGGGGCAGAAGCTCGGTTTTTGCCGGTGCCACCGATGTGCTCTATTCGGGGGTGCGGACGCCGTTGACGGTGTCCTCCGAAAACGGCGGGCGGGTGGCCGTGGCGCTCGCCCCGGCGCAGGAAAGGTATCCGGTCCGGCTGGTGACTGCCGGGGAAACACCGGTGGAGCTGCGGGGATCGGGCAGCTGCTCCCGTCAGGTGCACAACTTCGGCACGCCGGCCGCTCTTGAAGCGGACCGCTTCATTGTCTGCGAAGTCCTCACCCCTGCCGGCAACTGGTCCTCATATCCCCCGCACAAGCATGACGAGGAGAAGGACGGGGAGAATTCGCTGGAGGAGATTTACTACTTTGAAACGCGGCCTGCCGCGGGTTCACCCGTTCCGGACAACGTTGACGCGGTGGGCTATGCGCGCGTCTACGCGTCCGATGAAAGACCCATCGATGTCAAGGCCGAGGTCCGCAGCGGCGATGTTGTGCTCGTCCCCTACGGCTGGCACGGTCCGGCCATGGCGGCGCCGGGGTACGACCTCTACTACCTCAACATCATGGCCGGGCCGGGCCGGGTGCGGGAGTGGCTGATCAGCGACGATCCGCACCACGGCTGGATCCGGAAAACATGGGACGGACAGGCCATGGACCCGCGGCTCCCGTTCAGCTCCTGAACGGCGTTGGTCCCAGGGCAATCGTCGTTGTCCGCACTCCTTTTCAACTGGCAACGCACCGGCGCCGTGATCAGTCCTGGTACAGCAGCGGCTGTTCGTGAAGCTCAACGGCGACCGTCCGGCCGGTTTTCTGCGCTTCGACGCCGGCTTCGCAGCATGCCGCCGCGGCATATCCGTCCCAGGCACTCGGCCCGCCGATGTCCCCCTGCAGCGCAGCGTCCACCCAGGCCTGGATTTCGCGGTCGTAGGCGGTGCTGAACCGCTCCGCAAACCCCGGCAAAACCATGCCGCCCCAACGGCCCCGGGTGCTCAGGTACGGGCCGGTGTCGTTTCCAATCCGCACCACTCCCTGCTCGAACACCGCCTGGGTGCCCACCTCGTAGCCGTACTGGGCATTGACATAGATCTCCACGTCGGCCAGCACGCCCGACGTGGTTTCCATCATCACCTGCTGCGGGTCCTTCATACCCGCCGGAGCGCTGCTGGTGCTCTTGCCGCTGCGCACCTGCACCGACGTAATCTCGTCCGCGCTAAAGAACCGAACTGCGTCAAACTCGTGCACCACGGAGTCGTTGATCAGCATTTCGTTGGTGAACCCGGGCGGCGTGGCGGGGTTGCGGTGCTGATGGTGCAGCATCAGCAACTCGCCCAGCTCCCCGCTGCGGATCAGCTCGGCCAGATGCGCATACTCGGCGTCATAGCGGCGCATGAAGCCCACCTGGATTCGTTTCCGGCCCAGCTTTTCCTCCGCCTGCAGCACCCGCCATGCTGACGCCGAATCCGGGGTCAGCGGTTTCTCGCAGAGGATGGGGATGTCCCGGGCGAGCGCGGCGTGCAGTGCGTCCTCATGCAGAAAGCCTGGCGTTGCGATCAGCACAGCATCCGTGCGCGGGTCCTCAAGCGCAGCGCGGATGTCGGTCAGGGCAACGGCACCGGGAATACCGGCGGCTGCGGCGGCTGCCCGGTCAGCATCGATGTCGACGACGGCGCTCACCTCCGCCCCATGGGTGCGCCGAGCCAGGCGTTGAATGTGGTCAACGCCCATGCGTCCTGCGCCGATGACGGCAACGCTGAGATTCCGGCTCATAGGAGCCTCCTTAAGCAATGCGGAGCTGGTTGCGGAAGTTGGGAAAGGCGAAGCTAGGAAACTCGGGTGCGGGAACCGCAGGAAAGCAGGTAGTTGCGGGTCCGGCGGGCGATCGGCAGGGGTACATCCAGATTGGCCACCGGGTACATGTCCTGCTCCACGATCCCGAACAGCGGCCGGTTCAGCTCCTCGGCCGCCGCGATGACCAGGGACAGATCGGGCAGTCCCCCCGGTGGTTCACTCATGACCCCGGCCAGGTTTGCCGCCGCCCAGGTCAGGTTCTCCCGGCGGACCCTGTCCAGGACCTGAGGATCCACCTGTTTCAGGTGCAGGTAGCCGATGCGCTCCGGATAGTTCGCCATCAGCTCCACGCTGTCCGCATCTCCGTACTGCGCGTGCCCGGTGTCCAGGCACAGGGACACCAGTGCGGGATCGGTTTCCTGCAGGAAGCGTTCAATGTCCGGCTGCGCACATACGTGCGAGTCGGCGTGTGGGTGGAACTGCTGCTGCAGGCCGTAATCTTCGGCCAGCACCTTTCCCAGCCGGTTGTGGCCGAGAAACAGGTCCTGGAGCTGTTCCGGCGAAAGGTCGGAACTCTCGATCGCTTCGCCGGTAACGTCGTCGCGCCACATCGCCGGAATCACCACCAGGTGCCGCCCGCCCATGGCTGCCGTGAGTTCGGCGACGCGGCGAGCCGGTTCCCACGCCTGCTCCCACTGATCGGCGCCGCGGTGAAAGGCCGTGAAGACGGTTCCGGCGGAGACCTGCAGGCCGCGCTGCGCCAGTTCATCGGCCAGCCGCACGGGGTCGGCGGGCAGATAGCCGTACGGTCCCAGTTCAATCCACCGGTAACCGGCTTCGGCCGCTTCATCCAGGAAACGCTGCCACGGGGCCTGCCGGGGATCCCGGGCAAACCAGACGCCCCAGGAATCCGGAGCGGTTCCGATGATGAGCTTGTTCTCAGTCATGTGCCGGTCCTGTCCTGGGGTTGCCGATCAGCGGTTTCTGGGCGGCCTTGTGCCGGAGATAGGTGCGCCGGGCATCCCGGGTGGACTCCAGTTCGGAGGCACCGGCGACGGGGACGTCCCACCAGGATTCGGAATCGGGAGCATCGATCAGCGGGTCGGACTCGACGTGGATCAGCACCGGCCCGCTGCCCTCGGGTTCGGCCTTGGCTTTGGCCACGGCAGTCTCCAGATCGGCCACCGCATTGTCACCGGGCTCCACCCGGATCACCCGGACGCCCAGCGATCGGGCATTTGCCGCAAGATCGACGGGCAGCACCTCGCCGTCGTCGAAGGTATGGTGCGCTGGATCCAGCGTCCGGTAACTGGTACCGAACCGCTGCGAGCCGAGCGACTCGGAGAGCGCCCCAATGGAGGCGTATCCGTGGTTCTGGATCAGGACGGTTATGAGCTTGATGCCCTCAGCGACGGCCGTGACTAGTTCGGTGTGCATCATCAGGTAGGAGCCGTCACCGACCATGACGACGACGTCGCGCGGGGACTCGCCGTTCCCGGCACGCCGCGCCTCGTCAATGGCGGCGCGCTTTACTCCCAGTCCGCCGGGTATCTCATAGCCCATGGTCGAGAAGGCGTATTCCACGTGATAACCGAAGGGGTCGGCAACGCGCCACATTTTGTGCAGGTCGCCGGGCAGGGATCCGGCAGCACAGACGACGACGTCGCGTGCATCGGTAGCGCGGCGAACGGCGCCGATGATTTCGTTTTGGCTGGGCAACGGGGCGTGCCGTGTGGTGAATGCTTCATCCACAGTGGCGTTCCAGCGCTCTTTTTCGGTTGCCACCAGCTGTTCCAGGTCCGCGCCGATGCGGTAGCCGGACAAGGCCTCCGTCAGGCGAAGCAGCGCCTTGCGGGCATCGGCGACGATTGGCAGGGCGGTGCCCTGCTTGTAAGCATCCAGCGGTGCCACGTTGATGTTCACGAACGACACATCCGGATTTTGAAAAGCCGTGCGCGAGGCCGTGGTGAAGTCCTCGTAGCGGGTGCCGATGCCAATGATCAGGTCCGCGTCGCGTGCGACGGCGTTGGCCGCCGTCGTGCCGGTGGAACCCACCGCTCCCAGGCAGTACGGAGCGTCCCAGGGCAGCGATCCGGCGCCGGCCTGGGTGTAGGCAACCGGTATGCCTGTGAGGTCGGCCAGCCGTGCCAGTTGAGCAGTGGCGAACGCGTACAGCACTCCGCCTCCCGCGATGATCAGCGGGCGCCGGGCTGAGCGGATCCGCTGGGCGGCGCGACGAATGTCGTCCTCGTCGGGCTCAGGGCGGCGGATCCGCCATTCCCGCTCCGCGAGGAATTCTGCGGGAACGTCCAGTGCCTCGGCCTGGACATCCTGGGGCAGCGAAATAGTGACAGCGCCGGTGTCGGCAGGATCCGTCAGGATCCGCAGGCCGTTGAGGAAGGCTGAGTAGAGCTGTTCCGGCCGGACCACCCGGTCAAAGTACCGGGACAGCGGGCGGAAGGCGTCATTGACGGTGATGTCATAGGCGTCGGGGCGCTCCAGTTGCTGGAGCACGGGATCCGCGGCCCGGGTGGCGAAGGTGTCTGCCGGGAGGAGCAGCACGGGGAGCCGGTTGGTGGTGGCCACGGCCGCTCCGGTGAGCATGTTGGTGGCCCCCGGCCCAATGGAGCTGGTCACGGCGTAGGTGGCCCGCCGCCGGGTGTGCCGGGTGTACCCCACGGCCTGGTGCACCATCGCCTGCTCGTTGCGGCCCTGGTAGTACGGCATCAGCGCCGGGTCCCGCACCTGTGCCTGTTTCAGTGCCTGGCCCACCCCGGCAACGTTGCCGTGGCCGAAGATGCCGAACATGCCCGGGATCAGGCGCTCGCGGTGGTCCACACCCCCGATGCTGTCCACAACGTACTGTTTGCCCAGGAATTCGACCACTGCCTGGGCCACGGTCATGCGGTGCGTTTTCATGGTGCGGGCACTTCCTGTTCGGGGCCGGTGTACCGGTCGGGGTGACTGCTCGGGTCAGGATGGTTGTTCAGCAGCGACGCCGCCGCGGCCACGGCCTCATGCACGTCTCCGCTCTTGGGGTACAGCAGGGTCCGGCCCACTGTCAGGCCTTGGACGCCGGGCAGTTTCAAGGCCGCCTGCCAGCGGTCGAAGGTGTCCTGCGGAGACCCGGACGGGTCTCCGCCCAGCAGGACGGCAGGCATGGTGGTGGCGGCCAGAACCCGTTCCATCTCCGGGACCACGGGCAGTTTCAGCCAGGTATAAGCGCTGGTGGAACCCAGTCCCGAGGCGATGGCAATGGAGGTGATGACGGCGTCCGCGGTCAGGTCGTTGCGCAGGCGGCCGTGATCCCACACGGACATGAACGGTTCCACCATCGCCACCAGCCGCCGCTCCGCGAGACTGTCGATGGTTTTCGCTGTTGATTCCAGCGTGCTCACCGTTGCAGGGTCACCCAGGCAGATGCGGACCAGCATTTTGCCCCCGGTGGCGCCCAGCGCCTGCAGCGCGGCGGCGGTGTGGCCCGTGAAGCGGTCATCCGGTTCATTCACGGAACCAGCCAGCCCGCCCCGGTTCATGGAGCCGAACAGCAGTTTCCCGTCCAAAGCACCCAGCAGGAGCAGGTCATCCATGATGTCGGGAGTGGCCAGCACACCGTCAACTGCCGGATGGGCCAAAGCGGACTGCAGCCGGTCTAGGAGGTCATGGCGGTCTGCCATCGCCATGGATCGCTTACCTACTGCGAGGGCACCGCGGGCAGGATGGTCGGCGGCAACGATGAAGTTCTGTTTCCCCAGCTGCGGTCCCGGATGGGGCAGACGTTCGGCAGCCGCACGACTGAGGGCCGCGGGGTCCTCCAGCCTGAGGCGCGTCAGGTGCTCGTAGCGTCGCGGGTTGTCATCGAAGCCATTCACGTGGATGCCTCCAGGAGTTCAGGCAGCATCCGGCCGCGTTCGGTCAAAAGCTCGAGAACTTCGGTGGGCGTGGGCATGGCATCCGCGCAGGAAATCCGCGACGCCACCAGAGCACCTGACGCGTTGGCGTACTCAAGCACTGCGGCCAGGGGCCACCCCGCCAGCAGGCCGTGGCACAATGCGCCGCCGAAGGCGTCCCCGGCGCCAAGCCCGTTTACTGTCTCCATAGGAACGGGCGGGGAAACCACGCGCTCCGTTGGGGTCTTTGCCAAGACACCGTCCGCACCCAGTTTGACCACCGCCAACGCAACGCCTTCAGCCAGCAGGCTGTCAGCCTGCTCATCGGGTGTTCCTTCGCCCACCGCAACCGAGCATTCCTTGGTATTGCCCACCGCAACGGTGACATACGGCAGGATGCGGATGATCTGTTCTCGGGCTTCATCCTCGGAGGACCAGAACATCGGTCGGTAGTCCAGATCCAGTACCGTGTGTTGTTCCGGTCCCAGCGCTTCCCTTGGCCGGGCTCGGTGCGCGGCCAAATGTGCCGCCCGACTGGGTTCCTGGCACAGCCCTGTAACCGTGGACCAAAAGATACCCGCGTCCCGTACGATGCCCGTATCCACTTCTTCGGCCGTGATCTGCAAATCAGGCGCCGTAGGAAACCGGCCGTAGAAATATAGGGGAAAGTTCTCCGGCGGCATGATCGCGCAGAAAGTCACGGGGGTTTGCAGCTCCGGAACGGCAGTGACGTACGTGTCATCAACGCCGAACTTCAACAGTTCCCCGTGCAGATACTTACCGAAAGGATCGGCGCCGGTCCGGGTGATGACGGCAGCCCTGCGCCCGTGCCGGGCCGCAGCGACCGCAACATTGGATGGTGAACCGCCAAGGTACTTGGCAAAGGAGGTGACATCCGCCAGATCCACCCCAATGTCCTGCGGGTAGATATCAACGCTGATCCGTCCGATGGTGAGCACTTCGTGAGGCACTGTATCCGCCGGCCTTCCTGTCTAGGCGGGGAGCACCGCCCGATCTGGCTATGGATGTGACCGACGCCACACCCACACTCTGCCCTCGGGACTTTGTCCTGTCAAACTTTTTTGCGTTCCGGAGGATACGACTGCTCCTATCCGCAGCAGTCACCGTGCAAGGAGTCCCAATTCGCTGAGCAGGACGGCCAATCGCAGGAGGGCAAGGTCGCTGCCCGCTGGCCCGACAAGACAGGCACCCCGCGGCAGGCCGTCGACGGTCCGAAGAGGCATGCTCACGGCGGGCAACCCTGCAAGCCCTGCCAGACAGGTCAGCTGCATGGTGGCGGTCCTCGCCTGTTGGATCTGGTTCTCGAGCGGACACGGGGCGCCGGCTTCAGCCTTGAGTTTTGACCCAGTGTTGAGTTTCGGAGCGGCCGATGACGCCGAGGGCAGGATCAGGACCCGGGTACCCACAAGTTCGCGAATCTGCTGCTTTGCAGCCGCAGCTTCGGCGCGGGCCAGTTGGTATTGTTCGCGGGATATCGTGGATGCTGTCCGGAACCGCCCTGCAACATCCGCACCCAATGACACCATGTTCCGGCTGACCCAGGAGCCGTGGGCCTGCCACGCCTCAAAGCCTTGCACGGTTTGGAAGATGCTGAGCCACCGCGGCAGTACCTGGGCATCAAAGGCGGATTCCTCCAGCACCGGGACTCCGCGATCCTCCAGGTGCGTCCAATCTGACAGCATGGCGGCCAGCGCTTCTTGGGTGGGCCGGTCGGCGACGGCGGTGAGTGACGGCATGCTCAACGCACCGGTCAACGCAGTTCCGGCGTCGGCCGGCACCGGAGGCAGCAACACCTTTCCAGCCTTTTCCATTGACTCGGCATCGCGCGTCATCCACCCGACCGTGTCAAAGGACGGCGCGAGCGGCATTACACCGTCCAGCGATACCGCTCCGTGCGTCGTCCTGATACCGAACAGCCCCTGATAGGAGGCCGGCACCCGGATAGATCCGCCCGTGTCACTTCCCAGCCCCAAATGGGCCTGCCCCGTCGAAACGGCGCTGGCGGACCCGGACGAGGACCCTCCGCTGATGCGGCCGGGTGCCTTCGGGTTGGGCGGCGTGCCGTAGTGGGTGTTCATACCTGCCAGGCTGTAGGCAAATTCGTCCGTGCGGGCTATGCCGCGGATCGATGCACCGGCGTCAGTGAGTACGGTGACGGCAGCGGCCGAACAGGGCTCAGGCGCTGCGTCCCGGACCCAAGCCTCGCTTCCGGCACCGATGGGATGACCGGCAACGGCAAACAGATCCTTCGCGGCCACCGTCATTCCCTCCAGCTGTCCCCTGCCCGTCGGGCGGACCAGTGGCGTGCCAACGGTCCGCCAAATGGTTGAGTCGATGGGCAGGGCCGGAGAACTAACATGGGCCGCCACAATCATCCACCCCGCATCTCGACGGTGCCACAGCTGCGTCTGCTGCCCCCGCCCGCCTCCGCAGGCCTCTGTGACGGCGACAATAAGTGCCGTGCGGGGATCCGCCATTTGCACCGTGACGTCCACCAGCGTGCGAGCCGGCGCTCCGCCCCGGTAAAGGCGGAAGTCACGGATGGCATCGTGGCCCAAGAGCAGTCCTCCGGCGTCGCCGCGGATGGTTGGTACCCCGGGTCCGAGCAGATTATCCGGTGCGAAGAGTTCGTCAAGCACCTCCAGATCATTGGCCATCAACGCGGTTTCATAAGCGTCGAATGCTTGCAGCAACTCTTCCGGGGCCGGTGAACCTGAGAGCGTGTAGGGGCGGGTGGCGGGCGCGGATGCCGTCATGGGAATGGTTCCTCTCCTCGGAATGTCAGGCTGCGGCGACGGTGGTCTGTTCATGCACCAGCCGAGAGATTTCCCGTTTATAGTCATTGAATTCCGCCGACGTGACGTCGCGGTCTCCGGACATCGGAATGTCGATGATTTTCTTAATGTGCCCGGGTATTCCGTGAGATGAACCCCCCGACATGACCACCACCCGGTCTGCCAGATACACGGCTTCCTCGATACTGTGCGTAATGAAGACAACGGTTGTGCCGACCGTGCGGTGGATCCTGGAGAGCTCGTTTTGGAGCTGTTCCCGGGTTAGCGCGTCCAGCGCACCAAATGGTTCGTCCATGAGCAGCACCGAGGGCTGGTTCGCCAAAACCCGGGCAATGGCAACACGCTGCTGCATTCCTCCGGAAAGCTGATGCGGGAAAGAATCCGCAACCCTGGACAGGCCAACCATTTCGGTAAACTCCCGGGTGCGTTCCTTCACTACCGATGACGGATGGTGCTGTTGTTTTGGGCCGTAGGCAATGTTCTCCTTGACCGTCAGCCACGGGAACAATCCATAGTCTTGGAAGACAACGCCACGGTCCGGACCCGGTCCGGTGACCGGCCGTCCTTCCACTTGAATAAGGCCGTCGGTGACCTGCTCGAATCCAGCAATGAGGCGCATGAGGGTGCTCTTGCCGCAGCCGCTGGCACCCACTATCGCAATGAACTGTCCGGATTCGATGTCCAGGTCTGTGCCTTTCATGGCGTAAGGGCCATCACCGTACCGTTTGCCCACATTTCGGATGGAGATCGATCCCGGGCGGCTGGTTCGTGGAAATGATTCAATGCGCATGGGGTTGCTCGGCTTTCTTTTCGTCAGGGAGTGTTGTTGAGAATGGGCCGACGGCGGGACACTGCTTTCACCAGTCCGACCAGCAGGCGGTCGCTGAGGAATCCCAGGAGGCCGATAAAGACCATGCCCGCGACAATAAGGTCGGTTTTTGACACTTCCTTTGCCTCGGTGATCATTGCTCCCAGGCCCACGGTGATGCCCGTCGTCTCACCGACCACCAGCACCACCCAGGCCAAACCAAGCGCCACCCTGAGGCCGCTGATCATCCCGGGCACCGCCGCCGGGATGACGACCTTATAGAGAGCCTGCACCTTTGGTGTTCCCAGCATTGCTGCAGCTTCCAGCAGCCGAACAGGCACATGCTGCACGGCCGAGATGGTGTTCAGGAGGATCGGAAACACGGCTGAGAGAAACACCAAGAAGATGGTGGACCGGTCACCGATGCCGATAATGATCAAGGCCAGCGGAACCCATGCCGTAACTGGAATGGGACGGATCAGGTTAAGCGTCGGTTCCAGCAGCTGCGACATCAGCTTTGAACGTCCCATCAGGACACCCAGGGGAATCGCAACCAGCATTGCGAGGCCAAAACCAGAGAAGACCCTGACAACGCTTGCCTGCGTGTGGCGGAGCAGCTCTCCGCTGAAGGGATCGTTGATGATTCCGCCCACCGCCACATCGGCCAGCCTTACGGCAACGGCACCGGGTGATGGAACCTGTGCCATTCTGATGTCCAGCGGCAGGGTCCAGCCCTGGCGTACGCCCAGGTCCCACAGAAGGACAAGCAATATCGGTGCCGGCATGGCCACGAGCACCTGCCGCAGGACTGACCAGTTGCGCCGGGGACGCGGGCTGCCCGACTGTGCCGCACTGACGGCTACGGCAGCCGTGCCACTGCCGTGGCCATCCCCTGCCGGGGAATACGAAGCAGCTATCGTCCCGCCGGCCGCAGCCGGACCTGACGTTGCCGCGGTCACGGGGTACCCGCTGTTGCAGAAGCATCAAGGAACTGGGTGTGGAGATAGTCAGTGATCACTGGTGCGGAATCGATGCTGCCGATGGCGACCATTTGCCGGGCCAGTTCCTCCACCTGGCTGATGTACTCATCGTCCAGGGATGACCTGAGCCAGATGTTCTCCACAGCGCTGTCCAGCACCTCCTGGTCGAAGGTGAATTGGCTCTGCACGCCGCCCACCCACGCCTGCTTGTCATCGAGCAGGTGGTTGGTTGCCTTGATGTGGGTTTCCACCATCGCTTCAACCAGTTCGGCGTCAGAGTCCATCACCCCGGTGTTGGTGGCCAACCCGATGTTGACCTTTCCGATTCCGGTTTCATACGGAGACGTCACCGAGACGGCGCCGGCCAGTTTGGCGATGGACGCGCCGACTTCTGCGCCGGAGAAGGCATCGATGTCACCCCTGCTGAGTGCATCGGCCATCTCCGCATAGCCGATGTTGATCATTTCCACATCGGTGTCTGGATCGATCCCTTCGGCTTTCAAGGTCAGCCGCAGGACAATCTCTTGAGAAGATCCGGGCACGTATCCGATTTTCTTTCCTCGAAGGTCCGCGGTTGAGGCGATCCCGGGCTTGCCGATAATGCCGCTGCCGCCGTCGGCCCCGGACGCGATCAATTCAATCTCCTCGCCCTGGGCCGCCCCGGCAATAATCGTTGGCACACCCAGCAGGGCAAAGTCGACGTCACCGGAGAGGAGCGCGTTCTTCTCATCGGTTGAGTTGGACATTGGCACAACCTCGATAGTCACCCCTTCCGGGGCGAACTGCTCATAGGCGTAGGCGGCGAAAAGGTGCGGCTGGCGCTGCGTGGCGACTTTTACAATCCGGTCATCCCCGGCGGCGGCCTGGGTCTCGCCCGTGCAACCGGCCAGGAGCACCATCGCGCTGACTGACAGTCCGGCGATGATGCCCGTTTTCATGGTTTTCATGGTGCTCCTTATGGTGGGTGTCGTGGGTGTCATGCGAGTGGGCCCAGCAGGGTTCTCCCCAGCGGGGTGCGGGACAGGGCGGGAAAGTCTGAGACCCTGATTTGTCCGTGAACGCCCCGTACCTGGTCCACTGCTTGGGAGATCTGGAAGTCTGCCGCAGCGCTGAGATACAGGTATGCGAGTCTTCGTTCCATCCCGAACAGTCCGGTCAGCAGCTCTATCCCGTTGGTGACGCAGTGGCGGAGGGCCACGTTCAGATCCTCGTCAAGACCGGTCGGTACGAGCAGGTCTCCGGCGGTGGCGAACGGGCCGGCGACGCCTCCGAGCACGGAACTGATCTCCGCGGCCGGAACGAGCTGAACCGTCAGCGTGGCGCGCAGGGGGGCTTCCAGGGCGGTCAGGGCAACTTCGCCATTTCCCTGTGCGTAGTGCGGGTCGCCGATATAGAACAGCGCCTCCGGGACCTGCACCGGAAGGTAGAGAGTTGCACCTTCTGTCAGCAGCTTGATGTCGATGTTGCCGCCGTGCAGGCCCGGGGGCACTGAATGGGCGCGGATGTCAGAGTCAACGGCGACGCCCATGATTCCAAGAAATGGCGCCAGGGGAAAGGCGGCCCGCTCCGCACCGGCTTCCGGGTGCAGGGGCATGGTGCCGCACCAGGAGCCGGACCGTTCCTCGACGGAACAAAACTGGCTGTAGGTGCCGTCCATGCTGCTGTCGCCGCTGAGCACTCCCTTGGCGTGGCGGGTGGAAATGACTCCGTACGGGACGCGCATGCTCAGCTTGTCGATCCGAACTGCCAGCAGGTCTCCCGGCAGGGCGCCGGCAACCGCAATGGGTCCGGTAACTATGTGGGGTCCGTCTGCATCGCTGCGGGCTACCCGGCCAGCCACGTCAACGGTGTCGCTGAGGATCTGCTCAGCCGGGACGCCGTGGTGCCGGAAGTACCCCATGGGATCGCTCCCCTGGTCACTCATCATTCCTTCGTGGCTGATGGTGTCGACAACAATTGTCTGTCCGGGCGCAACGGTGAGAACGGGTGCATCTCCGCGGGACGGCAGGCGGCCCCACAGGACATTTGCGGGCAATGCCGGAAGGTACGCGGCACCCGAAACGATGCCGCTGTCCGGCTGCAGGACCGGGAATTGTGCGGTGGTGATGGTGGGCACGAGCATCCTCTCCAAGCGAACGGTATGAACCAAAATAATTGGTCTGACCAACTGATGAATTTGAGCTTAAGTGAGGAATTCGCCGTATTCTCCGGTTAAACCAAAGCGTCACGACCCTTTTACGAGCTGGAAACATGAGACCGACGCACGGCACCATCCCTTGTAATTGGTCCGTCCATTGGTCCATATTGATCTGACAAAAGAGGACGGAGTCACAAAATGAACATCCCCCCTCTGGTGAGGCGGTCACGTAGCATCAGCACCGAATTGGCTGCCCATTTGGAGAATCTGATCAGTGGCGGAGAGCTGCAGCCCGGTGACAAGCTGCCGCCGGAAAGGGAGCTGGCTGCGTCAATGGGCGTATCCAGGGCATCCCTGCGGCAGGCAATGTTTGAACTGGAATCGAAAAACCTCATTGAACGGCGCCAGGGCAGCGGCAGCGTGGTCATGGCGCAGCAGCAGGTTGTCTCCGACCTCTATGAGCGATTTGGCCCGTTGGATGCTGAACTCGAAAATGCATTGGAACTACGCGACCTCGTGGAACCCCGCATTGCCGAACTGGCGGCGCTGCGAGCCGCGGACTCCAACCTTCTGTCGCTCGAAGATGTCCTGCTGCGCAGTAACGAAAACCTGTCCGCGCCCGAGTCCATTGCCTTGGACGTGCGATTCCACACCCTGCTCGCCCACGCCGCGCAGAATCCGCTCCTGGTCACGCTCTGCACGATGACCGGTGGGTGGACGGAGGACCTGCGGCGGCTGTCGCACGAACACGCACAGGGGCGCAGGATCTCGATAGCGGGCCACCGCAAAATCTTTGAAGCGGTTGCTGCAAGGGACGGGGCCGGGGCAGCACAGGCCATGGAGGAGCATCTCCGCGAGGTCAGCACACTGGCTCTGAGAGCGAAGGAAGACCTGACGCCCGGCGCGTCGCGGAAAGAAGGTCCTGTTGGAATCGCCACGCCATGATGGAACGCCGCCGCAGAGAACAAGCGGTCCGGCGCAAAAGAAAACACCCCGGTCCGAAGACCGGGGTGTTACCTATGCCGCGACTATCCGTGAACGATGTCTCGACGTTTTCCTTTGGTGCCCGAAGTGGGACTCGAACCCACACACCTCTCGATACTGCATTTTGAGTGCAGCGCGTCTGCCAATTCCGCCATTCGGGCCAGCCCTGCGGTGTGAATCACAAAGTTCACATTCCGTGTTGGGCGCGAATCTACTCTACATGCGGATAGGCTATTTGTGTGAACTGTCAGTTCGCACACGGCAGTCCAACCGCATCCTGAGGAGCACCTGTGTCTGAGTCCACCGAGCCCGCCCCGTCCAACACGCCGGCGCGGCGCGTCATTGTCGCCGAAGACGAGACGTTGATCCGCCTCGATATCGTGGAGATCCTCACCGGCGAGGGGTACGACGTCGTTGGCGAAGCCGACAACGGCGAGAAGGCTGTTGCCCTCGCCACGGAACTGAAGCCCGACCTGGTCCTGATGGACGTCAAGATGCCCGTCATGGACGGCATCACGGCAGCTGAGCAGATCGTCAAAGCACGCATCGCTCCGGTGGTCCTGCTGACGGCCTTCAGCCAGAAGGAACTTGTGGAGCGCGCCCGCGAAGCAGGCGCCATGGCCTACGTCGTCAAGCCCTTCACCCCCGCTGACCTAATTCCGGCGATCGAGATTGCGCTGTCCCGCCACGAGGAAATCAAGGCCCTCGAGGAAGAGGTCAGCGACCTCAAGGAGCAGTTCGCCACCCGCAAGCTGGTGGAGCGCGCCAAGTCGCTGCTGACTACCAAGATGGGCCTTACGGAACCCGAGGCGTTCCGCTGGATCCAGAAGACGTCCATGGACCGCCGGCTAAGCATGCGCGAAGTCGCCGAGACCATCATCAACCAGGTCAACTAAGGCTTCCTCCGGTAAACGCGCCACAGCAGAAAACCCCGCCCGACGTCGTCGGGCGGGGTTTTTTGCGCTCTGCATCAGGCCGCTGCCAACGCCCGACCCTTGATGGTTTCGAATTCCTCCGGGGTGATGGCACCGGCATCAAGCAGGTCCTTGGCCTTGGAGATTTCGTCGCTGGGGCTGGAGGCAACCCGGCGGATGTATTCCTCCGTGGATTTCTGCAATTCCTGCGACTCCCTCTTGGCCCGTTCATTCATCCCCCTGCCACGGGCGATCAGATAAACGAGAACCGTGAGGAACGGAAACAATACCAAAAAGATGACCCA
Organism: Arthrobacter gengyunqii; assembly: GCF_023022985.1. Taxonomy (NCBI): domain Bacteria; kingdom Bacillati; phylum Actinomycetota; class Actinomycetes; order Micrococcales; family Micrococcaceae; genus Arthrobacter; species Arthrobacter gengyunqii. Next base: position 1,656,367 of record NZ_CP095461.1, on the reverse strand, counting down.
GACAGCTTTGGCCCAGCCGCTCAGCCCGCGGTCACGAAACAAGTCGCTGATCACCGCAAAGAGGGTAAACAGATAAGCAAAGAGGACTGTCACGGTGAAGACCCACCAAATGATGTCCCAAAAATTATCCCAGTAGCTCATGGCTTCTCCGCTCTCAGATCGTACTTAGAATCATCACCCGGCGCGCTTAGGAAGGGCCATGCCCGACGGACGATATGAGGCCGCAGCTGCAGAGAAAAGAATGCAGGTCCCCCCGGTGTCGGAGATTCTTTTGGTGTTACCGCGTGTTCAGGGTCAGGTTGAAAGGTGAGCACGCGGGTTTTTCGTGCCAGGACGGCATATCCGCAAAACTGGATATGGATGGATGCTGTTGGATACGCAATTTGTAAAAAGCTGCCCGGCCGGAGGACCCGGCCGGGCAGCTTGATGGAACGAAAGCGAAGTCCGAGTTAGATGGACTTGGCCTTGCCCTTGTTGGAGTTCTTGATCGGCCACGGGCCAACCTTTTCCTTGACCCGCATCTGGCCCTCGAGGCGCTGCCCTGCGTCGGCAATGTCCCCTGCCTTGTGGACCTTGATCGAGTTGGTGGAACCTGCCTGTCCGGGAGGCGAACCGGCTGCGATCACCACGATGTCGTCGATATCCACCAAGTCATTCTCGAACAGCGTCCGGTCCACCTGGGCGGTCATCTGGTCGGTGTTCTCAGCGAACTCCACCAGCATCGGCTGGATACCCCAGAAGAGGCTCATGTAGCGGTAGGTCTCTTCCACGGGGGTGAAAGCCAGCACCGGCTTCTTGGGGCGCAGCCGCGAAAGCCGGCGGGCCGAATCGCCCGACTGGGTGAAGGTGCACACGAACTTCGCATCCAGCTGGTCGGCGATCTCGACGGCGGCACGCGTGATGGCGCCACCGCGGGTGCGCGGCTTGGATCCCAGGGCCGGTACACGGTTCAGGCCGTGCTCTTCGGTGGACTCGATGATGCGTGCCATGGTGGTCACGGTCTCGATCGGGTACTTGCCCACGGAGGTTTCGCCCGAGAGCATCACGGCGTCGGCACCGTCGAGAACGGCGTTGGCGCAGTCGGAGGCTTCGGCGCGGGTGGGCCGGGGGCTGTCGATCATGGATTCCAGCACCTGGGTGGCCACGATGACCGGCTTCGCCCAGCGGCGGGCCAGCTCAATGGCGTTTTTCTGCACCAGGGGAACATCTTCGAGGGGAAGTTCCACGCCGAGATCGCCACGGGCAACCATGATGGCGTCGAACGCATCAATGATCTCCTCGATGGCAGCTACGGCCTGGGGCTTCTCGATCTTGGCGATGACCGGAACCCGGCGGCCTTCCTCGTCCATGATTTCGTGGACGCGGCGCACGTCAATGGCGTTCCGGACGAAGGACAGGGCAACCATGTCCACGCCGCGGCGGATGGCCCAGCGCAGGTCTGCCTCATCTTTGTCGCTCATGGCAGGCACGCTCACTGCCACACCCGGCAGATTCAGGCCCTTGTTGTTGGACACGGGGCCGGGAACGGTCACTTCAGTGACCACCTTTGTGTCATCCACGGCGGTGGCACGGACGGAAACCTTGCCGTCGTCGATCAGCAGGGTGTCCCCCACGTTGACGTCGTTCGGCAGTCCCTTGTGCGTGGTGGAGACAATCTCCTTGGTCCCCGGGACATCTTCAATGGTGATCGTGAAGACATCGCCCTTGTTCAGGTAATGCGGGCCATCCATGAAGCGGCCAAGGCGGATCTTGGGACCCTGCAGGTCGGCAAAGATGCCAACCGGCTTGCCAAGTTCCTCCGAAGCGCGGCGCACGTTCTCGTACACGGAATTGTGTACGTCGTGATCTCCGTGGCTCATGTTCATGCGGGCTACGTCCACCCCTGCGCTCAGAACCGCGAGGGTGTTTTCGTAGCTGGCGATTGCTGGGCCGAATGTGGCCACAATTTTTGCACGTCTCATAGCTTCCAGCCTAGTCGTCCTGCGCGAATTACGCATGGAGAAGAGCCGCTGGGCCTGTCTCCTCGGATACAGTTGCCCGTGTTTCTTGTCTCATGCTGCCGCTGGCTTTCCCCGCTGGCACTCCGGCAGACCGCTGTCAGCCCCGGGGGAACTTCTTTGCCGGCATCCTTGTAGGCTTTAAGGCCGGATCACCAGCCAGCCATTGTCAGGAGCATCATGTCGCAAAGCTTGTCGGAGAACTCGCCGGAGCCCCGCGGCCTGAGGGAGCGCAAGAAGGCCCTCGTTCAGGCCCACCTCGTGGCAACGGCATGGGAGCTGTTCGCCGAAAGAGGCTTCGCGGCTGTCACCGTGGACCAAATCGTGGAGGCGGCGGGAGTTTCCCGCAGTTCCTTCTTCCGCTACTTCGACACCAAGGACGCCGCACTGTTCCACAACACGCGGCTCGCGCTGGACAACATGGAAGCGGATTTCGAGTTCCGCAGCCGCAGCACCCCGCCCCGCCAAGCCCTCCATCAGTCCCTGCTGCAGGCGGCGACGGAATACGAAGCCAGGCGGGGCGAATACCGCACCCTTCGCCGGCTGATGCGCGAGGACCGCGTCCTGCGCGCAAGTGCGGCCGAGTACAACCAGTCCCTCCTCGCCGAGATGACCTCCGCCTACCTTCGGCAGCTCGGCGGGAGGGACGAATTGAGCGCCCGCGTGGAAGTGGCCGTCATGTGGGCAGCAGCCACCGTCGCACTGGAATCATGGGTGCGGCTGGATGACGAGGATCTGCTGGCGCTGACGGTCCGCGCCCTGGCTGCCCTCCCCCAGGCCAGGTGACGGCCTACAGGGGCGAGATGGCCCGGTCGTTCGGCGCCACCGGTGCCGGGAGCCGGGTGGAACCCGTCAGCCACTGGTCCACGGCGGCCGCACAGGCCCGGCCTTCGGCAATCGCCCATACAATCAGCGACTGTCCGCGGCCGGCGTCTCCGGCGGCAAACACACCCGGCGTATTTGTCATGTAGTAGCCGTCGCGCGCCACATTGGAACGCTCGTCGAACTCGGTGTTCACCTGCTCGGCCAGCCCGGCCGGCTCCGGACCGGTGAAGCCCAGCGAGAGGAACACCAGGTCCGCCGGAATAACCCGTTCGGTGCCGGCCTTGGGCACTCTTCTGCCGTCCACAAATTCCGTTTCAGCAATCCGTACGCCGGTCAGCTGACCGGCCTCACCCACGAATTCCACGGTGGAGGCCAGATACGTGCGCTCACCGCCTTCCTCGTGCGCGCTGGCAGTCTCAAACAGCGTGGGGTACATCGGCCACGGCTGGTGCGCGGCCCGCTCGGCCGGCGGCTGCTTGCCAATCGCCAGGGTGGTCACTGATGCTGCCTGCTGGCGATGCGCAGTACCCAGGCAGTCCGCGCCGGTGTCGCCGCCGCCCAGGATCACCACGTGCTTGCCCTCCGCGGAAATGGAGCTCTTCACCCGTTCCCCGGCCACGGCACGGTTGGCCTGCACCAGGTATTCCATGGCGAAGTGCACGCCGTTCAGTTCGCGGCCCGGGATGGGCAGGTCGCGGGGCACGGTGGCTCCGGTGGCCACCACCACGGCGTCGTACCGCCGGCGCAGCTGTTCCCAGCTGATGTCCCGGCCCACTTCGACGCCGGTGCGGAAGCGGGTGCCCTCCGCCCGCATCTGGTCCAGCCGGCGGTCAATCTGCAGCTTTTCCATCTTGAAGTCGGGAATGCCGTAGCGCAGCAGGCCGCCAATTTTGTCATCGCGCTCGTACACGGCCACGGTGTGTCCGGCACGGGTGAGCTGCTGGGCAACGGCCAGGCCGGCCGGCCCGGAGCCGACGACGGCGATGGTTTTGTCCGTGAGCCGCTCGGGAGCGTGCGGGGTCACCCAGTTTTCGTCGAAGGCCTGGTCGATGATTGATACCTCAACCTGCTTGATCGTCACCGCCGGCTGGTTGATGCCCAGCACGCAGGACGCTTCGCAGGGCGCCGGGCACAGCCTCCCGGTGAACTCCGGGAAGTTGTTGGTGGCGTGCAGCCGTTCAACGGCCTCGCGGCCCTTGCCCCGCCACATCAGGTCATTCCATTCCGGAATGAGATTTCCCAGCGGGCAGCCCTGATGGCAGAACGGAATGCCGCAGTCCATGCAGCGCCCGGCCTGTGCCTTCAGGACGCCCTTCTCCTGCGCTTCGTAGACCTCTTTCCAGTCCATGATGCGGACGGGAACGGGCCGGCGCGGCTGCGTCTCGCGGTCGCGTACTTTCAAGAATCCGCGTGGGTCAGCCACCGGTTACCTCCAAGATTCGAGTCCATGCTTCGGCGCCGTCGGGGTCAAGACCCGCTTCGACCGCGGAGGCACGGGCGTCCAGCACAGCAGCGAAGTCACGCGGCAGCACCTTGGTCATGCGGCCAACCGTGCCGGGGAAGTCCTCCAGCAGGGCGGCCGCCAGTGCCGATTCGGTTTCTTCCACGTGCCGGATCAACAGGCCGCGGACAATGTCGGCGTCCTCGGCGTCCAGCGGCTCCAGCCGCAGTTCGCCCTTTTCCAGGGCGTCCTTGTTCATCCGTTCGGACCGCAGGTCCAGCAGGTACGCGGTGCCGCCGGACATGCCGGCGCCGAAGTTGCGTCCCGTGGGACCCAGGATCAGGGCCTGTCCCCCGGTCATGTATTCGCAGCCGTGGTCTCCGATTCCCTCCACCACCGCGGTGGCTCCGGAGTTGCGGACCAGGAAGCGTTCGCCCACCTGGCCGCGCAGGAACATTTCGCCGCTGGTGGCGCCGTAGCCGATCACGTTGCCGGCAATGACGTTGCGGGCGGCGTCGAAGACGTTGGCGCGGTCCGGCCGGACAATAATCCGTCCGCCGGAAAGGCCCTTGCCCACGTAGTCGTTCGAGTCTCCGAGCAGCCGCAGGGTGATGCCGGCCGGCAGGAACGCGCCGAGCGACTGCCCGGCCTGGCCGGTGAGTGTCACGTCGATGGTGTCGGTGGCCAGGGTGTCGATGCCGAACGTCTTGGTGACGGTGTGCCCGAGCATGGTTCCCACCGAACGGTCGGTGTTCACCACATCGAGCGTAATGCGCACCGGGTTGCGGTTCGCCAGGGCGTCGGCGCTCATCTCGATCAGCTTGTTGTCGAAGTGCGAGTCCAGGTCATGGTTTTGCGGAACCATGTTGCGCATCGGCGTGCCGGGCTCGACGACGTCGGCGCCGCGCAGGATCGGCTCCAGGTCCAGCCCGTCGGCCTTCCAGTGATCCACCGCCGCCTTGGTGTCCAGCAACTCGGTGTGCCCGATGGCTTCCTCGAGGGAACGGAAGCCAAGTTCCGCCAGGATTTCCCGCACTTCCTCAGCCAGGAACTCGAAGAAGTTCACCACGAATTCCGGCTTGCCGGAGAACCGTGCCCGCAGTTCGGGGTTTTGCGTGGCTACGCCCACCGGACAGGTGTCCAGGTGGCAGACGCGCATCATGACGCAGCCGGAGACCACCAGCGGAGCGGTGGCGAAACCGAACTCCTCACCGCCCAGCAGCGCGGCAATCACTACGTCGCGCCCGGTCTTGAGCTGTCCGTCCACCTGCACCACCACGCGGTCGCGCAGGCCGTTGAGCATCAGCGTCTGCTGTGTCTCGGCGAGCCCCAGTTCCCAAGGAGCGCCGGCGTGCTTGAGCGAGTTCAGCGGCGAGGCACCGGTGCCGCCGTCGTGCCCGGAGACGAGGACGACGTCGGCCTTGGCCTTGGTCACGCCGGCCGCCACGGTGCCGATTCCGGCTTCCGAGACGAGCTTGACGTGGACCCGGGCGCTCGGGTTGGAGCGCTTGAGGTCGTAGATCAGCTGCGCCAGGTCCTCGATGGAATAAATGTCGTGGTGCGGCGGCGGGGAAATGAGGCCGACGCCGGGCGTGGAGTGCCGGGTGCGGGCCACCCACGGGTACACCTTCTGCGCCATCAGCTGGCCGCCTTCACCGGGCTTGGCGCCCTGCGCCATCTTGATCTGGATGTCCTCGGCGTTGGTGAGGTACAGGCTGGTCACGCCGAAACGGCCCGAGGCAACCTGCTTGATGGCGGAGCGGCGCTCCGGATCCAGCAGCCGCTCGGGGTCCTCGCCGCCCTCGCCGGTGTTGGACTTGCCGCCGAGCCGGTTCATTGCAATGGCCAGGGTCTCGTGGGCTTCCTGCGAGATGGACCCGTAGCTCATGGCACCGGTGGAGAAACGCCTGACGATGCTGGCGACGGATTCCACTTCCTCCAGCGGAACGGCGGGCCGCTCCCCCGTCCGGAATTCCAGCAGGCCGCGCAGGGTCATGAGGTTCCTGGACTGGTCATCCACGCCGTTGGTGTACGCCTTGAACACGTCATAGCGGCGTTCACGGGTGGCGTGCTGGAGGCGAAACACGGTTTCCGGGTTGAACAGGTGCGGCGGACCCTCACGGCGCCACTGGTATTCGCCGCCGTTCTCCAGCGGCCGGTGCGGGTCCTCGATTTCGTCGTCGGGGTAGGCGCTGGCATGCCTGGCGGCAGCTTCCGCGGCAATGACGTCCAGGCCGACGCCGCCGAGCTGGGTCTGGGTGCCGTGGAAGAATTCATCCACCAGTTCCTGGCCCAGGCCCAGGGCCTCGAACGTCTGCGCGCCGCAGTAGGAAGCGACGGTGGAGATGCCCATTTTGGACATGATCTTCAGAACGCCCTTGCCCAGGCCCTTGATCAGGTTGGTGACGGCCTCTTCACCGGTGACACCGGTGATGTCGCCGTTGCGGACCAGTTCCTCGCAGCTTTCCATCGCCAGGTACGGGTTCACGGCCGAGGCGCCGTAGCCCATGAGCACTGCCACGTGGTGGACTTCGCGGACATCGCCGGCTTCCACCAGCAGGGAGATCTTGGTGCGGTTGGCGCTCTTGAGCAGGTGGTGGTGCACGGCGGAGAGCAGCAGCAGCGACGGGATGGGCGCCCATTGTGCACTGGAGTCCCGGTCCGACAGCACGATGTATTCGATGCCGCGGTTGACGGCGCCGGAGACCTTCTCGCAGATTTCGGCGATCCGGGCACGCAGTTCGGCCTCGCCGCCCTGCGGCCGGTACAGGCCGCGGACCTTCAGCGCGATCTTCTCGCCGTCGGCGTTGGTCAGCTTGGCGATCTTCGCCAGCTGGTCATTGTTGATGACCGGGAAGTTCAGGGCCACCTGGTGGGTGCGGACCTGGCCGGGGGCCAGCAGGTTCCCCACCGGTCCGATGGAGGCGCGCATGGAGGTGACCAGTTCCTCGCGGATGGAATCCAGCGGCGGGTTGGTGACCTGGGCGAAGGACTGCACAAAGTAGTCAAAGAGCAGCCGGGGGCGCTGGGAGAGCACGGCGATGGGTGTGTCCGAACCCATGGCTCCCAGGGGTTCGGCACCCGTGCGGGCCATCGGGCCCAGCAGGATGCGCAGTTCTTCCTGCGTGTAGCCGAAGGTGCGCTGACGCCGGTTGATGGACGCCTTGGTGTGCAGCACGTGCTCGCGCTCGGGCAGCTCTTCCAGGGTCACCTGGTTTTCCCGGACCCACTCGGCCCACGGATTGGCAGCCGCCATTTCGGCCTTGATTTCGGAGTCCTCGATGAGGCGGCCGGCTTCGGTATCCACCAGGAACATCTTGCCCGGGGAAACGCGTCCCTTGCGGACCACCTTGGCCGGATCAATGTCCACCACGCCCACCTCGGAGGCGAGCACCACCAGTCCGTCCTCGGTCACCCAGTAGCGGGCCGGGCGCAGGCCGTTGCGGTCCAGGACGGCTCCCACCTGGTTGCCGTCGGTGAAGGAGACTGCTGCGGGTCCGTCCCACGGTTCCATCAGCATGGAGTGGTACTGGTAGAAGGCACGTCGGGCCGGATCCATGGTGGCGTGGTTTTCCCAGGCCTCCGGGATCATCATCATGATGGCGTGGGTGATCGGCCGGCCGGAGAGCATCAGCAGCTCAGCGACCTCGTCAAAGGACGCGGAATCCGAGGCGCCGGGGGTACAGATGGGGAACAACTCTTCGGGGGTTTCCCCCAGCAGCGGGCTCTTCAGCTGGGACTGCCGGGCGCGCATCCAGTTCCGGTTGCCCTTGACCGTGTTGATTTCACCGTTGTGCGCAATGGTGCGGAACGGCTGGGCCAGCGGCCAGGACGGGAACGTGTTCGTGGAGAACCGGGAGTGGACAATGCCCAGCTTCGTCTTGAAGCGCGGGTCGGACAGATCCGGGTAGAAGGGTTCCAGCTGCGCGGTGGTGAGCATGCCCTTGTAGACCATGGTCTTGGAGGACAGGGAGGGGAAGTAGACGCCAAACTTGTTCTGCGACCGCTTCCGTACGCGGAAGGCGCGGGCGTCCAGGTCGGAGGCATCGCCGTCGGCCGGTGCCAGGAACACCTGGACGAAGTGCGGCATGCAGGCCCGGGACATGGCGCCCACGAGGTCAGCGACTACGGGCACTTCGCGCCAGCCCAGGACGGTCAGGCCCTCGGACTCGGCCATGGCTTCGACACCGGCGCGGGCGGTGTCCTGCTCGCGGGCTTCGGTGGGAAGAAACGCGGTGCCCACGGCGTAGGTGCCCGGCGCAGGAAGTTCGAATCCGGTGACGGCACGGAAGAATTCGTCCGGAACCTGGGTCAGCAGGCCGGCACCGTCGCCGGTGCCTTCATCGGCGCCCACGGCGCCGCGGTGCTCCAGGTTGCGGAGGGCGGTGAGGGCGGCGTCGACAATGTCATGGCCCGGCTCCCCCCGCAGCGTGGCAATGACAGCCAGTCCGCACGCGTCCTTTTCGTTCTCGGCGCGGTACAACCCGGAATCGGCCGGAAAGCCGGCGAAGCGGGTGAACGGCGAGGGCGCAGGTGCACCTGTGCCGCCGGGCGGAAACTGTTCGGTCATGAGAGGTAAGTCCTTCCCCCTGATTGCGCGGTGGGAGGGGACAACGCTGGCCCCACGGCGGAAGGCATAAACGATCCGCGGTGTCTCGATGAATCACGGACAGGTGTGCGGTGTGGTTCCCGCGGCCCTGTCCGGGCAGCCACGGCAATGTGGCATCAGCACCCGCCGCGAGGGTGACCCGGGCCGGTGCTACTTGGCAGTACCCGGTGTCCCGGGCTTGCGAGAATCTACGTCCTCGTTTTTTGTCTCTGCGAGATTAGCACGCGTCGGTTGCGATGATGCCCCGGTTCCGGAATCCGAAGATTCCGTTTCCGTGTTGTTATCTGCCTCACGTTCGGCGACGGCGGGTTCCGGCTCATGCCCGGGAAGGTACAGGGACCCTTCCTTCCCTTTTCCGGCGCGGATTGTCAGGGAAATGAACATCCCCACGGAGAAGATGAGGAGCCCGATACTGGTCCACACGTTCAACCGTTGTGTGACGCCGAAGAACGTAATCATTTCGGCGTCGTCGATGCGCAGGATCTCGATCCACAGCCGGCCCAGGGTGTAATACGCGGCGTAAATCCAGAACAGCCGCCCGCCGCGCAGCCGGAAACGTTTGTCCAGGGCAAGCAGCAGGGCCACCCCGGCCAGGCACCAGAGGGATTCGTAGAGGAAGGTGGGGTGGAAAAGGGTTCCCGGGGCTGTCCCGTCCGGGAAGTTGGGATTGTTCGCATCGATTTCCAGTCCCCACGGCACGTCGGTGGGGCTGCCGAAGAGTTCCTGGTTGAACCAGTTCCCCCAGCGGCCTACGGCCTGTGCCAGCAGCAGCCCGGGAACGCCGACGTCGGCGAAGGTGGAGAGCTTGATGCCGGCCCGCCGGCACCCAATCCAGGCTCCGACGGCGCCAAGGGCCACGGCACCCCAGATCCCCAGCCCGCCCCGCCAAATCTGCGGGATGAGGGACAGGTCACCGTTCGCGCCGAAATAAGCCGCCGGTGAGGAGACGACGTGGTAGAGCCGGCCGCCGATGATGCCGAACGGGATCGCCCAGATGGCGATGTCCCATACGGCCTCTTCGGGCAGTCCCCGACGCTTCCAGCGCACTGATGTCATCCACAGTGCCAGGATGATGCCGGCCAGGATGCACAGGGCATACGTGTGGATGGTCAGGGGACCCAGCGAGAAGCTGCTGAAGTCCGCGGGCGGGCTGGGAATGCTGGCCGGAGCCGTCACGGACATCAGGTTCATTAGCTGCTCTTTCGGGTTCCGGTGCTGAGTTCGCGGGTCAGGTCCGCCACGGCGGGGACACCGCCGTCGCGCAGTGCGGCCACCAGTGCGGTGCCCACGATCACGCCGTCGGCATAGGCTCCGATTTCGCGGACGTGGCTGGAGTTGGAGACGCCCAGGCCCACGCAGACGCGCTGTGCGCCGGCGGCACGGGCGGCGGACACCACGTCTTTGGCGGCCGTGCTGACTGAAGTGCGCGCGCCGGTGACACCCATGATGGATACGGCGTAGACGAAGCCGCGGCTGGCCGCAACGGTGCTTTTCATGCGTTGGGGAGTAGACGACGGCGCCACCAGGAAGACCCGGTCCAGCCCGTACTTGTCCGAGGCTGCCATCCATTCGGAGGCCTCGTCGGGGACCAGGTCAGGGGTAATCAGCCCCGCTCCCCCGGCTTCGGCCAGCCGGCGGGAGAATTCGTCCACACCGAGGCGGACCACGGGGTTCCAGTACGTCATGACCAGCACGGCGGCGTCCGTGGCTGCGGTGATGCCGGCGACGACGTCGAACACCTGGCTGACACGGAAGCCGGAGGCCAGCGCTTCGGTGGTGGCGGCCTGGATGACGTGGCCGTCCATGACCGGGTCGGAGTACGGAATGCCGATTTCGATCAGGTCAGCCCCGTTGCGGGCCAGGGCAATTCCTGCGTCGATGGTGTCCTGCACGCTGGGGTAGCCCGCGGGCAGATAGCCGATCAGCGCGGCGCGCCCGTCGGCGGCGGCGCGGTCAATGGCCGCCGCGGACTTGCTGAGGGCAGCGGTGCCCGAGCCGGAGGTGTTGTCGACTGCAGTGCTCACAGCTGTTCCCCTTCTTTGCCGATTTCAGCTTCGGCCGATTTGTCATCCAGCAGGTTGAACCATTCAGCGGCGGTGGCCACGTCCTTGTCACCGCGGCCGGAGAGGTTTACGAGCACAAGCTTTTCCGACGGATCGCCTTCGGCGGCCAGCCGCTGGCCCACCTTGATGGCGCCGGCCAGCGCGTGTGCGGACTCAATCGCCGGAATGATGCCTTCGGTGCGGCAGAGCAGCTGGAAGGCATCCATTGCTTCTCTGTCGGTGATGGGCTCGTAGGAAACCCGGCCAATGTCGGAGAGGTAGGAGTGTTCCGGTCCCACGCCGGGGTAGTCCAGGCCGGCGGAGATCGAGTGGGACTCCACGGTCTGGCCGTCTTCGTCCTGCATCAGGTAGGAGCGGGCGCCATGCAGCACGCCCGGGCGGCCCAGGGTAATGGTGGCGGCGTGGCGGCCGGTTTCCACGCCGTCGCCGCCGGCCTCAAACCCGTAGATCTTTACGTCGGGGTCATCCAGGAAGCCGTGGAAAATGCCGATGGCGTTGGAGCCGCCCCCAATGCAGGCGCACACGGCGTCGGGCAGCCGGCCGGTTTGTTCCAGCATTTGAGCACGGGCTTCTTCACCGATGACTTCGTGGAAGTAGCGGACCATGGCCGGGAACGGGTGCGCTCCGGCGGCGGTGCCCAGCAGGTAGTGGGTGTTGTCCACGTTGGCGACCCAGTCACGCAGCGCTTCGTTGATGGCGTCCTTCAGGGTGGCCGAGCCGTGGCTCACCGGGATCACAGTGGCGCCGAGCAGTTCCATCCGGGCCACGTTCAGGGCCTGGCGGCGGCAGTCCTCGGCGCCCATGTACACCACGCACTCCAGGCCCAGCAGGGCGGCCGCGGTCGCGCTGGCCACACCGTGCTGGCCGGCTCCGGTTTCGGCGATGAGGCGGGTCTTGCCCATCCGCTTGGCCAGCAGGGCCTGGCCCAGGACGTTGTTGATCTTGTGGGAACCGGTGTGGTTCAGGTCTTCGCGCTTGAGGAAGATCCGGACGCCGCCGGCGTGCTCGGCGAAGCGCTTGGCTTCGGTGAGCAGGGACGGACGGCCGGAGTAGTTCTTGTTCAGGTCAGCAATCTGAGCGCGGAACTCCGGATCGGCCTTGGCCTTCTCGAAGGTGTCTTCCAGCTCATCCAGTGCGGCAATCAGGGATTCCGGCATCCATCGTCCGCCGTACTCGCCGAAATACGGTCCGGAGGCGTGGCGCAGCGAACCGTGAACGTTCAGGAACGCTTCAGCCACCTCTTCCGTGACGGTTCCGGCCGCGGCGCGCTGGGCATCCTCAGCGGGGGCAGTGGAAGGGGCTGTTGACGCTGCGTTGGTCTGCGCTGCGCCGGTCTGGTCCGGATTCCCGGTCATGGGGCTGGTTCCTGTCCTGCTTTGGTCCGGACGGCGGACCGCCCGGACAGGGAATGTGTTGCTCTGTCAGCCTGCCGTCAGCCTTTGCCGTGGATCTGCCGGGCGGCGATGGCCCTGCGGCCGGCTTGGGCGAAGTCGGCGATGGTGGCCGCAGGATCATCGTGGCGCACCAGGGCCTCCCCCACCAGGACGGCGTTGGCGCCGTCGGCGGCGTACTGCTCGACGTCGGCGGTGTCGCGGACTCCGGATTCGGCGATCACGAGCGCTGCGGCGGGGATGCTGCCGGCCAGCGGCGCGAAGACCGTACGGTCAACGTCCAGGGTTTTCAGGTTGCGCACGTTCACGCCTACGATTCGGGCACCGACGGCGACGGCGCGTTCAACTTCCTGCGCGGTATGTGTCTCCACCAGGGCGTTCATCCCCAGCTCATGCGTGAGCGCCAGGAAATCCTTGAGCTGGGCATCGTCAAGGGCTGCCACGATGAGCAGCACCAAGTCGGCGCCGTGGGCACGGGCTTCCCAGATCTGGTACTCGTCAACGGTGAAGTCCTTGCGCAGCAGCGGGATCCGCACTGCGGCACGGACGGCGTCAAAATCGGCCAGCGAACCGCCGAAGCGCCGCTGTTCCGTGAGCACGCTGATGACCGCTGCGCCGCCGTCTTCGTAACTGGCCGCCAGGGCGGCCGGATCGGTAATCTCGGCGAGGGCACCCTTGGAGGGGCTGCTGCGCTTAACCTCGGCGATAACCCGGAGTTCGCCGCGGGGGTTGTCATTGCCGCCCAGGGCAGCAAAGGCGTCCAGTGCGGGAGCAGCCGCATGGGCACGCTCCCGCATCTGTTCCAGCGGAACGGCTTGCCGGCGTGCGTCGAGGTCCTCGGCGACGCCGGCAATGATGTCGTCCAGGACGCTCATGATTTAGTGGCCGCTGTTGGAGAGCTTCGAGCCGCCCACGCCGTAGCCGGCCTTCTTCATGATGAAGCCAACCACCAGGCCGAGCGCGATGACGCCCAGGCCGATGCAGAACCACAGCACGCTGGCAATGATGAAGCCAACGCTGGAGATTCCGGCGCCGACGATCATGATCAGGACACAGGTCCAGGCTGCGGGGGTGTTGCCGTGGCCGATGGTTTCATCGTGGATGCTGGCGTGGCGCTCGGCTTCATTTTCGGGCTTGGCGTCAACGTTGCTGCGGGTGGCGTTTGAGCTCATGGTAAATCTCCTCTGTACGAATCAGTTTCCATTCTGCCATTGACTGGCGGAAACTCTTTCACGTGTTGCGGTGCTTTAACGATTCCGGCGGGCGCCGGTCTGGCGGGACTGTGGTTCAGCGGTAGTTCGTGGGGTCATCCCCGCGCGTCAGCCGGTCCCAGCTGTCGATTTCATCAACCGGCTCCGGGCCCTCGTCACTGTTTCCGGCGTCGGGCGAAGCGGGGTCCGTCACCGTGCTTGCGGAGTCGGCGGGGTCCGTCGTCGTGCCGGCAGCAGGTACCGGTGCGTAACGGCGCGAGGACTTCCAGCTGCGGCTGGCGATAGCCAGCCAGACGCCGGTGAGCGCGATCAGGACACCTGATACCAATGCCGCCCACGGCATGCCCGTGAGCGTAACCACGGTGCCGGCTGCTCCGCTGACACCGATCGCCTGTCCGATGGCTCCGGCGGCGCCCTGGGCGGGATCGCTGATGACGGTCCAGCTGGCGGCAGCCACACCGATACCCGAGACCACCAGGATCACGCTGACGATCCAGCGGGCCACGGACCCGGCAATCGAGGCTGCCAGGCCTGCCGTAATGGCGACGACGGCGAAGGCCGTCACCGCGGTGGCGGCATCGGATCCTGAAACGGCCAGGTCCGGGGTCTGGACGGCCGTCGCGGGCAGCTGGACGTTCAGCCATGTGCGCGTGGTGGTGGCAAAGGCTGCGATGCCAAAGAGCACCGCCGCCATGATGACGGTTCCCTTGCGCTGCCACCGTTTGGTGGATGTGCTCACTGCGGTACTTCCTGCTCTGAGGATTGGGGGTGGGAGAAGCTTGGTGCGGCGGCGACGGTTTCCAGGCTCCGGGCAATCAGGGCAGCGCGCAGCGGCGCGGCCGCCTTGTTGACTGTTTCCTGGGCCTCGGCTTCCAGGTCGGAGTCCGCCACGATGCCGCCGCCCGCCTGGACAAAAGCTTTGCCGTCGCGCAGCAGTGCCGAGCGGATGGCGATGGCCATGTCCATGTCTCCGGCGAAGTCCAGGTAGCCGACAACGCCGCCGTAAATGCCGCGGCGGTGCGGCTCCAGCTCGTCCAGCAGGCGCAGGGCGCGGGGCTTGGGGGCGCCGGACAGGGTTCCGGCCGGGAAGGTTGCAGCCAGCACGTCATAGGCACTGCGCTGAGGCGCGAGTTCACCGACCACGGTGGAGACCAGGTGCATGATGTGGCTGAACCGCTCCACCTCCATGAACTGCGTGACGTCCACGCTGCCGGGAGCGCACACCTTGGAAAGGTCGTTGCGGGCCAGATCCACCAGCATCAGGTGTTCGGCGCGTTCCTTTTCGTCCGCCAGCAGTTCCTCGGCCAGGGCACGGTCCAGTTCGGTGGTCTTGCCGCGCGGCCGGGAGCCGGCGATGGGATGGGTGATGACTTCGCTGCCCGTCACTGTCACCAGGGCTTCGGGCGAGGAGCCGACGACGGCGAACGGGTTGCCGCGGGAGTCCTCGAAGTTGAACAGGTACATGTACGGGCTCGGGTTGGTGTTGCGCAGCACCCGGTACACGTCCAGCGGGTCCGACGCGCAGTCCAGTTCGAAGCGCCGCGAAATGACCACCTGGAACACTTCGCCGTCCACGATGGCTTCCTTGCCCCGCTGCACCGCCTTGGTGTACTCGGGTTTGGGCCAGGATTCCTTGACGCCGTCGGTGAGGGTGGAGGTGTCCACGCTTCCGCCGTTCAGCACGGAGACCGGCTGCGGGGTGGGTTCAGCCAGCCGCTGCAGCATGGAATTTACGCGCGCCACGGCGTCGTGCCAAGCTTCGTCCACGCGCTCGTCGGAGCCGTCCATGTTGATGGCGTTGGCCACCAGCATGACGGTGCCGTTGGAGTTGTCGTGGATGGCCATGTCCGAGACCAGGTTCATGGCCAGTTCCGGCAGGTCCAGGTCATCCACAGGAGGGTTGGGCAGTTTTTCCCAGTGCCGAACGGTTTCCCAGCCGACAAACCCCACCAGCCCGGAGGTGAACGGCGGCACGCCGTCCAGCCGCTCGGTCTGCAGCAGGTCAATGGTGCGGGCCACGGCTTCCACGGGGTTTCCGTCCAGCGGCACCCCGGTCGGCGGCTCGCCGAGCCAGTGCGTTTCGCCGTCGTGCGTGGTCAGCGTGGCGCGGGAGGAGGCGCCAATAAAGGAGTACCGGGACCAGACTCCGCCGGCGGCAGCGGATTCCATCAGGAAGGTTCCCGGCGCGCCCGCGGTGAGCTTGCGATAGATGCCGATGGGTGTGTGGGCGTCGGCCAGCACGCTCAGGTGCACCGGAACCACGCGGTGTTCAGCGGCCAGGGCCCGGAATTCCTCAAGGCCGGGACGGATAACTCCAAGATCCTGCATGTGTCTGGTTTCTTTCCGGGTCAGCTGGCGGCGTCGGTCGCGGCCAGAACGGGGAGCTCCCGGCCGTCAAAGCAGGTGTGCGTTCCGGTGTGGCACGCGGCCCCCACCTGGTCCACGCGGACCAGGAGGGCATCGCCGTCGCAGTCCAGGGCCACGGATTTGACCCATTGGACATGCCCGGATGTGTCGCCCTTGCGCCAGTATTCCTGGCGTGAGCGGGACCAGAAGGTCACCCGTCCCGTGGTCAGGGTGCGGTGCAGCGCCTCGTCGTCCATCCAGCCGAGCATTAGCACCTCACCGGTGTCGTGCTGCTGGACGACGGCGGCCACCAGTCCGGCGTCGTCGCGCTTCAGTGCTGCACTGATCGCGGGATCGAGGCCGGGCGCGGACGGGAAGTCTGAGGAAGAGATTGAGGAAGGCATCGTACCGATTCTAGTGTGTTTGGGTGCAGCCCACTCTCCGGGCCCGTCGCCCGCGCCAAAAACCGCCGAACGTGCTAGTTTCAGCAGTGATGCGATACGTACAACCTTCCCGTGAAGTCCTGGCCGAAACGTTGCTTGCGGCCGGTCCTCAAGCGCCCACTTTGTGCGAAGGCTGGCTGACCAAGGACTTGGCCGCCCACCTGTATCTGCGCGAGCACAAGCCCGCCGCCGCGCTGGGGTTTTTCCTGAAGCCCTTTGCCAAGAAAACGGACAAGGCCATGGAGGAAATGGCTGCCAGGGCTTCCACCACCGAGGGGTACGCCAAGCTGGTCCGCGCCTTCCGCGCCGGTCCTCCGCGCCTGTCCCCCATGCATCTGAAGGCCGTGGACAACAGCGCCAATCTCGTGGAGTACTTCATCCACACCGAAGACGTGCGCCGCGCCGGAGACCGCTGGGCTCCGCGGGCATTGGACCCCGACTATTCCGATGCCCTGTGGGCGGACCTGATCAAGCGTGCGGCCCTGCTGTACCGCGGAGTGGACCTCGGCATTGTCCTGGTGCGTCCGGACGGTCCCCGGCACGTCGCCAAGCGCGCTCCCGTGTCCGTGGCCATCATCGGCGAGCCCTGCGAGCTGCTCATGCACGCCCATGGCCGCACCAAGCAGGCACTCGTGATGTTCGAGGGCCAGCCGGACGCCGTCGCGCTTCTGGAAAGCGCCGATATCGGGATCTAGCGTCGACTTTGCCTCAGGCGAGACGGCGTTACCGGTGCCTTCACGGCACGGACACTCACGTGCTCGTCCGTGCCGTCAGCTCCCGGATCTTTCGGCGGGCGGGCGAAGGATCGCGTCGCCGTCGCTGACCAGAGCGACTGCGACGCCGTGCTTTGCCGCCAGAGACGTGAAGAGGGGCCTGGCCGCGGATTCCTGGCTCCAGGCGAAGGCCCCGTAAACCACGGTTGTCCCGATGGAGTAATCGGTCACCCGGACCTCCAGCTCGGGATCCGCGTCAAATTCTTCATCCGTCGGGGAGCCGGGTCCGTTCATCGGTGGAAACGTTTGAATAAGGTCGCCGTAAAACTCCCTCAAGGATGGCGTTGTCACGGCTGCGTCGTCGTAGGAATGATCCTCGGACCATTCTGATTGTTTGTTCCACCAGGCGGGGAAGTCCTCGTCCGTCACGCTGTTCGGGTCAAAGGCCAAGATGTCGTAAGTCATGCCCCGCAGATTACCGCGCACCCCCAACCGACGGCGCGCAGGAAAGCATCCCCGCGTGTTGTGTCCCCAATTCTGCGGCGCCTGCCGGCACTGTCACCGCAGAGGGAGGGATGGAAGCGGCCAGCCAGACAGCATTGATAACCGCGCCCCAAGATACCGCTGAGGCGCCCCACCCACCGGTGAGGCGCCTTATCCCGGCTAAGGGCTATGAAACCTAGATAGTTGCCGCGTCAATGACGAAGCGGTACCGAACGTCGGACTTCAGCACGCGCTCGTAGGCGGTGTTGATCTCGGCGGCGTCGATCAGTTCAATTTCCGGGGCAATGTTGTGCTCGGCGCAGAAGTCCAGCATTTCCTGGGTTTCGCGGATGCCGCCGATGTTCGAGGCGGCGTAGGAGCGTCGCTTGCCCATCAGGGCGAAGACAGAGATGGGCAGGGGCTCCGGCGGGGCGCCGACACTGACCATGGTGCCGTCCAGGCGCAGCAGCGAGAGGTACTGCTGCAGGTCAATCGGCGCGCTGACCGTGTTGATGATCAGGTCGAAGGTGTTGGACAACTTCTCAAAGGTGCTCTCGTCGCTGGTGGCGAAGTAGTCCTTTGCACCAAACCGCAGGCCGTCCTCCTGCTTGCTGAGGGTCTGTGACAGGACGGTGACGTCGGCGCCCATGGCGACGGCGATCTTAACTGCCATGTGGCCCAGTCCGCCCATGCCGACGACGGCGACTCGCTTGCCGGGGCCGGCGTTCCAGTGCATCAGGGGCGAGTATGTGGTGATGCCGGCGCAGAGCAGCGGAGCTGCCGCTTCGTACGGAATGCTCTCCGGGACGCTGAGGACGAAGTCGTCGTTGACCACCACGGAGGTGGCGTAGCCGCCCTGGGTGATGCTGCCGTCCACATCCTTGCTCGCGTAGGTGCCGATGTTGCCGTTGAGGCAGTAGTTCTCCATGCCGGCCTGGCAGTTTTCACACTCGCGGCAGGAGTTGACCATGCAGCCAACGCCCACGCGGTCGCCAACTTTGTGCTTGGTGACGTCGGAGCCGACCTCGGCAACGGTGCCGACGATTTCGTGCCCCACCACCTGCGGGTACGCGATGGGTCCCCATTCGCCGCGGACGGTGTGGATGTCGGAGTGGCAGACACCGGCGTAGGCGATGTCGATCAGGACGTCGTGGGCACCGACGTCGCGCCGTTCAATGGTGGTGGGAACCAGGTCATCGGTAGGCGAGGTGGCAGCGTAAGCGCGTGCGGTAGTCATATTTCTCCATGCTTTGGGGGAACAGTGCCGTAGGGCACTTAAGACACAAGTCCGGTGTGGCTCCGTTTATTTCCACTGCACCCCGCGGTTTCGCCGCGTCCTCCGCCCATCCCGAAAGTGGGCGCCAAAAAAGCCGGATTAGAAATAGGCATACGGGCCACTCAGCGCAGAAAAGATGCCGGCGGCGACGAAGAGGACCGTCAGGACTGAGAAGGCCAAAAACGGCCACCATCTACGGACCCACGTGCCGACCTGCCGGAACCGCAGAGTCGCATACAACGAGACGCCGGCACAGGGCAGCCACACAAAGGAAAAGACCACGAATGCAATCTCCATTCCCCCCTCGTAGCAGCCGGAGCCGTAACCGGTTTCCGGCGTGCACACCATCCGGCTGGGGTAATACCCAAGATTGATCCCAAGCCACAGGGCCGGCAGGGCGCAGACCACTGCCCCTGCCAGCACCAGCACTGCAGAGCCCACGCTCAGCACGCTTGAGCGTGTATACATCCCCATGCTGCCACCCTAGCTGTCGGGGATGCTTCTTATTGTGAGCGTCCTAGCGGACCGGGAACCCGGCCTCGCGGATGGCCTGCTTAACGTCGGCGATGGCATGGTCGGGCCCGAAGTGGAACACCGACGCAGCCAAAACCGCGTCCGCACCGGCGATCACGGCGGCTGGGAAGTGCTCCGGCTTGCCGGCTCCCCCGGAGGCGATCAGCGGAACCTTCACCGCGGCACGCACGGCCTTGATCATCTCGATGTCGAAGCCCTCACGGGTGCCGTCGGCGTCGATGGAGTTCAGCAGGATCTCCCCCACGCCGCGGTCCGCTGCCTCGCGGGCCCAGGCGACGGCGTCGATCCCGGTGCCCCGGCGGCCGCCGTGGGTGGTGATTTCAAATCCCGACGGCGTGGCGCCGTCGTGCGTGCGCCGGGCGTCCACGGAGAGCACCAGCACCTGCGAACCGAAGTGGCGGGTGATTTCGTCGATGACATCCGGGCGGGCCACAGCGGCGGAGTTGATGGAGGCCTTGTCCGCACCGGAGCGCAGCAGCTTATCCACGTCCGCAATGCCGCGCACTCCCCCGCCGACCGTCAGCGGAATGAACACTTCCTCCGCTGTCCGGGAGACGACGTCGAACACGTTGTCCCGGTTGCCCGAGGACGCGGTGACGTCCAGGAAGGTCAGCTCGTCGGCGCCGGCCTTGTCATACCGGTGCGCGAGTTCCACCGGATCCCCGGCGTCGCGCAGGCCCTCAAAGTTGATGCCCTTGACCACGCGGCCGGCGTCGACGTCCAGGCAGGGGATGACGCGGATGGCAACACTCATGGTGTTCTCCCCTAGATTCGGCAGGCGTGAATGGTGCTGACGAGGATGGCGCGGGCGCCAATGTCGTACAGCTCGTCCATGATCCGGTTGGTGTCGGTGCGCTTGACCATGGAGCGCACGGCCACCCAGTCGGAGTCCTGCAGCGGGGAAACGGTGGGTGATTCCAGGCCGGGGGTGCGGGCGGCGGCTTCGTCGAGGAGCTCTCGGCGCACGTCGTAGTCCATCATCACGTACTGCCGGGCCACCAAAACCCCGCGCAGGCGGCGGATCAGCACGTCCAGCCCGGCCGGGTGCTCGGCGTCCTTGCGGCCGATCAGCACGGCCTCGGACTTCAGGATGGGCTCGCCGAAGATTTCCATGCCGGCGGCGCGGAGGGTGGTGCCGGTTTCGACGACGTCGGCAATGGCGTCCGCGACGCCGAGGCGCACGGAGGATTCCACGGCGCCGTCGAGCCGGACCACGGACGCGGTGATGTCGCGTTCGGCCAGGTAGGCGCGCAGCAGGCCGTCGTAGCTGGTGGCCACGCGCTTGCCTTCGAGCTGGTCAATGGTGGTGAAGTCCCCCACCGGACCGGCGAAGCGGAAGGTCGAGGCTCCGAAGCCGAGGCTCATCAGTTCCTCCGCGTCCACCTGGGCGTCAAGGAAGAGGTCGCGGCCGGTGAGGCCGACGTCGAGCGTGCCGGCGCCTACGTAAACGGCAATGTCGCGGGGGCGGAGAAAGAAGAATTCGACGTCGTTGTCCGGGTCCACCATGACCAGTTCGCGGGTATCGCGGCGCTGGCGGTAGCCCGCCTCGTTGAGCATGGCGGAGGCGGATTCGGACAGGGCGCCCTTGTTGGGTACGGCTACGCGGAGCATGGTTGCATCTTTCGCTGGAAGTTTGTCACTGCTTGACGGGAGTAATTCGACCGGCGGGCCACACGCTGAAGGGTCAGCGCGCGGCTAGAGATGCTTGTAGACGTCCTGCAGGGTCAGGCCTTTGGCGAGCATCAGGACCTGGAGGTGGTAGAGCAGCTGAGAGATTTCTTCGGCGCATTCGGCATCAGATTCGTATTCGGCGGCCATCCACACTTCGGCGGCCTCCTCAACAACCTTCTTACCGATGCCATGCACGCCCGACTCGAATTCGGCCACGGTGCGTGACCCGGCGGGGCGGTCCTGAACTTTCCGGCTCAGCTCGGCAAAGAGGTCTTCGAAGGTTTTCACAGAGTCAAGGGTACGCGGTGGCACGGTATGTGACGGAATCGTGGGGCGGGGTGTGACGGGGACGGATCCCGCACGTCGCTGAGTTGGGAGCAAACCTAATCTTGGTTGCCGGGAAGCTTGCACAGTCGCCGTACATACATGGAGACCAGGTACGTAATTCACGACCTTTCCAATGATCGGCGGCTCGGCCGACTACTCCCACCTCGGCACGGCTCCGCTGAGGCGCGGAATGTAGCTATTCGTCGCGCGGACAGTCTTTTGCGGATGCACTAAGCAACAGCCTCAATTCTATTCATGAGTTGATCTCCTTGATTCCTGCGTGTTGCTATAACCGATTTCTCAAGTCTGAACTAGGCTCGCCTTTTGACTGCTAGTGGCTGTTCGAGAGGGAATGATTACGTTGACCGGTGGCCGCACAACGCGCATGCAGGACGCCATCCGCATTCTTATGCTTCTGGACGCTGCAGCAGAGCCATTGGCCGAAGCCCCCACAGAACCTGCACTCAGTACCGCTGTCGGGGTCGTGCGGACACAGATCAGGCTGCAGAAGCTGGATTTTTGGGTACGAAATCCCGATTACTTAGCCAATGAGCTTCTTAACGATTTCGAAAACGGCGACCGCGATCCAACATTACTGATGCTCGCTGAACAAATCTTGGATAGCGAAGAACCCGAACTTCGACGGTATCCGATGCTGCGTTATCTATTTGGCGCATACGAGCAGTTAGATGATGCCTTGGCGATTCTAAGGCAAGCGGATTTGGTTGTTCGCCGGCTACGAGGAGCACCTGGCCATATAACTCAGCATGATTACTACTTGCTGGAGCAGGGACGGGCCAAGGTTTCCGAGACCGCGCAGAAATATCCTGCCCTTGACTGGTATAGCGCCCGCTCAAAACTGGTAGTTGCCTTAGCGGACGGAATCGGTGCGACGCAATTAAAAGACCGGCAATATCTTCAGGAAGAATATTTGAACACCCCTCATGGTTTCCGAATTCCGAGCATTACCGACCGTGCACGGAACCGCCTATCTGATTTAAGGCTTGACGGAACGATAAAGGACGTAGGATGAAGACACCTCAAAGAACCGGCCCCGGCCCCATACGACAAGACATAGCTAACAGGGCGAAGCTCTCGAGTGACACCGTTGATTCCGTCCTGGACAGTTTTGACATAAAGCTCACTTCAACTCCAGCGCCGCTCCGATCGCTGCGAATCCGTCGGGTCAGATTTGATGGTGTGAAGGAAAACATCAGTTCACCCGGCCCTTTTGAGGCCGACTTTAGTTTCGGCTCAGGCGTGACAGCGCTTGTCACCGAGTCGAATCTTAAGGGGAAAAGCACTGTTTTGGAGCTTATTACTTGGGCGCTAAGGGGTTCACCTCGACGGCTTCGGACCGATGTCAAGCCGTGGCTGAGAAATGTCACCGTTGAATACGACCTAAATTCAGTACCGATGGCGGTGAAGTTAGAGAGCAAGGATGGCAGAACATTCGCCGCGACTGTGATCTCGGGGGGCTCCAATGAAGAGATCGAGGAATCACTAGTACAGGGCCAAATGATTGGTGGATGCCGACTACTAGCCCGGGACCTAAATGAGGTGGACTTCGCGGAATTCCAGTCAGCGCTCATGCTTGACAGGTTCGGGTTGCAGCCCATAACAAACTGGCAGAAGTTCCCAAAAAGCTCTGAAGGTAGGCCTCAAGTGCATAAGTGGCCCACTTACTTTGGGGCAATATACCTCCCTGATGCAGGATCGGATGTCCTCTTGGGGGATATCGCCATGGCTGGCCTGCCGGCGAGAATCCTGCAGTTATTCTGCGACGTTCCCTTGTTATCAGACGAGATACGTACGAAGGTTCTTCTGAATCAAATCAGCCAAGATGAGAGAAACACTTCAAGGCGCGAAACCGAAGACGCAGAAGTATTGGTTAGCCGTCTTGCCGACTTACAATCTCAGAAGGCCGCGTACCAGGCCTCGCTTGATTCCATCGATAAAGAGGCATCCTCCGGACGGTCTATCGCCGCCATTGAAGGGGAGCTCAGGACGGCTGAACGTCGCTACGTTGCGGCGGCCGCGGGTGCTCGGGAGCTGAATCAGATACTGGCGGAGGCTAGAGCTGATCGACAGGCCGAACAGCGGCGGTCAACTGACATACTCGAGTCAGAGATTGCCGCATTATTGTTTCAGGGTCTCAGCCCCAAGCACTGTCCACGGTGCGAAGGGAGTATAGATTCCAGACGGATCGCAATCGAGCAAGATGAGCACAAGTGTGCCGTATGCACATCCGCCCTGCCTCTGTCGGAGGATCACCCTGCCATTGATGCTGAGGACGAGGTGGAGGCTACCGTCGAAGATGCAGACGGCGGGGATGAGGCCGTCACTGCCCTTGACGCACTACTCACAGCTGAAGTTGCGGCCGAAGCAGCCGCGGCGGAAGCATCGAGCGTGCTCCAGGAGGTGGAGGACCTCCTGACCCGGCTCACCGCCGAGTTTGCTCATGCGAGCCAGTCTCGTACCACTGCGAAAAGGCGCGATACTGAGCTTGCGCTGGCCCGCATCGAAGGTGCAATTTCTTCGATCCCGTCTGGAAAAGATTCAAGTACCAGAACCTCTGATACGACCTCAGTGCTGAAAGCCACAGTCAAGGTACTTGAGGACGGCACCCGAGAGGCTGCCAACGCAATGTTTGTTGAACTCAACGAAGAAGTGGCGAAACTTGGAAGGAGTTTCGGCATAAAAAACCTCGACTCCGTTGAACTCAACAGAAGCGGCGGACTCAAAGTAACCACTGCCGGGGTTCCCGATACCTTCGGCAATACCTCCGGTGGTGAGCGAGTACGTTTACGTGTGGCCCTCCTAGTTGCCTTGCTTAGGATCGGCGCGATTCGAGGCAATGGGACGCACCCAGGCTTGATACTTTTGGACTCTCCAGGGTCGCATGAACTAAAAACCGAAGACGAACGTACCCTACTTAGGGAGCTGAACCGCTTACAACGTGAGTTGCCGGGTCTTCAAGTGATAATCACGACTGCAAAACCAGATGCTGTAAGAGATGCTGTCGCTGAGGACCAGATTTACCTTGCGACCGGTGATGGCACGTTGTGGTGACTTTGCAAGTGATGTCATAGCCATGGGTTTGTTTGAGTCTCTTGCCAATGAGTGTGTCCCAGAGGAACTTACGGTCGAGTCGATTTCTGCCTATGGCGACCGGATTCTCAGGCAGTCCGCTGCAGAAAACTGGGATGAAGAAGCCTCTAAGCTTTCCTCGGCGCCCTTACCCGAGCTCATTGCCCTCGCTGAGGCGTGCGTAAGGAACGGAAAAGCAGAGTCGCTGCCATTAGTTAGGCTCGCTATGCGGGAATTAACTGAAACTGCTTGGAACTTGGTTTTCACGGACGCCTCGGATGTTTTTCTTAATTGCCCAGGGATTCTGGCGGCAGAGGGCGACCGCGTACTACGCAAGCTGCTTGAGAGATTTGAGTCGCTCCGTAATACCGGCTCGGGCTTCCAAGCCTACAACTACTTGGAAACGGCCACCAGAATTGCTCTCGCGGGCGCAGCACGCGAACTCCGGGTTGTGGACGTATTGCTGGACCTAACTACAGATGATTCACCGGAACTCCTCGAGCGAGTTCCACGACTTTTGGGTATTGCTGATGAGGTATGGGGGCAAAGCCGCTCCCGAAACGTGCTGCTGCTCCTGACAGATGTGGAAGAGACACGGGGTGCCGCTCTGTTTGAACTGGGCCTAGCGGAGCTACGTGATTCTCTTAGCGCTTCCAATCATGTCGATGTTAGGACGCATTTGACCGCGGGCCGCGACAATTTCCTTGCGGCCGAACGAGTTGTGGAATCCCAAGACGATGCATCCATGTACCGAAGAGTTCTGGATGCAGTCCTGTCGTTCGGGAGTGTCGATGCCGTAAACCGCGTGAACGAGGCGGTTGATGCATTGAGTCTCGTGGTAGATCGTAGAGCTGCTCTAATGACCGGACTCGGTGTTCGCGATTGGCTTCAGAGCCGCGGACGCGCAGAGGTGGAGTGGTTCTCCGTGGCGAGAATGCTCAAAGAATGTGTGCAGGACTTACACCGCGCATCCTGGCTTCAGCCGGCTCAAGCAATGGAACGGGTGTTGAGCGCCTACCGAGCTGATCGCTCAATTACAGTCTTGAATTCCGCATCCGGCCTCAGAATGGTGATTCAGCCTGTCATACACGCGGCGTTCATCAGACGCGAAGGGCTTCTCGCGCACCTCGAAGACCTAGCATCCGAGCCCACAACAGAAGAAACCGCTTCGGCCGTTCTCAGGGAATTTCTTACGGCGGTGCGGAACGAGTCGCCCGATGAGGGAGGCGATTGCCTGGGAAAAGCATTAGAGATCGCTCCGAATCTTACAATGGGCCTTGGAGTTTCTAGTGCTCCAGCTATCGTCCACCTTGTTGAGCAACAGCCAGACTTAGCTGCACAACTCGAGCGGGACTATGCCGAGCGTAGGCTAGCTTCACAATTAGCAACCGATCCTCTCATTGATGACCTCCTCGCTTCAACACGAATAGCTTTGTCGGATAGCCCGGACTTCAATGGTAAAACTGAAATTGAGTTTCTCGGTTTGGCTGAATTAATCTTCCAGTTCATGGCTTCGCGTGCTGATATCGGCCGGCGCACCCTAGGGCCGCGCACCGAGTATTTATACCCTCATCCGGCTGGGAAGACATATACCGAGAACTACCTTCAGCGCGATCTAGGTGAATTTCTGCAGGGAACGCCGCTCCGACCGGGGGTCCGGTTCGAAGAATCGGACGTCGGATCCGGACGTGCCGACCTGACTGTTTCTACATATCTGAACCGCTTTAGTATTGAAATCAAACGCGAGATCGAAGATGCTGGTCGCGAATCTATTCGCCGAAAGTATTCTGCTCAAGCGGCTGGCTACGCAGTTTCTTCCGCCGGTTTAGGGGTTTTGATGGTGCTTGATCTGACAAGCCACGGGAACGGCGTCCCGTCGGTTCGAGACTCAGTTTGGGTGGAGAAGGTTTCAATCCCTTCCGGTGCCGACAGATTCCTCTTGGTTGGGGTAGTCAGGGGGAACCGCCCTACGCCCTCCCGATTGCGCGTTCTATAACTGGTTAGTCGTCGAGTGCGTGTTACACCGCATAGGTAGTATCTCGGTATCTTGGAAGCATCTATCACGATGTCTTTGGCTTTCTGCGCTCATTTATGCCGAGGCCCCGTTCTGCCCCTGTTGTGAAGGAATGCCGCCCCACCTAGCCCCGCCGATGATCACCACGGGAATGACCAATCCATCGACGACTTCGAATCGGGCACTCACACCGAAGGTAGCCAGTGTCCTGGTTTGCGGTGGCCCAGGACACCCTGCAGGCCCCGTTGCTTCAAGCCGTGCGCAGATGGCCAGGTAATTCATCCCGGAAACGAAGTTCTACTCGAATCCGCACTACGCCACGGCCTACCCTGAGCTGTGGAATCCGAGGTCCGGAATCTCAAACTCCACACCGGCATCAGGGTGCCGTGCCTCGTCCAGGGCGACACCGAGGCACCACCGGTCTTGCTGCTGCACGCATGGGCTGAATCCCGCCGGAGCTTCGACCGGATGGTGCCCGGGCTGACCGACTTCCGGGTCTATGCTCCGGCCCTCCGCGGCCAGGGCGATGCCGAGAAACCGCAGGTCGGATACTGACTGGCGGAGCAGGCAGAGGATGCCGCAGCAGTTCTAGATGCACTTGAGGTTTCTACGGCGTCGGTCCTTGGCTCCCCGAGCGACGGCTATGCTGCCCAGCAACTGGCTGTTGCGTACCCCGACCGGGTGGCGGCGCTCGTGCTGGTGGGCGCTCCCCGAACCCTCCAGGGCCGGCCCCTTTCGCCGACGACGTCGACGGCCTGACTGATCCCGTCGCCGAGGACTGGGTGCGCGGTTTCCTGGCCATGTTTCCCCTCGTCCAAGAGGTTCCCCCATGATTTATCGAGGACCGGGTGCGGGACGGTGTGAACATGCCCGCGCACGCGTGGAAGCTCAGCCTGCACGGCTTGTACACGGCAGATCCGCCGACCCGAGTCGGGAGCCATCTCCGTTCCCACGCTGATCCTGTGGGGCGGGCAGGACGGCCTGCTGCCCTGCGATGACCAGGACACCTTGGACGTCAGAATCCAAGGCGCAGAACTGAAGGTCTATCCCGATGTCGCCCACTTGGTCTTGTGGGAATGCCCGGAACATGTGGCAGCGGATGCGGCGGCGTTCCTGAGTTCTCTGCCTTGAGGCCCGGTCCCGCTCGAAAACCCGTCAGACGTCGGCAGGTACCCGACGGGCCGTGCCGCGGTTGAGCACCAAATGTCCTCCCAGGAACCCGGAACCCGCCAGAACCGCATTGCCCGCGAGGGCCAGGGCCACACCCAGCCCGTGCTGGCCGCATGTCAGGGCAATCAGGGATCCGAGGTTGGCAAACACTGCCACGTCGGTACCCAGGGCATGAACGACGCCGATTCGACGCGCGTCACCAGCCATTCCGGCCCAGTCGCTGGCACCGGCGATAGCGGTGGGTACGGCCGCGGCCAGCCCCGCGCCTATCAGGACGGTGGCACCGTGCCGTGACTGGGCTCCGCCGGCTACGTCGAGGATGGACGCGCTGCCCCAGCAGCCAAGCGTCAGATCCGTGAGCGGCGGATGGATCCAGTGGCCCAGGACACCGGTATGGAACGGGCTTTTCCACGCCCACTCGAGGAGAGGCTTGTAGAGGAACTCCTGCGCGGCGGCAACGCGATCAGCGACCGGGCTGGTGCCCACTGCCCGGGCCAGACGCAGCGGCAGCGAAACTTCACTCACGCTTATCGACGCTATGCCCGCCGGGAGCAGCTGCCTAGGCTCCGCTGCAACCTGCAGAGCCGGCCACAAATCCGCGAACCCATGTCGAGTTTCCCACCCCGGTTCCGTCCCAGCATTAAGAACAGCCACAATGGCAGTGTTGTTGGCGACCCGGTGTCGCCAAAGACCAAGGAGACCGTCATGGCCAAATATCTGTTGCTCAAGCATTACCGCGGCGCGCCGGCACCCCTGAATGACGTGCCGATGGACCAGTGGACGCCCGAGGAAGTCTCAGCCCATATGCAGTTCATGCAGGACTTCGCCGATCGGTTGCAGGCCAACGGCGAGTACATCGACGGGCAGGCCGTCGCACCCGAGGGCACCTTCGTACGCTACGACGGCGAGGGCCGGCCGCCGGTGACAGACGGCCCGTTCGCGGAAACCAAGGACCTGATTGCCGGCTGGATGGTGATCGACGTGGACGACTATGACCGCGCCGTCGAACTCGCGGGAGAACTATCCGCCGCCCCCGCCTCCGGCGGACAGCCACTGCAGGAGTGGATCGAGCTGCGGCCGTTCCTGGGCTCGCCCATCACCATCACGGAATAGGCAGGCCGGGGAGGGAGGATCCATGGGAGACACCATGGAGTCCGGCACGGTGGACGAGCGTCTGGTCCGCATGCTCACTCCGCAGGTCATCGCCGTCCTCGTCCGCCGCGGAGCCGATTTCGCGGCGGCCGAGGACGCGGTGCAGGACGCCCTGATCGAAGCCCTGCGCTGCTGGCCGGACAACCGGCCGCGGAACCCGAAGGCTTGGCTCGTCACCACCGCGTGGCGGAAGTTCCTGGACGCGGCCCGCGCCGAGACCGCCCGGCGTCGTCGTGAACTCACCGTCGCCGCCGAGCCCGGACCGGGCCACGCGGGCGAAAGCGACGACACGCTGCAGCTGTATTTTCTCTGCGCGCACCCGTCCCTCTCTCCGCCGTCGGCTGTGGCGCTGACCCTGCGGGCGGTGGGCGGGCTGACTACCCGGCAGATCGCCGCCGCGTATCTGGTGGGCGAGGCGACCATGGCGCAGCGGATCAGCCGGGCCAAGCGCACCGTTGCCGGGGTCCGACTCGACTCGCCCGGCAACGTGGCCGCCGTGCTTCGCACCCTGTATTTGGTATTCAATGAGGGCTACTCCGGCGACATTGACCTGGCCGCCGAATCCATCCGGCTGACCCGGCAGTTGGCCGCCGGCATCGACCATCCCGAGGTCCACGGCCTGCTGGCTCTGATGCTCCTTCATCACGCCCGCCGCCCGGCGCGGACTGACGACGGCGGGAGGCTTGTGCCGCTGGCCGAGCAGGACCGCGGCCGCTGGGACACCGACCTGATCTCCGAAGGGGTGGAGATCCTGCAGCGGGCGCTGGCCCGGGACCGGCTGGGCGAATACCAGGCGCAGGCTGCAGTCGCCGCCCTGCACGCGGACGCGCTGACGGCGGAGGAAACGGACTGGCCGCAGATCGTGGGGTGGTATGACGAACTGGTCCGGCTCACCGGCAGCCCGATAGCCCAGCTGAACCGCGCCGTCGCCGTCGGAGAAGCGGACGGACCGCGCGCCGGACTCGCAGCGCTGGCGGATTTGGATCCCGCACTCCCCCGGCACACCGCGGCGCGGGCGTACCTGCACGAGCGCGCCGGCGATACGGGACAAGCTGCGCGACTCTACGCAGAGGCCGCCCTGCTGGCACCCAATCTGGCCGAACGCTACCACCTCACCCTGCAGGTGGCCCGGCTCAACACTGGCGCGGCACCGCCCCGGCTAGGCACATAAATCGGCAGGTCCCGCAGGCTTAAAGTGTCTCCGGGATTTTTCGTCCGGGAAAAAGTGTCGAATACTGTCGCCGATACATTCTGCGCCCGACGAGGCGGTAGGCAAGACGGACCGGCGCGGGGATTTCCTTGAAGAAGGCCTTCTGGTCATCCAGAGGATTCGTAGCCATCATCATGCCGAGGTAGCCCACCAAGAACTTCTTGTCGAACTGTTCAATCCCGTGCTGGCCGACCGCGTCCATTTCCTTTTCGCTCAGCACCCGGTCCACAACAGGCATCACCTCAGTGACTTCGCGGCGCAGGTGCACTTTAAGCAGAGCGGACAGGCCCTCATAGAGGTCAGCGAGTTCCTCGCTGTCCTCCGCACCCGCCGTCTCCATCCAGCGTTGACGGACCGGTTCGATGCGGTCAAGCCGCTCCCCCACCTGTCGGTGGTGCTCCAGCATCTGGGCTATGTGCAGTGCGCACCCCGGTGCCCGACCAGCCAGTGGGGGATACATGAGCAGGTCCTCGCCCTCGTGGTGGATGTGAAGCACTCCGTCGAAGTTTCCAAGTACTTCTCCAACGTATGCGGCGCGAGCGGTATCGCCGGTATCGGTGGACCGTACCAGGCCGGGTGCCTCGTCGTAGGCCCAAAGGAAAAAGCGGTGAACGCGCCGCATACCTGCCGATCCGGTGCACAGGATGGGCCCCGGCGGCAATGGAGCCGCTGTCTCGCCCGGCTGGGCCGTAAAAAAGTCAGCCATTGGATTTGCCCCTTACAGATTTTATGTAAGACCGAGGCCATCCCCGCAAAAGAATTTTAAAGTCGTTCCTGAAACAGCTCAATACCTAAAGCCAGCGGAGTTACGGTGAGCTTCAGCCTGCAGGGCAGAACCTCAGCTGCGGGCGCACATGTAGACCGCGCGCGGCACGCGGGCACCGTCCCGCCGGACCCTACTTGAGCGCGAAGCTTCCGCTCTGTTCCACGACATAAAGGCAAGTTGTGCCGGTCCCTCCCTGTGCAGCTATGGAACGCGAAGTTACCTTCACCTCGAATGTGCCATCCCCGTTGTCGAAAACCGTGTGCGCCAAGTCAGCACTGTTCTGATGGTAGTCTGCGATGATTCTTTGCACATCCTCCGCGGTCAGCGTCGCCGGTGCGGCATGGATCGGTGCGGACGGCACGGGAGCCGCGGTTGTACTCGCGGGGAGCGGGCAGAGGTTCGCGACGGCGTGGGGCTTGCCGATGGCGTGGGGCTTGCCGATGGCGTGCTCCGGCTGGGGCTGGGGTGCTGGGGGCAGTGCTTGATTTCTGGATCCGCCGATCCGAGCATCCAAACCTAAGCACCTTTTTAACCTCGGTTTCCCTATTACTTGCCGGTGCAGTTGGCGGGACGATCGCCCTATTTTTCAGTGGGTTTTAACCTCAGGCGGCGGCTCGCTGCCCGGGAGGCCGCCGCTGCGAAGAACGAAGGCAACAGCCTCTAGTCGCCGGGCTGCGCGTCGCTACCCTTCTTCCACCGCTGAGAACAGCGCCTTGAAGGTGGTCCCGGTTTCCTTGAGCTGACCGATCAGTTCCGCGAACGGAGGCACTGTCACTGCAGCCGAGGCATCCTCATAGCTGTCAAAGTACAGGTCCAGTGTCCGGTGGGCGGGTGTCGGCGAGCCGTCCTCCTTCGGCCAGACCTTTCCGCCCTCGAACCTCCGCAGCTTGGGAAGCTGTTTGGCACTGTCCGCAATGCCCTTGTAGGCGGTCTCGAATGCGTCCGGGCTGGCAGGATTGTCGATGATGAACGTGATCTTGGTGGGCATGGAATCATCCTTTTCATGGGGCCGGCTGTCGGAGTGTTAGTAGTCTCCGGGTGCCGGGACCGCTTGTCCAGCGTCCTCACTCAAGTCCCTTCAAGCCCCCGGAGCCACGACGATTCGGTGCGCCTGGAAAGGACCTGCGGTACTTACTGACAAGGTGTCGGTATAATTGCAATGCCGGGCAGCCTTGTCCGGTGCTCACACCGTTGGAAGGACACACATGTACGTAGTCGTAAATACCCTGGAAGTTGGTCCGGAAACGGCTGAGGCCTTCGAAAAGGCCTTCATCGACAGCATGACGAACCTTGAAGGCGTCCCGGGATTGGGCCGCAGCACGCTGATGCGTCCCGAGGGAAAGAGCAACACCTACCTGTCCACCATGGAGTTCGACTCCAAGGAAGACTTCTTCGCGTGGCTGAAATCGGATTCCTTCAAGGCCTCGCACTCCGATGACCAGGCTCCGGGCATGCAGGCACCCAACGCTGTCGCTTCCTACACCGTCATCAAAGACACCGCAGCCTAGGCCGACGCCGGTCCCCTCCTAGCCGCGGCTACCCCGCGTTAGTTTTCTTCGATGTCGGAAAACAATGCTTTAAAAGGTGTCTCGGTGGCGGTCAATTGACCGAACAAGTCTGCAGCCGCCGTGGTCGTCACTGCGGCTGATGAGTCGTCGTAGCTGTCGAAGTACAGGTCCAGGGTCCGGTGGGCAGGCCTCGTACCGGTGCAGCTTCGGCAGCTGCTTCGCGCTGTTTTTAACGCCTTTGTATGCGGATTCGAAGGCGTCGGGATCAGTGGGGTTGTCGATGACGAAGGTGATTCTTGTTGCCATGATGCTCTCCGTTTCAGGTAGGCGGGGCTCCACAGTGCCTGACGGCGGTGGACCCGACAACAGTGCTGAGGTCCTTTTGGATTAGGAGTCTGGTCCTGCCTTCCTGTCCGTCGGAGATGTGCAGGACAGTGCCGAAATCCCTGCTAACGGTTAGGTAGAATTGATGGCCCTTAGCACTTACGCCCAGCATTGAACCCAAGGCAGCAGAATGAGCAACTACTCCACACCCGAGCGTCCCGTCCCGACGCCGATCCCCAACCCGGCCCGGACTCTCACCTTGTGGGAGGACGGCGTGCAGCTGGACTTCACCTTTGCCGACTGCATGAAGTACCACGGACCGGGCTTCCCGGGCGGCGTGGCGCACGCCTTCGCCGCTTTGGGACGGGCGCTGCCTGAGCTCGCCGCGCGCAGTGCAAACGGCCGGGTTGAGCGCCGCGACATCAGGGTGCGGACCCCGTTTGCCGGTCCCGGCGCCCGGGATGCGTTCGAGCTTGTGACCCGTGCGGTCACCGGAGACCGTTACTCAGTGCTTCCGGAACTGGCCCGCCCGGAGCGTGGCAATACTCTTGCCCGCTACGTCTTCGAGGTGAGTTCCGGCGAGGCTCAGGTCACGTGCGTGCTGTTGGATGACGGTATTGTAACGGATGAGTTCATCGAGCTGACGGCCAAGCCGGACAAATCAGCCGCCGAACTGGCTCATCTGGAAGTCCTCAAGATCGAAATGCGCGACCGCATCCTCGAGCGGGATCCGGTCCGCGTCTACGGCCTGGAGTAAGACACAGCAATGCAGGACTCCTGCTAGCCGAGCAGGGGTCAGCGCCCGCGTACCGGATGCCCGTCCACGTCGTGGAATGTGGGGATGACTTTTGTTCCGGTGTCGTCCAAGCTCAACGTGACGAGCAACGGCCGGCGATACTCATCGACGGCCTGAACCTTACGTCGCGTCAACCCTCCGCTGAACCTACCCGTGTCGATCAACAGTGACGGGTACAGCACCGTGATCGCGTGTTCCTGGCTCAGATTCTCAGCGATGCGGCGGCAGAGTTCCTGCTTGTTGGAAATCACCACGCGGATAACGTTTGCTACCCCCGCAAACATCACCACAAGTCCCAGATTGTCCACCAGGTCGCGGCTGCCGCCTACGGCGTCGCTTATTTCCCAGCCGACGAATAGCACTACGAATGCCGGGAGAAAGACCAAAGCAACGGCGCCCCACACATTAGCCGCCCGCGGACGAAGAAGCTTTTCGGGCATGGCGGCGGACATCTCGGGCGTTTTAGCCATTCCTGGACCTATCTCTAAATGTGTTCTGTTTATCGCTTGGACACACCCTAATGGACGACATGGTGAGCATGATGTTTCATGCCGATCTATCCGAGCCCCCGAAAACGCGCGGAGCACGTGCCTGCTTGAGGCGCGAAAGTCATAGTCAGCCCCCGCACCCCTTCAGCGAGTTCCCCCCGGCCCCTCCACGCTTCTGCCCTCCGACCTCGACATTCCTGTTCATTGGATCAGCAGTAGCCACTAGACGACGCACACAGGTGTCGACTCGTGGTTGTATGTCCCCATGCCTTCCGGACCAACGTCTTCCAGACCAACAGCTGCGGTGGTGTGGCGAATTGTCCACAACGAACGCCAGTCCCTCATCAGCGATCTCGAGTCGCTCACCCCGGAACAATGGGCGCAGCCGTCTCTCTGCCCCGGTTGGGACATTCACGACGTCGTAGCCCACCTTGTCGATACAGCGAAGACAACTCGCCTCGCCTTTGTCCGTCAAATGGTTGCCGCGAAATTCAGTTTTGACGGAGCCAACGCACGCGGCATCATCCGGGAACGTGCCGCCAGCCCGGAAGCAACACTGGCCGAGTTCCGCCGCATCCGGCAGGCAACCAAAACGCCGCCTGCTGCACTGGCAACCCGGCTTGTTGAAGCCATCGTGCACGGTGAGGACATTCGGAGACCTCTGGGGCTCGTGCATCGCTACCCGCGAGAATCGACCGAGGAGGCACTGAGTTATCAGCTCAAAACCGGCATCTCCATGGGCGGCGGCAAGGAACGTGCCGCCGGATTCCGTTTGCAGGCTTCCGATTCGGGGTTTGAGCACGGTTCCGGCCCAGCGGTCCTAGGAAGCGCGTTGGCACTTTTGATGGCAGTCTCCGGCCGCCCGGTTGATAGACGGGACTTCTCCGGCGAAGGTGCCGCAGCATTCGTACAGAAGTTGAACCAATGACGGCAAAGCGGAGGCACCTGTGACCGAGAACCAGGGTACGGCCGACGAGGTGCTGCTCGAAGGGGACGGCTGGACCGAGGTCTACCGGATTAGGGACACTGTTCACCGGCCGGCCCGGCCCCAAACCGCCACCATTCATGCGTTTCTTTCGCACCTTAGGGACCGCGGCTTCACGGGAGCACCCATTCCTCATGGGTACGATCCAAAAGGTCGGGAGGTTTTGAGCTACGTCGAGGGTGACGTGCCCATGGAACCGCTTCCGGACTGGGCTGTAGGGGACGAGCAGCTGGCGGCGCTTGCCCGGCTGATTCGCCGGGCGCATGACGCCGCCGAGGGTTGGATCCCTCCCACCGATGCCGTCTTCGGGACGATTCCCGGATCCCCGCACCCGGCGATAGAGCCCCTGTTTGAGAAGCCGGAACTCGTGGCTCATCAGGACTATTGTCCGGGAAACGTCGTCTTTCGCGACAGCATGCCGGTGGCCTTGATCGATTTTGATCTGGCCAAACCCACAACCCGGGTGGCCGACGTCGTCAACGCCCTGTACTGGTGGGCGCCTCTCTGCCATCCACAGGATCGCGGACCTGCGCTCTCCGACGTCGACGTCCCACGCCGGGTCAGGATTTTCGCTGATGCCTATGGGATGGATGACGTGCAGAGGAGCCAGATCGTTGACCTGGCGCTCCGCCGCCAAAGGAATTCCGAAACCATCATGAAGGCCGCCGCGGACTCGGATCCTGTTTTCCGCCGGTGGTGGGACGAAGGAATGAAGGACAAATTGCCCCGGGCAGACCGTTGGCTCAACGCCATCGCGGGGTCGCTGCGGGACGCTCTCCGGTAGAGCTGTCAGACAAAACCGTCCCCGGTCCCCCGATCGTCATTGACGCTCTAGAGTGAGCTTATGCCCCCAAATCTCTCGCGTCTGCTGACAGCCGCCACGGTCCTGCTGTTGGGAGCATTACCGCTCCTCATGGTCATCGATCTGCTGACTGAGCAGAATCTTGGCGGGTGGACCAGTTCACTTGGCTGGGCGCTCGGGGTGCTTATCCTGATTCGGCTGCTGTCTGGTGTCCGGAACTGGCGGTCGAGAGTTGCGGCTCCCCTCCTCGACTCAGCGTCCGTCCAGTCACGAATGTTCGGCTTCGCTCCAGGCAACCCAACAAGCCAGCATGCCAGCGAGTCCGTGGTTACATCGCGCGTCGAAGATGATCCAAATTCAGGGCCCATCCGCTGATCACCTTCTTTACCGGCCCGGGGCAGCCACCACCGCTGAACGCCGTGCCCACAGCAGCACCGGAATGAGCAGCAGTGCCAGAATGCCGCCGGACAACGCCAGCGCGGCGTAGCCGGTACCGGCCATGACGACGCCTGACAGCATGCCTCCGCCTGCTCCTGCCAGCGCCACCAGGACGTCGATTCTGCCCTGCACCTGCGGACGGATTTCGGCTGCGGTGTTATCGACCACCAGCGCGGTGCCGGCGATGAGGCCAAAATTCCAGCCAAGGCCCAGCAATGCGAGGGCAAGGATCAGCAGCCCCAGCGATTCCCCCGGCGCCAGGGCTGCCGTGACACCGGCGAGCAGCAGGGTTCCGCCCGCAGCCGCCGCCATGGGAAGCCGGCCCACCCGGTCCACCAGCACGCCGGTCACCAGGGACGGCAGATACATCGCCCCAATGTGAATGCCAATCACGAGGCCGACGTCGGCCAGGCTGTGATGGTGGAACCGCATGTGCACCGGCGTCATGGTCATGATGGCCACCATCGCGATTTGGGTCAGCACCATCACGGCTGCGCCCACGTACACTCCGTTTCCCGGTCTCGCCGGCGTCGGAACCGGCGCACCGGCACCCGCGGCTGCAGCGTCGTCGTCGGCTTCCTTCGCATTCAGCCTGCGGGCGAGGAGGAACGGATCGGGGCGCAGCAGCACCAGCAGTACGACGCCGGCTGCCAGGTACGCTGCACCGGCCAGCAGGAAGGGACCCGCCAGGGCAGGGATGCCCAGGCCGACGGCGAAGCGGCCCATGGGCGTGACCAGGTTTGGCCCGGCCACCGCGCCGAGCGTGGTGGAGACCATGGCAATGCTGATCGCCTGGCCGCGCCGCGCCGGCAGCGCCAGATCAGTGCCCGCATAGCGGGCCTGCAGGTTGGTGGCGGTGCCCGCTCCATAGACGAAGAGGGCGCCGAACAGCAGCGCCGGACTGCCGACGACCGCGGCCAGGACCACTCCCAAGGCACCGGCCGCGCCCGCGGCGAAACCAGCCCCGAGCCCCACTCGCCGGCCTGATCGCTGGGTAACCCGTCCCACGAGATAAGCGGTCAGCGCGGAGCCCAGGGTAAAAAGTCCGGCGGGCAGACCGGCGAGGCCGTCCGATCCCAGCATCTCCTGCGCCAGCAGCGCACCGACCGTGACGCCGGCGGCCAGCCCTGCCCCGCCGAGGACCTGACTCATGATGACCACCGTCAAGGTTCGGCGCTGTACGCGGGCTCGGGTGGCTTCGTCGAGGGCGGCCGGTCCCCCGGCGGCGTCAGGCGGGCGGTTCACTGCGGTACCGCAGGAGAAGGGTGTCGCCGCCGCGGAGGACATGTGCCAGTTCCAGGCGACTCGGCGGCACAGCCTCGGGCGCCCCGGACGTAATGCGCAGAGCGCTGCCCGCCGCAAGAAGGGGACTGATCGTCAGGCACAGTTCGTCCACCAGACCCGCAGCTTGGAAGGACCCGAAGAGTTGCGTGCCCGGACCGCTTCGATGACGGGGACCACCCGGGCGACTTCCTCTGCCGCTTCCACGGCCGGTCCGGGGGCAAAGGGGACACCGCCGATGTCCACCCAGTCGGCGCCGTCGTTCACCGCCGCACCCACCGCGGCGTCCAGCGCAAAGGTGCGTCCGGCGTCGTAAAACGAATCCGGGGTGCGGTTGATGATGGTTATGAGCGCGACCTGCCGGCGGAAATCCAGGGTGCGTTCCCCTATCTGCCGGACCGGGTGCAGCAGCAGCGGTTCATACTGGCCGGCGGTCCGACCGAGACCCTGGGCGTTTCTGGAGGTGCCCTTGGTTTCAAGATTCGGTACCAAGCGGGAAAAACTCATGATTGCATCCTACGGCGAAGGCCCTGCCGGAACAGGACCATGTCGGAATGCCGGTATAGCCTTCGTTCATGAACCGACTTCGCCCCCTTCCAGGTCTGAGATTCAGTGAGCACGTCATTGAAGACAGAGGTTCTCTCGCCTTGTACTTTGCAAAGACAAGCCCGTCAGTGGGCATTTACTGGATCGACTTTGCTGACGGCTACTCTTACGTCGGCCAATCAGTGTCCACCCGCACACGGCTTGCTGCACACCGCCGGCGTTGGAGCGATGCTGTTACGGTCCGTTTCGCCCCCTGTCTGCCGGAACAATTGGACGAGCTGGAGCTTGCTGCTATTCAGCACGTACAGGAAATCAGACCGCTGCGGAACAAACTGCTGACTAATCGGCCGGGCGGTGACAGGGATGTCAACGTCACCATCTCGCCCGGAAGCTCTTTGGCCTTGCCCTGGGAACGGGCGCGGCGTGGGGCAGTCACTTCACCCCCATCCGTCGCAGCGGAGAACACAGGCGGACAGGCAAAATTTGAATCGCTACTTAGGACGGACACCTACGAGCTTCTGGCCGACGCCACGGCCGCGCTGATCGGAGGAGCAATACCGAGTCCGACAGAATCGCAATCCTTTTTGTGGTCTGTCTCTGCACTGCCCTCGACCAATCGTGCGCCGGGGTGGCGCCGTTTACTGGCACTAAGTGCGGGTCGATTGGAAATCCTCCGGGTGTTCGAAGAAGTCACTCCCAGCACTGTCCTCTATCCAAGCTTCCTCAATGCCGCCCCAAACTTCAGCCGAACGACCCTCGTTCATGCCCTCCTGAGGGCAGGTCTCAGCCCGCAGGTCATTACAACGGGACGTTACCGGGCTGTAGCCGGGGTGCAGACGGTCCGGGTCCCGGATCTGGCTACCTTGCAGAAGCTGCTCAGCGACCCGGATGTTTTGGACGCGGTATATCAACTCGTCATTACGGTGATGCGCCAGGGGTCTGCTCCGCTGGCACGTTTCCACAACCAGCCCCTGGCCGCGGATTTACTGGAACGCGCGCGCCAGGGACTAGTTCCTCGCTTTTCGTAGGGAAGCCTGTCCGCCCGAGGTCGCGGAACAGGTACGCAGCGACAAGTGAGCACGCCAGAAACACCAGACCTCCAGCCAGTGCCGGCAGGGCAATATTTCCGGCTGCCAGCACGCCGCCAAGCGCTGACCCAAGGGCGAGTCCGAGCAAACCCAGCACCCGCGAAGACGCGTTGACTCTTCCTCTCAATTCGTCCGGCACAAGACGCTGCCGGAGCGACGTGGCGCAGATCCCCCACACCACGGCATGAAAGATATAGACGGCCAGCAGCAGAGCGGCCACCACGCCGCTGTGCGTGGCAGCCAACGCGGTCAGGGAACCGGCGCCCAGAAGGAGACTCGCGGCGATCGTCCACCGATAGCCGAACCTTCCGCGCATCCGGGGTGCCGCAAAAGATCCGGCCAAACCGCCCAGTGCCGAGGTCGCCAGAATCATTCCATAGCCTGCAGTGTTGACGCCGAGCTGCTGCTGCGCGAAGAGGACCAGCACTGAGAACGGCAGCATGTAGCCGACGCTCGCCAGAGCGCCAATCAGCGCGAGTCCTCCGACCGTGCGGTGCCACGCCAGCCACCGGGTGCCCGCGGCAGCTTCCTTCCACACCCCAGTCCGTTCGAACGGTGTGGTGGCGGGTGGCGCTGCCGGGCGTTTGGGAAGCGCCAGCGCCAGGAAACCCGCTGCGGCCCACAGCCCGGCCATGGCAAAAATCGGTGCCGCCGCAGCGAAGGCAAACAGGAACCCTCCCAGGGGCGGGCCGGCGAATTCGTCAGCGACAATCTGTGACGCCGAGATGCGGCCGTTGGCCCGGTCCAGGTTCCGCTCCCCGAC
The DNA here is from genome assembly GCF_023022985.1 of Arthrobacter gengyunqii. Lineage (NCBI taxonomy): Bacteria > Bacillati > Actinomycetota > Actinomycetes > Micrococcales > Micrococcaceae > Arthrobacter > Arthrobacter gengyunqii. Next base: position 1,616,616 of record NZ_CP095461.1, on the reverse strand, counting down.
AATGCCGGGAACCAGTGACACGGTGGCGTTGTCAGCGGCACTTTCCAGGGTGCCGATGATTGCAAACGCCAGGTACAGCAGGAGCAGCCCGCCAACCCCGAAGTGGACGCACAGCGCGAGTGCTGCCACCGCGACGCCGCGCAAAAGATTTACGGCCACCAGGATCCTGCGCCGATCGGCACGGTCAACCCATACCCCTATGGGCAGCGCGGCGAGCAGCCGCACCAGGGCGTACACCGTGGCAAGTCCCGCCACCCAGCGCGGATCATCGGTCAGGGATGCCGCCAATAGCGGAATGGACACAAAGGCCAGCCCGTCAGCCAGGTTCGAGGCGGTGTTTGCACCCCACAAGAACGAAAATGCTCGGCCAAAAGACATCAGCCGAGCCTACAGCGCCACATGCACATGCGTGCCGCGGCGCACCAACCCGCGGGGTCCCGCCGCCTGGCCGCCGGACGAAGCTCCACCCTGTCCTACGGCGCGGAGGGCGAACGGTCCGGAGGGCGAACGGCTGGATGTCGGCATGAGCGTGTTCTTCCTGCGGACAGCCCGGCCTTCCCGCACCCGTTTTCCGGATCCTGGGCAGCGGAAACAGCATCGCCCCTGACCACCGCGCCGACGCCGGTCTACGATGCTCAGTGAGGCCGACGAAAGGTACAGAACAGATGACCGATAGCAGCCCGTTCACCATTGTTGTTGGCGTTGACGGCTCGCCCGACTCAAAGCTTGCCTTGCACTGGGCCGCTGATGAGGCGCGTCTGCGCAACGGCCGGCTCCAGCTGATCACGGTCTGGAGCAAGGCGCCGTTTGCATGGTATCCGGAGGTGTTGGAGACTGCTGTGGGTGGACTGGCCGTCGCACCTGCTCCCGAGGAAGACGCCGGCAAGCTGAATGCCCAGGCGCTGGAATTCGCGGCAGACAAGGGCGCGTCCGCCACGGGCCAGGTTGTTCACAACAGCTCACCCGCCGCGGCAATAGTAGACGCCGCCAGGGAGGCAGATCTTGTTGTTGTCGGCGCACGCGGGTACGGCGGATTCGAAGGCCTGCATCTCGGCGCGGTCTCGCATCAAGTCGTCAACCATGCGCGGTGCCCGGTGCTGATCTTCCGTCCAAAGCCTTCTGCAGCATCGTGAAATACGGGCGGCCCCGCGCCCCTGGACCCCCGTTTCCTCGACCGCTAAGTCTTAGACCGCTGAAGTCCTAGACCCCGGCGCCGCGCAGGGCTGCCACGGTGTTCACGGCTGCCGCCACCGCCTCATATCCCTTGTCCTCGGACGAGCCCGGCAGTCCTGCCCGGTCCAGGCCCTGCTGTTCGGTGTCGCAGGTCAGCACGCCGAAGCCGATCGGAGTGCCGGTGCCGATGCTGACGTCGGTCAGCCCGGTGGTCGCAGCTGAGCACACGTAGTCAAAGTGCGGTGTGCCGCCACGGATGACGACGCCGAGGGCCACCACTGCATCAAAGTGCGGTGCCAGGCGGGCCGCGGCAACGGGAAGCTCGAAGCTTCCCGGAACCCTGATCAGTTTCGGCAGCAGCCCGGCATCCTCCACGGCACGCAGGGCGCCGTTGATCAGTCCGTCCATGATTTCGGTGTGCCAGCTGGCGGCCACGATGGCCACCCGGATATCCAGGCCCTTCGCCTTGATGTTGCTGAGGTCATTGTCCGGTGCGCCGTGTCCGCTCATGATGCTTTCTCCTGATGGTGAGAATGGTTGCGAGGCTCTTGTGGTGAAGTTCGGTCCTGGTAGGTGCGGTTAGCCCTGCTGGACCGGCTGGGTGCGCAGCAGGGTCAGCCGGTGGTTCATCCGGTCCCGCTTGGTTTGCAGGTAACGCTCGTTTTCGGCCCGGATGGGCACCTCCGAGGGCACCATCGCCGCCACAGTGATGCCGTACTGATGCAGCCGGTCGCGTTTGGTCGGATTGTTGCTCAGCAGCCGGATCCGGTTCAGGCCCAGTTCATGCAGAATCTCAGCGGCCGCCTGGTAGTCGCGTGCGTCCACGGGCAGACCCAGCTGTTCATTGGCTTCCACTGTGTCAGCGCCGGCTTCCTGCAGGGCATAGGCGCGCAGCTTGTTGGCCAGGCCAATCCCCCGACCCTCGTGCCCGCGCAGGTAGATCACTGTGCCGCCGTGCAGGTGAATCAGCTCCAGCGCCTGTTCCAGCTGCTCGCCGCAGTCGCAGCGGTAGGAACCGAAAACGTCACCGGTCAGGCATTCGGAATGCAGCCTGACCAGCGGCGCCACGGGGCTCCCGCCGGCATCGGCGCCGGCGGCGTCCTGCTGAATGCCCGATCCGGGCGCGGAAACACTCATATGCTCTGCCCCGGTGCGCTGATCGGTCCAAGCCTGGGCCATGAAGTCGCCATAGGGTGTCGGCAGGTGGACTTCGGGACCGGGTACGACGCCGGCTGACAGGTTCTCAGCCGCGTTCACCGCCGGTCCTCCGCGTTATCTGCGCTATCCCCAATCGGCCGGGCCTGACTGTGAAGGTACGCCACCAAATCGTCGATGGAGATCAGCGGCAGCTCGTGCGTGTCGGCAAACGCGCGCAGCGCCGGCAACCGCATCATGGATCCTTCGTCGTGGACGAGTTCGGCAATCACGCCCACGGGGCTGCAGTTTGCCAGCCGGGCCAGCTCCACCGCCGCCTCGGTATGCCCGCGGCGGCCGCGGACGCCGTCGTCGTGCGCGCGAAGCGGAAACACGTGTCCGGGACGGTGGAGATCGGAGGCCGACGCGCCCGGATCCGCGAGCACCCGGGACGTGGTGGCCCGGTCTGCAGCGCTGATGCCGGTAGTCACGCCAACGGCGGCGTCGCAGGACACCGTGTAGGCGGTGCCCTTGGCGTCCTCATTCACGGCGGTCATGGGCGGCAGGTTCAGCCGGTCCGCGTAGGACCCGGGCAGCGGCACGCAAATCACGCCGGAGGTGTAACGGACCGTCCATCCCATCAGTTCGGGCGTGGCGTGCTGGGCGGCAAAGACGATGTCGCCCTCATTCTCGCGGTCCTCATCATCCACGACGACGACGGCCCGTCCGGCGCCGAGGGCTTCAATCGCGGCGGGAATGCCGTCCAACAGGATCATGTCCTGCGGAACGGCTGTTTCCGCATGCTTGGTCCGGATGCTCATGCGCCGTCTCCTTCCGCAGCGTGGGCAGGTTTCTTCGGGTTGGCGAAGGCCAGCAGCCGCTCTGCATACTTGGCCAGCACGTCCACTTCCAGGTTCACCGCCGCCCCGGGCTCCAGTGCCCCCAGGCCGGTCTCTGCCAGAGTGGTCGGAATCAGCCCGACCTCAAACCACTGCTGCGGGTCGCCGGCGTCGCTGACTTCAGTGACGGTGAGCGAAACGCCATCCACGGCAATCGACCCCTTCTCGGCGATATAGCGTGCCAGCTGCGCCGGCACCGCGAAGCGCAGCCGGTCCCAGTTGCCGAGGTTCTCCCGTTCCAGAAGTTTCCCGACACCGTCCACGTGACCCTGCACCACATGGCCATCCAACCGTCCGCCGGCGGGCACACAGCGTTCCAGGTTCACTTTGGTTCCCGGTTGTAGCGTGCCCGTGGTGGTCCGGTCCAGGGTTTCACCCATGACGTCCAGGGAAATCCGGTCGCCGTCCAGGGCCGTGGCCGTCAGGCAGACGCCGTTCACGGCGATGGATCCGCCCAGCTCAAGGCCTTCGCCGGTTACGGAAGCGCTGATGACAAGCACTGCGGAATCATCAGCGGTATTCCGGTCCAGGGATACAACGCTGCCCTGTTCAGCCACAATTCCGGTAAACACGAATCGTCCTTACGGTTGTTCGGTGGTGGGAAGTTCGGGGGTGTGTTGTTCGGAGGTGGGAAGTTCGGGGGTGGGAGGTCCGGCGGCTGGGATCCTTCCGGCCAGCAGGGGAACAAGCCGCAGCCGCAGGTCGGTGCCCACCAGCCGGGCGGCACCGCCGTCGGTCTCATCCCAGCGCCAGCGGGAGGCATCGGCGATGGTGTGCACGCCGAGGTTGGCGAAGGCCGGAGTGCCGGCTCCCAGCAGGACGGGCGCGACGTAGGCGACCAGTTCGTCCGCCAGCCCGGCACGCAGGAAGGCGCCGGCCACCGTGGCACCGCCTTCGATCATGAGGTGGCGCACCCCGCGCCCGTGCAGCTCACGGCAGATTTCCGCCGGATCGTGCTGCGGAAGCTGCAGGAATCGTCCGTCGGTTCCGCGGACGGCCGCGTCTGCCGGAACGGGCCGGCGTCCCACTGCCACCCGCAGCGGCTGCTGCCCGGCATCCTCGCCTTCGGCGTTCCGTGCGGTCAGTCGCGGATTGTCTGCCAGCACGGTGCCGGTCCCGACGACGACGGCGTCCGCCCGGGAGCGGATCACGTGTCCGTCGGCGCGGGCCGCGGTGCCGGTGATCCACTGGCTGGTGCCGTCTTCGGCTGCCGTCCGGCCGTCCAGGCTCTGTGCGGTTTTCACCGTCACGAAGGGCCGTTTTTCCTGTGCGGCACGGATCCAGCGGTGATTGAGGTCCCCTGATTCGGCCGCCATGAGGCCGCCGCGCACCGTGATGCCTGCATCGGCCAGCGCGGCGGCTCCGCCGGCCGCTTCAGCGGTGGAATCGGCTGCGGCGTACACCACCCGCGAGATGCCGGCCTTGATGATCGCCTGCGAGCAGGGTCCCGTCCGGCCGGTGTGGTTGCATGGCTCGAGGGTGACAACCATGGTTGCCCCGGAGACATCCACACCCTGTGCGGCGGCGTTGGCGAGGGCAGCGGCTTCCGCATGCGGGGTCCCGGCACCGCGGTGGAAGCCGCTGCTCAGGACTGCCCCCGCGGAGTCGAGGATGACCGCGCCAACCAGGGGGTTGGCGCCGCGGACGCCTTTTCGGGCCAGGTCCAGTGCGAGAGCCATGGCGCTGCGTTCGGCCGCGCTGCGTTCTTCGGCGCCGGAGGCCGCGATCCCGCCAGCGTCCCTGCCCGCGCCGGTCACCGCATCACCCTGGGATCCGGCATCACCGTCTCAACTTCGGGCTTCTCGTCCTTTTTGGCTTTAGCCCAGACAAAGAACCCGATCAGCGTGAAGATGCCATAGAACACGTACATGAAGGCCGTGGCGTAGTAACCGGCACTGAACAGCAGCGGCACTCCCACAATGTCCACTGCCACCCAGATCAGCCAGAACTCGACCCAGCCCTTGGCCATGCCATAGGTGGCGAGGAGGGATCCCACAAAGGTCCAAGCGTCGGCCCACACCGGCTCATAGGATCCGAGCCGGGCAAAGACCGGAGTGAGGGCGACCGTTCCGATCAGCAGGGCTGCCACCAGGCCCAGACGTTCTTTGCCGGAGGCCCACTGCGGCGTGACCGCGGTGCCGCCGTCGTTGCGGCTTTGCTGCCAGCGGCGCCAGCCGTAGACAGACACCGCGATGAACATGATTTGGCGTCCGGCCTGACCCAGCAGCGTTGCCGAGTCGGCGTCGCCAAAGAGCGATCCAAGGAAGACGGTGAGCAGAAGAGCGTTGCCGATGATGCCCACCGGCCAGGCCCAGACTTTGCGGCGCATGCCGCCGAGGGCGCTGAGGAGCCCGAAAACATTGCCTACGACCTCGCGGACCAGCAGGGATGAAGATCCCACCGGCACCTGAGCTTCAAAGAGCCACCGCAATAAATCCATGTCGTTCCTATCCGTGAGCGGCGGCTCCGGGGGTACGACAGTACGGTGCATCGACAGCTGGGTCCCCGCTTGAGGGGACGTTAACCGTCGGTTCAACAAACTGCACGTGCTTCTCCCATCCAGACTTTAACTGTCGGTACTGGAATTTCACCAGTTCAACCGCACTGCATTTCCCCAGGCTGGGGAGCTGCAGTGCGGGTCGCGGACTATAACCGCCGGTTCGGAATTACACCGACCCCGGAGCACGATTGATAAGACCCATTGTTACACAGCCGCACGGAACACTCGCGAAATTTGCGTGAAGCTTAAAGTAATATTCGTCACATAGCGCGGGAAGGCGCACGACGTCGGTACGAGCCGTTAGCGCGAAACGGCCTCCGCGGCGGCGCGCAGCTTGCTGATGGCATCATTCGGATCGCCGCTTCCGTAGACGGCCGATCCGGCGACGAAGACGTTCGCACCGGCCTCCGCAGCGCGCTCAATGGTGTCCGCGGAAATTCCGCCGTCCACCTGGATGGCCACCGGCAGGTTCGAGCCTCGAACGGCGTCTGCGGCACGGCGGATCTTGGGCAGCGTGACGTCCAGAAACTTCTGCCCGCCGAATCCCGGCTCCACGGTCATGATCAGCAGCATGTCCAGCTCCGAAAGCATGTCCAGATACGGTTCCACCGGGGTGGCCGGGCGCAGCGCCATGCCTGCCTTGGCGCCGCGGTCCCGGATGTCCCGTGCCAGTTTGATCGGGGCCGCGGCGGCCTCCACATGGAACGTCACCGATGCCAGTCCCAGTTCCGCGTACAGGGGGGCCCAGCGGTCGGCGTCGGAAATCATCAGATGCGCGTCCAACGGCAGCGCCGACACTTGCTGGATCCGTTCCACCACGGGCAGCCCGATGGTCAGGTTCGGGACGAAATGGTTGTCCATCACGTCCACATGGACGGCATCGGCGGTGCTGATCCGCTCGAGTTCAGCCTGCAGGTTGACGAAGTCGGCCGAGAGGATGCTCGGGTTGATGCAGCACGTGCTCATGGTTCTCCTTTAGAGGACGGGTTAGACCTTGCGGCGGATGAGGGCCAGGAACATCGCATCGGTCTGGTGGATGTGCGGCCACAGCTGCGCGGTCAGTTCATGTCCGGCGCCCAGATTCCCCGTCAGGCTGGCGTTGTCCAGCGCGGCACCGGCGTCCAGCAGTTCCAGGTCGTTGCGCAGCCGCAGCACATCGGCGACGACGGCGGTGGTCTCCGCCGGGTGCGGCGAGCAGGTCACGTAGCCCACCACGCCGCCGGGCTTCACGGCGTCCACCGCTGCGGTCAGCAGTTCACGCTGCAACGCACCCAGCTCCCCCACATCCGTGGGCTTGCGGCGCCACCGCGATTCCGGCCGTCGGCGCAGTGCGCCCAGACCCGTGCACGGTGCGTCCACGAGGATGCGGTCGAAGGTCTCCGGGTACTGCTCGGCGATGCTGCGTCCGTCTCCGGTGCGCACGTCCCAGACCTCCCCCGGCACGGCCTCCAGCGCCTGTCGGACCAGCTTGGCGCGATGGGCCGCCGGCTCATTGGCCAGCAGGATGGCACCCTTCTCATTGGCCAGGGCCGCCAGCAAAGCCGCCTTGCCGCCGGGTCCGGCGCAGAGATCCAGCCACTGCTCGCCGTCGCGGCTGCCGTCGGCGGTCCGGTCACCGATGTCCACCGCCGCCAGGGCGCGTGCCACCAGTTGGGAGCCGGCATCCTGGACCCGGGTGGTGCCGGCGCGGACGGAGTCCAGGCGTCCGACGTCGCCGGCCGAGTAGAGGGCCGAGTCCACCACGAGTTCGCCGTCCACGGCTCCGGCTTCGCGGGCTTCGTCCAGGCTGCCGAGTCCGGGGAGGGCGACAAGGTTCACTACGGGAGCGTCGTTGTCCGCCTGCAGCAGGTCAGTAATTTCCTCGACGCTGCGGCCGTGGGCCACCAGGGACTGGCGCAGGGCGCGGACAATCCACTCGGGGTGGCTGTGTTCAATGGCGGCGCGCTTGGTAGCGTCCGTTTCATTGCGGGTAAGTTCTTCGAGCCAGGTGTCCAGGTCGCGTGCTGCCACCTTGCGCAGCACGGCGTTGATGAGTGCTGACGGTCCGGCACCGATGACGGCGCGGGCCAGACCCACGGTCTGGTCCAAGGCCGCATGAGCAGGGACGCGCATGGCCAGCAGCTGATGCGCACCGATCCGCAGGGCATCCAGCACGGCGGGGTCCAGCTTCTCCAGCGGACGGTCCACGCACTTGGCCAGGATGGCGTCATAGGTTCCCTGGCCGCGCAGGGCGCCGTAGGCCAGTTCGGTGGCGAAACCGGCGTCGCGCTTGTCCAGCTGGTGCTTGCGAATGCTCTTGGGCAGCACGAGGTTGGCGTACGCGTCGTCCTCGGAAACGGCGCGGAGCACCTCGAAGGCCACCAGGCGCGCCGGATCCGCCGCGCGGGTGCGCTGGCCCGGCGCCTGTTTGGTGTAGCTGCGCACGGAGGGTCGGCTGCGTTCGTGCCCCTTTTCGTTGCGTGCCTTGTTGCCCTGGGCTGAACGGGCTGAGGGCGTGTTGTTCTGCGGGGTGCTGCTCTGGGGGGTCATTCGAAGACCACGTCCTCACGGTTGGCCAGGCCGCGGGCCCAATCGGCCCCCGGCATCATCTTCTTGCCGGCGGGCTGAACCTGCGCCAGTTCCAGGCCGGACGAACCGGTGCCAACAACGGCTGCTGCCTGCGCGCCGCCGCTGAAGCGGACCTGGCCGGGGGCCAGATCGGTAATATCGGGGCGCAGCACCGCCGAGCCGATCTTGAAGCGGGCACCGTCCCAGGTGGTCCAGGCTCCCGGTTCCGGCGTGACGCCGTTGATCCGGCGGCGGATGGCCAGGGCCGGCTGGCTCCAGTCCACCCGTGCGTCGTCGATCGTCAGTTTGGGGGCAAGGGTGATGTCCCCGGACTGCGGCACGGCGTGCGCGGTGCCGGCTTCGATGGCGCTGAGCGTCTGCGCAAGCAGCACGGCACCGCTGTGCGAAAGCCGTTCCAGCAGGGCACCGCTGGTGTCCTCCGGGTGCAGTGTCTCGGTCAGCTGGCCGTACACGGGCCCGGTGTCCAGGCCCTTTTCCAGCAGGAAGGTCGAGGCGCCGGTGACGTCGTCGCCGTTAATGACGGCGTGCTGCACCGGGGCTGCGCCGCGCCACGCCGGAAGCAGGGAGAAGTGCAGGTTGATCCAGCCGTGTTCGGGGATGGTCAGTGCCCGCTCGGGAATAAGTCCGCCGTAGGCAACAATCGCGGCAACGTCGGGGTTGGCGGCACGGATGGCGGCAACGGCGTCGTCGTCAATCTTTGCTGCGCGGATCACCGGCAGGCCCAGTTCCTCGGCGCGGGCGGCTACCGGCGACGGGGTAAGGGTGCGCTTGCGGCCCAGAGGTGCATCGGGCCGGGTCAGCACGGCGACGACGTCGAAACCGGCTTCCAGCAGAGCGTCCAGGGACGGGACGGCGACGGACGGGGTGCCGGCGAAAAGTACGCGCATGGCCACGGGCCGTCAGGCCTTTCCGCGGGTGCCTGCGCCGGCGCCAAAGGTGCCGCCGCCGCCAAAGGACGCTCCGGCACCGAAGGCTGAGCCAACGGTCTGGGCGCGCTCCGCCGTCGTGCGTCCGGCAATGGCGTCATAGTCCGCCTGGCGAATGGCACGCAAGGCCTTCTTGCGGTTTTCGCCCTCGAGCCGGTCGATGTACAGCACGCCGTCCAGATGGTCGGTTTCATGCTGGAAGGCGCGGGCAAGCATTCCCTCGCCCTCGAGCGTGACGGGGTTGCCGTCCTTGTCCACGCCGGTGACGCGGGTCCAGCGGCTGCGTGGGACGGGGTAGCCCAGGCCGGGGATGGAGAGGCAGCCCTCCATCTGGTCTTCCTGGCGATCCTCGCTCAGTTCCAGGACGGGGTTGACGACGTGTCCGGACTGACCATCGATCCGGTAGGTGAACACCCGGAGGCTGACGCCCACCTGGGGCGCGGCAAGACCGGCGCCTTCAACATCCTCCATGGTTTCTTCCATGTCGGCGACGAGCTTGGCCAGCTCCGGCCCGAAGTCCGTGACCTCCTCGGCAGGGGTCCGCAGGACGGGGTCGCCGATAATCCGGATGTTCAGGATTGCCATCTAGGTTTCGTTCCTTACTGTTACTGCACTGCTGACTGATGTGTTGCTCAGGTAACCAGTCTAGTTGTGCCGGGCGTGTCACCGCGCCCCCGTGCGTCCGGATCCGGGCGCACGGCCTATCTGGGCGAGGTCTGGGGCGCCCGGACGGCGTGGGCTCCCACTGCCGGCGGCGCAATGGGCAGGAGCGCGCGTCCGGCGGCAGCGACGTCGTACGAGGTTTGCCACAGACGCCGCAGCGCACAGAACTTGAACCAGTGCTGCGGCAGAACGGCCGGGTTGGCGCGCATGGGGCGGACTTCCGTCTGCCCGACGGCGACGCCGAGCAGCAGCGGGTCCTCACCGTAAGCCCACGGCTCCCAGACGCCCTTACCGGCATCCACCAGGGACTCCTTGGCCTTCATGCCGGCCACGAGCTGCATGACCACCTTGTCATCCAGCGGCTTGACCTGCCCGTCGCGGTCGGTGTTCTTGGTCTTGTAGTCAATCAGGCAGAGGCGTCCGTTAATGCGGGCCACCAGGTCCAGTGTTCCGGCGTAGCCCACTTCGTCATTCCACACGGTGATTTCCGGAGCGAGCGGTTCCACCTGATACAGGTCCCACCACTCATCGAACCGGTCTGCGAACTGATGCTCTCCGTGTTCCTGGAGGGCGGTTCGTGCCGCTTCAAGCTCATGCGGGAGGTTCAGGGCGCGCAGGGAAACCTGCTCACAGTAGTAATGCACCCGGGTTCCACGTTCCGCTGCCTGGTCGCGGTAACGCTCCGACGCGCGCGCAGCTTCCTTCACAACGCCGCGCAGGGCACCGGGATTGCCGAGGCTCGCCGCGAGCCGGGGATCCTTGACGACGGCGGTGGCGGCCATGTGCCCGTGCCACCCGTCCAGAGAGGTGGATCCTTGGGCGATGACCGTGGTGATGGACGGTACCGCAGGCGGATCAGTGAGGGATCGGGAGTACATCCGCCCGAATTCTGTCGAATGTGCCAGTGCTGGTTCAGTCATATCTTCAGTTTGCCATCCCGCACTGACAGAAGTTCGCGGGCCCCTCCGGGACACGGGAGGCGGCCGTGAGGCGGGCAACGACACCGGCTGGCTTGAACCAAATCTGCTGCAGGAGGCTGCCTGGACATAACAAAAGAGGCCCCCGGGCGGGGACCTCTTTTGCAGTACTTGGTGGGCGATACTGGGTTCGAACCAGTGACCTCTTCGGTGTGAACGAAGCGCGCTACCACTGCGCCAATCGCCCCCTTGCTGCGTCCCGTTTTCAGAACCGCAACGTCTAAAGATGCTAGCCCAGATCGGTGCTGGGGCCAAACCGGGGCTCAACGGACCTGAGACGGACAGGATTAAGGCTGGGCAAATGTACTCCTGGCCCCCCGCCGTCGTACACCTGGACCGATGGAGACACCTCCCGTGGACCTGCCTAACCACCCTGGCCGAACCAACCTGGCCGACACTTGCAGTACATGTACCCCTCGTATCCACCGTCCCCACCTGCGACGACGGCAGTGATTCGATTCCGTACGCCGCCTGGGCGCAAATCTGACCCGATTGGACGAACCACGAATAGTCCTATAGAGTTTTTCTTCGTTGGAAAGCGGGAGTTCGCCGCGAAAAGCGAAAGCGATTCGAGGTCAAATACCCCGGCTTTTACAGCATGCGGACGTAGCTCAGCTGGCTAGAGCACCACCTTGCCAAGGTGGATGTCGCGGGTTCGAATCCCGTCGTCCGCTCGCAAGTCACTGTACAAACCGGTTGATTCTGACCGGTCGGCCTATGCTCACGCAGCGGTCACGGTGGGGTGGCCGAGAGGCGAGGCAGCGGCCTGCAAAGCCGTATACGCGGGTTCGAATCCCGTCCCCACCTCCACAGAGGATTTGCAAGCCCTTTGGGCGCGATTGGCGCAGCGGTAGCGCGCTTCCCTGACACGGAAGAGGTCACTGGTTCGATCCCAGTATCGCGCACTACAGTTTGGCGTTTTGGCGCACAACTGTGTTTTTTGCGGACGTAGCTCAGCTGGCTAGAGCACCACCTTGCCAAGGTGGATGTCGCGGGTTCGAATCCCGTCGTCCGCTCTCTTGACCGCATCGTTTCTTCCCCGGGAGTTCCGATGCTTCAAGCGCGATTGGCGCAGCGGTAGCGCGCTTCCCTGACACGGAAGAGGTCACTGGTTCGATCCCAGTATCGCGCACGGACAACCTCGGTTGTCTTGTTTTGCGGACGTAGCTCAGCTGGCTAGAGCACCACCTTGCCAAGGTGGATGTCGCGGGTTCGAATCCCGTCGTCCGCTCGAACAGCTGCTCTTTGGAGCGGCGAAACAGAAGGAGCAGGCCATTTATTTGGTCTGCTCCTTCTGCGTTTAACTGTCGACTTCATCCTGTCGGTTCCACTCCGGGATTAGAATCTCCTCCACAGGTTGCGGCTTGCTGTGGGAAACAGATTTGTATCCACAAAAATCGGAAACACTTTCGAACGGCCCGGTCCACACTGCGATTCTTGAGTTATGGAAGATGATCTGCGAGACCGGGCACCACACGGCGATTCAGCGGCCTTTCCCCGGAACGATGCGCCGAACCGCCTATCCCCCGACCTCTCCGCCGAGCTCTCCCCGAACCCCTCCCCCGGCACATTTTCCGCCGGCATCCGCACACCGGGCGCTGGACTCAACAATTTCCTTCCTGCCGTCCGCGCCGTTGTCTCGGCTTTCAACAAACAAGCACCCCTGCTGTCCTCCGCAGAACTTGTGTCCATTGCTGCGGACACTGAGGAACTGTCCCGCTTGGTGGATCACCTGCAGATAATGGCCGCTGCGGCCCTCGAACGTGCACGCATTTCGACCGAGACCACCGATTCCTGGGCCGACTCGTCAGGGGAGCTCCAACAGGAATATAAGAGCACGGCTGAATATTTGTGCCATCGGCTTCGGATTAGTCGCCGTGAAGCATGGCGGAGAATCCGTCTGGGTTCTTCGCTCACCTCCTCGACCGGCATAGCCGGCCAGCGCATAGACCCGGAGTTTTCCGTCCTGGCAGAGGCAGCAACAAGCGGGCGCCTCTCGGGCGAGGCAGCACAACTTGTCAGCCTGGCGATGAAACGCGTCCAGGGCTGCGGCACGGTCGAGGACCGGACAGCCATGGAGACAGGCCTGACTGACGTTGCTGCCAGCCAAGACCTTGACGCCCTCAATGTCGTCGCCAACGCCTGGGTCAATCACCTCGATCCGGACGGCACACAGCCCACCGAGCAACAGAAGGCCGAATTGCAGGGATTGTTTATTCGCCGCAACTGCCGCGGACTGCGCCGGCTGGACATTTATGCCACAGAGGACCAATTTGAAACACTGATGACTGCACTGTCGCCCGGAACGAATCCGCGGGTCGGCACGCCGGAGCCCGCTGGTGGCACCTGTGTGGACCTCGAAGGCAAGGAACGCGCGGTCCCGCCGGACACCCGCAGTTATCCGCAGAAGTGCCTGGACGGTTTGGTCGCATCCTGTGCGATGGCTCTGTCCATGGGCCAGCTCCCCAACAATGGCGGATCCAAGCCGCAGGTTATGGCGGTCATTCCCTACGACCTGCTGAGCGAGAGCCTGAACGGGACCGGAACGGGAGGCTCGGACAGGCCAAGGACAGCGCCGCAGAGGACACCGGAGGGCGGGATGCTGACTTTTGCGGGGCCCGTCCCTGTCTGCCAGATCCGCCGGATCGCCTGTGATGCGGACATCATCCCGGTGGTCCTGAGCGGGGAGAGCAGAATCCTCGACGTTGGAACGGCATCCCGCTACTTTCCTCCCTACCTGAGAAGAGCGCTGGTTGCCCGTGACCGCGGATGCGCGTTCCCGGGATGCACCGCACCAGCACCATGGTGCGAAGCCCACCACATCTCCTATTACTCGCATGGAGGCTCCACCGGAACCGACAACGGTGTAATGCTCTGCGGGTTCCACCATCACTTGATCCATCGGGGAAAGTGGCGGATCAGCGTCCTGCGGGGTGCCCCCTGGTTCATACCGCCAACTTACGTGGATCCCTTCCAGGCACCGCTGAGGAATACGTATTTCCATCCCCTCCGACTCCACCGGGTTCCGCCGGCTTAGGGTCCAGAGAAGTCCCCAGAATTCCAAGGCTGCACTCCTTGGTCCTTATACTCAGCGGGCTTATCATTGACGGTGAACGGGAAACGTCTGGTTTCCCCAGTGAAAGGAGGTGGTCCGTGTCTGTATTTGACGGGCTCAAGGGCAAGGCCGGAGAGCTGAAGGACAAGGCTACCGAGCTTGTGGGCGAGAATGCCGACAAGATCAAGGGCGGCATCGGTCACGCGGGGAAATTTGTCGACGAGAAGACCGGTCGAAAGTACTCGGACAAGATCGATGGCTTCCAGAACAAGGCCTCTGAAGCGGTGGACAAGGTTGACCGCAAGCAGGGTCCCGCCACGGGAACCGAACCCGGACCAACTCCTCCGGCCGTATAAGTTCAAGAGCACGACAGAGGGTCCTGGTCCCGCCGCGAGGCGGTGCCAGGACCTTCGTCGTTAACCGGGCCCCGCCGCTGCCGACCGTGCGGAGGGTTCCGCGGACGGTGGTCGTCGGGCATCGGCTTCCTTCGCCCTTCTTGTGGGTTTGGCGGAAGTGGGAGATATTGATAGCGCCCGGACGAGGTTGGTGGGACTCAGGGCACAACAAGTGTCTCGCTGATACCACCGATATGCAGGTTTGGATCCGGACAAACCCGTATGTCGGTGGTCCTTGCAACCTCGTAAAGACAAGGCGGATCTCCCATGACATATCTCGTCGGCTCCCACCATGTGACCCTCTCTGTGGGCAGGGCCCAGGAAGACGTGGACTTCCACACCAGGATCCTCGGCATGCGCTTTATCAAGAAGACCGTGCTGTATGACGGCTCCACCCCCGTCTACCACCTCTACTACTCCAATGCCGACGGAGATCCCTCTTCGGTGGTGACCACGTTCCCGTGGGCCCAGCACGGGATCTATGGCACCCGCGGAACCAATCAGGCCCGGGAGGTACTGCTCTCGGTCCCCGCCGATTCGTTGGATTTCTGGGCCAGCCGGCTCACCGCCCACGGGGTGGAGAATGAACAGATCGAGCTCTTCGGGGAACGGCGGGTGGCATTTCGTCATCCGTCCGGGATCGAATACCAGCTCGTAGGTAGCGCAGGGGATCCCCGCCGGGGGTTCACCGGCCATGGTGTAACTCCTGAGGCGGCAATCCACGGTATCCACGGCGTCGGCATTCATGTCTACGACGCAGAACGCATGGTCGACTTCGGCAACGAGGCGTTCTTTGCCAGGGGACAGATCCTGGAGGAGGGCGAGCGGGCGCGCTTCCAAGTCGGCAAGGACGACTACGGCAACTGGATCGAGCTCACCGGAAACCGAACGGATGAACAGGGTACCTGGCGCTACGGGGCCGGAACGTATCACCACTTCGCCTGGAATCTGGACACGCTGGCTAACCAGGAACGGGCGAAGTTTGAAATAGAGGGTGCCGGATACACCGATATTTCGGAGTTGAAGGACCGGACCTACTTCAAATCCCACTACGTCCGCTCCCCCGGTGGCGCGCTGTTCGAGCTCGCTGTCACGCACGACGACGGTGGCTGGGACTGCGATGAGTCACCCGAGGAACTGGGTCGCGCTTTCATGCTTCCCCCGCAGTTTGAGCATGAGCGTGAGCACATTATGTCTCAGCTCGAGCCCGTCACCACAGACGAAGACTAAGCCAGGCGTGCAAACCAACCAGCATCTGTTGCAGAGCCCCGTTAGCTACGGGGCCCCGGTGGAGCAAGCCGGCCTGGTTGTCTACGGGGTCCACGGCCGGGGTCAGGCGCCGGAGTTCATGATGGAGGTTGCCGACCGTGTGGACCTGCCCGATGTGGCGTGGCTGTTGCCGGCTGCCCATGACCAAAGCTGGTACCCACAGAGCTTCCTGGCAGCCCTCAATGAGAATCAACCGGCGTTGGATGATGCATTGGAGACCGTCAGGACGCACTTGGACGGTGTGCGGGGCCGCCGGGATGGTCCGCCCGTGGTGGTGTTTGGATTCTCCCAGGGTGCGTGCCTGCTCTCCGAGTATCTCTTACGGAATCAGCCGAATCTGGCCGGAGCAGTGCTGCACACCGGCGGGTACCTCGGCCCGTCCGAACGGGATTGGGCCGTTTCCGACCGGTTCACCATGGCCGACCTGACGGTACGGATGTTTACCGCCCGCAACGACTCGTGGGTTCCGCTGCACCGTGTCGAAGCCACAGGGCTGGCCTTCCGTTCCCTCGGGGCCACGGTGGAGCTGACGGTGTACGACGATCCTGACCACCACGTCAACGACGACTCCGTCGACGCTCTCCGGCGTTATTTCCGCCAGGTGACGGGATCGTCTCCAGGCCATAAGGCCACCGGGCCCCAGCCTGCCGGGCACTGATCAATACCCGGCAGAACAGATCAATACCCGGCAGAACAAGTCGGAGTGTCAGACCGAGGCCGGGGCAAGAACCACGTCGAACCGTGTTCGTGCCCAGCCGGTGGAGCCCACATCCCGGCCATCCGGGGTGGGGACCTCGGCTTCCTGGACTTCGAACTTCTTGATCAGGGAGTCCTTGACGCCGAACACGGAGTCACCGATCTCCAGCTGCGGGTCACCTTCGACGAATATGTGCGTGATGAGCGTCCGCAGACCGGGGGCAGTGACCATGAAGTGGAGATGGGAGGCCCTGACGGGTGACCGGCCCACAGAGTCGAGCAGCCTGCCCACCGGCCCATCATTGGGTATTGGATACGGAGTGGGGGTCAGACCCCAGAACGCGTACTGTCCTTGATCATCCGCGTATAAGTGGGCCCGCCCTGCTACCCGCTTGTCTGAGTACTGAACGTCGTAGAGACCATCCTCGTCGGCCTCCCACACCTCAATCCTTGCCCCGGGGACCGGGTTGCCGTCGGTGTCCCTGACAGTCCCCTCGACCCAGCAGGGCTGGCCGGCGGCATCGCCGGCGATGTCGCCGCCATGGGAGATTTCCGGAGCGTCTTCGACAAAGAACGGTCCAAAAACGGTGGCCTCAGTGGCGTCTTTGTAGGACTCGTTGTTGACGGCGATAACCTGCATCGAGGCGCCCAGTACATCGGACAGCAGGACAAATTCCTGACGTTTATCGTCGGTAATCTGACCCGCGGCGGTAAGGAAGGCGATGGCGGCGTTCCACTCATCCTCTGTCAGCCGCACATCCCGGATGAACCCGTGCAAATGTTGAGTGAGGGACTGCATCACCTGCTTCAGCCGTTCGTTGCCGCAGTTCTCGAAGGACCCCACCACCCGGTCCACAAGCTCCTGTTCCATCCGTTGCTGTGCACTCATCTGTTGAGGGGCGTTCACACTCTGCCGGGCGTTCATCCGGAAATCAGAGCTATTGGTCGCCCCGGTATCGTTGCGGGTCATATCCGTATCTCCTTACGTGTACGTGAGGTTCGTGGGGTCAGCGCCGTTCAGCGCCCCGGTCAGCAGCTCGGTCAGGTTCGCAGCGGATACCGGCCGGGGGTTGCCTGCCGGGATGGCAGGCAGGGCAAGCTCGACAGCCTCCGCGACGCCCTCGAGGGCAAAGCCGTAGTCCTTCAACGCGTTGGGGGCGTCGAGTTCACCGCACAGGAGCTGAAGCCCTTCGATGGCCGTGTCCGACCCCAAGGCTGCAGCCGTGCGAGCCTCAGCCTCTGGCGCTGCCGGGGCGTTGAAGGCCAGCACATAGGGAAGCACGGCGGCATGGGTCTGCGCATGGGGCAGGTTGAACGTCCCGCCGAGCACATGGCAGATTTTGTGGTGCATCCCGGACCCCGCGGAGGCGAAGGAGACCGCGGCCAGGTACGCCCCGTAGAGGGTCTGTTCCCGGCCGGTCACAGCCGACGGATCCGCCTTGATCAGCCGGAGCCCCTCGGCCAGAGCCCGAATGCCCTCTACCGCCAGAGCCGCATTGATGGGGTCCGCCCGCGGGCCCCAGAGCGAGTCGATGCAGTGGGCCACCGCGTTCAATCCGGACGCCACCGACATGTCCACCGGCAGCTCGAGGGTCAACGCGGCGTCATACACCACGGTGGCCGGCAGGACCCGGTTGTCCACCCCGGTGGTCTTGCGGCCGGCTTCGGTCAGGCCCCACACGTTGGTGGCCTCGGACCCGGCGTACGTCGTGGGAACTGCGATGATGGGAATCCCGGTGGACAGCGCGACAGCCTTCGCAAGTCCGGTGGTGGACCCGCCCCCGATACAGATGAGCAGATCGATCTCCGCACCGCCGGCCGCGGCCCGCGCAGCTTCGGCCGTTTCCACCGGCACATGCATGACGACGTCGGTATGCCACAGCGTGACGTCAATCCCGGCAGCAACCTTCCGTGCCATCGACAGATGGGATTCCGATGTGATGACCATGACTTTTGTCGCACCAAACCGTGCAACCTCAGCGGCAAGGTTCTCCGCCGCCCGGCCGGATCCAAACAGGACCCGCTGCCCCAGCGTCGTATGCTCGAAGGTGAGGTTCATACCTCGCCCCCGCGGCCCAGGATGTGAGACACAGCGCCACGGAGCGCCGCTTCCGGATTATCCGGCAGACGCTGCGCCCGCCAGCCCACATGCTTGTCCGGCCGAACCAGCACCGCACCGTCCTCGTCCACCCCGCGCAGCCGTTCCCAGTCGAAGTACAGGTCGGTGACTTCCCGGCCGGGTCCGATCACCACAGTCTCTACGTCGATTCCGAGCTGGCCGGAGACCTTTCGGGCAGCGTTGGCCCACTCCTCACCGGCGATCCCCGTGAACAGCGTGAATTTGCCGTAGACGGCTAAATCGTGGGTGGACAGCTTCCGCTGCCAGTCGCCAACCCAGGCGTGCGGCAAACGGACGCCAGGGTAGGTCGACGGCTCGTAATAGAGTTCCGGGTCGCGGGCTGCGGCAGGCCGCTCTCCCTCGCTGCTCTCCGTCACGACGGCGCCGGAACGGTAGTGCTGACCAAGTTCCACCCCGTGGGCATTGAATTCGTAGTTCTTGATTTCCATGGCCTCCCGGACAGCTGCCCGCTTGGCGACGCCGGCCGGGCTGTTCTCCTTGCGGGACTCGATGGCGGCGTGCATCTGAGCCTCCGTTACCGCCTCAGTGAGTCCGAGCGCTTCGAAAAGCTTGACGAACTCACGGCCTGATTGATTGGCACGCGTGACAATCTGCTTGGCCACCCCAGCTCGTTCTGATGTGTACGTGTCCAATAGGGATGCTTCGGCCTGCCCGTTCAGGACGGCTGCGAGCTTCCAGGCCAAGTTGTAGGAATCCTGAATGGAGGTGTTCGAGCCCAGGCCGTTGCTGGGAGGATGTTTGTGAACGGCATCGCCGGCGCAGAACACCCTGCCGGACTGCAGCGAAGTGGCGTACTGCTCGTTGTTGCCCCACAGGGAGATGCCGGTGATCTCGGCGTCCAGATCCGGCACGCCGATCAAGTTCCGCACTATTTCCAGGGCGTCCTCGTCCGAGACCTCAGGGGTGCCCTGCGTGATGTCGAAGCCCCACACGACCAGCCATTCGTTCCACGGCCGGACCATGCGCACCAGGCCCGCGCCGATGCCGCCAATATTGGAGCCGGGCTGGATCACCCAGTAGAGAACGGAGGGGCGGTGTCCCACGAGCTGGGCCAGATCGGCCTTGAACGTAATATTCATCGAGCCCGCGATATCCATCTGTCCCTCCATCGGGAGGCCGATATCCGCTGCAACTTTCGACCTGGCGCCATCGGCTCCAATCAGGTACTTGGTGCGGATGGTGTACTCGTGGCCGGTCAGACGGTTGAGGACGCGCACGGAGACTCCGTCCTTGTCCTGACTGTGGGAGAGGTACTCGGTGGAGAACTGGGCCTGCGTGCCGCGCATGGTGGCGTTGCGGACCAGGATCGGCTCCAGGAGCGTTTGAGGAATGTCGCAATTCAGCGACGGCGAGGCCAGCTCGTACTCGGCGTGCCGCGTTGGGTGGTTGCCCCAGGTGAGGATGCGCCCAATCTCTTCGCCGGCGAGGGACGTGCAGAAGACGGTGTCGCCAATCATGTGGTGGGGCGTGGCATCAGCCAGGACCTGCTCCTCGATCCCGAGGTCCCGAAAGATCTCCATGGTTCTCTGGTTCGTGATGTGGGCCCGGGGAGTGTTCGCGGTCCAGCGGTACTTGGTGATCATGATGTTCGGGACCCCCAGCGAAGACAGGAACAGGGCGGCGGATGAACCGGCCGGACCCGAACCAACGATCAACACATCGGTTTCTACTACGTTTCCTTCCGGTGTTTGGGTCCCCGCAACGCCGTCATGGAAAACAACCATGGATACTCCTTGAGCTCCGGGCCGGCAACGCTGCCGGCAGCTTTCCCTTCATCTTGCCCGAATCAGCATTACCCGTGGGCTGCACCGGCTGTGACGGCGGAAACCGTCAAGAATGGTCCGCCCATCCTCCCCATCGTCCCCCAGTCCCCCGTCCCCAGTCCGTCCCCAGTCCCGCTGGACGCGACACCAATATCAGGCCAGCAGCTCGCGGCGATGAGGCAGCGGCGGCACCCCGAAACCGGCACGGTAACTGCGTGAAAACTGGGCATGGGAGGAAAACCCGCAGCGGACCGCGACGTCGGCGATGGAGAGGTGCACGGCTTCGGCTGAGCCCAGCAGCCGATGCGCTTCCTTGAGGCGTGCGGCGAGGATGCTCTGCGGAACGGTCCGCCCGGCCAGCGAGAAAAGGCGGGAAAGCTGGCGCTCGGAGATCCCTGCCGCCGCCGCGATGCCTGCGGCCGAGAGTTCAGGGCGCCGATAGTGTGTTCGGATGAACTGCTCAGCTACGCCGAGATGGTCCCGGGCAGACCCGCCGACCAGCAGATCGGCAAACCGGCCGAGGATTCCCTCCTCCAGGAACTCCCAGTCCGCCGATCTGCCGGCAATGGCAGCGCCAAGCAGCCGGGCCAGAGCGGCCGCGGCAGGATTGGAGGTGCCGGCAAACTCGAAAGTAATCGGACGAGGCAGGTTTGGGGACCCGACAGCACGGGTGAGGGCAACCCTGGGAACCTTGACCGCCAGCTCCGCCAATCCCTGAGCGAACCCGCGTTCAAACGGCTGGTCCGCATCCACGATGATGCCCTGCCCGGGAGCAACAGTTTCGCAGCCCTCCGCGTGCAGGAACTGACCGGTCCCGCGGAGGGCAAAATAGGCAACGGCTCCGTGGGCCGGGGTCCTCGCGATGTGGACAGGGCGGCGGGCAACCCGGTGCGCCGAACCGGTGACGTGAGCAAGCTGCAAGCGGGGCAGCGCAAGGGTCAGCTCGGTGGCGCGGAAATCCGCTCCGGGATCGGTCTGGGCCGTCAGCCCCACCAGCGCACGTGCGTTGTGCCTCTCCCACTGGGAAATACGTCGCGTCTCTGGCAGGGATTCCGTGGTGAACCGCGTGAACCCCGCTGCCCGCGAGGCAGCAGCATGTGTCATGGGACACAGTATAAGGACGTTTCAGAAGAAGGACGTCCCCCGACCGCACCGTCCGGTCAACCCCGCTGTCAAACCATGGCCAAGCGGTTAGGCGGCTTCTCCGGTCTGGCCTTCGCGGGCCAGCGCAGTGAGCCGGGAAACGGCCCGGAAGTACTTCTTCATGTAACCGCCGTTCATCATTTCCTCTGTAAACAGCTGGTCAAACGGAACACCGCTGGCAAGGATCGGAACGTCTTTGTCATACAACCGGTCAGCCAGCACCACGAACCGCAGGGCGACGGACTGCTCGGTAATGGTGGTGACGTTGTGCCAGGCAACAGCATCCACACCCTCGATCAGCGTGCGGTAGCGGCTCGGGTGAACGGTGGAAAGGTGGTTGATGAGGGTGGTGAAATCATCGTCCGCCACAACCTTGCCGCTGAACTCCGCAGCCACTCTACTCTCGAGTTCGCTTTCGCTCACAGGGTCCGGAGACTGCGGCAGCCCGCGGTGCCGGTAGTCTTCGCCGTCAATGCGGACGACGTCGAACTGATCTGCCAGGACCTGGATCTCACGCTGGAAGTCGACGGCGGCAAAACGGCCTTCGCCGAGGGATCCCGGCAGCGTGTTGGACGTGGCGGCAAGCTTGACGCCGGCGTCGGCCAGTTCCCGCATCAAACGCGACATCAGGACGGTGTCGCCCGGATCATCCAGTTCGAATTCGTCAATGCAGACCAGTTTGTAGGTGCTCAGGGCATCAACGGTTTTGCGGAACGAGAGGGCGCCCACCAAGTTGGTGTACTCCACGAAGGTTCCAAAGGCTTTCGGACCCTCAACAGCGTGCCACAGTGAGGCGAGCAGATGGGTCTTGCCGACGCCGAAACCGCCGTCGAGGTAAAAACCGGCCTTGGAGTCGGGCTTCCGTGCGCCAAAAAGCTTCCGCAGGCCGGTGGGCTCGGGCACGTCGACGGCGACAGCGAAGTCCCGCATGGCGCTGACAGCCTTTGCCTGGGACGGCTGGGCGGGATCCGGACGGTAACTGTCGAAGGAAACTTCACCGAACCGGGGCGAGGGAAAGAACCCCTTCAGCAGTTCGTCGGTCGAGACCTGGGGAGTCCGCTCTGCAAGGTGCTCCGCTTGTGCCACTGTGCGCAATTCCGTCCATCCGATGTAAATAGCTGTCAATGGTCCCGCGGTGATGCGGACAGTGGTACCAGGCCTGCCGCCGACAAAATGCCGCCGATGCAACGATACGCCAACAGTGCGTTGGGGCCGGTTACAGGACGCCCTGTTTCGGCGGCCGACGAGAGTCCGGACACCGTCGGCCAGCCTCCGGACACCGTCCGGCGAGAGTTCGCCCAGCCTGCAGGAAGTTTTCGTCCCCGCACATCGTTAGGCTAGAGGTAAGCCCGTGCCGCCGCTTTCGCGTCCGGCAGCAGACATACAGAACCCGAAAGAGGCCGCGTACATGTCGATTGCCCCTGACACCGCATCCAAGTTTTCCGAATATGCCCACCCCGAGCGCCTGGTGTCCACGCAGTGGCTGGCCGAGAACCTGGATGCCGAAGGCCTGGTGGTTCTTGAATCCAATGAGGACATCCTGCTGTATGAGATGGGCCATATCCCGGGCGCGCGGAAAATCGATTGGCACACCGACCTCAACGACGCAGACACCCGTGACTTCGTCGACGGTGAAGCATTCGCCCAGCTAATGTCCCGCAAGGGCATCACCCGCGACTCCACCGTGGTGATCTACGGCGACAAGAGTAACTGGTGGGCCGCTTATGCTCTCTGGGTCTTCACCCTCTTTGGCCACGAAGATGTCCGCCTGGTCGACGGCGGCCGGGACAAGTGGGTTGCCGAGGGCCGGCCGATGACCACGGACAAGGTCATCGTGGACGCCACAGACTACCCCGTGGTGGAGCGCAACGACGCAAAAATCCGCGCCTTCCTGCCCGACGTCGTCGGCCACCTGGGCAAGGGACCGCTGATCGACGTCCGCTCCCCCGCCGAATACACCGGCGAACGCACCCACATGCCCGATTACATGGACGAGGGTGCCATGAAGGGCGGCCACATCCCGACCGCCAAATCCGTGCCGTGGGGCAAGGCCGCCGCCGACGACGGCACGTTCCGGCCCCGCGAAGAACTCGAAGCCCTCTATAAGGACGGCGCCGGGCTGCGGGAGGGCGACGACGTCGTGGCCTACTGCCGCATCGGCGAACGTTCCAGCCACACCTGGTTTGTCCTCAAGCACCTGCTTGGCTTCGATTCCGTGCGCAACTACGACGGATCATGGACCGAGTGGGGCAACGCCGTGCGTGTGCCGATCGCCCGCGGCGAAGAGCCCGGCAACGCGCCCCGCTGATCCCCGCCGATCCATATCCTTCGAAAACGCAGAGAGATTACCCCCATGAGCACCACCCCCGAAACCGCCATCCCGGATTCTCTGGCGGAGATTGTTGACGATTTTCAGGCCCTGGAAGAGGCCGAGCGGCTGGAGCTGCTGCTGGAGTTCTCCCGCAGCCTG
This sequence comes from Arthrobacter gengyunqii, assembly GCF_023022985.1. NCBI lineage: Bacteria > Bacillati > Actinomycetota > Actinomycetes > Micrococcales > Micrococcaceae > Arthrobacter > Arthrobacter gengyunqii. Next base: position 1,592,845 of record NZ_CP095461.1, on the reverse strand, counting down.
CCTGACCTGCCTGCCGAGATCGCCGACCGTCCCGAACTGTTGGAACAGGTGATCGAGTGCCAGTCGCCAGTGTTCCTCAGCCTGGACGTGGACGACTCCCCCGAGCATTTGGTGTCCCTGTTCTTCAAGGCACCGCCGGAGGCTCCCACCACTCGCGGCTTCGCCAGCGTGCTGTATGAAGGCCTGAACGGGCTGCCGGCACAGCAGATCCTCGCCGTCCCTGCGGATGTTCCTGACCGTCTGGGCCTTACGCGCGCCATTACACCGCTGCGCATGCGCGGCATGTCAGCCATGCTGGGACGTATCAAGCGCCGCCTGGCCGAGCACGAAAAGCTCAACCAGGGCTAAGCAGGGCAGCACTGCACAGGCAGCGTCAGTCGCCGACAGGAAGGCCGGAGCGATGGCAGGGAACCGGGACAAGCATTCGGGCAAGCATCCGGATAAACATGCGGGCAAGGGCGCGACGCCGGCCACCCGGCTGCTGGACGAAGCCAATGTTCCGTACACGGTGCGTCACTATGAGCACGACGACGGCGCCCCCTCCTACGGCTTGGAAGCAGCGGAGAAGCTCGAGCTGCCGCCGGAGGCCGTCTACAAAACGCTGATGGTGGATCTGGGCGGCCGGCTGGCAGTAGCCATGGTGCCGGTCGCGCTGAACCTGGACCTGAAGAAATTCGCCGCGCTGATGGGGGCGCGCAAGGCCGTGATGGCAGACCGGCACGAAGCGGAGAAGCGGACGGGCTACGTGGTGGGAGGAATTTCACCGCTGGGACAGAAGCATCCCTCCCGTGCGGGAATCGACAACCGCGTGGAACTGCTGGACACCGTCTATGTGTCCGGCGGCCGCCGCGGTCTGCAGATTGGACTCTCACCCTTTGATCTGATCCGGCTCACGCATGCCGTCGCTGCGCCGATCGGTACGGCGGGGTCATGACGGAACCGGTTATGCTTCTCTTGCACTAAACAGGCCACATGAGTATGGGGGAACCGGCGCATTGGGTGAAAGAAGAACGAGACGGCTGAAAGAGCTGGCACCGGCTACTGCATCAGCGGATCTGCCAAAAAAGCCGCCGAGATCGTTCTTGAGCAACCTGCTTTTCTGGGGAACCGTATCCATATTGGCGGTCGTCATCTTGTTGAGTTCGGTTGGAGCGTGGGCTCTGGGCGCCTACGACGACGGCCATCGGGATCGAATCGAATGCACTGTAACTGGTGCCGTAGCCGATGATGGCAATCCCATGGGCCGTCGTTCCTGGTCCACGCCGGCTGTCGAGATCAGCACTTCCGATTGCGGGGCTCTGGTGTTCACCGGCGGATCCGGCAAGGACGCAGAAAATGCCATAGCGGAGGAACTGGCACAGGGAGGACGCTTCTCGTTTGAGATGGGGCAGGCGACCCGGTCGCTGAGCGGGTTCTTTGACGCCGCCGGCATTAGCTGGAGACCAGAGGTTTTGTCCTACCAGAAGATCGACTGAATCAGCCGGCGGCTGCTTCCGTGCTTTCCTGAGCTAGTGCTTCCGAAGGTGGTGCAGCGCGTAGCCGCAGCTGAGCCGACGGCGCTGCGGATCGGAGCTTAACCAGTCATCGGAAGTCCCGTTGGGGAACTCCATGCTGATGACGTCTACGAGATCCTGCGGCTGATCGAAGGTCCAGCTGCTCATCACCCGCGTAGTGGACGCGCCGCGTTCAGCCCACCATTTGCTGATGTAATCGCCGTCGCCCTGACCTGCTGAGGCGTTGGCAGCCTCGAGCAGGATGGCGAAGTCGCCCTCGAGCTGGTCGTTGTCGATCACCACCAGCGCGCCGCCCGGACGCAGCACCCTCAGCACTTCCTCGAGCCCGGCCGAGCAGTTGTTGTGCGGCGAGGGAAAGAAGTAGGCGAACCGGGCGTGGACAACGTCCACCGAGGCGTCAGGCAGCGGGATGTGCTCCGCGGAACCGTGGAGAACGGAGGCTCCGCCGGGCCTGGACCGCGCGGCCCCGAGCAGCTCGGGGTCCGGCTCCACTCCGATCACGGTTGCTGCCTGTTCGGCGTAGCGCGGAAGCCAGAAACCAGTGCCGCAGCCGAGGTCCAGAATGGTGCGGTCTTCCCAGGGAGCCAGCCGCGCCAATTCCGCCCAGACAAGCCCTTCACGGTCCAGGGCTTCATTCTCGATCTCGTACAAATCCGGGTGCTCACCCTGGTTCCAGGCGCGGAAGAAGTCCGCCGGCGTTGCGGTGTTGTCGCTGTCCAGCATTCGCATGTCCCCCGTAGATGTCTGTCTGCGTCTGAACCTACCTGATGACACCCTGCTTCCTTCACCGCGATCCTGTCCGATTCAGGGCAGGATGAGGTGGTGACTGATCAGCAACGCTTTTTGAGCTGTATTCAAGAGAACCCGGTCAACCGGCAAATCCTCGAGCTGGCTCCGCGGCTGGGCGTAAGCGACTGGTGGTTAACGGCCGGGGCGTTGTTTCAAACTGTCTGGAATGTGCTCGACGGCAGGGATCCGGGTGCCGGCATCCGCGACTATGACCTTTTCTACTTTGGCGACGACACTTCCTACGCAGCTGAGGACGCGGTAATCCGGCGTGCCCGGCAGCTCTTTCGGGACGTTCCCGCGGAAGTCGAGGTCCGCAACGAAGCCCGGGTGCACCTCTGGTACGAGGAGCACTTCGGTGTCCCCGCCGCGCCGTTCACCAGCGCCACCGACGCGATCGACCACTTCGCCGCGAAGACGTGCTGCTTTGGCGTGACCGCCTCCCGCGACGGCAGCCTCACCACATACGCGCCGCACGGGTACGCCGATCTGTTTGCTCGCAGAATTGTGCCGAACCCGGTTTTGGCTCCCAAGAACGTTTATCTGGCAAAGACCGGGCGCTGGATCCGGGAATGGCCGTCACTCACCGTCCTGCCGTGGCCACTGTAGCCAGGAGCAGTTGCGATTCCCGCCGCAGTCAGCCCGCCCTTATGCCTCCGACCGGCGCACGGCCGGATGCCGCGTGCGGCCCAGAGTGTTGTTCAGCCAGACCAGGACCGTGGTCTCCCACCGTTCGGGGTCCACGTTGTACTCCTTGGTGTGGCCGGCCTGGGTGAAAGGCTCAAATGTAATGACGTCCGCGTTCTTTTCCGCCAGCTCCGCTGACGGCCCGTAGGGCACAAAGTCATCATCCTTACTGTGCAGGATCAAGGTGGGGATGCGGATTTCTTCGGCTCGGGTCACCCAGTCCATGCTCTTCAGGTCCAGCGGAGCAGCCAGCCCGGTCAGCGCCCGGCCCGCCGCATTGGAAATCAGCCACTGTCCCAGCCGTCCGGCCTGCGCCGGGATTCGGTTGAGACGGGCATGGTGGGCCAGCACGTCAACCCAGTTGATGACCGGACCATCCAGTACCAGGGCGCGGATATGCCGGCTCAACGGAGAACGATCGGCGGCCTGCAGGCTGATGGCTCCTCCCATCGACCACCCGAACAGAACAACATCCTTCGCGCCGTGGGCCAGGGCGTAGCGGATGGCGGCTTCGACGTCGTGCCATTCCGTGAGGCCCAGACCGTACCGGCCGTCGGACGCATAGGGAGCTTCGCCGTCGTTCCGGTACGAAATGAGCAGGCTCGTCAGTCCAGCCGCGTGGGCGGTGCGCACCGCCCGCAGGCATTCGGTCCGCTGCGCGCCGCGGCCGTGCACCATGATGGCCCAGGTGGTGGCATCCGGGTCTGCCCGAACGAGCCAGGCGGGTGCCATGCCCCCGTCGACGGGGACATTCACTTCCTCCTCTGCCAGGCCGACGGCCGACGGCGAGGGATAGATCGAACCGCTCCACCAGCCGCGCACGGCTTTGGCGAGATCGCCGCTGTAGATTTCTTCAACGTCGCGCTGCACCGTGCCCTCGCGCGGCACGTAGGAGCGGATGGCTCCAATCCGTGCGTGGCCGGCCCCGCCGTCAAAGTACAGGCTGTAGGTTCCGTCCACCGTGGTGTCCTCATTAGCGGGCAGAATGATCTGCTTGCCGTGCTCCGAGTCGAACACGGCGAGGATCTCCAGGTTGGCATCCCGGGTGCGCCGCGGGGTGACCACCTGGCGGGCAAAATAGACGCCCAGACCCGACGTTGCGGCAAAAAGTGCAGTGGTTGCCGCCGCGCCGACCCCGGCGCCGAACGCCGTCCACTTGATCCACGGTGCGGATAGCCCGGTTGCCGGAGCGGGAACGTTGGAAACAGCCGGGAACGGAAGCACGGGGATGGAGATAGGCATACCTCCATTCTTACCGACGGATTCGTGGGCTGTGGCTATGCCATGCCGCCGCGACGCGAAGTGTTGCTGCCGCCACACCCCGGCCGACCTGTGACGCCGCCCGGAGTCATGCGGCTAAGCTGGCCGCATGACTGCAACTATCGTGGTGCTGACCGAAGAGTCCCTCAATGAAGCGGACATAACCAACCTGCGGTATCTGGTTCAGGACAACCCCGCCCGTTTTGAGGTGCTGGTGCCTGCCGATACCGGTCGCAACCTGCTCATTGATGTGCTGGACAACCTGAGCCTGCTGCAGTTTTCCGCAGCGTTCCGCGACCTGACGGGTGAAAAGCCCACCAAGGACCAGGAAACGAAGGCTGCCGAAGTGGAGCTGAGCGAGTCGTTGGCACTGCTGGCGTCGTCGGACCTGGAAGCGACCGGCTCGGTGACAGGCGAGGACCCGGTCCAGGCCGTGGTTGCCGCCGCCAAAGCCTCGGACGCCCAGCAGGTTGTTGTCATCACCACCCCGCACGCCGTGGAGGATACGTTCCGGACTGACTGGGCAAACGAAGCCCAGGACCGTCTGGGGGTGCCGGTGCTGCACCTCTACTCGGGCTCGGGATTTATTGGCGACTCTTAAGCGTTGACCCGGATATGAATGAAGAGACCACCGGAACCGTGCCCGTACAAAAGACCGATGATCAGTGGCGTGAGGAACTGACACCCGAGGAGTACCAGGTCCTCCGGAAGGCCGGAACCGAGCGCCCGTACACCGGGGAGTACTGGGATACCAAGACTGCCGGTGTTTACCAGTGCCGCGCGTGCGGAAGCGAACTGTTTACCTCTAGCGAGAAGTTCGACTCGCACTGCGGCTGGCCGTCCTTCTTTGCCCCGCTCTCCGAAGGCAAGGTCCGCTATCTCCATGACCGCAGCATGGGAATGGACCGCATCGAGGTTCGTTGCGCCAACTGTGACTCTCACATGGGCCACCTGTTCGAGGGCGAAGGCTTTGATACGCCCACCGACCAGCGCTTTTGCATCAACTCTGTTTCCGTGAAGCTGGTTCCGTCGGATTCCGCCTCCGGAGACGACGCCAAGTAGCCGGGCTGTGGAGCACGGCGTTTTCCCGGGAGAGCTGGTTCCTTCCCCGGATGTTCCCGATGAGGCGATCGACAGCTACCGGCTGCTGAGTGCCGATATTGCGTCCGGCGTGGCTGTTGTATCCACCCGGCTGCGGGGCCGGGACTACGCGGCAACGGTGAGCGGATTCCTATCGGTTTCCTACGACCCGCCCACGCTGCTGGTGAGCCTGTATGCCGACTCGCGGATTGCCGAGGCCGTGGTTGACAGCGGCACCTGGGCGCTGAGCCTGCTCTCCGCCAGCCAGCGCGGCACGGCCAACTGGCTGGCCAGTCCGGGATCCCCGCTGGAAGGGCTGCTCAGCCAGGTGGACTACGGCCGCGGGCCGGTCACCGGAGCCGCCGTCATCGAGGGGTGCATCGCCTGGTTCGAGGTCCGCACCACGCAGGTCACGACGGCGGCCACCCACCAACTGGTGGTGGGTGAAGTGGTGGCGATGGGCCGCCGCGCCTCGGCCGATGACGAGGCAGATCCGCTGGTGCACTTCGCCTCCGCCTACGGCCGGCTTGCCTGACCCGAACAGCGCTTCCCCAAAGGCCCGGATGCACGCTGCATCCGGGCCTTTTGCATGCCTTCCAAGGAGCCCGAAGGGTCCACCATTGTTTCCCCGCAGACCCAACCGTAACCTCGAAGGACAGGGCACGATCACGCGAACCTCGCCGGAACCGGGGCATTAACCGGGCCGCATCAGGAGACGAGCATGGGCACAGAGCAGTATCACGAGCCGCCATCGGAACTTCCCGCAGAAACCAGGACCTTCGCCAGGATGTGCGCCAGCCTGAGCGAAGAGGCTGAAGCCATCGGCTGGTACGTGCAGCGCATGGCTGTCGAGCCCGATGCAGAGTCCCGCGCCATTATGCACGATTCCCTGGGTGAAGAGTTCAAGCACTTCAGCATGGAACTGGAATTCCTGCTGCGCAGGACCCCGCTGTGGCGCGAAATCGCCCGCGGAATCCTCTTTACCGACGGAGACATTGTGCGGCACGGCGAGGCGTCCGAAGCCGCAGCCACCGAAGACGGCGCCGGCACTTCCGGCGGATAGGCGAATCGCTTCCCAGGAGGTGCAAAATGGCACGCAGCAGTTTGCTTGACCGGTTCCGTCCCGTGGGAGCACCCGGGCCTGCAGGTCCTTCCGGAGTGCCCGCCGGCGATGACCAGGGACCTGCTGCCGAGCTTGTCCCGGTCTTTGAGGCCCTCGTTCCGACCATCCGCGACGGCGGAATGCTGATCGACGACGCGACGGCGCGGGCAGCGGATACGGTTGCGCAGGCAAGGACACAGGCCGCCGCCATGGTTGAGCAAGCCCGTATGGACAGCGGTGCAGTGCGGGCCAACGCCGCCGCAGCGGTCTCCCGCGAGGCTGAAACCGCCGACGAGGAGATGCTTCGAAAGGCAGCAGAAGAGGCAGCAGAATTGAAGCGCCGGGGTGAGTCCCGCGTGCCTGCACTGGCCGCTGCCATTGTGGCGGACCTTGTGAGTGATCTGCTCGGTTCAGGCCCGGAACTCGGCTTCGGCACAGAGCAGGGCGGCGGCCCGGATGAGCAGCCCGGCACGGGTGCAGCACTATGAGATCTGATTGGGTTGCGGCCTCAGTTCGTGCCAGATCCATGGCGCAGCGCCGTGCGGGGGCGGGAACCTGCCGCGGAATAGCTGCGGCGGGAGGGTTGCAGTCCGCCCTCGACCGCCTTGCCGAAACGGCTTATGCCGATGAACTGGAAGATGTTTCGACGCTCGCCGAGGCACAGCGTGCCACCCGCCGGACTGTGTTGTGGCAGCTGAGGGTCCTTGCCGGCTGGCTCCCTGCCGGAGGCGCACGGCTGGTTCGTTCCGCCGCTGCTGTGTTCGAAGCCGACAACATTGTGTCCCTGGAGCTGCAGCTGCGACGGGAACAAACCTTGCAGGGCGCAGGGACCGGTGAACAGTTCGAACCTTTTGACCTTGGCGGACTGGCAACAGCATGGCCGCGGCTCCGGACAGCAGCCAGTGTCGAAGAACTGCTTTCCGCCCTGGCGTCTTCGCCGTGGGGAGATCCGGGCTCCGACGCCGCACTGTCGGACGTCCTCACTGTCGTCTGGCTGCGCCGGCTTGCCAATGAGGCTCCGTCAGCGCGCTCCTGGGCAGCCTCAACGGGTGCCCTGATCAGCGCCCGGCTGGTCTTTGTCGACAGGTCCTCCCCCGGAGAGCGGCTGCTGTCACTGCTGCGGCCGCTGATCGGAACCGGCTGGGTGCGGGCCGACACCCCTGACGCCCTGCGCGACGCTCTTCCCCCCGGACCGGCGCAGGCGCTGGATGCACTGCAGATCCCCACCGAACTCTGGCGTGCCGAAGCCCTGCTGGCGGCACGGGTGGAAACGGACGGGTTCCGTCTGCTGCGGGCCGGCTTGCCCGGACCGGACGTCGTCCTGGGAGCCATGGCCGTACTGGCCGTCGATGCCTGGCGGGTGCGGGCTGCACTGGCTGCTGCCGCAGTGAACGCCGGAACCAGCGAGGTGCTCGATGCCGTGGCGTGAAACCCTGAGTCCGGTGCGGATGGAGCGGGTGGCACTCGTTGCCCCGCTGGAGGCCCGGCTTGAAATGCTGACTGAGGTGGCCCGCAGCGAAGCGGTCGAACTTGACCTGCCGTATGAACCCGGGACGGGACCGGAAGAGTACAACCGGGCAGCGGAAGCCGCCGTCGTCCACGGTCCCGTGGCAGCCCTGGTGGGTTGGTCGCCGTCCCGGGCACTCCCGGACCTTCAGTCGGCACTGGAACCGCACGGAGCTTCCGCCGTCGTCATTAGGAGGCCGCAGGGAGCGCAGCCGCCCACGCTGCTGACCGGCGACGAACCGCGCCGCCGCCAGGTGCCGGCCCTGTCCCGCCTGCTCGTGGACACCTACACCACGGTTCCGTACGCGGACCTGGACCCGGCCCGGATTGCCGGCGTGGCGTACGTGGTCATGTTCGGCATGATGTTCGGGGACGCCGGGCAGGGCGCCCTGCTGGTCATCGCCGGGCTGATGATCCGGTTCCTGAAGGTTCCCTGGCTGGAACGGTTCCGGCGGACCTGGCTCTTCATCACCGGTGCAGGACTGGCTGCCGTGTTCTTCGGTTTCCTCTACGGCGAGTTTTTCGGGCCCACAGGGGTGATTCCGGTGCTGTGGCTGGACCCGCTGGACGAACCCATTCCGCTCCTGGTTGCCGCTGTGGTGCTGGGGGCGGTCCTGCTGGCCGGGTCCTATGCCCTGGGCACCATCAACAGGGTCCGTGAGGGCGGCTGGGGTTACGCCCTGTACGCACGGTCCGGACTGGCGGGAGCCCTGCTGTTTGCCGCCGTCGGACTGGTGGCCTGGGGCCTGCTCGCGTCCAGCCCCCTCATTCTCGTGATCGCCGGGGTGGCTGCCCTGCTTGCCCTCATTCTCATGTTCATTGGCCTGTTTACCGAGTCCGGCGGCGGAGCGACGGGCGGACTGCAGGCCAGCGTCGAGCTGGTGGACAGCGTGGTCCAGCTGGGCTCCAACCTGGTGTCCTTCGCCCGGCTGGCGGCCTTCGGCCTCACCCATGCCGCCCTCATGATGGTGGTGTGGCAGGCCACCTCCGCTTTGTGGGCTCCGGACTGGCGGGCCGTCTTGGCCATCCTGGTTTTTATTATCGGCAACGCCCTCACCTTCGCCCTCGAAGGCCTGGTAGCCGGCATCCAGGCCCTCAGGCTGGAGTATTACGAACTGTTCTCCCGCGTCTTCCAGGAGGAGGGACGGCGGTTCCGGCCCTGGAATCCCGAAACCAACGACCCTTCCGTCACCGCTGAAGTTTCAGCACCAGTTGAAAGGCACCACCCATGAGCCCCTGGTTTGCCGGCCTTCCGCTGGTCCTTATCCTCGTAGTCCTGCTCGCCGTCGGAGCAGTAGCGCTGATGCGCCGCAACAGACGCACCGGCATCAAGGCGCTTCTGGGCCTCAACGCCCTGCTGATGGCCGGGGCGCTGGCCCTCTTCGCCGCGGCGCTGAACGCCGCACCGGCCACTGCCGGAGTGGGCGACGGCGGCTCCGCGTCCACCGCCGTCGCCATGGCCACTGAGGGAAGCGACAGCAGCGGTGCCGCTTTGATCGGCGCCGCCATCGCCGTCGCCGGCTCGTCCATTGGTGCAGCCATCGCGGTGGCGTACACCGGATCGGCGGCACTGGCGGCCATGAGTGAACGGCCTGAAATCTTCGGCCGGGCGATGGTGGTGGTGGGGCTGGCGGAAGGCATCGCCATTTACGGCCTGATCATCTCGATCATCCTGATCGGGCAGGCATGAACGACTCGGGAACGGTGGCTGCCCTTGGTGAGCCGGCGCTGCTTCAGGGTTTCCGGCTTGCCGGTGCCGTCCTCTATCCGGCAACGGGTGCCGAACAGGTCAGAGCTGCCTGGTCCGGCCTGCCGGACACCGTTTCGGCCGTGATCCTGACACCCGGCGCCGCATCCATCCTGGTGGACGAGCGCAACCTGCCCACCGCGCCCCTGACTGCGGTGATGCCCTGATGAGCCGACTGCCCTCCGGATCCGAAGCATCCCTTGAGCCGGTCCGTTATGCCCTGCGGCGCCGGGCAGACACCGAGGCAAGCCGTTTGGCCGAGGACGCCCGGAGCGAATCCGAATCAATTCTCAGCACCGCACGGGCGGAAGCGGAAGAGATCCGGAAGACCGCTGAACGGCAGGGTGCCGAAGCCGCACACACAGAGGCGGCCGGACGGTCCGCCCGCATCCGGCGGCAAGCACGGCGCACCGTCCTGGCCCAGCAGGAGTCCCTGCGCACCGAACTGATCCGGCATGTTCAGCAGCAGGTCCAGGAGCTGCGAAGCGATCCCCGGTATCCGCGGATGCTAAGGATCCTCACCGAACGCGCTGACAGCATCCTGGGGCCCATGGCCTCAGTCACCGAGAGCTATAAGGGAGGCGTCACGGCAGCGGCAGGGTCCCGGCACCTGGACTTCTCGCTGCCCGCGCTGGCCGAACAGGCGCTGGAGAACCATGCCGGGGAGGTGCACCGGTTATGGGACGCAGAGTGAGCACCGCCGGCAGCAGTTCCGGCCTCGAGACAGGTACCATCACCCGGGTCAGCGGCCCGCTGGTGGAGATCACCGGGCTGCAGGGGTTGTCCATGCTGGAAATTGTGGCCATCGGTCCGGAGCGGATTTCCGCCCAGGTAGTGGCGATCAACGGTGAGAATGCCACGCTTCAGGCGTATGAATACACCGGCGGCCTGAAGTCCGGCGACCGGGCCGAACGGTCCGGCCACCAGCTTTCCGGACTGCTGGGGCCGGGACTGCTGGGAACGGTGTTTGACGGGCTGCTGCGCCCGCTCTCCTCCGCTCCCCTGTGGCTGACCCAGGACCGGCAGGCCTCCGCTGAAGATCCGGCAGTACTGGAAACCGAATGGGAGTTCACCGCCTCGGTGGCTGTCGGCGATACCGTGCAGCCGGGGCAGATCATCGGCACCGTCCCCGGGGTGGGGACGGTGGAGTTCCGCGTCATGGTGCCTCCCGCCGTCGCCGGCGTTGTCCAGTGGCTCGCTGACGGCCCCGTTCATCCCCTGGATCCGGTGGCACGCGTGGACGGCGTCGATGTTCCTCTCGCCCAGCAGTGGCCGGTGCACACCGCCCGGCCCTTCGGCGAGCGCCTGACCGAGGCGTTGCCCCTGCACACGGGACAGCGGGTCCTCGATCTGCTCTTCCCTCTCCCCCGCGGCTCGGCAGCCGCCGTCCCCGGCGGCTTCGGCACGGGCAAGACCCTCACCCTGCAACAGATCGCCAAGTGGTCCGACGCCGACGTCATTGTCTATGTGGGCTGCGGCGAGCGCGGCAATGAAATGGCCGATGTGCTGGACGGGCTCTCCGATCTGGACGATCCCCGGACCGGAGGCAAACTCATCGACCGGACCGTGATCATAGCCAACACCTCCAACATGCCCATGATGGCCCGTGAGGCTTCCATTGCCAGCGGGGTCACCGTGGCCGAATTCTTCCGCGACATGGGGTACGACGCCGTCGTCATTGCCGACTCCACCTCCCGGTGGGCCGAAGCCCTGCGCGAGTTCGCCAACCGCAACGGCGACCTCCCCGCTGAGGAAGGGTATCCCGCCTCACTGGCGAGCGAACTGTCCGCCTTCTACGAGCGGGCGGCCCGGGTGCGCACGCTGGGCGGTGCGACGGCGTCGGTCACCGTCATCGGCGCTGTCTCCCCTCCCGGCGGAGACATGAGCGAACCGGTGACCACCGACACCCAGCGCTTCGTGCGTTCGCTGTGGGTGCTGGACCGCGACCTTGCCTACTCCCGGCACTATCCGGCTGTCAGCTGGCGGGGTTCCTTCTCCCGTGATGCGGAGGCTTTGGCCCGCTGGCACACAGCCAACGGAGATCCGCTGTGGGCCCAGCGCCGGGCTTCGGCCACTCTGCTGCTCTCCGAGGCGGACCGGCTCACTGCGCTGGCCGAGATCATCGGCACCGCTTCGCTTCCGGGGCATGAACAGATGGTGCTGCTGGGCGGGCGGCTGGTGCGCGACGGCGTGCTGCTGCAGAACGCGCTCAGCCCCAATGACGGCTACTCCTCGGCAGAGAAGGGTTCGGCCCTGCTGCAGATTGTGCTGGACGTGGTGGATGCGTGCCAGGCACTGGTGGCGCGCGGGGTTCCGGCTGCCGACGTCGAACGCGTGGACTTCACGCCCGTACTGCGGCTGCGCGAGACAACCGGACCCACCGATGCCGACGGCGTTTGGGCGCAGGGGCGCGAGTTTCTGCGCCAGCTGGAGCAACTCGGCGGAGCCGGACAGGACCGCGCAAAAGTCGGCACGGAATCTTCAGGAGGCACCGATGGCGGCACATGACGGCACAGCGAACCCGGTGCCTGCTAAGGGTCCCGACCCTGCCGGCGCCGGCCCGGGGTCGCCCCTGGCTGACCCTCTGTCTGTCCCCCGCGTCGGGCACAGCGACGTGCGGGAGCTGCGCGGGCCGCTGCTGGTGCTGGGTGACGCCGCCGGGGTGGGCTGGGACGAGTTCGCCACCGTGGCGGTCTCGGGGCAGCCCGAGCGGCACGGCCTGGTGCTGGAAGTGGACGGGGATGAAACCACCCTGCAGGTGCTCGAGGGCACCGAGGGCATGTCACTGGGCGGCATTGAGGTCCGTTTCTCCGGCCGTCCGCTGGCGGTGCCTGCGGGTCCCGGCTGGCTGGGGCGGGTGTGCAACGGGCGCGGTGAACCGCTCGACGGCGGCCCCCCGGTGACGGGAGGAACGCCGACGCCGGTGGGCGGCTGGCCGCTGAACCCCGTGTACCGCGAGCCTCCCCAGGATCCGGTGCTCACGGGCATCTCTGCCATCGACGCCCTCACCACGCTGGTGCGCGGGCAGAAGCTGCCGATCTTCTCGGTTCCCGGCCTGCCGCACCTCACCCTGGCTACGCAGATTGCCGCGCAGGCCACCACCTCCTCCGGCCGGGCGTTCCGTGTGGTGTTTGCTGCCATGGGCATGACGCACGCGGACATCGCCTTCATCCGGGACCGGTTGGAGGAACGCTCCGCCGCCGGTGAACTGGTGCTGCTGCTGAACGCGGCCGATGATCCGGTGATCGAACGCATCCTGACTCCGCGCATTGCCCTGACCGTGGCCGAATCCCTCGCCTACGACCACGGTTCGGACGTGCTGGTGGTCATGTCGGACATGACCAGCTACGCCGAAGCGGTCCGCGAAGTTTCCGCTGCCCGGCGGGAGATTCCTGCCCGCCGGGGCTATCCCGGCTACTTGTACAGCGATCTGGCGACCCTCTATGAGCGCTGCGGCCGGGTTCAGGGCAGGGAGGGTTCGGTGACCATTGTGCCGGTGCTGACGATGCCGGCCGGAGACATCACCCATCCCGTTCCCGACCTCACCGGATACATCACCGAAGGTCAGGTGGTCCTGGATCCGGACGTCGATGCACGGGGCATCTACCCCCCGGTGGATGAACTCTCATCGCTGTCCCGCCTGATGCGCAGCGGCGCCGGGAAGGGCCGTACCCGGGAGGATCACCTCGACGTCGCCGCCCAGATCCTCTCTGCGATGGCCCGCGCCCGGTCGGCCGCGGAGCTGGCCGAGCTGGTGGGCACAGCGGCTCTCAGCGAGACCGACAATGCCTACATTGAGTTCCGCAACGTGGTGGAGCATGACCTGCTCAACCAGGGCAGGGACGAGCTGCGGACGTTCGATGAAACCATGGAGCGCGCCTGGCAGGCTTTGTCGCTGCTGCCGCGGCGGGAACTGAACATGCTGTCCGCCGAGTTCCTGGACAAGTATCTGCCGGTCCCCGAAGGCGGTGCCCGGTCGTGAGCACGGTTGCGGGAGGGTTCCGGCCATGAGCGGTTTCCGCAGCAGCGGCAGCAGGGCCGACAAGGCCGACGTCGAGCGCCGCCTGGCCACAGCCACCCGCGGAGCCGAGCTGCTGGACCGCAAGCAGCGCATCCTGCGGCTCGCCATCGACGGACTCCAGGAAGAGGCGGATGCCGCCCGCCTGGCCTGGCAGGAGCAGGCTCGCCGGGCTGCGGTGTGGTTGCAGCGCGCCGCCGGTTTGGACGGTGATGACCGGATCATGGAGGCAGCGCCGGACGGGACCGCCAGGGTGACGGTCCGGTGGGGCGGGGCCATGGGCATCTCCTATCCGCAGGGTGCCGAGTGCCTGCTGCCCGAATCGTCGCCGACGGGCGGGAGTTCGGCCCTGGCTTTTGCCGCCGCAGCGCATCGGGAAGCCCTGCAGTCCGCGGTGGCGGCGGCGAGCGCCGAAAGGGCACTGCTCCTGGTCTCCAGCGAGCTGCTTGCCACCCGGACCCGCCAGCGTGCCGTGGAGAACCGCTGGATTCCCCTGCTTCAGGATCAGCTGGCCGAGATAGCCCGGCGGATCGCCGAGCAGGAGCTGGAAGAGAGCCTGCGGCTGCGCTGGTCTGCCGGGCTGGTCTGAGGTTGCGGCACCCCAAACGGACGAACCGCTGCAGCTGAGCGCGGTAGCCTGCGGGTATGCCCTCCCTTCACCGAGCACCTTCCCCGCCCCGACCGTCTCCGCGCCGGGTGGCCGTGCGGCGGGTTTCCTTGGCTGCCGCAGTAGCCGCAACGGTTGCCGCCGGGCTGTGGGCGCGCACGGGACTGGCCGGTACAGCCGGCGACGCCGCGGGGGGAGTCCTATATGCCGTGCTGATTTACCTGGTGCTGGCCTTCGCGGCACCCCGGGCACGCTGCACCACGGTGGCCGTTGCCGCCGTCGTGCTCTGTGCGGGTATTGAACTGTTCCAGCTCACCCCCTGGCCGGCGCAGTGGGGCGAGCAGTGGCCGCCGCTGCGGCTGGTGTTTGGCACCACGTTTAATCCCTGGGACCTGCCGGCCTATGGTGCCGGCGCTGCCGCGGCCTGCCTTGTTGACGCACTGGTGAAAAACCTCCTGCAGAAACGCCGCGCTACAGCCGGAAGTTCTCGTCCAGCCGTTCGATGATGGTGACGTTGGCCTGCCCGCCGCCTTCGCACATGGTCTGCAGTCCGTAGCGGCCGCCCGTGCGTTCCAGTTCGTGCAGCAGGGTGGTCATGATCCGCGCGCCGGTGGCACCGATCGGGTGTCCCAGGGAGATGCCGCCGCCGTTGACATTCACCTTGTCCAGGTCCACATCGAGTTCCCGCTGCCAGGCCAGCACCACCGAGGCAAAAGCCTCGTTGATTTCCAGCAGGTCGATCTCCTCCAGGCTCATGCCGGCGCGGCCCAGGGCATGCCGGGTCGCTTCGATGGGGGCACTGAGCATCATGATCGGATCGTCGCCGCGGGCCGAAATGGAATGGATGCGGGCGCGGGGCTTGAGCCCATAGCGGCGCACCGCGTCCTCCGAGGCCAGCAGCAGCACAGCGGCGGCGTCGGAAATCTGCGACGACGTGGCGGCCGTGAGGCGGCCGCCCTCGGACAGCGGCGCCAGGGACTCGATCTTGGCGCGGTTCGGTTCCCGCGGCCCTTCGTCAGCGCTGATTCCATTCAGTGGCAGGATCTCACGGTCAAACCGGCCCTGGGACTGGGCGGCGAGCGCCCGAACGTGGGATTCGACGGCGAAGTCCTCCATTTCGGCGCGGGTGAGGCCCCACTTGTCCGCCATCATCTCGGCGCCGATGAACTGGGAGACCTTTTGATCTCCGTACCGCTCGGCCCACCCGGTGGACCCGGTGAAGGGATCGGGAAAGCCCAGTTCGCGCGCGGCCGTATTCGCGAAGCCGATGGGAACGGAGGACATGCTCTGAACACCTCCGGCCAGGACCAGGTCGCTGGTTCCGCTCATCACCGCCTGGGCCGCATAGGACACAGCCTGCTGCCCTGAACCGCATTGGCGTTCCACAGTGGTTCCCGGGACACGTTCGGACAGCCCGGCGGCAAGCCAGGCGGTCCGGGCAATATCCATGGCCTGCGGTCCCACCTGGTCAATGGCCCCCAGGATTACCTCGTCAAACTCCGCGGAATCAATCCCGGTGCGCCGGACGGTCTCGGCAATCACATGGGCGGCCATGTCAGCGGGATGGATTTTGCTCAGCCCTCCGTTGCGCCGGCCAACAGGGGTGCGCACTGCGTCAATAATGAATGCTTCAGCCATGGGAACAGGCCTTTCGTCGATGGAAGGCGGGAACCGGACCGTTGCAGGCGCCGGGTCGATGGTGTCGCAAACCACACTAAGTCATGACGGCGAGGACGGCACCAGACCATCGGTATGCGCACCAGGCGTCAGCTCCACCCCCGCCGGGGAGCGGGCACCGAACGGCTAGACAAGAAGGCTAGACAGGAAGGCTAGACAGGGAAGGCTGTCGGCCCCGGCACCAGGTTTAGCCCTTCGGCGCCCGAAGCTGTGCCACGACATGCGCCGCGTCACGCCCCATGCCTCCGATTAGGCCGGACGTCAGCGCGTATTGGAACGGCATACCCACAAAATAGAGTCCTGGCAGCTCCGGCACGGCACCCCGCACGGTGGCCGGCCAGCCGTACGCGTCCCGGGGAAGATCCTCGATCCAATCGAACTCCGGGCGATACCCCGTCGCCCAGATGATGGTTCGGACGTTGTGCGGCTTCGCGGTTCCAGCCCAGCTTCGGTCCCGGCTTCGGTCCCGGTTTCCGGCGTCGGCTGATGCGTCGCCGCCGTTGAACATAGGTTGCCCGTCCGCCACCCCCGTGAAGCGCGGAAGCCGGACGACTCCTGCGCGCTCGACGTCGCGCATGGACACCTGAATGAGGGGCGAACCCCGGTCATGGAATCCGGCGGCGGCTTTGCGCCCGGGTTTGGTGTCGAGAGTCAGCAGCGAGTTCACCAGCCGCCAGTACACCGGCCCGGCGAACCGGAACACGGCGTCGGGAATGTGCGCGGTGGGGGAACCGGCCAGATACACGGTTCCTGCGGGACGGGCACCGGCAAGTTCCAGCGCAATCTGGGCCCCTGACGTTCCGGCACCAACCACGACGACGTCGCCTGCCGGCAGAGCGCCCGGCCCGTGGTAGCGGGAACTGTGCAGCTGCGTGATTCCTGGATCCAGCTTTTCTGCCAGTGCAGGGATCCGCGGAATGGTGGTGTGCCCCGGTGCCGCCACCACAGTGCGGGCATGGAGCGTTCCTTCACTGGTGCGGACCTCGAACTGTCCGCCGGCCCGGCGCACCGACTCGACGTGGAGATCTGTCCGGACCGGCAGGCGGAACCGCTGCGCATAGCTTTCGAGGTAATCGGCGAACTGGTCCTTGGCCGGATAGCTCCCTCCGGGTGCGGGGAACGGCAAGCCGGGAAGTGCGCTGTACCGGGCAGGGGTGAACAGCTGCAGGGAGTCCCACCGGCTGCGCCAGCTGTTCCCCACCCTGCCGGACTGTTCCAAAATGCTGAAACGCAGTCCGGAGTTCTGCAGATGGTAGCCGGTGGCAAGTGCTGCCTGCCCTCCGCCAACGATGGCGACATCCTGGATATCCGGGTTCATAACTGACTCCCTTGCCCGGCAGGACCCTTCCTAATGAGACTTCCTGCGGATGAAACAAGAATAACGTTCCAGTCACTGGAAGGATAGTCTAATCACATGGTTTCTTCCCGTCCTGAATCAGGCCCGGCTGACCCCCGGCCCGGTGCTGCACCGGTTGCCGCCGACGCAGCCGGCAACCGATCCGCTGCCCCGAGGAGCAGCCGGCGCACCGTACAGGCAGCCCAGACGCGGACGCACATCGTCTCCACCGCCTCCAACCTCTTCATCCGGCAGGGATACGTGGCAACAACCCTCGACGCGATTGCCCGTGAAAGTGGTGTTGCCATTCAGACGGTCTACAACTCGGTGGGCAACAAGGCCGCGGTGCTGTCAGCGGTACTGGACGCGGCGGCCTCGGGTCCCACCCGGATGAGCGTGCTGGAGCTGATGCGCAGGCGCACAGCGGAAGCCGAAGATTTCGACGCGCTGATCACCGTCCTCGCCGATTGGTTTATGGATGTTCATGACCGCATTGGTCCGGTTCTGGACGTGATTGCCCAGGCCGCAGCAGTGGACCCGGTGGTCCGGGAGCTGCAGAAGGACCGCGCTCTGCAGCGGCTGACCCGGTATTCAGAAGCCGCGGGTGCCCTGCGCACCCGCGGCGGGCTAACCTCCGGGATCTCCGACGCCGATGCTGCCGCCGTCATCTGGTCCCTGGGTCATCCCCAGACATACCGCACGCTGGTCACCGACGCAGGGTGGACTGTTCCCGCGTACCGGGCATGGCTTCAGCGCGCACTGTCCGCCACCCTCGCCTGAGGCCGAGGGGATGACCGGGCTTCGAATTCCAGGCGTCCGTCACATCCTTACGCTTTCCAGCCGTCCGGAGGGCAGGGGACGAACGGCTAGAATGGAAAGGCTGTCATTGCTGGCAGCACAGCCGCGAGTGTCCAGCCCTGCGGCCGCATCCCACCACATGTGAAAGCAGCGGAGTGTCCTTACAGGTTCAGCCCACCGTCAGCGCCACCACCAGTCCGGCCGGCAAAGCGACTGCGGCGATTGTCCGCGAGTCCACCCGCCGCCGCACCTTCGCCGTGATCTCGCACCCCGACGCCGGTAAGTCCACACTGACCGAGGCGCTGGCCCTGCACGCCCGCGTGATCGGCACGGCAGGCGCCACCAACGGCAAGGAAAACCGCCGCGAGACGGTCTCCGACTGGATGCAGATGGAAAAGGACCGCGGCATCTCCATCAGCTCCACGGCACTGCAGTTCGCGTACCGGGACACGGTCATCAACCTGCTCGACACCCCGGGGCACGCCGACTTCTCCGAGGACACCTACCGTGTGCTGGCCGCCGTCGACTGCGCCGTCATGCTGGTGGACGCAGCCAAGGGCCTGGAAACACAGACCATGAAGCTGTTCGAGGTCTGCCGCGCCCGCAACCTGCCGATCATCACCGTGATCAACAAGTGGGACCGCCCGGGCCTGGATCCCCTGGCCCTCATGGACGAGATCACCGAACGCACCGGACTCACCCCCATGCCCCTGACCTGGGCCGTTGGCATTGCCGGCGACTTCCGCGGCGTCTGGGACCTGCAGAAGGACGAATACGTCCACTTCGAACGGCAGAACTCCGGCGCCTCGCTGGCCAAGGAAGAACACCTCAGCCCCGAAGACGCCCTCGCCCGCGAAGGCGACGTGTGGGAGGACTCCCTGGGCGAAGCCGAGCTGGTCATTGACGGGCGCGACTTTGACCGGCAGGCGTTCCTTGACGCCAAGGCCACCCCCATCCTGTTCTCTTCCGCCGCACTGAACTTCGGCGTGAAGCAGATCCTGGACGCACTGGTGGATCTAGCACCGTCTGCAGGACCGCGCGAAGACAAGGACGGCGGCCTGCGCCCGGTCGAGGCCCCCTTCTCCGGCTTTGTGTTCAAGGTCCAGGCCGGAATGAACAAGGCCCACCGCGACCACGTCGCCTTCATCCGCGTCTGCTCCGGCATCTTTGAGCGCGGCATGGTGGTGACGCATTCCAACACCGGCAAGACCTTCGCTACCAAGTACGCCCAGCACCTGTTCGGCCGTGAGCGCGAAGTGATCGACCAGGCCTACCCGGGCGACGTCGTCGGGCTCGTCAATGCCTCCGCCCTGCGCGTGGGCGACAGCCTGTATGTGGAGGAGCCGGTGGAGTACCCGCCGATTCCGTTCTTCAGCCCCGAGCACTTCCGCGTGGCCCGGTCCAAGGACCCCAGCCGCTACAAGCAGTTCCGTCGCGGCATTGACCAGCTCGAGCACGAAGGCATCATCCAGGTGCTCCGTTCGGACCGGCGCGGAGACCAGGCTCCCGTGCTGGCCGCCGTGGGCCCCATGCAGTTCGAGGTGGTGGAGGACCGCATGACGCAGGACTTCAACGCCCCCATGCGCTACGAGCAGCTCTCCTACTCGCTGGCCAGGATCACCACTGCCGACGCAGCCGAGATCCTGTCCAACGTGCACGGCGCCGAGGTCCTGGTGCGGACGGACGGCGCGCATGTGGCTGTCTTCAACGACATCTGGGCGCTGCGCCGGGTGGAAAAGAACCACCCCGAGGTGTCGCTGACCGTCATCGGTACGGAATCCCCCAACAGCCGCGGTTACTAGTCCGGGCGTTCATTCATCAGCGCGTGAACTGGTCAGCGCCAAGATGGCTTCCCTCAGCGGGATCGGCCGTTCCGGCTGACCGGAATCTCCCGGCATGCATGCTCCTCCATCTGTGCATCAACCTGCCGATCCTCATTCCGACCATCGCCCATAAACTCGGCGGGTGGCCGGACACCAGGTGCACCGGTTTGCCGCGCGAAAACCAAAACCCGGGTATAGGCTCGCTGCCAAACGGATTAATTCGAGCCGGCGGAGGACGCGATGAGATATGTGAAGCAACTTGGGGCTGGCACGCTCTTCGTGGTGGCTTTGGCCGCCGCCCTCACCGGATGCACCTCGGACGGTGACCTGAGTTTCAGCAACGAGGGGGCCGAAGACGTCACTGTGTCCACCGGAGACCAGGACTTCACCGTCGAATCGGACGGCGGAGTCCACATCCTTGGATACGGCTGCACCGAGGGTGACACCACCGTCCGGTTCCCGTCCGGCCAGGAGGTTGTCCTTACGGAGCGGGTGTGCCCGGATCGGCAGGTCGTCATCCGGGACGGCGCCGTGAATCTGGAGCCTGCTTCGAACAACTAAACAGGCTGTGACCCGCAGCACACGTTACGGTCATCACAGTGCAGCAGCAGCTTGAGCCTAAGACATGCTTATCTATGGACCGAATCAGCGTAAGCGTTAGTTTTTCGTGAGTATGCTCGACGGAATACTTCACCGCCGCTCCACTGATTCGGGGCGGCCTCCCTTCGGAAGGTCGCAGCCATGTCTGTCCACGCGTACCCCTCGCTTTCCCACCCCGGCTTTGCCACAGTTCCCGCCGGGAGTGCACCGGAAAACTCCGAGGCCTGGCAGGCACTGAAGCAAGCCGCCACCGACCTGCAGCCGCTGCAGAACAAGAACGGCTCGGTCGATCCGGAAAACCGCAGTGCAGCCGAAGAACTCATTGCCGTGATCGCCGCCGCCGTGGAAGCACTGGCCCCGGCCTTCGAGCACGACGCCGAATACCTGGCCCTGGTGGTCAGTGACCTTGGGCGCTGGGTTGCCGATGGTCTGGGCGAACCGGACTTCCTGGATTCCCTGCTCGCATTCGCCCCGCAGTTGGACCGCACGGACGGCCTGCAGCACTTGGTCCTGTTCCCCATGTACACGCAGAACGGCTCCACCAACCGCTTCGTGGAGGCAGTGCTGATCGAGGTTGTCTGGCCGGAGTTCATCGGCGAGCTGGAGGCCGGCGAGTACTCCAACAAGCTCTTCGTGCCGATCCGCTTCCTGGACTTCACCCCCGGCTACGACACGAACTCCGCGGTACTCTTCCCCGAATCCGTGGCCGTCCGGGAGACCCCCACCTTCACCTGGGGTGCCATCTTCGCCGACCGTGAGGCCGCCCGTTTCCGCCGGGTCCTGCGCGCCGCAGCGGAGATCACCTCGCTGCAGCTGCCGGCGGATGCCGCTGCGCTGCTGGATGACCAGAAGCTGGCGCAGGACACCTTTGTCATGTGGGACCTGATCCACGACCGCACCCATATGCGCGGCGACCTCCCCTTTGATCCGTTCATGATCAAGCAGCGCATGCCGTACTTCCTCTACTCCCTGGAGGAACTGCGCTGCGACCTCACGGCCTTCCGTGAAGCCGTGAAGATCGAAAAGGACGAGGACGCTTCCCCGGAAGCCCGCAAACATGCCACGCTGGTGCAGTACGCGGTGATCTTTGACCGGATCTTCCGGTTCGCCATTACAGGCAACCGGGTGCGCAATTATGACGGCCTCGGAGGGCAGCTGCTGTTCGCCTGGATGCACCAGAACCACGTCCTGCACTGGACCGACGGCAAACTGAGCATCGACTGGGAAGACGTGGCCGACGTCGTTGTCCGCCTGGGTGCGAACATCGAGGACCTCTACTGGCGCTCCATTGACCGGCCGAAGACCGCCCACTGGTTTGCCGCCTACGATCTGGTGTCCGCTACGCTGACGCCGAACCCGGCCTCCGTTTGGGCCAAGGGTCCGGACGCCCTGCCGCTGGACGGGCCGCCGCGCGGGCTCACCGACCAGGTGCTGGACGACGAATTTCCGCTGTCCATGTTCTACGAAGCGCTGTCCAAAAAGATGGCCCCGGTCATCGAGTCCACGTCGGGAATCACAGGGAGTTCGAACTAAATGAGCACAACGCCGGCCACCGGAACGTCCGCCTCTGACCAGTCCATGCGGGGCCGTACCGTTCTGGTGGCCGGCGCAGCTTCCGCCTCCGGCGTCGCCGTCTGTAAAGCGCTGGAAGCGGCCGGAGCGAAGGTAGTGGCCGTGGGCCGCGACGCCGCCCGGCTCGAAAACACCCTCTTTGACCTGCTCGACGCCGATCTGCGCACCTGCGACCTTTCCCGTCCCGGCGACGTGGACGCCCTCTCCCAGGATCTGCAGGAAATGTACGGCGGCATCGACGGGCTTATCCATCTGGTGGGCGGCTGGCGCGGCGGCGGCGGCATAACCGGCCAGAAGGAAGATGACTGGGATTTCCTGCAGACCAACATCCTGCAGACCCTGCGCAACGTCAGCCGCAGTTTCTATGACCAGCTGGCAGCGTCCGACGACGGCAGGCTCGCCATCGTTTCCTCCACCTCCGTGGACTCCCCCACCGCCGGAGGCGCCGGGTACGCCGCAGCCAAGGCCGCGGCAGAAGCCTGGGTGCAGGCGATTGCGCAGGGCTTCCGCCGCGCGCAGTCCGGCGCCAAGGAAAACGCTCAGCCGCAGCACTCGGCCGCCGTCGTGTTCGTGGTCAAGGCCCTCGTGGACGACGCCATGCGCTCGGCCGAACCGGACAGGGATTTCAGCACCTACACCGACGTGCAGGCTCTGGCCGACGCCGCTGTCGGGCTCTTTTGCCAGGATGCCGCGCAGCTGAACGGACAGCGCATCTCGCTGGTTCCGCAGTCCTGAGCCGGGGTTCTGAGCCCCGGACAAAAACCGAACACCCCGTAAGAGATACTGGACACTGTGACCAACATTTCCCCCCTGCATGACATATCCATCCGCGCGTTTGCCTCCGACAACTACTCCGGAGTCCATCCCGAGATCCTGGACGCACTGACCGCCGCGAATCAGGGCCATCAGGTGGCCTACGGTGAAGACGTCTACACGGCCAAGCTCCGCGAGGTGCTGGCCTTCCACTTCGGCTCGCAGATGCGTGCCTTCCCCGTGTTCAACGGCACCGGCGCCAACGTGACTGCCCTGCAGTCGCTGCTGCCGCGCTGGGGCGCCGTCATTTGTGCCTCCACCGCCCACATCAATGTGGATGAAAACGGCGCGCCCGAACGGATCGGCGGCATGAAGCTGCTGCAGATCCCCGCCGCGGACGGCAAGCTGACGCCCGAGCTGATTGACCAGGAAGCCTGGGGCTGGGGTGATGAGCACCGTGCCCAGCCGCTGGCCGTGTCCATCACGCAGTCCACCGAACTCGGCACCCTGTACACGGTGGAGGAAATCACCGCCATCGCCGAGCACTGCCACAAGCACGGCATGCTCCTGCACATGGACGGTGCCCGGCTGGGCAATGCCGCCGCAGCGCTGGGTGTGGGCATGGGCGCCATGACCACCGACGCCGGTGTGGACATCCTGTCCCTGGGCGGCACCAAGAACGGCATGATGTACGGCGAGTGCATAGTGTCGCTGAACCCGGAGGCCTCCCCCGGCCTGGATTACCTGCGCAAGATGAACATGCAGCTGGCCTCCAAGATGCGCTTTATTTCCGCCCAGTTCGTCACGCTGTATGAAGACGACTTGTGGCTGCGGTCGGCTTCCCACGCCAACGCCATGGCGCAGCGGCTGCGCGCAGCGGTGGAGAAGATCGACGGCGTGGAGCTGACCCAGCCCACCGAGTCCAACGCTGTCTTCGCCAAACTGCCGGCCGGCGTTGCGGACCGCCTGCGCTCCTCGTTCCGGTTCTACGACTGGGACCAGGCGACCGGCGAGGTGCGCTGGATGTGCACCTTCGATACCTCTGAAGCCGACGTCGATGCCTTCGCTGAAGCGATTGCCCGCGAGGTTGCTGCGGACCCCGAGGCTCCCGGGACGCTGCCGGCCGGTTAGAGCCGGCATTCCTGCCCCGGCCGGTGCCGGGCTCCGCCTGCAGGGCCCGGCACCGGCCGTGGGCTACTGTGGGACGAAACGCGGCCCCACGGATCAGCGAAAGCAGGAACACCATGGATTCCATCCAGCTCTGGCACATAACAGTCTTGGTCATCGTTGTCCTGATTGTTGCCGCCATCGCGGGGTTGGTGCATTTCGTGAGAAAGAATTCTCCGGGCCGGCGGTCAAACCACGGGACCCTCCCGCAGCAGGAGCCCCCGGCCTAGGCTGGATCTCGTAAGAAGCTGGGCAGGTAACAAAAGGGATACTTCGGCGAGCCTCAACCTCCGCCGCAGACCCGCACCCGTAGTCTGCGAAGGTGAGTGCAATCGGTGACTTATCACAAGTACCCCCAGACTTCCTGAAAGCCCTCGGTTCCCTGCGGCGTGCGCAGTGCCGTCCTGAGCTGCACCTGAACGAGATTCCGGCGCCGGCCCGGCTGGCGCCGTTCGCGGTGTCGCTCGGTGCCGAGGTCCTGGCAAGCGGCCCGCTGGCACGCGACGAAGGACTCGGCCACGGGCCGTCCGGAATCGTCGTTCCGGAGCAGACCGAGCTGGCGGCAGGCCGCTTCATCCTGCTGCATGACCCCGAGGGGTCCGATGTGTGGAACGGAACCTTCCGAATCGTGACCTACATCCGAGCCGAGCTGGAACCGGATATGGGCAACGACGAACTTGTTGGCTCCGTCGCCTGGACCTGGCTGGTGGAAGCCCTGCAGGAACACCATGCCGGATATTCCAACGCCGGCGGAACGGCCACCCGCATCCTCTCGGAAAGCTACGGAACGCTGGCCGGACGAGGCGACGCCATCGATATTGAGCTGCGTGCCTCCTGGACTCCGGATGCCGCTGACGTCCAAGCACATTTGGAGGCCTGGTCGGACATGGTCTGCACGTTCGCCGGCCTCCCTCCCCTGCCCGAGGGCGTGACTCCGCTGCCCCGGGTGCGCCGAAGCTAGGGCGACACGCCCTGATCGAGCCCGGCGAACCGGTCGGAGGCGCTGTGTGTCACTGCGGCACCGCTGGACTCGATAGACTGGAGTCCTTATGACCGCGCAGATACCCGGCTCCCCCACGCACACCACTTCCACTGACCCGAACGCCGAGCCGGATGCGCTCCCGCTGCTGGAAGCACCCAAGGACGGGGTGCCGCTCGTCATTGACACGCCCCGCGGACTGGAACGGGCGGCCAAGGCACTCGCGGCCGGCACGGGACCTGCCGGCGTCGACGCCGAACGAGCCTCAGGCTTCCGTTACGGGCAGCGCGCCTTTTTGGTCCAGATCCGCCGGGAAGGCTCCGGCACCTGGCTGATCGATCCGGAACCGTTCGACAATCTGGACATCATCAACGATGCACTGCAGGGCGTGGAATGGATCCTGCATGCCGCCACCCAGGACCTGCCCTGCCTGTCCGAACTGGGCATGTGGCCCGACAAGCTCTTCGACACGGAACTCGCCGCACGGTTGGCGGGACTGCCGCGCGTCGGCCTGGCCGCCGTCATCGAAAACCTGCTCGGCTTCACCCTGGCCAAGGAGCATTCGGCAGCCGACTGGTCCACCCGCCCGCTGCCGGAACCGTGGCTGCGCTACGCAGCCCTGGACGTTGAGGTGCTCGCGGAACTGCGGATTGAGCTCATCAAGGTGCTCGACGACGCCGGGAAGCTCGCCTTCGCGGAACAGGAGTTTGAAGCCATCCGCACCGCACCGCCGTCGGCCCCCCGCGTGGACCCGTGGCGGCGCACCAGCGGCATGCACCAGCTGCGCGACCGCCGGCAGCTGGCCGCAGTCCGCGAACTGTGGACCGAACGCGAGCACCTGGCAGAGAACCGCGACACCGCACCGGGCCGGCTCATTCCCGACTCGGCCATTGTGGCCGCGGCACGGGCCATGCCCACCACGGTTCCGCAGCTGCTGGGCACTCCGGGCTTTCACGGACGAGCCGCGCAGAAGGAAGCACCGCGCTGGCTGCGCTGCATTTCGGCAGCCCGGTCCACCACAGACCTGCCGCCGCTGCACATCCCGACCCATGCGCCGCCGCCTCCACGGGTCTGGGCCAAGAATGATCCGGAGGCAGCAGCCCGCCTCCAAACGGCAAAGCCGCGCCTGGCAGCAGTCGCCGAGCAGCTGAATCTGCCGATCGAGAATCTCCTGACCCCGGATACCCTCCGACGCGTCGCCTGGCGTCCCCCGGCACAGATCAACCTGGACACCATCAGCTCAGCGCTGAGAAACCTCGGCGCCCGGGAATGGCAGGTGGAGCAGACGGCCGCTGTGCTCACCGTGGCCTTCCTGGATCCGGATCCGCTGGTGGAGAAGGAAAAGGACACCGCGGGTTCACGGTAGGACCAGGCGGACCGCTTCGGCAACCCGCGGCAAGGCAAAGGGCGCGGCCCGGGATTCCCCGACCACGCCCTTTGCATTACCGGCTCAGATGCGCCGCGTCGCCTACTTGGTCGTCGCTGCGTCGGTCTTCGCCTAGTTAACCCGTACGGTCATCATTCCCTTGGGATTGCTCTGGATGACCTGGATCTTGGTGCCGGTTCCGGCCACCACCACGCTGGCCTGGGGGTTGGCCGGATCGTAGTAGGCATTCGGGTTGGTGTCATCGAAGACGGCGACGCCGGGCCGGGACGGAACGTTGAGTGTGGTCATGCCGGCCGCCGTCTCGCGGTGCAGGCTGATCGGGTCGGTCGCTTCCTTGCCGAAGGTCGCATCAAAGCTCTGGATTCGGTTGCGGGCAAAGGCGCCGTCGGACCAGACCAGGCTCTGGGGATGTGAATCCACGGGAAGCACCAGGCCCGCACCGGGATGCTGTGCGGTGTTGTTGTTGCGCTGTCCGGCGTTCCAGTAGGTGATCAGCAGCCCGTTTTGGTACGGATAGTGCTCCACCGTGTCCGGCGCACTGACTGCCCAGCCAAAGTTGTACGGGCCGGTTTTCAGCGTTGTGTCATAACCGATGTACTGGCGATTCTCCGCGATGTAATACCGGCCGTTGCCCTGCGCATCACGAGGCAGCGTGACCACCAGCGCCTGCTGCTTCTTGGTCGCGTGGTAGGACGGGCCGAGCATGTGCGTGGATTTCTTTCCGGTGGCGGCAACGTCATAGTCGAGCCAGCCGAGCTGCAGTTTCTCCCAGGCGCCCATGTGGTTTGGTGTGGTGCCAATGGAACCGTCGCCGTGGCCCAGCCACGATCCGGAACTCATGAGAGTCCAGAAGCCGGTGCCGTTGTCACCGCCGGCGGTGTCATAAAGGTCCGGCAGGCCCAGGTCGTGGGCATACTCGTGGGCGAAAACACCCAGTCCGCCGTTTTCGGGCTCGGTGGTGTAGTCCCGGATCCACAGGCTGGAATCGCCGATCCTGATGCCGCCGTAGAGATTCATTGCCGGCCCCTGGGTGCCGCGCCCCGCCTGTCCCACGGACCAGCGGTGGGACCAGATGGCCGACGACGGCGCACCGGCTTCTTCGCCCTCGCCGGCATGGATTGCCTGGAAGTGGTCAATGTAGCCGTCGGGCTCGTCGAAGTTGCCGTTGTTGTTGTAGTCGTAGCGGTCCCACTGATCGAACGTGGCCAAATACGTCTCGATATCGGCTGCCGACTTGCCGGCCTCGAGCTGGGCGTCGTACCAGGCGTCTGCAGCGTCCTGCACGAAGCGGGTCATGTCCGTCTGGCTCTCGGTCTCGCCGTAGCTGGCCGAGCTGTAGGGCACAGTCACCCAATCGCTGACGTCACCGTCCACCGTGTACCGGCCGCTGGAAAGCTCCTCGAAGAGGGTCTTCATGGACTCTTCCTGCGGATCGAAGAACATGTCCTGATAATGCTCGCGGTCGAACTTCGGCTCCCAATAGGTCGAGTTGTCCGCGCTCCGGTCCGGTTCGGGAATTTGGTTCTGTGAAGGTCCCGGTGCAGAATTCGGGAAACGCGGATCGGACTGGTCGCCGAAGCCGATGAGGAAGGACAGGATCTGGTCGCTGTCTTCAAGTCCGTACTCGGCCCATTGCCCCGGGGCCACCTGCACGGACTGTGAGCCGCCGCGGGTCTTGGGCTGGGCCTCGCCGCGGATAACCTTTTCCACCGCCTGCTGGTTCAGCGCCCGCCGCTCATCGGCAGCCTGGTCAGGCCGGTCATCGATCCGGGACATCTGCCCCTCAGCGTCCGGGGCACCTGAAACGGTGCCGCTGCCTGGAGCCGGTTCGTGGGACGGGGCCGCAACAGCAGCCATGGGAGTGAGCAGAAGCGCACTGCTGACGGCCAGCACAGCCGCCTGCCGCAAATTTCCGCACCTGTTTTTCCTGGTCAAGTGATCCCCTTAGTACAAATACGCGAGTGAAAGTGAGACGGGATAAAGGTAAGGCCTGTTTGGATTCCGGGATGAATGCAAGCCTTCATAATGAGACATTTGCGAAATATTGGTTCCGATTTGGTGCGGACATCTTTTGTATTTATGAGGAAGCAGGTATATGCGGTTATCTTTGACGGAATGCCGCCGGGGAGATGACCCGCGGCTAGTATGTCGCCGTGCCTGCCCTCGAATAACAAAAACGCGGCGCTGACCACGGGAGCCCGGGTCCGGATTGTCGGCACCTCCACCGGCGGCATTGCCAGGAGCCGGTCGAGAATCTCACCGACAGCTCTCTGCTGCGCTAGCGCACCGCATGCCATCGGTAACAACCGGCATAACAATCCGGCATACTGCGCTGGTGCCAGGCGGCCCGCTGGCTTAGTCTCAGCGCACCCGATTAGGTTACTGCGCTCCTTTCCGCCGGTCTCCGATTCAGGCCCCCTGCAAATTGGGAATCCCTTACTGATTGGAAAGGTTTGCCGTCATGCCCTCCGCCGCATCCACAGAAACCATTTACTCCACGGCTTTGGCCTCCCCGCCCGAGGACGTGTGGCGTGCACTGACGGCCTCCAATGTTCCGCGCAGCTGGATGTGGAATTCCAGCCTGCGCGGAACCATGGAGCCGGGAAGTGATTATGCCCTGCACGCGGACGGCAACAACCTCATCGTCGGGTCAGTCGAGGTGGCCGACGCCCCGTACCGGCTGGTCCTGACCTTTGATGCCCGATGGGATGACCGGGTGGCTAATGAGCCCGCCGGTGAGCTGGAGTACCTGATCACGCCGATGGGCGAACGGGAATGCATGTTTAGTGTCCGGCTGTCGGGACTGACCGGCGCCACAGCCGATGCCGTGGAACAGGACACCCCTCAGCTGTACTCCAGGTTCAAGTCCTGGTTGGAGCAGAGCGACGCCGGCTGAGATCAGATTCCCGGCGGCTTAGTCGAACACGGGCACCCCATCGCGCACCAGGCGCCAGTTGTTCTCGGCGAAGTCCGCCGGGTCAACGGTTCCCTGGGCCACCACGTAGTCGATGAGCAGCTGGCGGATTTCCGTCTGCTGGTTCACCAGTACCGGCGCGGTGGAGATGTGCGGGAAGTTGCCGCCGCCGGACTGCCGGTAGTTATTCGTAGCTACCGCAAACCGCTGCGCCGGATCCACCGGAGCACCGTTGAAGCTCAGGTTGACGATGCGCTCCCCCACCGGGCGGCTGATGTCGATGTCATAATCAACGCCGGACATCATGTCGTAGTTGTAGTCCGGGGTGCCGTCTGCGTTGGTCAGAGTGGCGGGATCCACTGCGGCACCCGGCGCCGTCTGGACGAAGTACTTCGCCGAATACTCCAGGTAGTCCTTGATCTGAGCACCCGTCATCTCGACACCGAAGAGGGTGTTCGGGAAGACATACAGCCCGGCCAGATCGCGGATGGTCACCGGACCGGCAGGGATTTCCGCGGTGCGGCTGAAGGGCGCCACCAGCGAGAGCACCGGCAGATCGGCGCTGGGGCCGCCGTCGAGCGCCCGGTCCACCGCTTGGGCCTGAACGGAGTTCACGAAGTCCATGACAGCCGTGTCGCGGTAGCGCGACTCTGCCGCAGGCATGGACTCGGTGGCCGTTCCGATGGGCGTATTGACGTAGTCAATGACCCGTTGGTGCTGTTCGGCCACGAGGTTGGAAATTTCGGGATCCGCCTCAACGGTGTTGGCATTCAGCAGAGACGCCGACGCCGAGGTCACGTCCCATTGGCCGCGCACCTTTTTTAATTCAAAGTCCATGACGGACAGGCGCATGCCCCAGTTCAGCGGCTCGGTCAGCAGCACCTGGTCTCCGGTGGTCTTGTTGGTGACGAAGCGTTCCGGGATTTCCTGATGGGCGTGTCCCACCAGGACGGCGTCGATGCCGGGGACTGTTTCGGCCAGCTGCGTGGACGCGTTCTCCAGGGGCAGCTCGGAGCCGTAGGAGGAGGTTCCCGAGGTTCCGGAGTGGGCGCTGACCACCACGACGTCCGCACCGCGTGCCTTCATTTTCGGCACGTATTTCTGTGCCTGTTCCACAATTCCCGGGAACGTGAGCTTTCCGTCGACATTGTTTTTGTCCCAAATGGCCACCCCGGGGTTGGTGAGGCCCAGGATGCCGACCTTCACGGGCTTGCTGCCCTTTGTCTTCACCGTTTTGATGATGTACGGCGTGAATGCCGGCTTTCCGGACTGAGCATCCACTGCATTTGCTCCGAGCAGCGGGAAGTCCAGCTGGCTTTCAAACTTCCTCAGCAGATCCAGCCCGTAATTGAATTCATGGTTGCCCAGTGCTGCTGCGTCATAATCCATCGCATTCATGGCCGCAGCTATTGGGTGGATTTCCCCGGTCTCGGTAATCGGTTCAGTGTTGGCAAAGTAGTCGGTCAGCGAGGTGCCCTGGATAGTGTCGCCCGCGTCGATCAGCAGGGTGGATGCTTTCCCACGGTCGGCCCGGACCGTGTCCACCAGGGTGGAGATCTTGGCCAGTCCGACGTCGTTGGAGGCGGCGTCGTCGTACTCGCCGTTCTTGAAGTAATCCCAGTTCTCGATGTAGCCGTGCAGGTCCGAAGTGCCCAGGACCGTGACGGTGGTTGTCTGGTCCTTGCCGCCATGGTGCGGGGGCTTGGCGGCAGCCGGGGCCATTGAAACGAATGTCAGTGCGATGGCGGCGGTAACTGCGGTGGCAGCACCCAGCCGTCGAGTGAATGGAAACAGCATTGTCAACAACTCCTCATAGTGCGTGCGGTGTCCCCCTCAGGCACCCTTGCAGGTGTCGGTGCACTTCGGGAACAGGCGCAACGAAAAGACCCGCTGATTTCCACCGATGACGGTGCTGAAGCCGTTGAACATATTGCGCTTTTCTGCCGGCTCCATTAATGAGTGCGCATTGCGCCGTCGTCCCAGCGTTCCTCGCCGTCCTCATCGATCAGCCCGGTTGCTGCAAGCCCAAGTTTCCGCGCGACGGCCGCTGAGGCGTGGTTTTCGGGATGAATGAACGCGGCGACCGGTCCGGGGGTATGAATCCGAAGCCAGCCCAGCATCGCCCGGGCTGCCGCCGTGGCTGTGCCCCTGCCTTGGAACGACTCGCCCACCACCCACGCAACATACGACGTCGGCCCGTCCATTTCCTGCGACACCGTCGCTTGAACAAAGCCGCACGCCGCACCGTTGTCCCGGATGATCCAGTTCAGCCAGATCTCCCGCCTGTCCGGTGATCCGCCAACGGTTTGGGCGGCGTACCGTCGTGCCAGTTCCTCCGCTGTCGGTGCCGCGCCGCCGATGTACCGGTAAAGGGCCGTTCCCGCGAGCACGTCAGCCATTTCCGCTGCATGCTGGACACCCAGCGGTTCCAGCACCAGTCGGGGCGTGGTGATCAACGCGGGCCGGAGTGCCGGGATCACTTGGCCGCCTCGAGGATCCGCTGGAACAGAAGGTGGTCCTGCCATCGGCCGGCAATTTTCAGATATCGGGGAGCAAGACCGATCTGCGCGAACCCGGATTTGTCCAGAATCCGCTGTGACGCGGCGTTGTGCAGCAGGGTCGCGGCCTGGATCCGGTGCAGGCCCAAACGTTCCCGTGCCGTTTCGACGACGGCGGTCACGGCCGCGGTGCCAAGGCCCCGTCTGGCGTATTCCCCGTCGATCCAGTAGCCGAGATTCGCGGAGAGGAACGGTCCGCGGACAATACCGGTCAGTGTGATGGTTCCGATGACCCGTTCACCATCGGCAAGGACCCAGGGCACTTCACTCCCCGCCTGAAACAGCGCCAGCTTGGCTTCGATGACGGAGCGCTGGCCTTCCCCGGTGAAGAAGGCGTCCGGGCGCAGCGGTTCCCACGGCGCCAGATAGTTCCGGTTTCGCCGGTAGGCAGCTGCGAGAGCGGGAGCGTCGGCGTCGGTCAACACGCTAAGCCGGATGCCGTGAAGCAGGGTGGTGGCAGGGAAATCCTGCGGGTCGGTAAGCACGTCACAGCCTAACCCGGCGTCGCCGCCGGAGGGTCCCATGTCGATGACCCAGTCCGCGGCACGTTCATGGAGTGTTCCACCACCACGGTGTTCCCGGTGTCCACGAGCCGGTTCAGCTATGCCCGCAGCAACCGCACATCCTGGGGGTGCAGGCCGGTGGTGGGCTCGTCCAGCAGGTACAGGGTGGCCGCGGCGGGCGCGCTGCAGCTCGGTGGCCAGCTTGATGCGCTGGGCCTCGCCCCCGGAGAGTTCAGTGGCCGACTGGCCCAGGCGAAGGTAACCCAGACCGACATCGAGCAGGGTCTGCAGGTTCCGTGCAGCTGACGGAATATCGGCGAGGAACTCGGCAGCAGTTCCCACCCGCATGGCCAACACGTCGGCAATGTTCTTGCCGCGGTAGGTGACTTCGAGGGTTTCCTCGTTGTACCGGGCGCCGTGGTCTCGCCCGTGCCGGCAAAGAGCTTGCGCACGGCATCAAACAGACGTGTCGATGGCCAAATTGGAGCGGGGCGTGCGGCCGATAGGCCGCTGGTCCACCTTCACCAAAGGACCAGGAAATCTGCTGACTTCGTACGAGCGGCTCCAGATAACCAACAACACCGCGATCAAACACATCAAAAGAACGGGCACGGGATTCACCAATGAAACGTGCCTACAAAACGCGTATCGGTCTAGGGCAGCCCGCCGTAGACCGTTAGGGTGTATTCCGTGTCTTCAGGGACTTCAACGCGTAAGCTCACGATCGGGCCCTTGTCGAACGGAATTGTTCCGTGATTGAAAAAGCCCGGGCCGCAGCTATCGCTACCGTACGAGTACTGCTCGGCATCGGTTTCTGTTCCTGATCGAACTTCATAAGGTGCGTCGTTGGCGCACGTCACAAATATGGTTACGTTGCTGTACTCCGTTGTAGCTAACTCAGTGAAATCTTGTGTACCTACCCCAGAAAACTGACCGATCAGTTCAGATGCCCGAACAACGGCCGGCGTTCTGTTGGGGTCTTCCCGGTAATACTCAACGGGGTCAGTAATAAGATTCTCTGACCCAGAAGGACTGGGTTCAGCCTCTGGTGTCGCCTGAGCGATGGTAGGAGTTGACGCGTCGTCAGCCTGGTCGCTGGTGTCGCCACTGCACGATACAAGTCCGATTGACAAGGCCCCAGCAAGTGCCACGCGTACCAACAGTGAGGCAGCATCCGCTTTTGCGGCTAACTTTTCCCCGATTGGTTGTTTCGGCACACTAACTCCATCCGAATATTGGCTTAGTAGAACCTTCCGTATTTCGGAAGTAATTCCACCCTAGGCATAGAGCAGCAGACATATCAATCCCAATAGGGCTCATTCCTGCTTTTATCTGGAGCAAAAATATCAAGCGACTTGGCGGGATGTAAGCGTAACCGGCGCGAACATGTTCGGTGCGAATTCACCGATACGGAGCCGAACCGGCTTGATCCCCTGGCACAAATGCTTGAGCGAAAGGGAGATGGGATAAAAGTTCGGCGTGTCTGGATTGGGGGAAGAATGCTGACCTCCACACTGGGAAATTGGAAAAAATATTTGCTGCGATTAGGCTGGACCCCTTTCGCATTTGCGATAAGAACGATATGGGGGGGTATTGAAACGGGTATCCACTGTGGAAAACCAGACGCTCGAGTACGTTGCCGGGTGCGATCTGCCCCTTGACGCCGTCGTGCGGCTATACGACGCAGTGGGCTGGAGCGCCTACACCAAGGAACCTGACAACCTGGCCGCTGCCCTTGGTCTGGCCCGCGTCATCTCCGAGGGGCACTCGATCTGTTATCTGCAGGACGTCCTGGTTGATCCGAAATTCCAGCGCACGGGACTGGGCAGGGACCTGGTGCAATATGTCCTGGCGCCTTATGCCCATGTCCGGCAGAAGGTGCTGCTGACGGATACGGAGCAGGGGCAAAAGGCTTTCTACGGTGCTATTTTCAGTCCTGGCGATCAACTGGCTGCTGCTGGCAGGAGTGTCCGATTCCGAAGAGAACCGGTACTTCTATCTGATCAGCGCCGCCGTGTTTCTAGCGGTATCCACGGGATATTTCATGGCCCCAAACGCGCCAGAAGACGTCCGTCTCTCCCCTGAGGCCTATCCCAGCGTCTTGAGCGCCGCAGTGAGGTACGGAGCGGTGCGGCTGGCATCGCACGCGGCGACCTCGGCCGGCGTGCCCGCACAGATGATCCGGCCGCCGTCGTCGCCGCCGGAGGGTCCCATGTCGATCACCCAGTCGGCGGCAGCCACCACGTTCATGGAGTGTTCCACCACCACCACTGTGTTCCCGCTGTCCACGAGGCGGTTCAGCTGCGCCAGCAGCAGGCGCACGTCCTGGGGATGCAGGCCGGTGGTGGGCTCGTCGAGCAGGTACAGGGTATGCCCGCGGCGGGCACGCTGCAGCTCGGTGGCGAGCTTGATGCGCTGGGCCTCGCCGCCGGAGAGCTCGGTGGCCGGCTGGCCCAGACGCAGGTAGCCGAGGCCGACGTCGAGCAGGGTCTGCAGGCTCCGCGCCGCCGCCGGAACATCGGCGAGGAACTCCGCAGCTGTTTCCACCCGCATGTCCAACACGTCGGCGATGGTCTTGCCGCGGTAGGTGACTTCGAGGGTTTCCTCGTTGTAGCGCGCACCGTGGCACTGCGGGCAGGGACCGTAAGTGCCGGGCAGGAACAACAGCTCGACGGCGAGGAAGCCTTCGCCCTGGCAGGTGGGGCAGCGTCCGCTGGCCACGTTGAAGGAGAAGCGGCCGGCGGTGTAGCCGCGCGCCTTGGCCTCGTCAGTGCCGGCGTAGAGCTTGCGCACGGCGTCAAACAGTCCGGTGTAGGTGGCCAGGTTGGAGCGCGGCGTGCGGCCGATGGGGCGCTGGTCCACCTTGACCAGGCGGTCCAGGTGCTCCAGGCCGGCAATGTCGCGCACTGTGGCGCCGGGATCGACGTCGTCCTCCGTTTCCGCATCCGGATCGTCCGCCCGGTCGGCAGCCGTCGCGGCGGATCCGTTGACGTGCACGCCGACGGTTTCGGCCAGCACCTGGCTGACCAGGGTGGATTTGCCGGAACCGGAGACGCCGGTCACCGCGGTGAGGACGCCCAGCGGAATCTCGGCGTCGAGTTCGTTCAGGTTGTGCCGGCTGATGCCCTTGAGGTTCAGCCACCGCTCCGGAGTGCGGCCCGCGGAGGCCGGTTCCTCGGCCTCGCGGAACAGGAACGGGCGGGTGGCGCTTTCTTCCACGTCCGCCAGTCCCGCCACAGGACCGCTGTAGAGGACGGTGCCGCCGCCGTCGCCGGCCTGCGGCCCCACGTCCACAATCCATTCCGCGCTGCGGACCACGTCCATGTTGTGCTCGACGACGAACACCGAGTTGCCGGCTTCCTTCAGTTCCTGCAGCACGGCCAGCAAGGGTTCGGCGTCGGCCGGGTGCAGACCGGCGGACGGCTCATCCAGGACGTAAATAACACCGAAGAGCCCTGAGCGCAGCTGGGTCGCGATGCGCAGACGCTGCATCTCGCCCGGTGACAGGGTGGGCGTGGACCGGGACAGACTCAGGTAGCCCAGGCCCAGGTCGATCAGGATCTTAAGCCGGGACAGCAGGTCGCGGGTGATCGTGACGGCAACTTCGGTGTCCTCGTTGGAAGCTGCTGCCCGCGACGCGGTGCCCGCGGCCTTGAGCTCCGCCGTCGGCCGGATGATTTCAGCCAGCTCGCCCAGGGTGGCACCGTTCAGCTCGGCGATGTTCCGCCCGGCAAACGTAACGGCGAGCGCTTCGGGACGCAGGCCCGCTCCGCCGCAGACCGGGCAGGGGCCGGACACCATGTATTCCAGCACGCGCTTGCGCATCTGCTCACTGCCGGAGTCCGCCAGGGTATGCATCACGTAGGACTTGGCGCTCCAGAACCGGCCCTTGTACGGCTTGGCGACCCGGTCACGCTGCGGGGTAATCATCACGACCGGCTGTTCCTCGGTGAACAGGATCCAGTCGCGGTCCTTCTTGGGCAGCTTCTTCCACGGCACGTCGACGTCGTAGCCCAGCTGAATGAGGATGTCGCGCAGGTTTTTACCCTGCCAGGCGCCGGGCCAGGCGGCAATGGCGCCGTCGCGGATGCTCAGGTTCGGGTTCGGCACCAGGGAGTCCTCGGTGACGGTGTGGGCGATGCCCAGACCCGAGCATTCCCGGCAGGCGCCGGCGGCCGTATTGGGTGAGAATGCGTCCGAGTCCAGGCTGCCCGGTTCAGCATCCGCCGGGTAGGTGCCCCCGCGGGAGAAGAGCATGCGCATGGAGTTGGAGAGGGTGGTCAGCGTCCCCACGGTGGAACGGGAGCTGGGGGTGCCGCGGCGCTGCTGGAGCGCGACGGCGGGAGGCAGCCCCGTGATTTCCTCCACCTTGGGTGTGTGCCCCTGGGAGAGCAGGCGCCGCGCATAGGGCGCCACGGACTCGAAGTAGCGGCGCTGGGCCTCGGCGTAAATGGTGCCGAACGCCAGTGAAGACTTGCCGGAGCCGGACACCCCCGTGAAGGCGACGATCGCGTCGCGCGGGATCTCGACGTCGACATTGCGCAGGTTGTTTTCCTGCGCTCCGCGCACACGAACCATGCCGTTGGAGCTCAGGTCCTTGCCGGCGGGACGGGCGGTTTGTGGGGAGGACTCAGCAATACTCATCATTTTCAGATTACCGAGTTCTGGGCCGCGGAACTAAATGATAAGCCTGCTTTCCGCTTAGCGCGTGACCGTGCAGGCCGCCGGGGTCCAGCGATTCTTCGTGCGGCTCCCGGCGCCAAACCCAGGGTCCACCGATCCTTCGTGCAGCTCCCGGGCCCAAACCCAGGGTCCACCGATCCTTCGTGCAGCTCCCGGGCCCAAACTAGCCGGTTGACGCCTTTTGAGCCCCGGATCTGCACGAGAGATTTCAGCAGGCCCCGTTATCTGCACGAAGAATCCAAACCGAGCGCGCGGGCCAAGAAGCAGTCAGGTCCGCTGGAGGACGGGTCAATGTGGAGGCAGTCCGCTTAGCGCGTGGGATTCGGCAGTTGGAGGCCGTCCGGCAACTGCACGCCGTCGGGCAGCTCAGGGGCTTCGAACTTCTGCCGCTCGCACTCATCGCGGAGCAGCGGGTAGGTGTCCGCAATGAGGTCCAGGATCCGGTTGCGGACGACGAGGTAAGCCTCCCCCACGCCGACGACTCCCTTGAACTCCTTCAGCTCCTCCTCATAGGAGGTCTGCTTGTGCCGCAGGTAATTCACGGTCAGCCGGTCCAACCGAGCCTTGGAGGTGCTTCGGCTGGCCGGGGACTGGCTGCGGCGAAGCCTGCTGTTGAAATGGGCAATCGCCTTGTCCTGCATTTCCTGCCAGGGTTCCGGAACGATGGTCAGTTCCAGTGCCTGAGCCGCGGCAACGGCTTCCTTCTTTTTCGCCAGCGCACGGGTGCGGGCAGCAATCTGCCGGGTCCGTGATGCTTCCCGTGCTTTTTGATATTCGGGCGTGGCTTCGATGGCCTCGACGCGTTCCAGCGCGTACAGCTTCATGGGAGCGGCCTTGCGGGAAAACGGGTTGCGCGCGGTCTGGTCCGGTTCGGGCAGGAAGGTCTTGATCTGCATGTCCGTCCAGCCGCGGTCCTTTTTCAGGTCATTGGCAATCAGCATCCCTTCGCTGTTGGCCGGTTTGGGCCGCGGCGGATGGTGTTTTCCTCGGGACAAAGCAGACTCCAAAATTCTGAACGTTGGGCGGGGCGGGAACCGATCCATTCTAATGAGCCTGGGGTCTTCGGCCGAAACGGACGACGGCGATTGGGAGATCAGACAGTCCGCGCCATGATGATCCGTTCGGGGCTTTCCGCCGTGACGGGAGAACCATCCCAGTTGCCCCAGGAGCATTCGATCGCCAGGCAGGCAGCATCGAGTCCACGGTGGATTGCGGCATCGTCCGGAAACCG
Organism: Arthrobacter gengyunqii; assembly: GCF_023022985.1. Lineage (NCBI taxonomy): Bacteria > Bacillati > Actinomycetota > Actinomycetes > Micrococcales > Micrococcaceae > Arthrobacter > Arthrobacter gengyunqii. The sequence continues at coordinate 1,554,557 of NZ_CP095461.1, read as the reverse complement.
GAGGGTTTCGCGCGTGGTGAAGGCTTGTTCTCCGATGGTCCATTCGTCCACATGGGTAACAAGGTCGCCGGCCATAGTGGTCTTCTGTCGGACCGAGGACCGGACAATCTGCCGCAGGACCTCCGCCCAGGCGGCATCGTCCAGAAAGTACTGGGCCACGTGTCCGGTCATGAAGAGCAGGCCGAAAGAGTCCCTCGGCAGGTCCGCAGCCGTGCCGCGGATCCATTGAACCCGGTCTGCCAGCGGCTGCCGGCGGGCAACATCGAGCATGGTTTGCTGCGGCTCCACGCCGGTGATCGTCAGCCTCACGTTGGAACCTGCCAGAAGACTGCAGAACAGTCCGGTTCCGGCGCCGACGTCGGCCACCGAGGCTGGGGTCAGTTCACGGACCAGGGCGAGATAAAACGGCAGGTCGGCGCGGCCCTGCGTGTCGGCGTCGTACCGTTGAGCGAGCTGCGGCAGCGCGTAGTAGTCCTCACCGCGCCTGATCCCTATCAGCCCCGCCGCCCACGGGCCATAGACCAAAATCCCAGAGACGTAAGCAGGACACCCGCGGCCATGGAAACCCACAGGGGAAGCCACTCGCCGGTGGCCATCTGCGGAAGCGTGATAATGAAGACCGCTGCCACGAAGAACCAGATCGCCGGCGAGTCGTTTTTATCCCTCGCACGCGAGGTCTTATTGCTCAGGTGCTCACTCACTGCAGGTCACCGCCTCTGTTCATATTGCCGTCCACCCGCCAATGTCGGTGCGTGGGCCCATGGCTCGGGAGCCTAACAGATGCCTGTTTAAGCGCCGGGGATAAGTTCCAGCAGCAGAAGGCGCAGGAGCGGTCAGCCCTTGAAAGGCCGCATCACAAGAGCATCAGGATGAAGCCTCCCAGCGTGCTGGCTATGCCGACCGCACCCAGCGTCCACCCCACAATGAGCACAGGGTTTTCCTTTCGGGGCTCTTCGAGGCCCCATTTGCCTGGGTGGCAGGCGTCATAGTGCAGGGCAACTTCCGTTCCCGGCTCCAGCCCGCGGGTCTGTTCGGCGGTGTGCAGGGACTGGCGGGGGCTTCCTTCGCCATCGGACCACCGAAGGCCCTTGAATCCTCCGGCTTCAAAGACTTCGGCCGTGGTGCTGATCCATACGCATCTGCGCCTGCCGATGATCCAGCCAATAAGCACCAGCGGAAGGCCTGCGGCGAGACCCGCCCAGCTCAACACTTCCAGGATGGATCCCATCACGTCTGCGGTTTCCGGCATCCTCAGATTTTATGCCCCGGGATGCCAGTGGTGGCTGCTCCGCACCGGACCGGGACTTCCCCACAGATGCTTTCGCTTGCGGCTGCGGTGCGTTAAACACCGATGCCGCCGGCTGCCCGGGAAGGCGGCCGGCGGCATCAGATCCATGTCGGTCGGTGTCGGTGTCGGTGTCAGGAACCTGTTGGCTGGGATACCGGACGCTACACGGTGGTGGCGTCCTGCACCTCACCCACCAGTTCTTCGATGATGTCCTCCAGGAACAGGACACCGGTGGTGTTGCCCTCGGCGTCGAACACCCGCGCCACGTGGGCACCCGTGCGGCGCATGATGGCCAGGGCGTCTTCAAGCTCACTGCCGACAAAGGCCGACGCCAGCCGGCGGATGCGCTTGGCAGGTACCGGAGCGGCGAACTTCTCCGGTTTGGTCAGGTCCATGACGTCCTTGAGGTGCAGGTAGCCGCTGGGGTCACCGTCGTCGTCCGTGAGGATGTAGCGGGAGTAGCCGTGGCGGCTCACCGCCTCCTGAATGTCGGCGGGCGTGGCGGTTTCCGGCAGGAGCACCATCCGGTCAATCGGCACCTCAACATCGGCAACGGTCTTGTTGGTGAATTCGAAGGCCGCGCTGAGGGTGCCGCTGGCGTCGGCCAGCATTCCCTCGCGGGTGGACTGCTCCACAATGGTGGCCACTTCATCCATGGTGTAGGCGCTGGTGGCCTCGTCCTTCGGTTCCACCTTGAACAGGCGCAGGACGCCGTTGGCGATCCCGTTCAGCGACCAGATGACCGGTTTGAAGATCCGGGCCACCATCACCAGCGGAGGAGCCAGAATGAGTGCGGCGCGGGTGGGAACGGAGAAGGAGATGTTCTTGGGGACCATCTCGCCAATAACCACGTGCAGGAACGTCACCAGCAGCAGCGCCACCACAAACGCAATGATGCCAATGGCCTCACCGGACAGCGAGGTCAGGCCCAGCGGGATTTCCAGCAGGTGGTGAATCGCCGGTTCCGAGACGTTCAGGATGACCAGCGAGCAGACGGTAATGCCGAGCTGGCTCGTGGCGAGCATCAGCGTGGCGTGTTCCATCGCCCACAGGGTGGTCTTGGCTGCCTTGGATCCGGCTTCCGCCTTGGGTTCGATTTGGGAGCGCCGGGCGGAGATGACCGCAAACTCCGCGCCGACAAAGAAGGCGTTGACGATCAGGAGAACAAACAGCCAGATGATTCCGGGAAGATATTCGCTCATGCCAGGTCCTTCGTAAGCTCATCAATGATCTGGTCGTGGGTGCTTGGCAGCGATCCCTCCGTGGGGGTGAAGCGCAGGCGCTCCACATGGGTTCCGACCACGCGTTCCACGCGCAGGACACCGTTCTTGAGCGCTACCTCGTCGCCGAGTTCCGGAATCCGGTCCAGACGGTCGGTGACAAAGCCGGCGAGCGTGTCGTATTCCTCGCCGTCGGGCACGACGACGCCGGTGCGGTCCCGCAGCTCGTCCGGGCGCAGCGACGCGTCGAAGGTGAGCGAGCGGCCGGAGCGGACGACGCCGACGCGGGCGCGGTCATGTTCATCTTCCAGTTCGCCGACTATTTCCTCAACGAGGTCTTCCAGGGTCACGATGCCGGCGGTTCCGCCGTGCTCGTCGGAGACCACCGCCACCTGCAGGCCCTGCTGGCGCAGCAGCCCGAGGAGGGAGTCCACGCCCATGGATTCGGGCACCCGGAGGGCTTCAACCATGAGGTCTCCGGCGGTGATGCCGCTGCGTTCGGGAAGCGCGACGGCGAAGGCCTGCTTGACGTGCAGCACGCCCAGGATGTCGTCCGAGTCGCGGCCGATCACCGGGAACCGGGAGTAACCGGTGGAAACGGCTGCCTCGATGACCTGTTCGGCCGTGTCGGTTGCTGCGACCGAACGCATCCGGACCCGGGGAGTCATGACGTCGGCCGCCGTGTGGTCCGAGAACCGCAGGGTGCGGCTGAGCAGCTGTGCATGGTCCAGGTCCAGGACGCCTTCCAGCGCGGAGCGGCGGACCAGGGAGCTCAGTTCCTCGGCGCTCCGGGCACCGGAAAGCTCTTCCTTGGGCTCAATGCCGAAGGACCGGATGATCGCGTTGGCGGTGTTGTTGAACAGCAGAATGACAGGCTTGAACACCGTGGTGAACAGGGTCTGGAACGGAATAACCACCTTGGCGGTCGCCAGCGGAAGGGCCAGAGCGAAGTTCTTGGGCACGAGTTCGCCGATAATCATCGAGAACACCGTGGCCAGGAAGATGCCGATAACGGCACCTGCTCCGCCGACAACTGCTTCCGGTATTCCGACCGCCAGCATCGGCTCACGCAGCAGGGAGCTGATGGCCGGTTCAAAGGTGTAGCCCGTCAACAGCGTGGTGAGCGTGATGCCCAGCTGCGCACTCGAGAGGTGCGTCGACGTGATCTTGAGGGCGTTGATGGTGGGGCCGAGGCGTTTTTCGCCCTGTGCCTGCCGTGCCTCCAGGTCATTGCGGTCAAGATTGACCAGCGAAAATTCCGAGGCAACGAACAACCCGGTGCCGACCGTAAGAACGAGGCCAACCGCGAGCATGATCAGCTCATACATTGGGGCGCCCCTCTCTGGTTGTGGCCGGAAGTCCGGTCAGAGCGTGGAGGGGCAAGGGTTTATGTGAGGGAGGGTCATCCATAGTCCGACGATAATACGTGAAAAGTCTGGACGAATGCTGAGCCGGCAACCGATCGCTTACAGATGAGGACATTTCGGTGCGGCAAGGACATCCGTTACGCCGGCCGCCGGTATGTCGGTAGTGTCGACGGGATGGTGGTTGCAGGCTATGTTACTGACGAGTAACATCGGTCACCGGACAGTGTTCCGTTTCATATCTCAAAGAGGAGTTGCACGTGAGCCCACAAAGCCGAGCACGGCAGATCAGGGACGTAGTTTTCGTTGACGGAGTACGCACCCCGTTCGGAAAAGCCGGCGAAAAAGGCATGTACGCGGGAATGCGCGCCGACGACCTGGTGGTCAAGTGCATCCGCGAACTGATGCGCCGCAACCCCTCGCTTCCTCCGGAACGCATTGATGAGGTGGCCATCGCCGCCACCACGCAGACCGGTGACCAGGGCCTGACCATCGGCCGCACCGCCGCGCTGCTCGCGGGACTGCCGCAGTCCGTCCCCGGATTCGCTATTGACCGCATGTGCGCGGGTGCCATGACGGCTGTGACCACCACGGCCTCGGGCATCGGCTTCGGCGCGTACGACGTCGTCATCGCCGGCGGCGTGGAGCACATGGGCAACCACCCGATGGGCAAGGATGCGGATCCCAACCCGCGCTTCGTCACCGAACGGATCGTGGACCCGGCCGCCCTGAACATGGGCAACACCGCCGAGAACCTGCACGACCGCTTCCCGGACATCACCAAGGAACGCACCGACGCGTACGCCGCCGCCAGCCAGGAACGGCTCGCCAAGGCCTACGCCAACAACCAGATCCAGCCGGACCTGGTGCCGGTCGCCTCCAAGAAGCCCGGCACGGGCTGGACGCTGAACACCGTGGATGAAGGACCCCGTCCCGGAACCACGGTTGAGGACCTCGCCGAGCTGCGCACCCCCTTCCGCGCCCACGGACGCGTCACCGCCGGCAATGCCTCGGGCCTGAACGACGGCGCCACCACCGCGCTGCTCGCTTCCGCCGACGCCGCCGAGGAACTCGGCCTGCCGGTCAAGATGCGCCTCGTGGGCTACGCCTTCGCCGGCGTCGAACCGGAGGTCATGGGCTACGGCCCCGTACCGGCCACCGAGAAGGTCCTGAAGCAGACCGGTTTGTCCATCGAGGACATCGGACTGTTCGAGATCAACGAGGCCTTCGCCGTCCAGGTGCTCTCCTTCCTGGACTTCTACGGCATTGCCGACGACGACCCCCGGGTCAACCGCTACGGCGGCGCCATCGCCGTCGGGCACCCGCTGGCCTCCTCCGGCGTGCGCCTGATGAACCAGCTGGCCCGCCAGTTCGAAGAAGATCCCACCGTGCGCTACGGCATGACCACCATGTGCATTGGCCTGGGCATGGGCGCGACCATCATCTGGGAAAACCCGAACCATCCCGACTACAACACCGACACCGAGTCCACGGAGGCCACAAAGTAATGACTGCAAGCGATTACCAGCGGCTGGCCGGCCTCTTTCCCACCGAGGTTGTCACCCACTCCTACGTTTCGGACATCGCACTGCCCGGCGGCGCCGGCACCTTTGCGCTGATCACCCTGGACAACGATGTCGACCACACCCGCCCCACCACGCTGGGCCCCAACACCCTGCTGGAACTGGGCGAAGTCCTGGATTCCTTGAAGGCGCGCGCCGATGCGGGCGAAATTGTCGGCGTCGGCGTCACCGGCAAGCCGCACTACCTGGTGGCCGGCGCAGACCTGTCCGCCACCCAGAAGCTGGCTTCCTACGAGGACGGGCTGGCCATGGCCCGCCTGGGCCACGAGGTTTACGGCAAGCTGCACACCCTGGGCGTGCCCAGCTTCGCGTTCATCAACGGCGTGGCGCTGGGCGGGGGGCTGGAAATTGCCCTGCAGTCCCAGTACCGCACCGTCTCCACCGGCGCCGGGGCACTCGCCCTGCCGGAAGCCTTCATCGGCCTGGTTCCGGGCTGGGGCGGCGTTTACATCCTGCCGCGCCTGATCGGACCCGAAAACGCCGTCAAGGTCATGATCGAGAACCCCCTGAGCAACAACCGCACCCTCTCCGGACCGGCGGCGTTCAAGCTTGGCATCGCCGATGCACTGTTTGAACCGGCCGACTTCGTGGAGCAGTCCCTGGCGTGGGCCGCCCGCGTCATCACCGGTGAAGAAACCGTCTCCCGGCCGAACGCCGCGGATCCGTCCGCCACCCCCGAAGCCTGGGACGCCGCCGTCGCACACGGCCGTGCCGTGGTGGAAGCCCGTACCTCCAACGCAGCCCCGGCTCCCGCGAAGGTGCTGGACCTGCTGGAGGCCGGCAAGAACTGGACCGCCGAGCAGTCCCGCGACGCCGAGTGCGAAGCGCTGGCTGAACTGATGCAGACCCCACAGTTCCACTCCACCGTGTACGCGTTCCTGGACCTGGTCCAGAAGCGCGGCAAGCGCCCCGCCGGCGCTCCGGACAAGAAGCTGGCCCGTCCGGTCTCCAAGGTGGGCGTGGTGGGTGCCGGCCTGATGGCCAGCCAGCTCGCGCTGCTGTTCGCACGGCAGCTGAAGGTGCCCGTTGTCATGACGGACATTGACCAGGCACGCGTGGACAAGGGCGTGGGCTACGTGCATGCCGAGGTGGACAAGCTCCTGGCCAAGGGACGCATCTCCCCCGATGCCGCCAACCGCACCAAGGCTCTGGTCTCGGGCTCTGTCTCCAAGGAAGCGTTCTCGGATGCAGACTTCGTGATCGAGGCCGTGTTCGAGGAACTCTCGGTCAAGAAGCAGGTGTTCGCCGAGGTGGAGGCCGTGGTCTCCCCCGAGTGCATCCTGGCCACCAACACCTCGTCACTGTCCGTGACGGAGATGGCCGCTGACCTGCAGCACCCGGAGCGCGTGGTGGGCTTCCACTTCTTCAACCCGGTGGCTGTCATGCCGCTGCTGGAAATCGTGCGTGCTCCCAAGACCGACGACGCCGTGCTGGCTACTGCGTTTGTCCTGGCCAAGGCGCTGAAGAAGACGGCCGTGCTGGTCAAGGACGACGCCGCGTTTGTGGTCAACCGGATCCTGGGCCGCATGTTCGGCGAAATCACCGCCGTCTTCGACGAAGGAACCGACGCCGCGACGGCGGACAACGCACTGCGCCCCATGGGCCTGCCGATGTCCCCGTTCACCCTGCTGGCCCTGGTGGGCCTGCCGGTGGGACAGCACGTGCAGGAATCCCTGCACGCAGCGTTTGGCGAGCGGTTCTGGCTGTCGGAGAACTCGCAGAAGATCATCGACGCCGGCATCAAGTCGCTCTGGCAGAAGGATGAGGACGGAAAGCCGTACATTCCGGCCGAAACGCTGGCGATGCTGGCCTTCGGCAACACACCGTCCACCTCCGAAGAGGTCCTGCGGCGCACACAGGATGCCCTGGCGGATGAGATCGGCCGCATGCTGGACGAAGGCGTGGTGGCGGGTCCCGAGGACATCGACCTGTGCATGATCCTGGGCGCCGGCTGGCCGATGCACCTGGGCGGAATCACACCGTACCTGGACCGCGTCGGTGCGTCCGAACGCGTGAACGGCAAGAAGTTCCATGCGGAGAAGGAACCGGCTCAGGCCGCTTCCTAATTCTTTCGCTGTAGTGCCCGCGCCGGGCGGACCGGAACGGCGGCAACGAAAATCCTGTACTCGCAGAGCTCGCAAGGATTATTAAAGCCGCCTAACTGTACCCGGCCAGGACGTTGGTAACGGCGTGTCTGGTTGAACGAAGGAGAACCTCCGGATGGGATGTGGCTTGTCAAAGGCCCACTCCAACCCGGAGGTTCTCGTGTCCCACAGTAATGCCCGTTTGACCGTTTATGGCCGGCTGCTGATCGTCCATCGCCACCAGTCTGGCTGGAAACAGGCCCATATCGCGGCCGCTATGGGTGTCTCACGCAAGTGCGTGAAGACCTGGATCGACCGCTACGACGCTGAAGGCGAAGCAGGGCTGGCCACACGATCCTCCCGGCCGCACACGATGCCAACGCGCACCAGCACCGACACTGAGCAGAAGGTCCTCTCCGCGCGCGCTGAGCATCGCGCCGGGCCCGACGTGCTCGGACCGATGCTGGGCGTCCCGGCGCGAACGGTATCCCGGATCCTTCGCCGCCATGGCACGGCCTTCCTGCGTGACTGCGACCCGATCACCGGAGAGGTGATCCGCTCATCGAAGGCCACTGCCGTGCGGTACGAGCGCGAAACGCCCGGCGAGCTGGTGCACATGGACGTCAAAAAGCTCGGCAAGATCCCCGACGGCGGCGGCTGGAAGGCCCACGGGCGGCAAATGGGCTCCACGAACGCGCGCAAGCAGATCAAAGTCGGCTACGACTACGTCCACTCCGTGATCGATGATCACTCCCGGCTGGCCTACAGCGAGATCCTGCCCGACGAGAAAGGAAACACCTGCGCGGGGTTCCTGGAACGGGCCATCACCTACTTCGCTTCACACGGCATCACACGGATCGAGCGCTTGATGACCGACAACGCCTGGGCCTACCGCTACTCGCTGCGTGATCTCTGCGCCGCCTACGGCATCACGCAGAAGTTCATCAAACCGCACTGCCCCTGGCAGAACGGCAAGGTGGAGCGCCTGAACCGCACCCTGGCCACCGAATGGGCCTACCGACGGATCTTCACCAGCAACGACGAGCGGGCAGCGGCACTTGCGCCATGGCTCGAGCACTACAACAATGAACGACGCCACAGCGCACTCGGAGGCAAACCACCCATCAGCCGCCTGCTACCAACCTAATGGCCGGGTACACCTAACCCGGTCCGTCCGGCGCTTATGCGTTAATGCCCGGGTCTGCCCCGAGAAGGGCAGCGCGCCTACGCTGGAATCAGCACGCCCCAGAATCCAGTCGAAGGAGAACCCGATGTCATTCCAGGCGTACCTCGACGCCATTGAGGACAAGACGGGGCTTACTCCCCGTCAGGTGCTCGATGTGGCGAAACAAAAGGGACTCGACCACAGCGACATCAAGGCTGGGCAGATCCTGGAGTGGCTCAAAACAGACTACGGGTTGGGCCGCGGTCACGGCATGGCGCTGGTCCACGTCATCAAGAAGGGTCCGGAGATCGAAGCGAAGTATGTTGGGACCGATGGCCCCCACCGAGATGAGACCGAGCTCCTCTGGCTTGACGGCAAAGCGACCAAGCCCGCATAGCGGCGGCGGTGCACCGGCGGACGCCTTACATCCAACCCGGGGTGCAATTGCGTCACGAGCGTGTGAACGGCAAGAAGTTTCACGTGGCGGCTGTGGCTGCCGCGTAACTCACAGCCTTAGTTATCGCCCGCCCCGACCCTATCTCTCTTGTCGCGGCTGCTGCTGTGTGGTGCACTCTCCGGGACGGGCGGCTGGACGCGACCCGCATGTGAACTGAGCAGCTGGAGGCAATGGTGCGGGTACTTCTGGTCTATGAGTCGCTTTGGGGGAACACGGAGCAGGTGGCCCGCGCAGTCGCGGAAGCGCTGAGGACCGCCGGTGCGGACGTCACCGTGACGGACACCGATGAGGCGCCTGAATCGGCCGCCGGATACGACCTCGTGGTGGTCGGAGGGCCGACCCACGCCTTCTCCATGACCCGGCCGGGGACCAGGGATGAAGCGGTCAAGTCCCATGCGGCTCCGCACCAACCGTCCCGCGGCATCCGGGAGTGGCTCAGCGAGCTGGAGCGGCCCGTGGGTGGGACCCCTGCCGCGGCCTTCGACACCCGGGTCGACAAGCCGCGGCTTCCCGGTTCCGCGGCCAAAGCAGCGAGACATGAGATGCGTTCCCTGGGATTCAGCACATCGGAAAAGGCAATATCGTTCCGGGTCCACGGCTACGAAGGTCCACTGCTGGACGGTGAACTGGAGCGTGCTGCGCAATGGGCTGCAGCAGTGGCTCAGCAGGCACCCAACCATGGCGCATGAGCTGCCAGGAGCGGACCTACTCCCCCGCAGTAATCCCCGTGACTGGGGTACCTGAGCGATCGTAGATCAGGCGGAGCACCCCGGAAGGAAAGGCCTCCGGTGTCCCGGCCAACGTGAATGCCGCCGGCACACTCCTTCCTGCCGAGAAGATCCGTTTGCCGGTACCCAACGTCAAGGGATAAATGAAGAGGTTGAGTCGATCGAGGATGCCGGAGTCCAGCAGCGACCCGGCGAGGGCACCGCTGCCCACTACGTGGATGTCCTCATACTTATCCTTGAGGCCGGCTGCCTGTTCAACTTCCGGGAGGACCGCCGTCCCCTGCCAGCCGGCGTCGTCCATTGTCCGGGACACGACGTACTTGGCCATGGAGTTGAACTTCTTGGCAATGGGGTTCCAAGTTCCGCGCTGCGGCCAGTAGCCGGCGAAGATGTCGTAGGTTCTTCTCCCAAGCAGCAGCGCGTCCATCCGGTTTATGCCGGCCATAATCGCACGGCCCGACTCGGCGTCCGAATAGGCTGCCTGCCAGCCTCCCAGGGTGAAGCCATCAGACGGGTCCTCGTCAGCGCTGCCAGGGCCCTGATACACGCCGTCGATGCTCATGAACAGGTCCAGGGAGATTGTTCCCACGCTGCCCCCCCTTCGCCTCACGGTCTTTGCTGATCGCGTCATGCCGGGACATCCACCGGCCGTTTAGCAGGATTATGCCTTGACGGACGACTGTCAATCCATGCCACGGCCCTCCGGAGCACCTTGGACCCTGCCCCAGTCTCTCTTGCCGCGGGCGCTGCAGTGTGCTGCACTCGCGGCAACGGCTGCAAGCATGGAGAAGACGGACTCGGAGGACAGACATGACAGGTCAGGCCAAGGCACGCGGGATTTCAGCGCTCCCGACTGGTTATCTCCTCCACCAGACCATCGATATCAAAAACGAGCGGAAGTTCCAGCTCGCCACCCAGTCATTCTTCCTTCTCATTGTCCTTGCTGCCGGCACCGCAGCTCTGGTGTTCGCTCTGCCTCTCACCTCTGGCTGGAGTCTTTGGGGCACCATCGCAGTGACCGCGATTTCCGTCCTCGTTTATATGGCAGTTCACGAAGCGACCCACGGCGTTGCAATACATGTTCTGACCGGTATTCGGCCCTTTTACGGGATGGCTTTCCCCTTCCTCACCACAGGAAGCCGGGCGTACCTCAGCCACCGAAGTTTCGTGATCGCAGCCTTGGCGCCGTGCATCGTGTGGGGAGCTGTCCTGCTCGCAGCATGGTTTCTGCTTCCCGCTGATTTCCGGCTAACCGCGTATGTCGTGCTCACCCTGAATTTCGCGGGTTCGGCTGGGGACTTTGTACTCATAGGTGCGGTACGTGGGCAGCCCGCTGGTGCGCTGGTACAGGACGACGGCGCCAAAATACGGATCTTCGTTCCCCGAGAACCCGGGCATACCGTAGATCCGGGTCATTCGACTCCGGGCCAGCAAGGGCCGTGAACGAAACCAGCCCACACGACGCACGAACTTGCGGCACCTGAACAGGCCTTGATTGACCCCGCCCGGACGACCGGGGTGGGCAGGGCTGTGCATGACGCCGGAGGTCCGGGTTAGGCGGCTTTAATAATCCCGGCGAGCTCTGCGAGCGAGGGATTTTCGTTGCCGCCGTTCCGGATCCTCCGGCGCACCCAAGGCGACGGGATGCGAGAACTAGAACAAGGCAACCTTCGGCGTCCGCGGGAAGATCCGGTCCAGCTCCTCCAGGTCCTTCTCCGACGGCTCCCAGGAGGCGGCTTCAGCGTTTTGCTGGACCTGCTCCACCGAGGTGGCACCGGCGATGACTGAAGAAACTGCCGGCTGCGCAGCCAGCCAGGAGAAGGCCACCTGAACTTCGGTCAGTCCGCGGTCCTTGGCGAAGGTACCGAATTCTGCGAGCTGGTCCAGATCCGCCTTTTCCAGCAGGTTCTGCCGGGAGTGGGTCAGCCGGCTGCCCTCGGGAGCCTTACCGGAACTGTACTTGCCCGTCAGCAGTCCGTTGGCGAGCGGGAAGTACGGCAGAATGCCCAAACCGTAGGCTTCCGCAGCCGGAACAACCTCAAGCTCTGCGCGCCGGTCCAACAGGTTGTAGTGGTTCTGCGCCGAAATGAAGGGTGTGAAGCCGCCCATCCGTGCCGTGAATTCCGCTTCAGCAATCTCCCAGCCGGCACGGTTGGAGTGGCCGATGTAGCGCACCTTGCCGCTGGTGACCAGGTCATCCAAAGCCGCGAGGGTCTCCTCGATCGGCGTGAGCGGGTCCGGGGTGTGAAACTGGTAAAGGTCAATCCAGTCCGTGCCCAGGCGGCGCAGCGAAGCTTCCGCAGCCTTAACGATGTACCGGCGCGAACCGCGGGCATCAAAGTCCCGGCCGTTGGCGCCCTTCATATCCATGCCGAACTTCGTCGCCAGGACAATGTCGTCGCGGCGGCCACCCAGGGCCTTGCCCAGCATTTCCTCGCTCAGGCCGGGGACCGCACCGTAGCTGTCAGCGACGTCGAAAAGCGTAATGCCGGCGTCGATTGCCGCGTTGACGACGGCGTCGGTCCCCGCCTGTTCTTCGGTGCGGGTGCCGGGGCGTCCAAGATTGTTGCAGCCCAGTCCCACGGTGGAAACGGTCAGGCCGGATGTGCCGAGTCTGTTGTAAGAAGTCATGGTGCCCACGCTACCCAATCCCGGACCCCGCTGCGGCCAGCCGCCACGCCGTGCCCTTCGTCGAAGGACTCATCTTCCCGCCGACGGGGCAACCTCAGCCGGCAAAGGGAAACGGATTGGTGTTGCGTGCGGGAGTCTTGTCCGTCTCCATAATGTACTGAATCGGAATCGGCCCGGTGGGAAACACCCCCTCGTAAACCCGCTCCGAGCGCCGCGTCGATTCAAGCAGTCCCGAGTCCCGGACTGCGGCATGGAAATGCTGCGCGGCCGCGGGTTCCCGGCCGTCGTTTTCGCACCAAATGATGTACATGCCGTATAGATCGGCTGCGGGAACGGTTTCGCTCTCATCGAGCCCGGCCAGAGTGCATTCGTCGAGGAACCGGGAAACATGATCGAGATTGTGCTCAGCCATGTTTTGAGCGTAGATACCAACCGGTCATTCCGGAAGCCGCCGTGACTCAATTGGTGCAAAGTGCCGGCGCCGGCTTTCCTCGGGTCAACGCTGCAGCAGGTAGTCTTCCAGCGCCAACGGAGGGGTTCCCGTCAGCTGCTCAATGTCGGGGCTGACCTCAGCCAGCTGACCTGCCGCAATGGCCGTGTACGTACTGACCCATGCCTCGATCTGCCACTGCGGGGCGCCGCTGAGACTCCGGGATTCCAGTGCTTCGTCCAGGGTTTCGTTGTAATAGCTCACCTTGGACCCGGTCACCCGCGTGAGAACCCCGGCAATCTCGTCAAGACTCAAGGCCTGCGGACCGGTGAGCGTGTAGACCGCTCCCCTGTGTTCGTCCGGTTCGCTGAGGACTCTGGCCGCCGCCCGGGCTATGTCAGCCCGCGCCACTGCTGCCAGCCGGCCGGTGCCCGCCGGGCCCCTCAGCACAGCGTCGCGGCCAACGAACGACGGCAGCACGTCCTGATAGAGGCAGTTCCGTAGGAAGGTGTACTCCACGCCGCTGGCCCTGATGTATTCCTCCGTGTCCGCGTGGTCACGGGCGAGCGTGAACACTGCATCCGGTGCAGCCCCCATGAAGGAGGTGTAAACGATATGGCGCACCCCGGCGTCGACGGCGGCATCCACGAAGGTGCGCTGGTCCTGGCGCCGGTACCGGCTCTCCGCCGCCGACACCATGAAGAGCGTCTGCACCCCTTCCAGGGCGCGGGCGGAGTGCCCACGGTCCGAGTAGGTAATCGCGTACGACGGCGTTCCGGGCAGCTCCGGCAGTCGGGCAGTGTGGCGGGCCAGCAGCCGCTGGGGAACGCCGGCCTCTGCCAGCAGCCGCGCGACCGCGCCGCCCAGAGCACCGGTGGCACCGGTGACAGCTATGTCCGGTTGTTTCTGTGCCATGGTCCACTCCTTGCGGTTACTGCCGCAGCCGTTCGCCGGGTGCCGAGCCTACTGGATTTTCGGGATCTGGCCGGTGGGCATTTCCTGTCCGGGAAGGGGGCGCGCAAACGGAACCTTGGTTCCCAGAACCTGTGCGACGACGTCGTTGGCCACCTGCCGGGCCGTCAGGCCGACACGCTCAAGGACCTCGGCACGGGTGCCGTGGTCCAGGAACTCCACCGGAAGGCCAACCTCGTTGAGTGCGGTGTCGACACCGGCCGCCCGCATTTCCTGACGAATCCGCGATCCCACGCCGCCGGCGCGCACGCCGTCCTCGATCACGATCACGATCCGGTGTTCGGCGGCCATGCGGATGATCGACCGCGGCACGGGCAGTACCCAGCGGGGATCGACCACCGTGGAGCTGATGCCCTGGTCGCCGAGCCGGGTGGCCACCTGCAATGCCATTTCGGCCATGGCTCCGACGCTGACGATCAGGACGTCGTTGGAGCTTTCCCCGGTTGGGCGGCGGGCCAGGACGTCCACGCCGTCGGAGGTGCGTTCCAGTGCGTCCACGTCAGGTCCAACTGTTCCCTTGGAGAACCGGACGACGCTGGGTGCGTTGCTGATGGCAACCGCCTCGCGCAGCTCCTCTTTCAGGCGGGTGGCATCGCGCGGAGCAGAAAGATGCAGGCCGGGCACAATCTGCAGCATGGACATGTCCCACATGCCGTGATGGCTGGCGCCGTCGGGTCCGGTGACTCCGGCGCGGTCCAGCACAATGGTCACGCCGGCCTTGTGCAGGGCCACGTCCATCAGCAGCTGGTCGAAGGCCCGGTTCAGGAAGGTGGCGTACAGGGCGACGACGGGGTGCAGCCCGCCGAAGGCCATGCCCGCCGCGGAGGTGAGTGCGTGCTGCTCGGCGATGCCGACGTCGAACACCCGCTCGGGATGCTTTTCAGCGAAACGGTGCAGGCCAACGGGAATCAGCATGGCACCGGTGATGCCCACGATGTCTTCGCGCTCGTCGGCAATGTCAGCGATCTCCGTCGCAAAGACTGAAGTCCAGGACTGCTTGCTGCCCGGCTCAACCGCTTTGCCGGTTTCCGGGTCGATGATGCCCACGGCGTGGAACTGGTCGGCCACATTGGCGCGGGCGGGCGCATAGCCGCGGCCCTTCTCGGTCATGGCGTGAACCAGCACGGGGCCGTTGTAGTTCCGCGCCTTGATGAGTGCGCGCTCCACGGCAGCCATGTCGTGCCCGTCGATGGGCCCGATGTACTTCATGCCAAGGTCCTCAAACAGGCCCTGGGGTGCCCACCAGTCCTTGATGCCGCGCTTGGCGGCATGCAGGCTGTGGTAGGTGAATTTTCCAACCGGCCCGCCCTGCTGGAGGCGCTGCTTCCACCAGCCGAGCGTGTTCTCGTACACCCGGTGGGTGCGCACAGCGTCGAGGGTGGGCCGCAGGGACGCGAGGTAATCGGCAACGCCGCCGATGGTCGGAGCGTAGGAGCGTCCGTTGTCATTGACCACAATCACGACCCGGCGCCGCTGATCCGCCGCAATGTTGTTCAGTGCTTCCCAGGCCATGCCGCCGGTCAGGGCGCCGTCGCCCACCATCACCACGGTGTAGCGGTCCCCTTCGCCGGTGAGCTGCCGGGCACGGGAGATGCCGTCTGCCCAGGACAGGGATGAGGAAGCGTGGGAGGACTCGACGATGTCATGCACGGACTCGGCCCGTGAAGGATAGCCGGACATCCCGCCCTGCTGGCGCAGGGTGGAGAAATCTTGGCGCCCGGTCAGGATCTTATGGACGTAGGACTGGTGTCCGGTATCGAAGACAATGCTGTCCCGCGGCGAGTCAAAGACCCGATGGATCCCCACGGTCAGCTCAACGACGCCCAGGTTGGGGCCCAGATGACCGCCCGTTTGAGCGACATTGCTGATGAGGAAGGACCGGATCTCCGCGGACAAACGCTCCAGCTGCTCAGTGGTGAGCTTGCTGAGGTCCCGCGGATCACGGATGGTTTCCAGAAGTCCCAACGGGCGTCTCCCTTGCTTTCAGGCAACGGCACTGCACACCGTTACAACGATTAACTCTAACGCTTGAACGCACTCCTTCTGTTCCACGACAAGCAAAGAGCCCCGCCGCCCGAGTTCAAAAACTCGGCCGACGGGGCTCCTCGTTCCCCAAAGCCGCTGCTGCGGCTTTAGGGAGCGCTAAGGGCTACTTAGCGGTGATCTGGCGCAGGACGTACTGCAGGATGCCGCCGTTGCGGTAGTAGTCAGCTTCACCCGGGGTGTCGATGCGCAGGACCGCTTCGAAGGTGATGGCTTCACCGTTCTCCGGCGTTGCCGTGACCATAACGGTCTTGGGTGTGTTGCCGTTGTTGAGCTCGGTAACGCCGGAAACCGCGAAGGTCTCCGTTCCGGTCAGGCCCAGGGACTCGGCGTTGACGCCGGCCGGGTACTGCAGCGGAAGGACGCCCATGCCAATGAGGTTGGAGCGGTGGATGCGCTCGTAGCTCTCGGCGATGACGGCCTTGACGCCCAGCAGAGCGGTGCCCTTGGCTGCCCAGTCACGCGAGGAACCGGAACCGTATTCCTTGCCCGCCAGGACAACCAGCGGAATGCCGGCGGCCTGGTAGTTGACGGACGCGTCGTAGACGGCTGCCTGCGGTGCGTCTGCCTGGCTGAAGTCGCGGGTGAAACCGCCTTCAACGCCGTCGAGCAGCTGGTTCTTGATGCGGATGTTCGCGAAGGTGCCGCGGATCATCACTTCGTGGTTGCCTCGGCGGGAGCCGTAGGAGTTGAAGTCCTTGCGCTCGACGCCGTGCTCCAGCAGGTAGCGGCCTGCCGGGGTGTCGGACTTGAAGGAACCGGCCGGGGAGATGTGGTCGGTGGTGACCGAATCGCCGAGCTTCAGCAGGACGCGGGCGCCCTCGATGTCGGTGACGGGCTCCGGCTGGGCCTTCATACCCTCGAAGTACGGGGGCTTCCGGACGTACGTGGACTCCGTATCCCATTCGAAGGTTGCGCCTTCGGGGGTGGGCAGCGACTTCCAGCGGTCGTCGCCTTCGAAGATGGTGTCGTAGCTGTTGCTGAACATCTCCTTGTTGATGGAGGCGTCGATGATTTCCTGGACCTCAACCGGGTTCGGCCAGATGTCCTTCAGGAAGATATCGTTGCCGGCTTCGTCCTGGCCCAGCGGGTCATTCTCGAAGTCGAAGTCCATGGTGCCGGCCAGGGCGTAGGCGACTACCAGCGGCGGGGAGGCCAGGTAGTTCATCTTGACGTCCGGGTTGATGCGCCCTTCGAAGTTGCGGTTACCGGAAAGCACTGCGGTCACTGCCAGATCGGCTTCCTGGATGGCCGTGGAGATCTCGTCTTCCAGCGGGCCGGAGTTACCGATGCAGGTGGCGCAGCCGTAGCCGACCACGAAGAAGCCGAGCTTCTCCAGGTACGGGATCAGGCCGGACTTCTCGTAGTAGTCGGTGACTACCTTGGAGCCCGGTGCGATCGAGGTCTTGACCCACGGCTGGGTGGTGAGGCCCTTTTCGACGGCGTTGCGGGCCAGCACTGCTGCCGCCATCATCACCGACGGGTTGGACGTGTTGGTGCAGGAGGTGATCGAGGCGATCGACACGGCACCGTGGTCCAGCTCGAAGCTGCGGCCGTCGGCCATGGTGACCGGAACCGAGTTGGTGGAGCGTTCAGCCGGAGCGTCAGCCTTCTTCACCAGGTCGTGTTCATGGTCTTCAACCTGCGTGGCATTGGCGTTGAACGACGGAGCATCGGAGGCCGGGAAAGTCTCTTCCAGGGTCTCGTCCACTGTGCCGCTCTCGGCTTCAACGGTCTCGTGGACGTAGTTCTTCAGGTCCTTGCGGAACTGGTCCTTGGCGTTGGTCAGTTCCACGCGGTCCTGCGGGCGCTTCGGTCCGGCGATGGAGGAAACAACCGTGGACAGGTCCAGCTCGAGGTACTCGGAGTACTGGATCTCGACGGACGGGTCGTGCCACAGGCCCTGCTCCTTGGCGTAGGCCTCAACGAGGGCAACGCTCTCTTCGGAGCGGCCGGTCAGGCGCAGGTAGTCCAGGGTGACATCATCGATCGGGAACATGGCGGCCGTGGAGCCGAACTCCGGGCTCATGTTGCCGATGGTGGCGCGGTTGGCCAGCGGCACAGCGCCGACGCCTTCTCCGTAGAATTCCACGAACTTGCCGACCACACCGTGCTTGCGCAGCATTTCGGTGATCGTCAGTACAACGTCGGTCGCGGTGGCGCCGGCGGGGATTTCACCGGTGAGCTTGAAACCGACGACGCGCGGGATCAGCATGGAGACGGGCTGGCCAAGCATGGCTGCCTCGGCCTCGATGCCGCCAACGCCCCAGCCGAGCACGCCCAGGCCGTTGACCATGGTGGTGTGGGAGTCGGTGCCGACGCAGGTGTCCGGGTACGCACGCAGGACGCCGTCAACTTCGCGGGTCATGACGGTGCGGGCCAGGTACTCAATGTTGACCTGGTGGACGATGCCCATGCCCGGGGGAACAACCTTGAAGTCGTCGAAGGCGGTCTGGCCCCAGCGAAGGAACTGGTACCGCTCGCCGTTGCGCTGGTACTCGATCTCCATGTTGCGCTCGAGGGCGCCGGAGTTACCGAAGGCGTCGATCTGCACGGAGTGGTCAATGACCATTTCCGCCGGCGCCAGGGGGTTGACCCGCTTGGGGTCTCCGCCCAGTTCGGCAACTGCTTCACGCATGGTCGCCAGGTCCACAATGCAGGGAACGCCGGTGAAGTCCTGCATGATCACCCGGGCCGGGGTGAACTGGATTTCAGTGCTGGGCTCTGCATTGGCATCCCACTGTGCGAGTGCACGCACGTGATCTGCGGTGATGTTGGCACCATCTTCGGTGCGCAGCAGGTTTTCCAGCAGGACCTTGAGGCTGAACGGAAGGCTCTTTGCACCTTCGACGGAATTCAACCGGAAAATTTCATATTCGTTTCCACCGACGTTTAGTACGCCTTTGGATCCGAAGCTGTCCACATTAGTCATAATAGGACTCCTCTCGCCACCGTTTTATCTTTGTCCAGCGGTCCGCGGCATGCCAGTTAGGTCTCCCTAACCGGCACGCCACAGGGGAAGGCAGGAAATGGTGGACTATTTCTCTACCCGGTTTAGGCCCCCCACTGCCGAACGAAAACTCTGCCCGCTAAAGCGGGCGGAGGCTCCCCAACACGGCGCGGATCTGCACAACTGGTCCTATCCTATCCGTTACAGACCCGTGTGACGGGGAAGATAGCGGCGGGGCGTTCAAAAAGCAATGCCTGATACCCCCGTAACAAACGGTTACGCGCGGGTCAGGACCGCAAAGGACTCCATGTGGTGGGTGTGCGGGTACAGGTCGAAGACCCGCAGCGAATCCAGCTTCCAGCCGAGGTCCTTGAAATAGCCAAGGTCGCGGGCAAAGGATGCCGGATCACAGGACACATAGCCCACTGTCCGGGGTGCGGCAGCATCGATCCGGCGTACCACGTCCTTGCCGGCGCCAACGCGCGGCGGATCCAGCAGCACGACGTCGAGCCGGCCCTCGTAGGCGGCCAGCGACTTGTCCACGCGCCCCTGCAGGATTTCCACCTGCGGGGCGGCGAAAAGGTTTTTGCGCGCGTCGCGGCTGGCTCCGGGGGAACCCTCCACGGACAGCACCCGTCCCGTTTCGCCGACGGCGTCGGCCAGCGGCGCGGTGAAGAGGCCGGCGCCGGCGTACAAATCGGCAACCTGCTCTCCGGGCTGGACCTGCAGGCCGTCCAGCACTGCCTGCGCCAGGGTGAGGGGAGCACTGCGGTGGATCTGCCAGAAGCCCGCCCCGGTCACCCGGTAATCATGCCCCAGCACGCTCTCCTGCACCCAGGTGCGTCCGCGCAGACGGTTCAGCGTGGAGGTTTCGGGGTCCCAGGAGGCAATGGAGGTTCCCTCGGGAAGGGCGGAGGCGATGCGGCCCAGCGCCTTGGGATGCGCGCCTTCGGCCGGGATCAGCAGGACCAGGGGTGCGCCGGACACCGGAACGGCGACCTCAACCCGGGAGACGCCGCTGAAGTCCACGTCCCACAGCTGCAGATCGTTCACGGCATCCACGGCCAGGGGCATGCGCTGGACCGGGATGAGTTCCTCGGAGCGGTGGGCGTGCATTGCCAAGCGTCCGCCCGGAGCCACTGAGAAGCTGGTGCGGGTCCGCCAGTGCAGGCCGTCCTCACGTTCTTCAACGGCCGGTTCCACCGTCACCGTCCGGTCCTCCTTGGCCAACCTGTTCAGCTGCTCGGCGAAGATTTGCGCCTTGAGTTCGCGCTGAACCCCCAGCTCAATGTGGCCGAACTCGGCCCCGCCCACCGGCAGCCGGCCGCGGGAAGCGGCCCGCAGCGCATCGGCTTCAGGCCAGAAGTGCTCCACCCGTCCCGGAGCCGGTTCGAGGACTTCGACGACGTCCGCGCGCCAGAACTTGGCGCCGTCGCCCGCTTCCGTCAGGCGGGCGCGGACCCGCTCGCCCGGCAGGGCGTGCCGGACAAAGACCACGCGGCCCTCGTGGCGGGCCACAAAATGGCCGCCGTGCGCAGGGGCGCCAATGGTGAGTTCAATCTCGGATGCAGTGGTGTCGGTCGTCATAGTGCCGGATACTTCCTGATGGAGCCTAAAAGACCATCACATCACGTCCGGACGCGGGTGCATATTCGGCGGGGCTGCGGGTCTATGCTGGCCGTTTGGGTTTTTTCGCAGTCAATCATCAGGAACCGAGGTGGCAGGTGGCCCATTACGTCATCATGGGGTGCGGGCGCGTAGGCGTTTCACTGGCCCACACGCTGGACAATGCCGGGCACACGGTGGCCGTCATCGACCAGGATGAACGGGCATTCCGGCGTCTGCGGCACACCTTCACGGGCCGGAAAGTCACCGGCGTCGGCTTTGACCGCGTCACCCTCAAAGAGGCCGGAATTGAGGAGGCCTATGCCTTCGCCGCTGTTTCCTCGGGTGACAATTCCAACATTCTCGCCACCCGCGTGGCCCGCGAGACGTTCCACGTTCCGCACGTGGTGGCACGGATCTACGATCCCGGGCGCGCAGAAATCTATCAGCGCCTCGGAATTCCCACCGTTGCCGCCGTGCGGTGGAGCGCCGACCAGGTGCTGCGGCGCATCCTGCCTGAGCAGAGCATCAACGGCGACTTCCGGGAGTCCTCGGGACGCTTGATCCTGGGCGAGCTGTCCCTGCATGAGGGTTGGCTCGGCACCACGCTGAGCGGCATCGAGCAGGCAGCGAATGTCCGCATCGCCTATGTCACCCGGTTCGGTGAGGGGATCCTCCCCCGGCCCGACACCAGCTACCAGCAGGGCGACGTCCTGCACGCCATGATGAACGTGGAGCGCACCAGCGAAATCAGCCGCATCCTTTCGGTTGCGCCAGCCAGGGAGAACCAGTGAAAGTTGTCATTGCCGGTGCCGGGAGTGTGGGGTCCTCCATCGCCAAGGAGCTGCTTTCCCACCATCACGAGGTCCTTCTCATCGATGAAAAGCCCGAAGTGGTGGGTCGCAGCGGATTGTTGGGCGCGCATTGGCTGATCGGTGATGCATGCGAGTTGACCACGCTGAAGGATGCCCGGCTGGAAGAGGCCGACGTCATGGTCTCCGCCACCGGGGATGACAAGGTCAACCTGGTGGTGTCCCTGCTGGCCAAGAGCGAGTTTGGCGTGGCACGCACAGTGGGCCGGGTGAACAACCCCAAGAATGACTGGATGTTCGATGACTCCTGGGGCGTCGACGTGGCAGTGAATACACCGCGCCTGATGACCGCTCTGGTGGAGGAAGCCGTGGAGGTGGGCGACCTGGTGCGGCTGCTGACGCTGCAGACCGGCGTCGCGTCCATGGTGGAATTTACCGTTCCGTCCGATTCCCCGCTGACCGGCAGAACCCTGGGATCCATCGACTGGCCTTTGGACACCACCGTCACGGCCATCCTGCGCGACGACGCTCCCATTACTCCCAGCAACGACGACGTGATCGAGCCCGGCGACGAGCTGTTCTTTATCTGCACGATCGCAGCCGAAGACCAGCTGCGTGCTGTTCTGCTTCCAGACCGGTCTGCGCCCGGATCCGAGCCTGAACCGTCCTAGCTTGGACGGTCCTGGGGGTCCTGTTGGGTCATCGGCCGGGACACCATCCAGGCCAGCCACAGCCCCAGGGCGTACAGCGGTACCCCCATGGCGAGGCGCATGGTGCCCAACGCCCCCACGTTGTCCGCCAGGTACAGCGGAAGCTGGACACCAAGGCGCAGGGCGAACACGGCGATGATGATCCAGGTGGCCAGGGCATAGGCGCGGATCCGCTTCCGGCTGGCCCGCCATTCCAGGTTCTCGCCGCGGATGAAGCCGAACAGGAGTCCGGCCACCGGCCAGCGGACGGCAATGGAGACGGCAAACGCCAGGATGTACGCGGCATTGACGAAAAAGCCCGGCAGGAAGAACTCCGTCCCGCTGCCGCTGCGCAGCGCGAAGACGGCGCAAATGATGACGCCGACAACACCCGTCAGGGACTGCATGAGCGGACGCTTCTGCACCAGATTTGCTGCTGAGAAGGCTGCGGCAGAGGCCACCGCAGCGGCGAGCGACAGGTACAGCTCCGACGTCAGCGTGAAGAGCAGCGTAAACAGCAGGCCGGGAACAATGGCTTCCGCGAGCCCGCGCACCCCGCCGACTGACTTGAGCACATCGATCTGCCCGTCGTCGCCGCGTTCCACCCCCGCCTTGGCCGCGTACGCGCCGGCGACGTCGCCGAGTGTGGGCTGCTGCTCCCCGGCCGGCGGGTTCCCGCCGGCAGGGTCGGCCGTCCGACGACGGGGTTCGGGCAGGTCCCTGCCGGGTCGCTCACTCATGTTTCGTTCTCCGGACGTCCGATGATTTCATAGCGGGGGTTGTAGATGGTGGGGTAGTTTCCCACGGTGCTGACCATGCCTTCGAAGGCCAGTTGGGTGCCGGCTTCGACTCCGGGCACCCGCCGTTGCCCAAGCCAGATGAGGCGGACTCGGGCACGGGGTTTGCGGGACGAGGGATCGCGGTACGCCGCTTCCCGGTCTTCCACCATGGCAGTGAAGCGCGGAGAGTCCGTCGCGGGAAGCACGGTGATGGACTCTACGTAGCCGCCGCTGTACACCCGGCCCCGCTCCGGCAGTGAGCTGACAGGGACCGGGGTCCGCTCCCCGGCCGTCGCGGCTTGCTCGGGCATCCGTCAGCCGATGGTCGTGATTTCAGGACCGCGCTCCGGCGGACCTGGCTTTTCCGGGGCAGCAGGCCGCGGCAGGGGCGAAGCATCGCGCGGCAACCGCAGCTGCAGCAGGTCCCGCGGCGGAAGCGGCTGTTCGCCGCGGACCACGACGACGTTGCGGAAGACCTCTTCCAGCGGACCGGCGGCCTGCGGGTCAAGTGCGGCAGGTCCACCGAAGACACCCCGCAGGAACCAGCGCGGTCCGTCCACTCCGACAAACCGGGCCACGCGGTACCCCTTGGAGCCGTCCTGTGCCTGCGCCGGAACCTTCGCCAGCAGTTCGGTGCCGAAAACACCCTCAAGCTCGTCCACGGTGCCGCCCTGGGAACCCACGGACTTGCCGATCTGGCCGCGGATGTCGTCCCAGAGAGTCTCTGAGCGCGGTGCGGCAAAAGCCTGCAACTGCAGGCTGGACCCGTCCAGGTCCAGGGTCACGGCAACCACGCGTTGGGTCTTTTCTTCCACTTCCAGGCGCAGCTGGAGGCCCTGGGCGGCGGCGATGCGCAACGCTCCCAGATCCACGTACCCGTCTTCCGACGGCTTGTCACTGGCGTCCCACGGGCCGGTGGCGGGCTGCTCCGCTTCACCGGATCCCGAGGTGCCGGCGGCAGCTTCAGCGGCCCCGTCGCCCTGCTGCTGTTCGCCGAGTTCCTGCTTGTCTTGTTCCTGCTTGTTCTTCTTCAGTCGCCCAAATGCCATGACCGGGTTCCTCTCTCTTGTAGGGAGGCCGCATGCTGCCGGCCCCCGGGACAGCCGCTCTAGGCAGGCAGTGCAGTAAAGCCGCCGGTGGAACCGAATCCTCCGGTGCCGCGGACGGAATCGGACAGTTCATCGACCAGTTCAAAGGACGCCGTCTCCACCCGCTGGATCACCATCTGGGCAATCCGGTCCCCCCGCTGCAAACGGATGGGGCTGGTCGCATCGGTGTTGAGGAGCGTGACGCTGATTTCTCCCCGGTAGCCCGCGTCCACTGTGCCGGGAGCGTTGACCACGGTGAGGCCGTGCTTGGTGGCCAGACCGGACCGCGGATGGATAAAGGCTGCATAACCGAAGGGCAGGGCAATGGCCACCCCGGTGGGAACGAGCTTCCGCTCCCCCGGTTCGAGCACAAAGTCGACCCGGGTGCGAAGGTCCGCGCCGGCGTCGCCCGGGTGGGCGTACGACGGCGGTTCCAGTCCGTCGTCGAGCATTTTCAGCTGCACGGTCATAGTGGGGCCTGCTTCAAGCACCGGTGTGTCTCCGACTTCCCTCGTGTGTGGCCCGCGTCCCGGTCCGGGCCGCGCGCCTGCTTCTCCAGTTCGGCCCCCGGAAGCTTCCAGGGAATACCGCACCTCACTTTAGCGCGTTTTCCTGACGCTTCTCCGTATGCCGCGGACCGGCAATTCACGGTCCGGCGCCAAGATGAAATGCCGGAACAAAGATGCCAAGCTGGAGGTATGTCATCCCCTTCTGCCCAGACTCCCGCCAGCACCGTTCTGTACTCCGAACGGCTTCTTCCCTCGTTTTGGATCTGGGTGATGGTCCTGGGCATCTCCGCCTCAAGCATCCTCGTGTTCGTGCCGATCAGCATGGAAACAGGGCTGATCGCCGCCGTCGTCGTATTGGTGATCCTGACGGTCCTGCTCCTCCTGAGCACCCCGACCATCCGCGTCACCCCGGACACCCTGCAGGTCGGCAAGGCGGAAATCGAGCGGCGCTACGTCGGAACCGTGGAAGGTTTCCGCGGAGATGACGCCACCTTCCAGCGCGGCCGGGGGCTGAACGCCACGTCGTACATGTGCATCCGGGGGTGGATCTCACCAGTGGTCAAAATCGAAATCACCGACCCGGCAGACCGCACGCCGTATTGGCTCACGTCCACCCGCCGCCCTGAGGACCTGGTCCGGGCACTGAGCAGCTAGCCGCCCAGAAGTATTTCTGCTCAGCCTTCGCAGTCAATGCAGTAGTACAGTCCATCTTTTTCCGCCGCGATCTGTGACCTGTGCCGAACCAGGAAACAGGACGCACAGGTAAATTCGTCAGCCTGCGCAGGAAGCACCCGCACCAGGAGTTCTTCGCCGGAGAGGTCGGCGCCGGGCAGCTCGAAGCTGTCTGCGGCTTCGGCCTCATCTTCATCCACCACCGCCGACTGCGTGGTGGCGGTGCGGCGTGTCTTCAGCTCCTCAAGGGATTCCTCGCTGATGTCCTCTTCTGTCTTGCGCGGCGCATCGTAGTCAGTCGCCATAATATGTACTCTCACCATCCGGTCGAGTTGTTGTAGAGGATTTTTCGGGCCACGCCTGCCGGTCTGGGATCTGCAGGTTCGTAGCTTTGAGGTATCAACGCAACGGGGTTCCGTTTTGTGCCCGTAAACCGGAGATTTTTGTCTACTCGAAAGCGAAAATCCACCTTGGGGCCGCCTCGGGGCCTCCCGGAGACCAAAAAGGTGTCCCTGGGAGAGGCCGATCCGCGCCACGCCCCCGCAAACAGTAGGCTTTCGGCCTCGCGGATGGCATTGTTTCCAGAAGGAATTGCTATCGGGTGGAGGAATGGTTCATGCAGGATCTACGTCTCGTGGGTGTCCATGAGGGTGGCGAACATCTGCTGCTCAGCGGCAAGGGTGGGGAAACATTCCGGCTTCGCATGGATGAAGCGCTTCGAGTGGCGGTAGCCCGCTCAGTGCACCGTTCCACCGCCGCTCCTGAGCGGCCCGAGGGCCCCGCCATGACCCCCCGCGACATTCAGGCACGAATCCGGTCCGGAGCCAGCGCCGAAGACGTCGCTGAGGTTTCGGGTCTGGACCTCGCCCACATCCGCCGCTATGAGGGCCCGGTGCGGGCAGAACGTGAATACGTTGCCCGCCAGGCGCAGGCTGTGGAAGTGGCTGCACCGCTCTCCGCCACACATGACGGCTACCGCAGCACCTTCGGCGACAGCCCGGTCAATCTCGGCGACATGGTCAACCACCGGCTCAAGGCCTTCGGCGTGGACCCCGACAGCGTCGAATGGGACGCCTGGCGCCGCCCGGATTCCACGTGGGACGTTGTCGCACGGTTTGATTTGGGCACCGACTCCCAGGTATCCGTGGGCGAGGAGCCCCCGGCGCGCTGGACGTTCAGTCCCCTGCGCAAGAGCGTTTCCAACGCCAACCGCTGGGCGCAGCTGCTCAGTGAGCTGGAGCCGCTGGACTCCCCCGTGCCCTCCCGCCGGCTTACCGCCGTCGCGGACCGCGTTTTTGATTTCGAGGCCGTCGCAGCGCCTGAAGCGGACGGTGCCGATTCTGAGGACGAGGAGACTGCCAACCTCCTGGAAGTTTTGCGCTCCCGCCGCGGACAGCGGCTCGGGGCTGATGAAGACGGCGACGACGCCCTGGCAGCACTGCTGGCCAAGGGCAGCATCCCTGCCGCACATCCGCGCGAGGGCCGCACTGAGCTGGATGACGCCGCCTCCAGCCGTCCGCGCACCGGACGTCTGACGCTGGCACCCGACAGCGCTGCCGGCACCGACTCCCCGGACCGTCCCGATTCGCTCCGTCTGCCCGATGCGCTGAGCACCGATACGCGTGAAATCAGTGTCCTGGCCCGTCCCTTCCGCCGCCGCAGCGAGGCTGCCGACGGAGCAGGAAAAGATTCGGCTGCGAACGCCGGTGCCGGGTCTGCGAAAACCACGGACCCAGCGAAAACGACTGACTCTGGAACAACGGCCAACCCGCAAGCCGACGGCGACAAGCCGGCCGGAAGCGCTGCACAGGCTTCACCCGCTGCGGCTGGGGAAGACGCAGCCGCCAAGGCCGCTGAGGGCGGAACCGCGCCAGCTTTGAAAGGCAAGGCCAAGTCCGGCGGCCGCAAGGGCGGCAGGACCGATTTCCCCTGGGACCGGATGGGTTCCGGCAGCAGCCGCACCGACGCGGCATCCACCGCTGACTCTGCCAAGGATGAGGACGGTGCCGACCGGCGCCCGATCAAGCCCAAGCGTTCCTCGGTGCCCAGCTGGGATGAGATCGTCTTCGGCACCAAGGGCGACTAGCCTCAAACCTGACCGTACAAGCCGCTTGCCTCGGCCAACAATATCTGGCCGATATGCTCGATGCTGGAGGCAGTGATCCGGTAACTGGGCACAACGACACTTAAGGCGCCAACCACCTTTTTTCCCACCTGAATGGGGACTGCAACGGCTGTAATGTCCTGTTCCACCCCGGCGCTGACAACGCAGTATCCCTCCGGCCCCGTGCCGCCCTTCATTGCCCGTCCCGCCGCACTCATGGTGAGCGGGAATTTGCGTCCCACCCAATTTGCGTGCCGGACGGAGTGGGTTCCTTCCACTATAGCGATATAGAGCCCCTGTTCACCTGATGCAGGAATGCTGAGGTACGCCGACTCGCCCGTATGCTCGACGATTCTGGCCATGGGTTCCTGGCATAGGGGAATGAGGGACTCCTGGCTCAGGGCGAGCACACCGAGCTGCACGACGGCAGCTCCCGGAAAGTAGGTGCCGTCATCGTCGCGGCGAACAAAGTTTGTGGATTCGAGTGTCCTCAGGAGCCGCATTGCGGTGCTGGCTGACAGATTCACGGCTTTAGCTGCATCGCCAAGGGTGACGGAACCGTGCTCACAAACAACACTGAGGAGTGACAGGGCCCGTTCGGCCGTGCGTGTGGTGGCAACTTTGGCTCTCTCGTGGCCCCCGTCGTCCACAGGCGGTGTTCTCAAATGAAGCTCCTCAAATCGGTCCGTGCATCCTTGCTTGCACTGAGTACAGCACCTGTTTCATTGCGTGACAATGCGGTGGCCCCGTGAACTCCTTTGGCCCGAGTCCGTCACAATTCAGCCATGAATGTTTGGGCGTTGACAACTTCTACCCCTGACTGTACTTTTCACTGATTGACAACCGGATGCTATCTGTCGGCATGCTTTGTTCAAAGCTCGTTGCTCCTCCCCCGCGCTCAACAAACCAAACCGTCCTGAAAGGACCGAAGGCTATGAGGGAATCACGCACTCGCCAGAACCGTTTATCGAAGCACTTTCTCCTGAAGTCCGGCGCCATCACTGCTATCAGTGCGCTTGCGCTGATGGGATGCAGCCCCAGTGATCCCATGGAGGATGCCACAGCATCCACTGAAGAAGGCGGCTTGGACCAAGTAACGCTCGGGCTCATCCCCATTACTGACGTGGCCCCCGTCTATCTGGGGATAGAACAAGGCATTTTCAAAGACCACGGTTTGGAGCTGGACATCCAGCTCGCACAGGGCGGTGCAGCAATCGTCCCCGCAGTGGTCTCGGGCGAGTACCAGTTTGGATACAGCAACGTTGTATCTTTGCTGGTTGCCCATCAGAACCAGATCCCCATTTCGGTAATTTCCAATGGTTCAACCTCAACCAGCGTTGCAGGCGAGGACTCCACCGAAGTAGCGGCCATGCCAAGCAGCGGTATTTCGAGCGTCCTTGATCTGGAAAACAAGACCGTGGCCATCAATGCCCTCAGCAACTTCGGTGAAATCACCATCCGGAATTCAATTGAGCAGGCCGGAGGTAATCCCGACACGGTCACGTTTGTCGAAGTCCCTTACCCGAATATGCCGGCACAGCTGGCCGCGGGCGAAGTGGATGCGGCCTGGACCACCGAGCCTTTCCGCACACAGATCCTCCAGGAGGGTGGTGCGATTGTGGCCAGCCCGATGACTGATATGGCGGAGAACTTCGACTCCGCCTTCTACTTCGCCTCCACGCAAACAGCAGAAGAGAACCCGGAACTTGTGGAGCGCTTTAGGTCTGCGCTTGCCGAGTCGTTCCAATATGCCTCGGAGAACGAGAGCTCGGTCCGTGAGATTATTCAGGATTACGCAGGCTTGAGTCCCGAGCTCGCCGCTGAGGTCGAACTTTCTCAGTGGATCCCGGAGATCAATCGTGAGGGCTTGGAAGAGCTCGCCGGATCGGCCCTTAAGTATGGCGTGCTCACCAAGGAGCCGGATTACGAAGGCTTTATCGCAGAATGACCAACCGCATAGCTGTCCAGCGTGCGTCGGCTGAAGAAGCCGGGACTTCAGCGCAGCCGGGACTGCTGAAGTCTCCGCGTGGAAAACCGGTCAACGTCCTGCTCGGCGCCGCCGGACTGCTCACTGTCGCCCTCATCCTTCAGGTTCTGGCGCCGCTGGGACTGGTCAGGGCGCAGGACCTGCCACCGTCCACCGACATTCTCACGGCCTTCTTCCAGCTGCTGGGGGACAGCTCGATATGGCAAGCCGTTTACGACACCGTGTATGTCTGGGCAATCGGCTTAGCCGCGGCAACCGTTGCAGGTGTTCTGCTCGGCCTGCTCATCGGTAGCTTGGAGCGGCTGCGGAAGGCTCTGTCTTCCACCGTGGAGTTTCTGCGCCCGATCCCATCCGTCGCACTCGTACCGCTGGTGGTCCTGCTTTTTGGCCCGCGCTATGAGTCAGCACTGGTCCTGGTCATTTATGCCGCATTCTGGCAGGTGCTCGTGCAAACCATTTACGGTGTGGCCGATGTGGATCCGGTGGTCACCGAAACAGCACGGTCATACCGCTTCACCAAACTGGGTGTGATCCGGCACGTCGTCTGGCCTACGGCTTTGCCATTCATCATGACCGGTTTCCGGCTCGCGGCCACGGTGGCCTTGGTTTTGACCGTTACCGCACAGCTCATCATTGGAACCCCCGGTCTGGGGCGGGACATTGCGCTGGCAGAATCTGCCGGCGCCAACGCCAGAATGTATGCCCTGGTGTTGGTTACTGGACTGCTTGGACTCACGGTCAACCTTTTAGTACGGCTGGTGGAGAAGAAAGTGCTCTCTTGGCATATGTCATTCCGGAAGGACGCCGAAGAATGAAAGTGCTGCGATCCGCTCTCTACGTTCTCGCTCTTCCGGCGGTGCTTTTTACCACGTGGTGGGTATTCAGCGCTTACAGCACCAACGTGTATTTCCCCTCGCTTCGACGAATTCTTGGCGTGTTTCCGGCAACCTGGTTCGAGGGCGGCTGGAACTCCAGGATTGTTGTTGACGGCTTCTCAAGCGTATGGCGATTGGCCGTGGGTTTTTCCTTGGCTACCTTGCTGGCCCTGACGCTGGGAACACTCATAGGCCTTTCTTCGAGGGCACGCGCCTACTGCGAACCGACGCTGGAACTTTTCCGTGCCATCCCGGCTCCGGTACTGGTTCCGGTCATCAGCCTGTTCGCTGGGATTGGCGACGAGATGAAGATTTTCGTGATCATGCTTGGTTGCTTGTGGCCCATATTGCTTAACACAGTTGAGGGGGTTCGCGCGGTGGATACAGTCATGATTGAAACGGCTAAGTCATATCACCTGAAAACCTTACGGCGCATACAGAAACTCATTCTGCCGGCCGCATCCCCCCAGATTATTGCGGGAATGCGCCAGGGCCTTTCCGTGGGAATAATCCTGATGGTGATCAGTGAGATGTTCGCCGCTACAAGCGGATTGGGATTCACCGTGGTGCAGTTCCAACGGAACTTTGCGCTGCCTGAAATGTGGACGGGCATTATTGTGCTGGGCATGCTGGGCCTCTTCGCCTCACTGTTGTTCCAGGTCTTCGAAAACCGCAGCCTGCGGTGGTACAACGGCATGCGTCAAGCATCCCGGGACTCGTAATCACTGAGCAGAAAAAGGACACTGATGCTTGAAGTAAGAAATCTGCAGAAGACCTACCGAACCGCTGATTCCTCTTTTGAAGCGCTTCGTGATGTCGATTTCTCCGTTGGCCAAGGTGAATTTGTTTGCCTGGTCGGACCGTCCGGCAGCGGCAAGACAACTCTGCTCAAATGCATGGCAGGACTTCTGAAGCCGACGAAGGGCACAGTCCATGTGTCTGGAAAGCCGGTCTCGGGTCCACCGGAGGGCCTCGCCGTGGTCTTCCAAGAGTACGGGCGCAGCCTGTTTCCGTGGATGCGGGTCGACCAGAATGTCGAACTGCCGTTGACCGAACAGAAAGTTGCCAAGACCGAGCGAAAGGCGCGGGTAGCGGAAGCCCTGGCCCTTGTTGGGCTCGACAAGTCCGGTCGATCTTATCCTTGGCAACTCTCCGGAGGGATGCAGCAGCGCGTGGCCATAGCGAGAGCCATCGCCTATAAGCCGGATGTGCTGCTGATGGATGAACCGTTCGCTGCGGTGGATGCGCAGACGCGCGCGGACCTTGAGGATTTGGTGAGGCAAATATGGCGTGATCTCGGCATCACGACGCTCTTTGTTACCCACGACATCG
Organism: Arthrobacter gengyunqii; assembly: GCF_023022985.1. Taxonomy (NCBI): domain Bacteria; kingdom Bacillati; phylum Actinomycetota; class Actinomycetes; order Micrococcales; family Micrococcaceae; genus Arthrobacter; species Arthrobacter gengyunqii. The sequence continues at coordinate 1,523,190 of NZ_CP095461.1, read as the reverse complement.
ACGAGGCAGTTTACCTTTCTGAGCGGGTCATAGTGCTCTCTTCGACGCCCACTATCGTTCAAAAGGAAATGATTATCGATCTTCCCGACGACCGGGATCAGCTATCGACTCGGGCTCTGCCGCGATTCGCGCAATTGCGGCATGATCTCTATGCGGAGATTCAGAAGGCCAAACATCACTCGGCACTCTCGGTGACGGCGTCGATCCCGGCCACCGCTCCCGAAGCATAGGATCGCGGGCCGGGGACGCCAGACGCACGGTGCCGTCGAACGGCTTTCGCCGCCGTGCCCGCAAGGTGACCTTGTCTCCGCTCAACATGCAAGCGAGCCCAGCGTTGCGGGTTGGGCTCTGGCGATTGGGCGCATTGTTTCGCTCCTATCGGCGCAAGCCGGCGTTCTGCCGCCATCTCCCGGCCAGAATCCTGGCGCCCGGGCGACGACGCTGCAGATCGATGACCGCTTTGCGGTCGAGCTGTCCCGGATCGCGGCACAGCACGATGCAGGCCCAGCCGACGGCACTGCACCCACCAAAGAGCAACTGATCTCCGCCATCACGGCGCTTCACGATTTGGCCCGCGTTTCCACCGACATACAGGGCCAGGCGGCGCGGGCCGCACATGCTGCCGAGCGTCAGGGAAAACGCGGATGCACGGCGCAGACGTCCAGATCCGCCGGTGCCTCGGCTGCCACTTCGGAAATGGCCTGGGCCTTGTGGGCCGTGACCCGGCGCATGTAATGCCGCCGGCACAGCGTCTCATAACCGACCACCGGCGCAGTTTTCACCGCATCGGCGGCGAAGAGCGGTTCCTCCGTGACGGACTCGGCGGCCCCGGGCGTTCCTGCCGCCGGAGCATGCTTGCCCACGTCGCCAACAACCACCTGATCACCTTCGACCACCATGACCCCGTCCACGGTCCGGGCATTGTGGGTGGCGCGGCGTCCGCACCAGCACAGGGCGCGCACCTGCAGCACTTCCATCCGGTCCGCCAGCTCGATCAGGCGCTGGGAGCCGGGGAAAAGCCGGGTTCGGAAATCCGAGGTGATGCCGAAGGCAAAGACATCCACGCACAACTCATCCACCACCCGTGCCAGCTGCTCCACCTGATCGGCAGAGTAAAACTGCGCTTCGTCGCAAATGAGGTAGTCCACTGTTGATCCGGACCGGCGGCGGTCCGTGACTTCGGTCCAAAAGTCGGTGGAATCAGTGACTTCAACCGCCGGTGTGCGAAGGCCCAGACGGGAGGAAATCATCGATTCCCCCGCCCGGTCGTTGCGGCTGAAGAGGATTCCACCGCGGCCGCGGGCACTGTGGTTGTAGTCCATTTGCAACGCCAGCGTGGATTTGCCGCAGTCCATGGTCCCGGAAAAGAAAACAAGCTCGGCCACGGTTACTTCTTTCTCCCGCCGGCCTGTGCCCCGGGATTGCGCTTCATGGCCGGTGCAGCGAGCTGCAGCAGCGGAACTTCCCGCTCCGCGCGGGTCAGGGAGCCGTGCTGGCCCACCACTTCCAAGGACGAGGACTTCATCCGCCGAAGGTCGTACAGCGCGATCGGCTCGCGGGCCAACACCAGCACGTCCCCGATGCGCGGCAGTACCTCCGGTGAAACAACCGCGCCGAAATAGCCTGCGTTGACGGCTTCCTCCCGCGTGGCGATCCAGATTTTCTTGCCATAGGCGCGCCGCCAGGAGTCCATCAGGCTCTCCCGGTCCTGCTCGCCGGTGCCGGGCTCGAGATACAGGTGCACCATGCGGGGTTCGCCTGCGGTGTGCCGCACTCCGGCAGTCAGCGAGGGGTCGGCCGAGAAGTCATAGCGGTGCTCCGGCGCGATGTCCACCATGCCGTGGTCCGCCGTAAGCAGCAGCAGCGTGTCAGCCGGAAGCCGGGCGGCCAGCAGCTTCAGCGCGCTGTCCAGCTCCTCAAGCTGGAAGCCCCACTGCTGGGACTGCGAACCGTGCTTGTGACCGGCCTTGTCCAGCTCGTTCCAGTACAGGTACATCAGCATCCGCGGAGCTGCGGCCAGGGCCTGGGCCGCAGCCGCCACCCGGGCATGGACGCCGGTGGCGCCGATGAACTCGCCTCCGCGCAGGGCGGCCCGGGTCATGGCCGAGTCCGCGAAGCGGGGCAGGCTTACTGAGGCCACCGGGATGTGTTCGGCTGCGCGTTCCAGGACCGTGGGGCAGGGCTGCCAGCGCTGAGGGTCCACGCCGGCATCCCAGTTGCCGAGCATGTTGACGACTTTGTCCTGTTCGGGATCCAGTACGTCATAGCCCACCATGCCGTGTTCACCCGGGGGGCGCCCTGTCCCCAGCGAGGCCAGGGACGCCGCCGTCGTGGTGGGGAAAGCGGCGGTCAGGACCCGCGCCGAAGGCACGAAGCCGCGCAGGAACGGTGCGTGGCCGCCGCGCTGCTTGAGCAGGGACCAGCCGAGGCCGTCCACCATGACCACGCACACGCGCCTGGCGGCCGGCAGGTTCAGGGTGTTCTCGAAACCGGGAACGCCAAGGACAGCGGCCGAGCTGGTGAGGACGTCTGCAACACTGCTGCGTCCGTAGCCGGGGGCCGGCGGCAGCGGGTCAGCGGACGGACGTTCGGAGGCGGATCCTGTTCCGGAGGAGGAGTTCATAACCCCTTACCGCTGGTGGTGGCTGCGGTTGAACCGGCTGCCGATGCCCGCAACGCGCTGGCGGGCATCTCCGGGTTCCATGGCCCGCGCGTTAACGGTGTCCGTGTTGACCTTGCGCAGCGCACGGGCGAAGTCCTTGGCGTTCTGCACGGCTTGGGCGCCGTCTGCCTCTGCACTGACCCGGAGCACAATGTCCTCCTGGGCGATGGTGCCGGTGTAGCCGTGGTCGGCGTCGCACTGCGGATCCGCGCAGCCTGCCGGACCCATGTCCAGGCGCTGGCCGCCGGACCAGGCGATGGCCAGGGTCAGTTCGCGGGCCTGGTCGGAGGGCTTGTAGTCCTGCGGCTGGGCATACATGTATCCCAGGACCACCGAACGGATTTGGGTGACGGGAACGGATTCCGTGGAAACCTGGGCCATCATCTGCTCGCCGGCGTCGTCCAGCTGCTGGTCATCCACATGGGTGATCACCAGCATGTCCTCGGTCAGCACGAGCACGGTGATGTGCCGGTGCACCTCTGTGCGCTCGAAGTGCGTTTCCAAATGAATCAGGTGGGACAACGGTTCACGGCCGTCCAGGGCATCGTGAACTACGTCGGCCAGGAGGGTGGGGTAAAAGCCTGCCCGCTCCATGGAAGCGTCGAGGCTGCGGCGTTCAGCGGAAAGTAACGGCGACATGCATCCAGTTTCCCCCAGAGAGAGCCCCAGTACCTAAATGGCGCGCGGGAGCATACCCAAGTGAGTCCTGGATCGCTCTGCCGCCTCAGTAGAGCTAGTCCCGCATCGCCCTCCGGGCGCTGTCGGTCCGCTGCTGCGGATTGCCGAGCCGGACGTCCGCGCTGAGCACAGTCACCCCTGCGGTGGAGACCAGGACAGGATTGATTTCCAGCAGCGCAATTTCCGGATGCTCATCCTTGAGAAGCGCGAGCCGGGAAATCAGGTCCTCGAGGGCAGCGACGTTGGCCTTGGGCAGTCCCTGGTAACCGAAAAGCTTGCCGGAAGCACGCGGGGCGCGCACCAGGTCCGCAACGTCATTGTCCGTCAGCGGCGGAATCCCGTGGGCCCAGTCATCCAGCAGATTGACTGCGTCTCCGGCCAGGCCGAAGGACAGCACCGGACCCAGCAAAGGGTCTTCGATGGCCCGTACGGTGCAGCCCTGTCCCGACGGCGCCATGCTCTGCACCTCGAGTTCAAAGCTGCCGTAGGGCTCCAGGGACTGCTTCATCTGCGCAATATTGGACCGGAGCTCCTCCGGACTGGAGATGTTCAGCCGCACCCCGCCCAGGTCGAGCCGGTGGCGCAGATGTTCGTCCATGGTCTTAATGACCACCGGCCAGCCCAGGGAGTCCGCTGCCGCCACGGCCTCCTCCGCGGTGTTGAACGGAACCGACGGCAGCAGCTGCACGCCGTAGAAGTCCAACAGCTGCGTGGTTTCCTCGGAGGACAGCCGCATCAGCCCGTCACCGGAGACCCGGGCCAGGAGCTTTTCCACAAAGGCGTGGGCACCGTCGGGATCCACCCCGGCCGGCTCGACAAAGTGGCCGTGGTCGCGGGCGGCCCATTCGGTGTACCGGACCAGGGAGGCGAGCGCCGAAACGGCGGCCCCCGGGCTGGAGAAGCACGGCAGTCCGGACTGCCGTCCGTCCTCCTCCCTGCCCCCTTGGGTCAGGAGTCCCTCCACATGCGCCGAGGGATCCATGATCCCGGTGAAGGCGGCGACAACGGGTTTCCCGGTCTCGGCCACGCACTCCTGCAGGCACGCCGCGATTTTCTCCATCGTCAGCCCGGGCGACGGCAGCAGGGTCACGACGCCGGCGTGCACACCGTCGTCGGCGAGCGCCTTGGTGATGGTGGCGCGGAGCAGCGGCAGGGCGACGCTCATGCCGGTATCCAGCGACAGATCGGTCTGCAGGCTGGCCACCTCCAGATCCAGGCCGACGGCGGCGTCCGCCACCACCCGGCCCAGGGCGCCGGAATTGCTGAAGACAGCCAGGGCCCGGCCGGCGGGCAGCGGCTGGCTGACGGCAATCTGGGCTACATCCATGAGCTGCTCGTTGGTGTTCACCCGGATGACGCCTGACTGCCGCAGCATGGCGTCCAGCGCTCCGGCCGGTGCCTGCGTGGTCCGCACGGCGTGGCCCGGCGGCAGCTGCAGTCCGGTGACGTCGGACTTGGCGACGATCACGGGTTTGGAAGTGGCCAGGCGGCGGGCGATGCGGGAAAACTTTCGGGGATTGCCGACCGACTCCAGGTACATCCCCACCACCCGCGTGTCCGTGTCGTCTTCCCAGTACTGCATGGCGTCGTTGCCGGACACATCGGCCCGGTTCCCGGCGGAAATGGTGGAGGACAGGCCCAGGCTGCGCCGCTGGGCCGCCGCGTAGAGGAGAACACCGATGCCCGGGGACTGGCTGAACAGGCCCAGCCCGCCGGCTTCGGGCATGGACGGGGCCATCGAGGCGTTCAGGCTGACGCCGGGGCGGGTGTTGATCAAGCCCAGCGACGCCGGGCCCACCACGCGCATGCCGTTGGCGCGGGCGTGCCGCACGAGGCGCCGCTGCCGGGCGAGGCCGCGTTCGCCGTCGTCCGCGAAGCCCGCGGTGGCCACCAGCAGTCCCTTGACCCCGGCGCGCCCGCACTCCTCCACCACCGACTGCACCTGGTCGTAGGGAACGGCGATGATGGCCAGCTGGACGGGTTCGGGCACGTCCCCGATCCGGGCGTAGGACACCATTCCGGCCAGCTCGAAGGCCTCCGGGTTCACGGCGTACACGGATCCTGTGAAGCCGCCCTCGATGATGTGTTCCAGCAGCTGGTAGCCCACGGTGCCCCACTCGCGGCTGGCACCGATCACGGCAACGGACGACGGCGAGAGCAGGTCCGCCACGCTGCGGGCCTCGGCGCGGTGTTCGCGGGATTCCATGACGGCCCGGGATTTGTCAGTGGGGTCGATGTTGAAGTCCAGGGCGATCACCCCGTCGTCGAAGTGGCGGCGGACCTCGTAGCCGGCATCAGCAAAGACACCGATCATTTTCCGGTTCTCGGGAAGCACTTCGGCGGAGAAGCGGCGGATGCCGTTTTCCCGTGCCGCGGCAGCCAGGTGCTCCAGCAGGATCGACCCGAGCCCGCGGCCCTGGTGTCCGTCGGCGATGTTGAACGCCACTTCCGCTTCGGTGGGGTCATCCAGGCGGTCGTAGCGGCCGATCCCGATGATCTCCGAGCCGATGGTGATGACAAAGGCCACGCGGTCCTTGTAGTCCACGTTGGTGAACCGGGCCAGCTCCTTGTTGCTGAGCTTGGCCTTGTAGGTGAAGAAGCGCAGGTAGATGGAGCTTTGGGACTGGCGCATGTGGAACTCCTGCAGCGCCTGGGCGTCCCCGGGTGTCACGGGTCTCAAATGCCCGGTTCCCCCGTCCCGCAACACCACGTCAGCTTCCCAATATTCGGGGTAATGTCCCTGCTCCGCCATAGACTCAGAGTAGTGGGAAATTTTCTCCACTGTCTGCAGGACGCTTCGGCCGCCGCGCCGGATCCCCCTGCACACCCATATAGTCCCCTACCAATGCAAGGACCCGACAACAGCATGGCCCGGCGCCAAACCGTCTCCAAAACAGCACCCGGCGAGAAAATCGCCGAGAACATCATCGACATTGATGTCACCACCGAGATGGAAGGTTCCTTCCTCGAGTACGCGTACTCGGTGATCTACTCCCGCGCCCTTCCCGACGCCCGTGACGGCCTCAAGCCCGTCCAGCGGCGCATCCTGTACATGATGGCGGACATGGGCCTGCGGCCGGACCGCGGCCATGTGAAGTCCGCGCGCGTGGTGGGCGAGGTCATGGGCAAGCTCCACCCGCACGGCGACTCCGCCATTTACGATGCGATGGTCCGCATGGCCCAGGACTGGGCGCTGCGGCTGCCCCTGATCGACGGGCACGGGAACTTCGGCTCGCTCGACGACGGCCCCGCCGCCGCCCGGTACACCGAGGCCCGGCTGGCCGCTCCGGCGCTGACGCTGACGGATCACCTGGATGAAGACGTGGTGGACTTTGTCCCCAACTACGACAACCAGCTGATGCAGCCTGAGGTGCTTCCGGCCGCCTTCCCCAACCTGCTGGTCAACGGGACCACAGGCATCGCCGTCGGCATGGCCACCAACATGGCCCCGCACAACCTGGGTGAAGTCATTGCCGCCACCCAGCACCTGATCGCCAACCCCGAGGCCACGCTGGATGAGCTGATGCGGTTCATCCCCGGCCCGGATCTGCCCAGCGGCGGGCGGATTGTGGGCCTGGACGGGATCCGCGACGCCTACGCGTCCGGCCGCGGGTCCTTCAAGACCCGCGCCAAGGTGGAGGTGGAGCAGCTCAATGCCCGCCGCACCGGACTGGTGATCACCGAGCTGCCGTACATGGTGGGCCCGGAGAAAGTCATCGAGAAGATCAAGGACGCGGTCACCTCCAAGAAGCTGCAGGGCATCTCGGACGTGGTGGACCTGACGGACCGCAGCCACGGACTGCGCCTGGTCATCGAGCTCAAGAACGGCTTCAATCCCAACGCCGTCCTGGCCCAGCTCTACCGGTACACGCCCATGGAGGATTCCTTCGGCATCAACAACGTCACCCTGGTGGACGGGCAGCCCCGGACCCTGGGGCTGGTGGAGCTGCTGCAGGTCTACGTGGCGCACCGCCTCGGCGTCGTCCGCCGCCGCACGGCGTTCCGGCTGCGCAAGAAGCAGGACCGGCTGCACCTGGTCGAGGGCCTGCTCATCGCAATCGTGGACATTGACGAGGTCATCCAGATCATCCGCTCCTCGGATGAGACGGCGCAGGCCCGCGAACGGCTGATGGCCATCTATGACCTGACGGAGATCCAGGCCAACCACATCCTGGAACTGCGGCTGCGCCAGCTCACCAAGTACTCCCGCATCGAGCTGGAGAAGGAAAAGGACGAGCTGGAACTGGCGATCAAGGAACTGCAGGCGATCCTCGATTCCGAGCAGCGGCTGCGGTCCCTGGTTTCCGATGAACTCGGCGAAGTGGCTGCCAAGTACGCCACTCCGCGGCGGACGGTGCTGCTGGAATCCGAGGCTGCATCACCGCTCAAGGGTGTTGCCGCCGCTCCCGCCGTCACCGGCAAGGGGGCCAAAGCGGCACTGCCGCTGGAAATTGCCGACGATCCCTGCTGGGTCATCCTCACCAGTTCCGGCCAGCTGGCCCGCACCTCCAATCAGGAGCCGCTCACCGAGGCAGGCCAGCGGGTGCGTCACGATGTGTTCCGCTCGGTGGTGAAGACCACGGCGCGCGGCGAGATCGGGGCGGTGACGTCGTCGGGCCGGATGGTCCGTGTCCAGGTCCTCGACATGCCGGCTCTGCCGCCCACATCGGGCCTGCCGAACATGGCCGGCGGGGTTCCGGTGAAGGACTTCATGACGCTGGCCAAGGGCGAAAAGCTGATCGGCCTGGTGCCGCTGAACGAGATCATTGCGCTGGGCACCCGGAACGGCATCGTGAAACGGGTCAACCCCGAGTACCCGCTGAACCGGGACGACTGGGAAGCCATCACGCTCAAGCCCAAGGATGAAGTGGTGGGCCTGGGCGTGGCGCAGCAGGACACCGACGAGCTGGTGTTTATTACCGAACAGGCACAGCTGCTGCGCTTCAGCGCCTCGCTGGTTCGTCCGCAGGGACGCACCGCCGGCGGTGTTGCCGGGATCAAGCTCGGCGCCGATGACCATGTGCTGTTCTTCGGCGTGGTGGCGCAGAATGATCCGGCCGCCGTCGTCGTCACTGTGTCCACGGGCAGCGAGACGCTGCCCGGAACGCCGGGCGGATCGGTGAAGGTGACCGAGTTTGCCGAGTACCCCGTGAAGGGCCGCGCCACCGGCGGCGTGCGCGCGCACCGGTTCCTGAAGGGCGAGGATGCGCTGGTGGTGGCGTGGGCCGGGCACGGTCCGGCGAAGGCTGCCGCCGCCAACGGCGTGGCACGGGCGCTGCCCACTGAGCACGGACGGCGGGACGGCTCCGGCATTCCGCTGACCAGCCAGGTGGACCAAGTGGGACCGAGCAACACACCGGTTGAACCGGGTGAGGATCCGGCCGCGGGCTGACGCGGCGTGCGAAAGGCCGGGCGGTCTGTGGACCGTCCGGCCTTTCCTGTCTCCTGAGGCTTATGCGTATGCAGCGCAGAGTCTCTCGTGCAGATGACGGCAAAGCCCGTTATCTGCACGAAGATTGCTGGCGGAGTCAACCGGTGCGCACATTTGGCGACTTCGCTCCACCCGCAGGCCATCTGGTGTGCACTTCTGGCGGGCTGGAGCGCCCGTATCCCGCCAAAGCTGCACACAGGATCTCCGGCACAACCCGGCATCCCGCCAGAGCTGCACACAGAATCCGTACCGCGCGCGCTGACCCGTTAGGCTCACCCGCCAGGACCCGATAAACACTGCACCTGCCGTCCCGAGGAAGCCGGCAGGTGCTGTGTTTTATCGGGATGAGTTGTTGACGCGGCGCTTATGCATGCTGCTTGCCGAAGTTGCGCAGCCTCAGCGAGTTGCCCACCACGAGCACGGAGCTGGCGGCCATGGCTGCACCGGCAATCATTGGGTTCAGCAGACCCAGGGCGGCCACCGGAATGCCGACGGCGTTGTAGAAAAAGGCCCAGAAGAGGTTGGTCTTGATGGTGCCCAGCGTGCGCCGGGAGAGTTCGATGGCGGTGGCCACCTGGCCCAGATCGTTGCCCATTACGGTCAGGTCCGCCGCTTCAATGGCGACGTCGGTGCCGGAGCCCATCGCGATGCCCAGGTCCGCCTGTGCCAGTGCCGGAGCATCATTCACGCCGTCACCGGCCATCGCCACGGTGGCACCTTCGGCCTGGAACCGCTTGATGGCCTCCACCTTGCCCTCGGGCCGGACATCGGCCAGCACATCTTCCGGCTCAATGCCGACGGCGCCAGCCACCCGGGCAGCCACCACGGCATTGTCTCCGGTAAGCAGCACGGGCCGCAGTCCCAGAGCCCGCAACCGCGCAACGGCGGCCACAGAGCCGGGCTTGATGTTGTCCCGCAGGCTGATGATGCCGGCGGCGCGGCCGTCAACGGCCACCAGGACGGCAGTGGATCCGGCTTCCTGCTCGGCCCGCAGCCCCGTCCGGGCATCCTCAGACAGGACCACGCCGTTCTCCTCCAGCCAGCCGGGGCGCCCGGCGACGACGGCACGGCCGTTCACGGTTCCGCGGACGCCACCGCCGGGAGCGGAGTCGAACCCGGTGACCGGGGCCAGAGCTCCGCCGGCTGTTGCGTTCCGGCCTGCCGTGTCCAGGCCCAAAACGTCCTGGGCGGCGGCAGCGATGGCTACTGCGACGGGGTGCTCCCCCGCAGCCTCCACGGAGCCGGCCAACTGCAGCAGCTCCGCCTCATCAAGGGTCCCTTCCAGGGCCAGGGTGCGCACCACCGAGAGCCGCCCGTCGGTCACAGTACCGGTCTTGTCCAGCACAATCGTGTCCACGGTGCGGGTATCTTCGAGCACCTGCGGGCCCTTGATCAAAATGCCCAGCTGGGCCCCGCGTCCGGTGCCCGTGAGCAGGCCGACAGGCGTGGCCAGACCCAGTGCGCACGGGCAGGCAATAACCAGGACAGCGACGGCGGCCGTAAACGCGGCCTGCGGGTCGCCGCTGAAGACCATCCACAGCACAAAGGTGAGCACTGCGACAGCTAAAACGATCGGAACGAAAACAGCACTGATCCGGTCCGCCAGGCGCGCAATCGGTGCCTTGCCGGACTGTGCATCGCTGACCAGGCGTCCCATCTGGGCCAGGGTGGTTTCGCTGCCCACCCTGGTGGCGGTAACCAGCAGCCGCCCGGAGGTGTTGACTGTGGCGCCGGTAACGGTATCCCCCAGACCCACTTCAACCGGAACGGATTCACCGGTGATCAGCGAGGCGTCCACAGCCGAGTGTCCGTCGGTGACGATGCCGTCAGTGGCGATCTTCTCGCCGGGGCGGACCACGATGACGTCACCCGCAACCAGGTCCTGCGCCGGTACCCGGGCCTCGGCACCGTCGCGCAGCACGGTGGCGTCTTTGGCACCCAGGCTCAGGAGTGCTTTCAGCGCATCACCGGCGCGGGCCTTGGCGTTGGCTTCCAGGTACCGCCCCAGCAGCAGGAAGGTGACGACGACGGCGGCAACTTCGAAGTAGAGGTTGGCGTGTCCGCCGTCGGCCATGCCCTGCATATCCGTCATGCCGGCGTGGGCCGTGAGCGACGGATCCGCCAGGAGGGTTCCCAGCGAGAAGAGGTAGGAAGCGATCACGCCCAGGGACACCAGCGTGTCCATGGTGGAGGCGAAGTGCCGCGCATTGATGGCTGCGGCCCGGTGGAAGGGCCACGCGGACCAGGTCACCACCGGCAGCGTCAGCAGGGCGGCGAACCAGCCCCAGTTGTTGAACTGCAGAGCCGGGATCATGGAAACCAGAAACACCGGAACTGTCAGCACGGCGGCCAGGATGAGCCGCGGCCGCAGGGCAGCGGCAGTTCCGCCGTGCGCCATGTGGTCCTCGCCCGAGTGCTCCATGCCGGAGTTGTCGTGGCCGGCATGCACGGATCCGGAGTGGTCGCCTGCTCCGGTGTGCCCGGCCCCGCCGTCGCGCGATCCGGCCTCCCGCGTTCCGCCGTTGGCCCGGGAAGATTCTGCGGGCCGCACCAGGTGTGCTTTGTAGCCGGCCGAATCCACGGCCTGCAGGATCTGCTCGTCGGTTACGCCGTCCGGGACGCTGACCCGGGCGGATTCCAGCGGAAGATTGACCGTAGCTTCGACGCCCTCGATTTTTCCGAGTTTCCGCTCCACCCTGCCGACGCAGGAGGCACACGTCATGCCCTCAACTTTAAGGTCGATGATCCGCGGGTTCGGCTGCCGGAGCAGGTTGTCGGTGCTCATGGGAGTGCTGTCCTTCCGGGAAGTGCTGTGCGGCGCGGATCGCGGGTCGCGCATCCGCTGCCGGGTGGATCCGGCGAGACTAGGCGGAGGGTTCCACGACGAGGTAGCCCGCCTCTGCCACTGCTTCACCGAGTTCAACAGGTGAAAGCGTCCGGCTGGAGGTAACGACGGCGGTCGAAATGCCGCCGGCGTTGAGATCAACGCTGACGTTGTCGACGCCGTCGATCGCTTCGAGTTCTTCAGTAACGGATGCGACGCAGTGGCCGCAGGTCATTCCGGAGATGTTCAGTGTGGTTTCCATGCGGTGGATCCTCTTTCCGTAAAGGGAGATATGTGGAACGTGCGGGCGGGCAGTGCGGCTCAGCGCAGGAGGCGGCCGATGGCGTCGGTGGCTTCCTGTACCTTGGCCTGAACCAGTTCCGGGTTGCCGGTGGCGTCCGCCTCGCGGGCGGCCCCCACCACGCAATGCGAAATGTGGTCCTGGACGAGGCCCAGGCTCACCGCATGCAGTGCCTTGTTGATGGCAGCAACCTGGGTGAGGATATCGATGCAGTACTTGTCTTCCTCCACCATGCGGGCAATTCCCCGCACCTGGCCCTCGATGCGCCGGAGCCGCTTGAGGTAGGCCACTTTGTCCGTGGCGTACCCGTGGGCGCCGGAATGGTCCTGCCCGGCGAGGCCACCCGGGGCCTGTTCATGGGTTGTGGTCATGTCCGCTCCTAGAATTCGATCTGTAACGAACATATACCCCCATAGGGTATGGCGTCAATTACCCCTGGGGGGTATTGAGAAATCGCGTCTCAGTACCTATGGGCACATGTTGCCGGGTGTCAAAGTGCCTGCTCCCGCTCGGCATCGCTGCGCAGGATGCAGAACTCATTGCCCTCCGGATCGGCGAGCACCACCCATCCCGTCCCATTGGCCATCCGCCGATCCGCAACTTCCCGGGCCCCCAGTGCCAGCAGTCGCTCAAGTTCCCGGTCCCGGGTGCCTTCGGCGGGCCTTAGGTCAAGGTGCACGCGGTTTTTGACCTGCTTGCCGTCCGGGACCTTGATGAACAGCAGGCGCTGGGAGCCGTCGTCGGAGGCGATCATGCACTCCTCGTCGCCGGGATGATTCGGGTCGTTGGGGTCGTCCGGATCGTCATGGAAACCGAGCACTCCGCACCAGAACACTGACTGGGCGAACGGGTCGAGACTGTCAAAGGACGTATGCGAGATCAGGGCGGTCATGGAGGCAGCGTAACGCTCGTGTAAGGATAAGCCGATGAACGCCAAGACCGAACCGCTCCTCGCCGGCCCCCGGGGCCGCCGTCTGTGCCTCGAGCTCGCGATGGAACTGAATTCGGGCGTCAGCGTGGCTGTGTCTCGGCTGGGGTACGAGCTCGATCCTGGAAAGGGAACCTCCCGGGTGCTGTTCGGCCTGATGACGCCTGAGGAAACCAACGACGACGACGCACGCCCGCCTGCCGTTGGCTCGTCCGGTGATCTGGCTGCCCGCCTTGCCTCCCTTGATCTGTCTGGCGTGACCGACGAGTCGGTTCAGCCGGCCCTTGAGCGCTCAGTGGGCACTGCCCGGTATTGGCAGCCTCCGGAGGGCGAGGATGTTCTGGCGTCGCTGCCGATCATCAGGGAAGCAATCGCTCCTCTTGCCGCCCGGGTGATGGCCACGCCCTCGATGCAGCGGAGCACGGAGGCCCGCCGGGTAGAGCAGTGGGCCATTGACTGGCGCGTCCCCGATGATCCGGCGCCGCTGGACCGGGATCCGCAGCAGAAATTGGCACAGTGGGGGCGGAACATACGTGCCGATGAGAGGCAGTGGAGGGCAAATGCCTACGGATTGGACTCGAACATGTCAGGTGACTGGTGGTCCATCCCTCCGGGGCTTGTCGGCACGGTCGGCAGGCTCCCCGCCGGACTGAACCTCATCGAGGATCCCCTGGGATGGGAGGACGCCACCACCATTCCGGTCCGCGGCGCCGGCAGGACATATGAAATACGAACCGGGGACGACTGGACAGCCCTATGCCGCAAATTCCCGCTGGAGGTGACGGCGTCCCGCCGCAACGTCTGGTTCCAGGTCACGGGACGGGACGGCCGATGGCTGATCCCTGACTGGGAGCGGGTAGCCGGGGAATGGGACGCCGTCCACCTGAGCGTCCTGGGATATCTCAGCACAGCGGGGCGGGTGCAACACATCGATGAAGAATGGGGTTCCCTGATCGCCGGCTGGGATCCGGACCGGACCATCTGGCTCACCGACGTCGCCCGGGAAATTGACGCCCCTCGGCAGCACTGGCACCGCGCACAGCCGGGCGACGCATGGACGCTGGTGCGCCGGGACGGCGTGAGTTAGGCTCCGGCCATGCCTCTGACCAGCCGATCGATCGATGCCGCGGCCGGTCGCGTCTCCGTGTGTTGGTCCCTGCCGGCTGCCTCGGACCGCGTTTGGTGGGGACTGACTTCTCCGGAAGCGCTTCCGCATTGGATAGGAACCGTGACCACCGGAGAAATGACTGTTGGAGCCGTGGTAACCATCCGGCACGCCGAGGACTATTCCTGCACCAGCGAGATTCTGGACTGCGGGCCGGAGGCATGGCTGGCCTTGACCTGGAAGTTCCCCGATGAACCCCTGTCGCAACTGCGCATCGAGTTGGCACAAGAGGGCGGCGCCACACAACTGGACTTAATTCATGAGGGGCTCGAAGACGAGGCCCCCGGCTATCTTTCCGGTTGGCAGACACATCTGTTCTACCTCGAACATCTGCTCCAGGGCCGCCCTCTGCCCATGGAGGAATTCTGGCAGGTGCATGAACGGCTGGACCGAAAGTACAGATCGAAACGGTTGTAGCGCTCCAGTGCGCCGCTGGTCCGCCCCGGCCGGCTCCAGCTACGTTGCCGGCGCGAAGGTTCTGTGGACGATTCTGGTTAATACGTCGCGTCGGCGTTCATGTTCAGCGGGTGCGTCGGCCGACGTCGCAGTGAACGTTGTGCTGGCAGGAGACCAGGTCATTGAGATTGCGATAACCGTAGTCAGCACCTCGAACGGGGTGAAGTACTTGTCGATATAGCCGGCCTTCTGGGCGTCCGCGATATTGGCGAGCTTGTCCGAATCGAGCCGGTCAGCGTCGGCGGTCAGGTGTCCGGCCGGACGCCGCTCCAGGCGGGCCCAGGTCGCCAGGCGGACCAGTTCGGGGTGCTCGAGATATTCGTTGTAAAGCCGCACCGCATATCCCGGAAGATCTTTTCCGTCTATCGGAACGGCATTGACGATGCCGTCAAGGGCTGCGCTGAAGACTCTTTCAAACAAGGCCTCCTTGCTGCCGTAGAACGCGTAGAGCTGGGCCTTGTTTGCCTGGGCGTTGGCCGCGATCCTGTCCACCCGGGCGCCGGCAATCCCGTATGCCGCGAACTCCTCGCTTGCGGCAGCGAGTAGGCGTTTGCGGGTAGCGTCTCCTGGCTTCATTCTTCCACCCTAACAAACTAGTTGGTTTGTCTTTTATCCGTACACGGCGTAGGGTCGCCGAATCAAGTAACTAACCAGTTTGTTTTTGAGGCTCTCCACGTACCTGCTCCCAAGCCCGCCAACAGCAGTTCCCACCGGAAAGAAGATTCCCATGCGGAAAACCACGGCACTCACCGCTACTGCAGCCAACCAGCCCCTGACAGTCGAGACCATTCAACGGCGGGAGCTCCGCAGCAACGACGTTGCCATCGATGTGACCTTCTGCGGGGTCTGTCACTCCGACCTCAACGAGATACACCGCCCCGGAAACAAGCCACTGGTGGCAGGCCACGAATTCGTCGGCACTGTCACGGAAACAGGACCGGACGTTACCAGGTTCCGTCTTGGGGATTCAGTTGCAGTCGGCAATATCGTGGATTCCTGCGGCAGTTGCACCATGTGCACCGCCGGCCAGGAGAACTACTGCGAGCAATTCCCCACTCTGACGTACGGCGGCACCGATCGGATTGACGGGTCCACAACCCAGGGCGGATTCGCTCGCGAATACATTGCCTCTGAAAAGTTCGTCTATCCGCTCCCCGAAAACCTCGACCCCGCTGGAGTCGCCCCGCTCATGTGCGCCGGGATCACGGTATGGGAACCCCTTGTCCGCTGGAACGCAGGACCAGGCATGACCGTAGGAATCGTTGGCCTCGGAGGCCTGGGGCACCTCGCCGTGAAGTTCGCCCACGCACTCGGCGCCCACGTCGTCCTGTTCACCACATCCCGGGAAAAAGCCTCCGGCGCCAAACAGCTGGGGGCCGACGAGGTTGTCGTATCGAAAGATTCAACCGCTATGCAGGCCCAGTCAAACCGCTTTGACCTCATTCTTGACACGGCCTCCGCTCCTCACGACCTCACCCCTTATCTCCGCGCCCTCGGACTTGACGGAACACTCTGCGCACTCGGCGCGCTCGGATCCATGGAGTTCGATCCATTGGCGTTGCTCATCGGCAGAAAGAGTATTGCCTCTGCCGGCAGCGGCGGGATCGCCGGGACACAGGCCATGCTCGATTTCTGCAGCCGCCATGGAATCACCGCAGATGTGGAAGTACTGCCGGCACGGGACATCAACACTGCCCTCGCCAGACTCGAACTCAATGACGTCCGGTTCCGCTTCGCCTTGGATATGAAGGAATTCTGAGCCCGGAACCCCGGCGCGGAGTGAACGGTGCACCGGGTACGCGTGAAGGCTGACCCGCGGCAGGTGCCGCAGCTGCCGCCCGCCGATCCAGACCGCAACACGTAAGGTAAAGGGGTGGGTACCAAACAGCTTTCAACCGCATCCGAGGACTATCTCAAGGTCATCTGGACCGCCCAGGAGTGGACCGATGCACCGGTAACCGTGTCGGCGCTCTCCGCACACGTGGGAAACTCACCGTCGTCGGTTTCCGAAGCGGTGAAAAAGCTGACGACCCAGGGGCTGCTGACCCACGCACGGTACGGGTCGATCACCCTTACGGAGGCGGGAACCCGCGAGGCCGTGGCCATGGTGCGCCGGCACCGGCTGATCGAGACGTTCCTCGTGGAGTACCTGGACTATGGCTGGGACGAGGTCCACGACGAGGCCGAACACCTGGAGCACGCGGTGTCGGACAAGATGGTGGATGCCCTGGACCGGCGGCTGGGGTATCCCGTCCGCGATCCGCACGGCGATCCCATTCCCTCCAAGGACGGGAGTTTCCCCCCGCTGGCCGCCGTCCGGCTCAGTGCCTGCGAGGACGGGACCACCGCCACCGTTGCCCGCGTCTCGGACACCGACCCGGAGCTGCTGCGGTATCTGGCGACCCTGGGCCTGCACCTGGACGTGCAGGTCCGCGTGCTCTCGCGCCAGGCCTACGCCGGAACCCTGACGGTGACAGTGGGCGGGGAACAGCTGGAACTGGGTCTTCCCGCGGCCCAGTCCATCTGGGTCCTGCCCGCCGCCGTTCAGCCCGACACCGCACAGCCCTCGGCAGTTCACTCCTAACCCCATGGATGAGGCCCGGGTGCAGCTGTGGTGGCTGCCGGTCGGAGCCGGCGGCCACGTGGTGATCCATACCAGCCGATGGTGGGAATGCGTCCGGGCTCGTCTGGACCACCGTGCGCCGCAGCCGCTGTTCCACAGCGCCCTCATCGTGCGTCTGGGCGGGGCGGAATACGTCATCGAAATGTCGCCGGCGTGGGGCCGGCACGATCCGGCCCGCGGTGTCGTAGCCACGGGACCGGTGGGGCTGGGCTGGCTGGGCCGCTCACGACTGTTCCGTTACGAGGTGCGCTGCTGGCGCGACGGCGTCCTGCCGGACCGCGCGTTTGCGGCCGCGGCACCTGTCGAATTCCGGCTCTCCCCCTCAGCCGGCGCCGCGATGCTGCAACGCACGGCCCAGGTGCCGCGCCATGTGTGGGGACGCAAGGTGCCCGGCTCGGCCGACATGTGGAACTCGAATTCGCTCGTGTCCTGGCTGCTTCACGGCGCGGGGATCGACGCCGGAACCATCCGCCCGCCGCACGGCGGTAGTGCGCCGGGCTGGGCCGCGGGTTTAGCTGCCGCCTCCGTATCGCCGCCCTGACTGCCAGCCCGGTCCATCGTCGACGATCTTCGGCTTATCGCCCTACGGAAGCACGTGCAGGTCGAAGAACACCTCGCGGAAGGTGGGCGTGTAGCCCAGGCTTTCGTACAGTCCCAGCGCTCCGGACGGGTTTTCCGTGTCCACGCCCAGCCCGGCACGCTCCATGCCCGCTGCCTTGTACCGGCGCATCGCTTCTCCCAGCATGGCCGGTGCCAGGCCCAGGCCCCGGTAGCTGCGGCGCACGCCCAGCAGCTCGGTGTAACCCTCGGTGTAGCCGTTGAGCTTTTCGCCCTCAGGATCAAAGGAGGCAATGTTGTAGCCGGCAATTTCCCCGGCGGCGGTGTCCATGACCACAAAGGTCCAGTCCGCGCGGAAGTGCGGGTGTTCCACGTTGTGCTGCCAGCGCTCGGGATCCCGTTCCTCGCTGCCCCAGTGGTCCCGGAAGACTTCGTTGTGCGCTACGCGCAGTGCCTCGGAAATGTCCTCGTTGAAGGTGACGTATTCCAGGCCGTCCGGCAGCTTTGTGTCCGGGATGTCGGTATCCAGCGGCCGGGTCATCTCCGTGAAGTAGCGCACCACAGAGGCGTTGGCGGCATGGAACAGTGCCACGTGCGAGGCGTTGTCCTCCTCCGCCATGAACCGCAGCAGGCCCTTCTCGTGGCCGGTTTCCAGCAGGCGTTCGCGGGCGCGCTGCTGCTGCCAACGCAGCAGGGCGGTCCCGATGCCGCGACGGCGCCACTGCGGGTCCACTCCCCCGGCACCGTGGATTTTGTCCGAACCTTCGGTCCGAACCAGGTAGCCGTAGGCGCGCGCCACGCCGCTGCGGTCCAGTCCCAACAGGGTGTCCCTGGCCGGGTTGTCCGAGCTGGCGGCCAGGACATGTTCCAAATCCGCACGCTGCTGGACATATCCCGGTTTGTCCACTGCGGCGATGCGCCGGACCAGTTCCAGCCAGGCGTCAACGTCTTCGGCCGTGATGGCCCGCCAGCGCAGGCCCGTCGCGGGACCAGGAATTTCCGGAGGTGTTGAAATACTCATTTTTCCACCCTATGACAATCCTGCGGGGCACTTCCTAAGTGTGTGACGCGGCACATGCGGCCGGCCCCAGCACAATTCTGCGCTGACACCATGCGGCGTCGGCGGGGTTGTGGGTCACGACCACCACGGCTTTGCCGCGCAGTCCGGCCGCCAAATCGGCCATCAGCTGTTCCCCCGCTTCCGGGTCCAGGTGCGCCGTAGGCTCATCCAGAAGCACGACGTCGGCTTCCGTCAGGAGTGCGCGCGCCACCGCAAGCCGCTGACGCTGTCCGCCGGAGAGGAAGTGCCCTCCACCGCCCACGCGGGTGTCCAGCCCCTCCGGCAGCCCGGCAAGGAAGGGACCCAGGCCGACGGCGTCCAGGGCGGCAACCATCCCCGCTTCCGTGGGCGGCCGCCGGCGGTCGCGGGCGAGCAGCAGGTTGCCGCGCAGGCTGGAATCGAACAGATGGGCTTCCTGCGGGCACCAGGCCATCCGGCGGGCAGTGGGCGGGAACTCGGCAGCCGGCCTTCCGTTGATTAGGAAGGACCCTTCCTGCGGGGTAAGGAAGCCCAGCAGGACGCCGAGCAGCGTGGACTTTCCGCTGCCGGAGGGTCCGGTGACTGCCAGCCAGCTGTCCCGGCGCAGGTCCAGGTCCAGGTGCTCGAACACCGGCGTGTTCTGGCCGGGGTAGCGGTAACTGATCCCCCGCAGCTCAACGGTGTCCACGCTCCGGACCGCTTCTTTCCCGGCAGGTTCCGTCTCCGCATCAGGCTCAAGATCCAGCGGCTCCACGGTAAGCGTCCCCAAATCCGGCAGCACCTTGTCGCCCAGGGTCCGCCAGGCGAAGAACTGCTGGATGGAGCCGTTCACAGCCACGAAGGCTTCGATCAGTGCCAGTTGCATGAGCACGACGACGGCGGCCACCGTCGCGGGAATGTTCCCGGCCAGGGTCAGTATGTAGAGGGCACCGAGCGAGCAGGCCAGGGCGGTGACGGCGTTGGCCAAACCCTGCGCCCACGCACTCCGGCGCACCGCCGCTGAGGCGCGCGCGTCGAGCTGCTGCTGCCGGGCGAACACCGGGGCGGAACTGCTGTTGGCTTCCAGGTCCGGCGCCGCCGAAAGCAGGCGTGCCATGGCCGCCATGGACCGGGACTGCAGGCGCACGGTTGCCGCACGGGCCGCAGCATCGGCACCCAGTGCCAGCAGCGGAGCTGCCACCAGGCCCACCAGGCACACCAGGATCTGCGCGCCGAGGGCTTCAGGCAGCAGCAGGCCGGTGGCAATGCAGGCGGCCACGGCGGTAAAGAACCCCGTCAGGGGCGCAAAGACGACACGCGGGGCAATGTCCCGCAGCTCGTCCACGTCGCCGACCAGACGCTCCAGGGCTCCCCCGCCGCGGGCCAGCCGGCGCCATCCCTCGGGGCGCTGCAGCAGTCCGTTCCACAGGCGGATGCGGATGGCGTTGGTGGCACGGAAGACGGCGTCGTGCAGGCGCAGCCGCTCCAAGTAGCGCAGCACGGCCCGGCCGATGCCGAAGAACCGGACGCCAACAATCGCAGTGAGCAGCAGCATGATCGGGGGCTGTTCGTTGGCCCGGACTATCAACCAGCCGGACAGCGAGGTGAGGGCCACGGCAAAGAGCGTCGCTCCGGTGCCAAGGAGCAGTGCCATCAGGAACTGGGGGCTCCAGGGCCGCAGCACCAGCAGGTTCTTCCACAGCGGCTGGTGCACCGGATGGGATTCGGTTTCCGCGAGCTCCTCCTGCCAGCGGACGGGGGCGGCGGCGCGTTCTTCCGCGTCGGCGCCCGCTGGATCGGAGGGGGCTGGATCGGAGGGGGCCGGCGAGGAGTGGGCCGCGGGATTGGTTACGGGAGCCGGCAAGGAGACGGCCTGCGGAGTCTCCGGTGCGGCTGCGGCGTTCCACACTGCGGATTCAAGCCCGGCCTGGCGTCCGGCGTCCACCGGAATCAGGCGGTCGGCGATGGCTGCGGCGGCCTGGTCGTGGGCCACCAGCAGCACCGTGACCGTTCCGCGAAGATTTCTCAGGGCACGGATCACGGCGGCGGCGCTCTCCGCATCCAGATGAGCGGTGGGTTCATCGGCCAGCAGCACGCGCACCTGCGGTTGGCAGGCAATGCGGGCCAGTGCACGGGCAACGGCGACGCGGCGCTGCTCGCCGGGGCTCAGGTCAGCGGTGCGGGTGTCCAGCAAATGCAGGGACCCAATGGCGGCGAGCGCCTTGGCGGCAGCCCGGCGGCCTTCCTCGTCCGGCCCCAGCCCTGAATAGAGGGCAATCTCCTCAACAGTGGTGTCTTCGACCAGCACCGGGTGCTGCGGAATCCACGCAATGCCGGCACGGTCGACGCCGGTGACTGTCCCGTCCAGCGCAGTGTCTCCACCGTGGCGGCGCAGCCCGGCGAGCGTTTCCAGGACGGAGGTCTTGCCGCTGCCGCTGGAACCGGTGAGGGCGGCAATGCTCCCCGCAGGCACCTCAAAGCTGAGGTCGGACACTGCCGGGCGGGGACGTCCGGCATACCGGATGGTCAGCCCCGCCACCGACAACGGCGGTCCGGCGGCGGCGGAATCCTCCGGCTTTGCCGCAGCGGCGTCAGTTTTCGGGGCGCCGGCGGGAACCAGCGGAACGGCGGCCGGCGCGTCCAGAACGGCGTTGGTGCGTTTGAGGGCTTCGAGACCGTCTTCGCTGGCGTGGTGGGCGGTGCCCAGGTCACGCAGCGGCTGATAGCACTCGGGTGCCAGGATCAGGGCCAGCAGGCCCAGCTCCAGGGACATGGAGCCGTTGACCAGGCGCACGCCGATCACCACGGCCACCAGCGCCACCGAGATGGTGGCAATCAGTTCCAGCGCCAGGGCGGACAGGAACGCCACCCGCAGGGTTTCCAACGTACGGACACGGTAGTTCTCCGCCACATCGCGCAGGGCGCGGGTCTGCGCCTTCGCCCGCCCCAGGCCCACCAGGACGGGCAGCCCCTTGGCCAGCTCCAGCATGTTGTCGGACAGCCGGTTCAATGCATCGACGGCGGCAGCGGTCTTGTCGCCGGTGTGCAGCCCGATCAGGATCATGAACACCGGCACCAGCGGAACAGTCAGGACCACCACCACCGCGCTGAGCCAGTCCGCGGAGAGGATCCGCAGTCCCACCAGCAGGGGAACGACGGCGCAGGTCACCAGGGCGGGAAGATACTTGGCGTAGTAATTGTCCAGCCCGTCCAGGCCTCGGGTGATCAGCACGCTCAGCGCGCCGGACCCCATCCCGGGAACGTTGCCGCCGTCGTCGAGCGCGCGCTTGGTCAGGGACGCGCGCAGCTCCTCCTTGACGCCGGCCGCTGCGCGCTGGGACACCGTTTCGGTGCCCCACACGGCGATGGATCGCAGCACTGCACCGGCAATGCCGTTGGCGAGCACCCAGCGCCAGTCCGGCCCGCCGGCGGCGAGCCCTGCCACGCCGGCGGCAACACCGGTGGCCAGGAGAACCAGGCCCGCTGCCTTGACGGCGGCCAGCAGCCCCAGCAGGTACAGCGCCCGCCGGCTGGCGGCACTGACCGGAAGGACAGGTTTCACTGAGCGGTCACCGAGTGGGCAGCCGGAATGGAGTCAGCGGTGATGCGCTTGCGGAAGACCCAGTAGGTCCAGCCCTGGTAAAGCACCACCAAGGGCAGGCCGAAGAGCGAGACCCAGGAAATCACGGTCAGTGTGTAGTCGGAGGAGGACGCGTTGTTCACTGTCAGGTTCCAGGCCGGGTTCAGCGTGGAGGGCAGCACGTTCGGGTACACAGACGCGAAGATCGTGAACACGCCCGCCACCAGGAACGCTCCGATCCAAATGAAGCTCCAGCCTTCGCGGCCGCGGCGCGCGGCGGCCCAGGCCAGCACCACCGCCACCACCGCGATGACCAGCGGAATCAGGGTCAGCGCCTTGCCGTTCTGCTGCTGAACCACAATGGCCCAGGCGGCCATCGGCAGCACGCCCAGCGGGAGCCAGCGCACGACGGCGCGGCGGGCCCTCATTTCAATGTCGCCGCGGGACTTCAGCGCCAGGAACGCGCAGGCATGGACCAGGCAGAACGCGACGACGGCGAATCCGCCCAGGACGGCATAGCCGTTGAACCAGGCAAACGCCCCGCCCACCCGGTCACCGTTTTCATTCAGCGGCAGTCCGGTGGTGGTCAGTGCCAGGGCAGCACCCACGCCGAAGGCCGAGACGAAGGATCCCAGGGCCATGGCCCAGTCCCAGCGGCTGCGCCAGCGGTCGTCATCGTGCTTGCCGCGGTATTCGATGGACACCGCCCGGAAGATCAGGCCCAGCAGGACCAGCACCAGCGGAATGTACAGGGCCGAGAAGAGGGCGGCGTACCAGAGCGGGAAGGTGGCAAAGGTCATGGCGCCGGCGGTAATCAGCCACACCTCGTTGCCGTCCCAGACCGGGCCGATGGTGTTGAGCATGACCCGGCGGTCCTTCTCGCTGCGGCCCATCAGCTTCATGAGCATGCCGACGCCGAGGTCGAAGCCTTCCAGGAAGAGGTAACCGGTCCAGAGGAAGGCCAGGACGATGAACCAAAGGGTGGGTAGCGAAATCACTTCTGTGCTCCAGATCGCTTAGTGGGCAAAGCCGGGTTAGTAGGCAAAGCCGAGGACATCGTCGGGCTGCTTGGGTTTGGTTCCGCCGGAGCTGTCGCTGCCGTCGCTGCCCGTCCCGTCATCGCCCCCGGCGGAATCCATGCCGCCGGAGGAACCGCCGTCATGCCCGCCGCTGCTCAGCAGTTCAGGCATGGCGGACGGAACTCCGCCGCGGGTGAACTTGAACAGCAGCCGTACCTCCACCACCAGGAGCGCCAGGTACACCAGCGCAAAGCAGGAAAGGGAGAAGATCATCTCGGCCCTGGAGACCCCCGGGGACACTGCGGCCGCCGTAAACATGAAGACCTGGTCGATGCCGGTGAAGCTCGGGTTGGGTGCCACCACAAAGGGCTGGCGTCCCATTTCCGTGAAGATCCAGCCGGCACTGTTGGCCCCGAAGGGGGCCAGGATGCCGAACACGGCCAGGCGCATCAGCCACTTGGACTCGGGGACGGTGCCCTTGCGGGTGATCCACAGGGCAAAGGCAGCCGCGGCTGTAGCAACGCCGCCGAAACCGATCATGATGCGGAAGCCCCAGTAGGTGACGGACATGACCGGCAGGTAGTCGATCTCGGTGCCGGCCTGCTCACCGTACTTGGGATCGTCCGGGATGTGGGTGCCGTACGCTTCCTGATACTCCGGGATCAGGGTATTAACGCCCTTGACCTCGGTGTCGAAGTTGTTGTTCGCCAGGAAAGACAGCAGGCCTGGCACTTCGATCACGGCTTTGACGTCATCACAGTTCTTGGCGCCGACGTCGCCGACGGAAAGGATCGAGAAGGAGGTGCCGTCGTGGCAGGCGGCCTCAGCTGCAGCCATCTTCATGGGCTGCTGATCGAACATGAGCTTGCCCTGAAGGTCACCGGTGACAGCCGTGCCGGCGAAGGACACCATGGCCACCACGGCGCCGATGCGCAGGGACTTGATCCAGACGCTGTGGTCAGCCTTGTCGCGGCCGATTTCCGGGCGCTCACCGACGTTTACGGTGCCGTCCTCGTTGACGGTGTCGATGCCGTCGCGGCGCCGCTTCCACAGGTGGTACCAGGCGATGCCGAGCAGGAAGCCGCCGGCCACGGAGAGTGCGGCGGTGATTTGGTGCGGGAAGGCCACCAGCAAAGTGTTGTTGGTCAGGACGGCCCAGATGTCATTCAGGACGGGCCGGCCGTCCACCATTTCCACGCCCACGGGGTGCTGCATCCAGGAGTTGGCGGCCAGGATGAAGTAGGCCGAGAGGACCGATGCCAGGACTGCAATCCACAGGCAGGCCAGGTGCAGCTTCTTGGACAGTCTGCCCCAGCCGAAGATCCACAGCCCCAGGAACACGGACTCCGTAAAGAAGGCCAGCAGCGATTCCAGCGCCAGCGGGGCGCCGAACACGTCACCTACGAAGCGGCTGTACTCACTCCAGGCCATGCCGAACTGGAATTCCTGAACCAGGCCGGTGGCGATGCCCATGATGAAGTTGATGAGGAAGAGCTTTCCCCAGAACTTGGTCATGCGCAGGTATTCATCTTTGCCCGTGCGGACCCACATGGTCTGCAGAGTCGCCACCACCAGCCCCAGGCCGATGGTCAGCGGCACCATGAGGAAGTGGTAAACGGTGGTGATGCCGAACTGCCAGCGGGCAATATCCAGTGCTTCCAAGGGAGGATTCCTTCAGTCGAGCCAGACTTCTACAGAGCGTAGAAACCATTCTGCTTCTGATCGTAGATCAGTTCGAAAAAGATTTCTACGCGATGTAGAACCGCTCACAAAAACACTGTAGATTAGATATCCGGACCCTTTCCGCTGAATTGGCGGAAGGCTGGAAGGGCCAAGCTTCTGTGGCGGTTCCGGACAATGTTAATGGTGAAGGACGGGAACACAGATGGCTACCCTCGGCGAGCTGGAACGGGCGACTATGGACCTCCTCTGGGAGTCTCCGGACGCGGCCACGGCAAACGAACTGCGCGAACAACTCGCCCTGGCCAACCCCGCGGCCGGAGCAGGCGGCGGCAAGGGCCTGGCGGTCACCACCATCCTCACCGTGCTCTCCCGGCTTGAAAAAAAGGGCCTGGTTGAGCGTGAGCGGAACATCCGCCCGCACCGCTACCGTGCCATCACGTCCAAGGCCGAACATACGGCCGAACTGATGCACGAGGTTCTCGGCTCCGTCAATGACCGGGAGGCTGTGCTGGCCCGCTTCGTCGGCTCAGTGTCGGCAACCGAGGCAGAAACCCTGCGACGACTGCTCGGCGGCGTCTGACCGGATAGCACCCACCGCTCTCCGCCGCGATGATCTGGGCCTCATATTTGTTGGCCGCACTGGCCCTTGTGCTGGCGTGGCCGGTTCCGATCGCCCTCTCACGGGCAAAGTGGCCGGCACGGTCACCTTTTTCGGCGATGGTGCTGTGGCAGGCCATCGCCCTGGCCGGCGGCCTGTCGATGATCGGCTCCATGCTCACCTGGGGCCTTGAGCCTCTGGGCAACAACCTGATCGGCGCCCTGGTCAACCTCTGGGGCATCCTGATAAACCGCCAGCCGGCCACCACCCTGGGCCTGGTGCATGTTTTCGCACTTAGCGCTGCGCTCCTGCTCAGCGCACACCTCGTCTTCACCCTCCTGCTGACCTACTACCGGATCCGCCGCGGCCGCCGCAGGCACCGGGACATGCTCACGCTGCTGAGCTCCCCGTCAGACACGCGACCGGCCACGCTGGTCATCAACCACCCCGTACCGGTGGCGTACTGCCTTCCGGGCGGCGCACGTTCGGTCACTGTCCTCTCGGACGGCCTGCTTGAGATGCTCTCCGATGATGAACTCTCAGCCGTCCTGATCCATGAGAAAGCCCATCTGGCCCAGCACCATCACCTGCTGCTGTGGGCTTTTGCCGCCTGGCGCGCCGCCCTGCCGTGGCTGCCCACCTCCCAGCTGGCCCAGCAGTCCGTCAATGAACTCATCGAGATGCTGGCCGACGACGAGGCACTGCACACCGTCCAGCCGGAGACGCTGATTCGGGCCGTCGCGATAGTGGGAACCGGCGGTGCGGCCCCTGCGGAGAGCCTTGCCGCTGCCGAGATACGAAGTGCTCCGCTTCTGGGCAGCCCGGATGAACAGGAAAAACTGGGCACGGCTCACCGGCTGAGCCGGCTGCTGACACCTCTGCCTCCGCTGCCCGCCTGGCAGCGCGCCGCCGTGCTCATCCTGTCCGGCTTGCTCCTAGCCGTTCCCACCACGCTGCTGATCGCCCCGGGCATCGTCTAGGCGGTACCCGGGGTCCGGACCCCGGGCACGGGCCGGCGCCGCAGCCCGCCCCGGGTCCGTGAACGCTTAGGCGTCGATGCGGTCCCTGTCCAGCATTGCCGCTCCGGCGATGATGAAGTCCTTGCGCGGGGCCACCTCACTGCCCATCAGCAGCTCAAAAGCGCGTTCGGCGTCGGCTGCCTGGTCGATCCGTACGCGCCGGAGGGTCCGGTGCCGCGGATCCATGGTGGTTTCAGCCAGCTGGTCCGCGTCCATCTCTCCAAGGCCCTTGTACCGCTGGATGGGCTCCTTGTAGTTCTTGCCCTCCTTCTGCAGCTTGGCCAGCAACTGGTGCAGCTCCTTTTCGGAGTACGTGTAGATCATCTCGTTGGCCTTTGAGCCGTGGTTGATGACCTCCACCCGGTGCAGCGGCGGCACAGCGGCGTAGACTCGGCCGGCCTCGACCAGCGGCCGCATGTAGCGGAAGAACAGGGTCAGCAGCAGGGTTCGGATGTGAGCGCCGTCCACATCGGCGTCGGTCATGAAAATAACCTTGCCGTAGCGTGCTGCTTCCAGCTGGAAGCTCCGCCCGGAACCCGCCCCCACGACCTGGATCAGGGCAGCGCACTCGGCGTTGGAGAGCATGTCCGCCACTGAGGCCTTCTGCACGTTCAGGATCTTGCCGCGGATCGGCAGCAGTGCCTGGTAGTCCGATGACCGGGCGAGTTTGGCCGTGCCGAGCGCACTGTCACCCTCGACAATGAACAGTTCGGAGCGCTCACTGTCATCGATCCGGCAGTCCGCCAGCTTCGCCGGCATGGAGGAGGTCTCCAGGGCGTTCTTCCGCCGCTGGGTTTCCTTGTGGACGCGGGCGGAGATGCGGGACTTCATCTCCGAAACCACCTTTTCCAGCAGCAGGGCAGACTGCGCCTTGTCCTGCCGGGCGCTGGAATTGAGCCGCGCCGTAATCTCCTTGTCCACCACCTTGGCGACGATGGCGCGCACCGCGGACGTGCCCAAAATTTCCTTGGTCTGGCCCTCGAACTGCGGCTCGGCAAGCCGGACGGTCAGGACCGCGGTCAGCCCGGCGAAGACATCGTCCTTTTCAATCTTGTCGTTGCCGGCCTTCAGCTTGCGGGCGTTGGCCTCGATGACCTTGCGGAAGGTCTTCAGCAGCGCCTGTTCAAAGCCGGCCTGGTGCGTTCCGCCCTTGGGAGTGGCAATGATATTCACGAAGCTGCGGATGTTCGTTTCGTAGCCAATCCCCCAGCGCAGCGCGATGTCGACCTCGCACTCCCGCTCCACCTCAGCGATTTTGCTGTGCCCGGAATCATCCAGAACGGGAACGGATTCCTTGAACTTGCCGCTGCCCTGCAAACGCCAGATGTCGGTGACCGCAGCGTCCGCCGCCAGGTATTCAACAAACTCCGTGATGCCGCCGTCGTGCTGGAAGACTTCTTCCACCGGGCCGGCCTCGCCGGGGGTTCCGGGCAGCCGGCGCTCGTCGCGCAGGGTGATCCGCAGTCCGGGAACCAGGAAAGAGGTCTGGCGGGCCCGGGCCTGCAGTTCCGTGTAGGAGAACTTGGCGTCCGGGGTGAAGATCTGGCGGTCCGCCCAGTAGCGGATCCGGGTTCCGGTCACGCCGCGCTTGGCTTTGCCCACCACCTCCAGCTTGGAGCTCTCCAGGAAGGGCGAGAATTTGGCATCGGGGCTCGGAGACTTGCCCGTGTCTGCAAAATGGCCGGGCTCGCCGCGCCGGAAGTTCATCTGGTAGGTCTTGCCTGCGCGGTCCACCTGAACGTCCAGGCGGGAGGACAGGGCGTTGACCACTGAGGCGCCGACGCCGTGCAGTCCACCGGAGGCTGCGTAGGAACCGCCACCGAACTTGCCGCCCGCATGAAGCTTAGTGAAGACGACCTCCACGCCCGACAGGCCCGTCTTGGGTTCGATGTCCACGGGAATGCCGCGGCCGTCATCGTGAATCTCCACGGAGCCGTCCGGATGCAGGATGATCTTGATGCTCTGCCCGTAGCCGGCCAGGGCTTCATCGACGGAGTTGTCGATAATCTCCCACAGGCAGTGCATGAGCCCGCGGGAGTCGGTGGACCCGATGTACATTCCGGGACGCTTCCGGACGGCTTCGAGCCCTTCCAGGACGGAAAGGTGGCGGGCGTTGTACTCAGTATTCGGGGGCGCCACGTGTTTGAAACTCCTCAGGCATTGAAACCGTTGGCCGGCAGGTTGCCGATCCAGCTGCACACCCGGATCAACCGGGCTACTTCCAAGGTTAAGGCCCGCCGGTGACACTGCCCGCCAGCGACTCAGCATCGGTGAATTACCTCACAAGAGGGCAGCTGAATGGTACGCGTAGAGCGAAAGACCCTCCGATGCGCGAAGAACCGGCGCGCAAAGATGGTTATATGAAGTATCAACACCCCAAAGGAGGCTTTCATGACAGCAGCAGTAGCTACTCGTGAACTGAATACGCTGGACCGCTGCGACCGCTGTGGCGCGCAGGCGTACGTACGTGCGGTACTTGAATCCTCGGGTGGGGAGCTGCTCTTCTGCGGACACCACGCACGGGCTGTGGAGGCAAACCTCCGCCCCCTGACTTCAGAGTGGCAGGATGAAACATCCCGCCTGACGAAGAAGGCGGAAGCAGTCCCCGCAGACTAGCCGGCACTACTCGGTGTGACCGGCAGATGGCCGGCACCGCATACAGCTTGGAAGGCTCCTCCCGCTCAGCGGGGGGAGCCTTTTCCATGAGTGCATCCGGTACCGGCGGACCCTGGTTGCAGCACAACGGGTTAAAGCACAACGCCCCCGGTCCGCGTCAGCGGATCGGGGGCGTTCTAACATCCGGGGTGGTTAGTCCAGGTAGTCGCGCAGCACCTGTGAACGGGACGGGTGGCGCAGCTTCGACATGGTCTTGGACTCGATTTGGCGGATCCGCTCACGGGTAACCCCGTAAACCTTTCCAATTTCGTCCAGGGTCTTGGGCTGGCCGTCAGTCAGTCCGAAGCGCATGGCCACGACACCGGCTTCACGCTCGGACAGTGTGTCCAGTACGGAGTGCAGCTGTTCCTGCAGCAGCGTGAAACTGACCGCGTCGGCGGGAACCACTGCCTCGGAGTCCTCAATGAGGTCACCGAACTCGGAATCGCCGTCTTCACCCAGGGGGGTGTGCAGGGAGATCGGCTCACGGCCGTACTTCTGGACCTCGACGACCTTCTCAGGGGTCATGTCCAGTTCCAGTGCCAGCTCTTCCGGGGCGGGCTCGCGGCCCAGGTCCTGAAGCATCTGACGCTGCACGCGGGCGAGCTTGTTGATGACCTCGACCATGTGCACGGGGATACGGATGGTGCGGGCCTGGTCGGCCATGGCACGCGTAATGGCCTGGCGGATCCACCACGTGGCGTACGTGGAGAACTTGAAGCCCTTGGTGTAATCGAACTTCTCGACCGCACGGATCAGGCCCAGGTTGCCTTCCTGGATGAGGTCCAGGAACAGCATGCCACGGCCGGTGTAGCGCTTGGCCAGGGAAACCACGAGGCGGAGGTTGGCCTCCAGCAGGTGGTTCTTGGCGCGCTTTCCATCGTGGACGATGAACTCCAGCTCCCGCTTGAGCTTGGGGTCCATGTTGGGGTCCGCAGCGAGCTTCTCGTCAGCGAAGAGTCCGGCTTCGATTCGAAGCGCGAGGTCAACTTCCTGCTCGGCATTCAGCAGGGCAACCTTGCCGATCTGCTTCAGGTAATCCTTGACCGGATCCGCAGTTGCTCCGGCGGAGACTACCTGCTGGGCAGGAGCATCGTCGTCGTCGGCATCTGAGTAAACAAACCCCGAGCCTGTGGGAGCTGCTTCCGGTGCGTCGGCAGCATCGATTTCCGGCTCGGCGGGATCGGCGTCGCTGTGCGACTCTTCCTCTTCCGCTGCTGCCGCAGCCTTGGCTGCCTTGGCTGATTTGGCGGGGGTCTTGCGGCCGGCTGCAGCGGTGGCTGACTTGGCAGCAGCAGGCTTGCGCGCTGCAGCCTTGCGGACGGTCTTTACCGCGGTCTTTTCGCCGGCAGCGGCATCTATCGGAGCCGGGGCTTCGTCTACGGCAGTGCGCTTGCTTGCAGTGTCAGTCTCTTCGACTGCAGTTGTCTTTCTCGGCGACACAGATAACCTTTCATACGGCGGGCTGTGGAATCGCCATTGGGGGCAACACCACTATGACCCTGTCAAGTCCGTGCTTGATTTCAAGCGATCCCGTAACCAGTGGTGCTCTCATGGAGAACACTTCTGCTGCGGTTTCTGTTCCCCTCCGCGCAAACGGAGAACGGAACAAGAAGCGACACTTGATACACGAACCCAACCGGGTCTCGGTTCCCATTGTCTCATGGTTTCCTACTGTCGCCAGCATGGCGGGCACCGTTTCCCATCTCAGGCCCGAGCTGCGCCGGGATGACGTTCAGCGCCTTTCCAGGCAGTTCCTGCATTCCGGGCCCACCCGGGGAACACGCCGGTGGCCAGGAGCTCCTCCAGCAGCTCAGCCAAACGGTAGCCGGGGTGGGCTTCCAAGCAGCGGGTCAGGAACACTTGTGCCCGGGAACCTCTCCCCCGCGCCCATTCAATCCAGGCCAGGAGACTGAGCAGGGCTGAAGCCGCTTCCCGGTCCGTGTTTCCCTCCACGGCCGCGGCCGCCAAAAGCTCAGCAAAAACTGCGAACGCTGCGTCCAGGCCGGACCACTGCGGCGATTCCGGGTACTGGCCGACCAGCACGTCACGATAATCCCGTCCCGCGTCGCGGCTGATAACCCCGCCGCCGGATAGAGCCAGGCCTTTCTTGGGTGAGGGGCCGGACGGGCCCGGAGGCACCAGGGGACGTTGGGCGTCCGCCGACAGCAGTTGGCAGGCGGCGGCTCCGGCAAGGGCCTGTTGTTTGCCCAACGCAGCCATGACCAGGAGCGTGTCCCTCACCGGACGGGCGCGCAGACTGGCCAGCAGGAAACCCGCGGTCTCATGGGCGGTGCGCAGCAAGGGGGCTGCACCGGCAAACACCGTCTCCCAAACGTCGAGCGTTGCCGCGAACTGCGATGAGTTGCACCAGCGGCCCGTCAAACGCCGTCCGTAATCGCTGCTGTGCTTCATCGCGGCCACGGCGCCTGCGCCCCACGGCCCGGGAAGGTCCTGGGCCACTGCCTGCTCCAGTGATGGAGCGTAGGCGCTGCCCCGGTACACCATCTCCGCGCTGAGGGTGCTGTTGGTGATGTCATGCAGGGGGCGGCCCGGCCAGGGACAGCAGGTGCTGTCGGTACAGAAATACTCCCGCCAGGCATGTGCCGAAACCACCCATCCATCCCGGATGGGCAGGCCGTTGCCGGTAAGACAATGGTTGAGCTGATCGATGAGCCTGCGGTAGGGCGGGCTGCCCGGCTGTTTCCATGCCCGGTCCGTGTACAGGGCCATCAGCACACCGTTCGCGGAGGCATCCGAGCGCAGAATGTCGCTGACTTTGGCGGCAAACTCCGAGTAGTCAAGGGCTGACGCAGGCAGGTCCAGACGCAGGGTTGCCCCGAGGCGGGTGGAGTCCACCGTCATGAGGACCAGAGACTCCTCCGGTGTGAAACCGAGGCTGTGGGGAATGTAGGCCAAAATGTCCGCCGGTCCGCTGACCGGAAACGGATCCGGCGGACGCTGGCCGCTGCGTGGGTTCGTCATGGTCCGAGGTTCCCGGTTCGGAGGACGCGCCGGGAGCGGGGCGGACGATGTTGTGGACAACTGCAGGCTCTGGAGACCATCAGCCCAACAGTGGAGGAACAGCCGTTCCCACCGCCTTATTTGTCGTTTTCTCTCTCCGGCGCTTTCCTGTCAGCCTGCCGTGCTCCGCGCTCGACCTGCTTCCGCTGCCTCTCCCGGGTGATGGCCTGGCGCAGCGGTGGAAGCCGTACGCCGTCGTCGGCCATCCGTGCGCGCGCCTGGGCCCTGGTGCGCAGGATGCCGGCCACGCCCACGGCCATCACGAAGAATTGGACTGCGAGTGCAATGCGGAAGGACTCAAGGGCGTAAAGATTTCCCCCGGAAAAGCCGCGGGCATTCAGGACGTCCAAGACCACTCCAATGAGGTACATGGACACCAGGGAGGCTATGAACCCGCCCACGTTGACGATTCCAGTGGCGGTTCCCAGCCGGTGGCCGGGGTTATAGGTACGGGCAAAATCGAACCCGATCATCGAACCCGGTCCGCCGATGGCCAGCGCCGCCACCAGCAGCGCCAGCAGCCACAGCGGCGCGGGACCCGGATAGAGCAGCACGGCCAGCCAGGCGCAGGCCATGGCCGCGGCTATGAGCAGCACCATGGTGGACCGGCGGAGCGGATGACGGCCCACCCAGGAACCCAGCCACGGCCCGCAGATGATGGCCACCACCACAAAAAGCGTCATCAGGGCGGAGGCCCACGACGGGTCAACTCCTTCCGCGCTGACCAGGTAGGGGAACCCCCACATCAGGATGAAGACGGTGCCGGGAAACTGAATCGTAAAGTGCGTCCACATTCCCAGCCGGGTGCCGGGCTGCCGCCAGGCCTCCGCCAGCGAGGTGGCGGTCTGGCGCAGCGGCAGCAGCACCGGGGTGGGAGCCCCCGGCGGGCGGTTGCGCACGAAAATCAGGGTAAGCACCACGATCAGCACGGACAGGGAGGCCGCCGACACAAAAGCCGTGCTCCATCCGAACCGGTGCAGCACATAGGCAAAGGGGACGGCACTGGCGATTTGCCCCAGCTGTCCAACAATTCCGGTCCACTGGGTCAGGACGGGGATGCGGCGCCCGCTAAACCATGCCGGCAAAAGACGCAGCACGCTGATGAAGGTCAGGGCGTCACCGGCTCCCACCAGCGAACGGCCCATGATGCCGGCTCCGACGGATTCCGCGGACGCAAGCTGCAGCTGCCCGGCGACCATGAGGGCAGCACCCCCTGCTATGAGGAGGCGCGGACCAAACCTGTCCACCAGCACACCCACGGGAATCTGCAGGCCGGCGTAAACCAGCAGCTGCACCACCGTAAAGACGGACAGGATGGAGGCGGTGGCATCGAACCGGGCGGTGGCCTCCAGCCCGGCAACGCCAAAAGTGGTGCGCTGGGTGACAGCGACCAGATAGGCCAGGACGCCGATTCCCCAGACGATCCAGGCGCGCTTGGAGTTCATCGGCGCGCCGCCGGGCTAATCCTTCGGGCCTGGACCTGTTCCCCGATCCGAGGGTCCGGAGGCGTCGGCTTGTTCGGAACCGTCAGCATTCCCACCAGTGTCTGCATCCTCCGTTGAATCAGCTGAGCTCTCGGGCCGCAGCGCTTCGGATTCCTCTTCCGCCTGCGGGCTCGCCAAATAGGCTTCGACGGCGGCGCCCAGTTCCTCAGCGTCCGCCAGCTCGTCATTATCCTTCACAAGCAGTGACCGGCGCACCGTGCTGTCCGTGTATTCGTCATACCGCTTCTCCAGGGTGGCCACGACGCCCTTGACTTCAGCGGATGCCTCCACCTGCTGGGCGATTTGGCGCTCCACCTCACGGCCGGCTTCGCGGAGCCTGTCGGTCGGCAGTACCAGGGAAGCAGCGGCGCCAAGATATTCCAGTCCGGCCACCGCTGCCGGCGGGAATTCCGCTTCCGCCAGGTAGTGCGGCACGTGCATGGCATGCCCGACGACGTCGAACCCGGCCTGGGTGAGGCGCAGCTCCAGCACATGGCCCACCGCAGCCTGAATCTGCGCCTGGGGACGCCAGGCGCTGATGCCGGCCATGAGGTCCGGGCGGTTGCCGTGGACGGTCACACCAACGGGACGGGTATGAGGCACCGGCATGGGAATCGAATGGATCCAGCTCATCATTTCCACGTCGAAAGTCTTGGCCAGATGCACCACTGCGGCGGCAAAACGTTCCCACTGCACGTCCGGTTCAAAGCCGGTCAGGAAAAGGAACGGTTCACCCAGACCGTCATACATCCGGTAAAGGTTCAGCTCCGGCGGTTCATAGTCGGTCAGATGGTCCTCCACGAAGGAGATCTGGGGCCGGCGCGCGCGGTAGTCGATCAGCTGGTCGGAATCGAAGGACGCCACCACCTCATGATCGAGGTTCTCCAGCAGCTCGTCGCGGATCTGGGCAACCACGTGGCCCGCCTCGGCAAACCCGGTAAAGCCCACCAGAAGCTGCAACCCGTGCAGGGCGGCGTCGTCGGCCACCTCCGGATTCAGATTGAACAGGGTCAGCGGATCAAGCATGTCTTCCCCTTCTGTGCTTCCATGCGCGTTGGACTTTCGACAATTGTGGAATCTTCCCGCCGTGGGGAAATCCCCGAAACGGCGAAAGAGCGCGGACTGCGCTGTTTACTCAAGGGTAAACGTCCCCGCCCCCGGGTTTCATTCCCGTCCGCCGCGGGCGCAGGTCCCCAGGCTCCTGCCGAATGCGCACGGCCGGCGGCAAACCCGGTGCAACACACCGCAGGACAAAGCGAGCAGACAAAGCGGGCAGACAAAGTCGACGGACAAACATGCACGCTCCGGACAAGAGACTACGATCGGTAACAAGGAACCGCGCCGGCAGGATGCGGGCCGCGCCAAACGCGGCGCCAACCAATATTTGTGAACGTAAGGATGTAACTTCGTGGTGAAAACGAACGAGCCGACTCTAACGGTGATTTCCAAGGACGTGCAGAAGGTGCCCGCCCAGGCCCTCGTGGTGGGCATCGGCCAGACCCCGGGCGGTCCCGTTTTGATCGACAGCCCGTTGAGTTCCAAGGCTGCCTCCGCCCTTGCGGCATCGCTGCCCCTGCTGGGAGTCACCGGTGCGGCCGACGAGATCCACCGCCTTCCCGGCCTGCCCGAACTCGAAGCCCAGACGCTTGTCCTTGCCGGAGTCGGCAAGGTAGAGGCCGGAGTTCCACTGAGTTCCGAAGCCCTGCGCCGTGCGGCCGGATCCGCCGTGCGCCAGCTGGCCGGCACCGAATCCGTTGCCCTGGCCCTGCCGGCCGCTACGGTGGCGGACGCCGCAGCCGTTGCCGAGGGCGCCCTGTTCGGCGCCTACGGCTACAGCGAACACCGCACCGACAAGGCGAAGGTCAAGGAGCCGGTCACCACCATCACCGTCATCTCCCCCGCCGCAGACGACAAGGCGCTGAAGGCGGCCGTGGAGCGTGCCCGCATCCTGGGCCGTGCAGTCAACGCCACCCGCACCCTGGTCAACCAGCCCCCGAGCCACCTTTACCCCGAAACCTTTGCAGCGGCAGCCAAGGACCTGGCCAAGCCGCTGTCCGCCAAGGTCAAGGTCACGGTGATGGATGAAAAGAAGCTGGAGCGGGACGGCTTCGGCGGACTCATGGGCGTGGGCAAGGGTTCCTCCCGCCCGCCGCGGATGGTCAAGGTGGAGTACGCGCCGCAGCGAGCCAAGGCCAAGCTGGCCCTGGTGGGCAAGGGCATCACCTTCGACTCGGGCGGACTCTCGCTGAAGCCTGCTGCCGGAATGCAGACCATGAAGTGCGACATGGGTGGCGCCGCCGTCGTCCTCAACGCTCTGCTGGCCATCGCCGAACTGGGCTTGCCCGTCAAGGTCACCGCGTGGCTGTGCCTCGCCGAGAACATGCCTTCGGGCACCGCCCAGCGTCCCGGCGATGTCATGACCACGTACGGCGGACGCACCGTCGAGGTGCTGAACACCGACGCCGAGGGCCGCCTGGTCATGGCCGACGGCCTCGTAGCCGCCTCGGAGGAAGCTCCTGACGTGCTGATCGACGTCGCCACCCTCACCGGTGCGCAGATGATCGCCCTGGGCAACCGCGTCTCGGCCGTCATGGGCGAGGAAGGGGTGCGCGACGCCGTCAAGGCCGCCGCGGACCGCGCCGGAGAGCTGTTCTGGCCGATGCCCATTCCCGAAGAACTGCGTGCCTCCCTGGACTCCCAGGTCGCGGATATTGCCAACCACGGCGAGCGTTTCGGCGGCATGATGACCGCGGCAACGTTCCTGCGCGAGTTCGTCGGCGAAGTCGACGGCGTCAAGATCCCGTGGGCCCACCTGGACATCGCCGGACCGGCGTTCAACGAGGGTTCCCCCTACGGCTACACGCCCAAGGAGGGCACCGGCGTCGCGGTCCGCACGCTGGTGGCCTACGCGGAAGACGTCGTCGCCCGCTCCGTCTAAGGCGGGCATATAGCACCGGACTCCTTCGGGAGCCACCGGGAATAAGCAATCGGCGTGGTGTTTCTCCTTACACTTCCCGCCGGCGGGACTTCACTGAGTGGATGCAGCCCTGCCGGCGGGATAGTGTGAGAGACGATCACAACCGCCCAAATCACTAAAACGACGCGCCCATGTGCGTCACCGATTACGCGAGGGAGCGTCCAAGTGGCCGAAAAGGCAACTGCGCAAGAATTCGACATCCTGATCCTCGGAGGAGGAAGCGGTGGCTACGCCGCTGCCCTTCGCTCCGTGGAGCTGGGTTTCTCTGTAGGACTCATCGAAAAGGGAAAGCTGGGCGGCACCTGCCTGCACAACGGCTGCATCCCCACCAAGGCCCTGCTGCACTCGGCCGAGATTGCCGAAAACGCCAAGACCGCATCGAAGTACGGCATCAACGCCACCTTCGATTCGATCGACATGACGGCTGTGAACTCCTACAAGGACAACATCATTGCGGGCAAGTTCCGCGGCCTGCAGGGCCTGATCAAGTCCAAGGGCATCACGGTCATCGAGGGCGAAGGCAAGCTCACCAGCGAAAAGACCATTGAGGTCAACGGCGAGACCTACACCGGCGCCAACATCATCCTCGCCACCGGCTCCTACTCCCGCTCTCTGCCGGGTCTGGAAATCGGCGGCAAGGTCATCACCTCCGACCAGGCGCTGAAGATGGACACCGTTCCCAAGAGCGCCATCATCCTCGGCGGCGGCGTCATCGGCGTCGAGTTCGCCTCGGTCTGGAACTCCTTCGGCGTGGACGTCACCATCATCGAAGGCCTGCCGTCGCTGGTTCCCAACGAAGACGCAGCGATCATCAAGCAGCTGGAACGCGCGTACAAGAAGCGCGGCATCAAGTTCAGCACCGGCATCTTCTTCGACAACGTGAAGCAGAACGACGACGGCGTGGTCGTCACCCTGGCTGACGGCAAGACCTACGAAGCGGACCTGATGCTCGTGGCCGTGGGCCGCGGACCGGTCACCGCCAACCTGGGCTACGAGGAAGCGGGCCTGACCATGGACCGCGGCTTCGTCATCACCAACGAGCGCCTGCACACCGGCGTCGGCAACGTTTACGCCGTGGGCGACATTGTTCCCGGCCTGCAGCTGGCCCACCGCGGCTTCCAGCAGGGCATCTTTGTGGCAGAGGAAATCGCCGGCCTCAAGCCGGTCATCGTCGAAGACGTCAACATCCCCAAGGTGACCTACTGCGAGCCCGAAATCGCGTCGGTCGGCCTGACCGAAAAGGCCGCCAAGGCCAAGCTCGGCGATGACAACGTCCAGGTCCAGGAATACAACCTTGCCGGCAACGGCAAGACCTCCATCCTGGGCTCCTCCGGCCTGATCAAGATGGTCCGCGAAAAGAACGGCCCCATTGTGGGTGTCCACATGATCGGCGGCCGCATCGGCGAGCAGATCGGTGAAGCACAGCTGATCGTGAACTGGGAGGCCTACCCGGAAGACCTGGCGAGCCTGCTGCACGCCCACCCCACGCAGAACGAAGCCCTCGGCGAGGCCGCCATGGCACTCGCCGGCAAGCCGCTGCACGGCTAGGCAAAGAATTACCGCCTGGTGCACCCGGGCCCGCAAACCCCGGGTGCACTAGGCTTTCCACCACCAGCACCAGCGGTACGGCTGGTTCAGAAGATCTAATAAGGAGAAACGGGGACAATATGTCTGAAACCGTGAACTTACCCGCCCTTGGTGAAAGTGTTACTGAAGGCACCGTCACCCGCTGGCTCAAGGCCGTCGGCGACACCGTCGCGGTAGACGAGCCGCTGCTGGAAGTGTCCACAGACAAGGTCGACACCGAAATCCCGTCCCCCGTGGCCGGCGTCATTGAGGAAATCCTCGTGGCTGAAGACGAAACCGCTGAAGTTGGCGAGGCGCTCGTGCGCATCGGCGACGGCTCCGGTTCAGCTGATGCAAAGGACGACGGCGGCAGCGCCGCTGAAGAAGCACCCGCAGCCGAAGAGGCTCCCGCTTCCGAAGAGGCCCCGGCAGAGGAAGCTCCCGCTGAGTCTTCCGACTCCGGTTCCGCCGATTCCGGCAACGGCGAAGGCACCGAAGTAACCCTCCCCGCACTGGGCGAGTCCGTTACCGAAGGCACCGTCACCCGCTGGCTGAAGGCCGTGGGCGACGACGTCGAAATGGACGAGCCGCTGCTGGAGGTTTCCACCGACAAGGTTGACACCGAGATCCCCTCCCCCGTTGCCGGCAAGCTGCTGGAAATCCGGGTGAACGAGGATGACACCGCCGAGGTTGGCGCTGTCCTTGCCGTCATCGGTTCCGGTTCCGCAGCTCCGGCCAAGGCCGAGCCCAAGGCAGCCGAGCCGGTTGCAGCAGCGTCGAAGGACGAGCGCGAAGCTCCGGCCGTCGAACCGGAGAAGAAGGAAGCCCCCAAGCAGGAAGCTCCGAAGCAGGAGGAGAAGAAGCCTGAGCCCAAGGCCGAAGCTCCGAAGCAGGAGGCTCCCAAGCAGGAAGCTCCCGCTGCCGCTGATTCCGAGGGTACCTACGTCACTCCGCTGGTGCGCAAGCTTGCGAACCAGCACGGCGTGGATCTCTCCACGGTCAAGGGCTCCGGCGTAGCCGGCCGCATCCGCAAGCAGGATGTCCTGGAAGCCGCCGAAGCCAAGAAGGCTGCGGACTCCGCACCGGCCCCCGCGGCTGCTCCCGCAGCAGCCTCATCCTCGGACAAGGCTGCACCGGCAAAGATCAGCGACGAAAGCGCCAAGCTGCGCGGCACCGCGGTCAAGGCACCGCGGATCCGTCAGACGATCGCCCGCCGCATGGTCGAATCCCTGCAGGTCTCTGCCCAGCTGACCCAGGTCCAGGAAGTGGACATGACGCGCATCGCCAAGCTGCGTGCCTCGGCCAAGAACTCCTTCCTGGAGCAGAACGGCGCCAAGCTCACCTTCCTGCCCTTCATTGCCAAGGCCGTCACCGAGGCACTGAAGCAGCACCCGAAGCTGAACGCGTCCTACGACTCGGACGCCCAGCAGATCACGTACCACGACTCCGAGCACCTCGCGATTGCCGTGGACACCGAAAAGGGCCTGCTGGTCCCCGTGATCGCGGATGCCGGCGACCTGAACATTGCCGGTCTGGCCAAGCGCATCGGCGACGTCGGTGCGCGCACCAAGGCCGGAAAGATCGGACCGGATGAGCTGTCCGGCGGAACCTTCACCATCACCAACATCGGTTCCGTGGGTGCCCTGTTCGACACCCCGATCATCAACCAGCCGCAGGTGGGCATCCTGGGCACCGGCGCCATCGTCAAGCGTCCCGTCGTCCTGACGGACGCCGAGGGCAATGACACCATCGCCATCCGCTCCATGATGTACCTGTCCCTGTCCTACGACCACCGCCTGGTGGACGGCGCCGACGCAGGACGCTTCCTGCAGACGCTCAAGGCCCGGCTTGAAGAAGGCAACTTCGAGGCAGACCTGGGACTCTAGTCCTGAACTGACTGACTGCCGCTGAAAGGGCGCTTCCCGCGAGGGAAGCGCCCTTTTTCTACATGTTGTCGAATAGTTACCGGCAGCAGGCCGTACGGTTCGATAATGCTGACAAGGTGTCCGTAAGCTGGTGACATGGACTTCCTACAGAGCTTCCTCGTTTTCCTGCACATCCTCGGCGCGGCCATCATCGTTGGCATCTGGTTTGCCAAGATCAAGAACCCCACCGTGATGCCCGGGCAGTTCCACGCCGCACTCCTCCAGCTGGTGACCGGCCTTCTTCTGGTGGGTCTGGCTGAGATGGACGACTACGACGTCAACCACATCAAGATTGCCGTCAAGCTCACCCTCGCCCTCGTCATCGCCGTCATGGCCTTCATCGGCCAGCGCAAGTACAAGAAGGGCGAGCCTGTCAGCAAGGTTCTCGCCAACGGCGTCGGCATCCTGACGGTGGTCAACATCGCCGTCGCCACCATGTGGTAACAGCTGCACGTCACTGAATAGTATGGGGTGAAGCGCCGGCGCCTGCCGGCCTTCGCCCCATCCGCTTTTAAGGAGCTCCCATGGCTACAGTCCGCTCAGCCCACACCGTCTGGAACGGCGACCTCTTCAACGGCAAAGGGGATGTCACGCTCGACAGCTCCGGCCTGGGCACCTATGACGTCACGTGGAAGGCACGTGCCGAGGAAGCCAACGGCAAGACCAGCCCCGAGGAACTGATTGCCGCCGCCCACTCCGCCTGCTTCTCCATGGCGTTCAGCAACGGACTGGCCGAAGCCGGCAAGACCGCCGAACGCATCGAGGCCTCGGCAGACGTGACTTTTGTTCCCGGCACCGGCATCACCGAGAGCCGCCTGAAGGTCACCGCCGTGGTTCCCGGCCTGACCGCCGAGGAATTCACGGACATCGCGGAGGCCGCAAAGAGCGGTTGCCCCGTGTCGCAGGCACTCGCAGGCATCAAGATCTCGCTGGACGCCACGCTGGAATCCTAAGCCCAAGCCGGCTTGGCACCGGTCCGCAAACAGTCCGTGTTCCCTTTGGAAAGTCAAGGGGAACACGGATTTTTTGTGCCCGTGCGACGTGCAGAATGAACGCCGAGATTTCTCTGCACCGTACCACCCCAGTTCCGGACAGGAGGGTGTTGACTGCCAATTGCTGCGCGTAGCGTCTCCATTACGCGAGCTCGGCCGGTGTGCCGAGCACACACAAAGTGATCGCAACAGCGGCTAAAGGTGAAGCAATGGACCTCACTCCAAAAGAAATAGACAAGCTGTACATATACCAGGTGGCCGATTTGGCCCGTAAGCGGCGCGAGCGCGGAACCAAACTGAATGTCAGCGAAGCCACCGCTCTCATTTGCGAGGCGATTCTGGAAGGTGCCCGCGACGGCCGGACCGTTGCCGAGGTGATGGAGCTCGGCAAGACCATCGTCTCAGAAAGCCAGTGCATGGACGGCGTGCGTCAGCGGCTGCCGCTCCTGCAGGTCGAGGCAACGTTCGTTGACGGCAGCAAGCTCGTCTCCTGCCACGATCCCATCGGGGCATGAATTGACCCAGCCCCTCGAGTCCCAAGCGACCGTGGTGCTGGTCGGAGGACACGAGAGTAACAACGGAACGGATCTCTCCTTCGCGGCGAAGTTGGTTCCCGGTGCTCTCATCACCCCGGCCGGCCGGCCGCTGCACAACACGCTCACGCACCTGCGCGGGCGAGGTCGGAGTGGTTCCGGCGCAGAGCCGGCACCGATCGTCGTGCTGCCCATGACATTCGGCCGCAATCCGACTCTGGTTGCCGATACCGCGAAGACGCTTAGCTGGCTCGGCGTGCAGGGAAGTTCCAGCGATACCGCTGGGGCATCCTCCCCCGTGCCAATGGTTCTAGCCGACGCCTTTGGCACCGGCGACCATCTCACGGCCTGGCTTCGGGCTGCCGCCACCGAGGTGCGCCGGCGTGCACCGGAGGCGGCTGTCCTGATCTTCGCGGATGCCGCCAACCCCTTCGACGACGCCGAGCTCCACCGCATCGCACATCTGGTGCGCACACACGGGGCCGGCAACCCCGTGGAGACGGCGACCGTCGACGACGCAAGCGGACTCCTGACGGCCCTGAACCGGCTGCGGCTGCTCGGCAGCACGCAGACCGTCGTCGTCCCCGCAGGTTTTAGGCGGGCGGCGAGCGTGCGCGGAGAAGCCGTGCCGTTCGGCGAGGGTGGTTTCACCGATGCCGAATTCTACGGTGCACTGCTGAGCGAGCAGGCGGTGCTGCGCGTTATCCGCGAGCGGATCCGCGATGCGCTGCACAATCTAAGCCACGGCCGCACCGGCATCGAGGCAGGCCTGGCGGCAGATCACGGTCACGGTTACGCCCACTCGCACGCCTTTGAGGAAGCC
Source organism: Arthrobacter gengyunqii (assembly GCF_023022985.1). Classification (NCBI taxonomy): domain Bacteria; kingdom Bacillati; phylum Actinomycetota; class Actinomycetes; order Micrococcales; family Micrococcaceae; genus Arthrobacter; species Arthrobacter gengyunqii. The sequence goes on along the minus strand of NZ_CP095461.1, from coordinate 1,480,668 downwards.
AACGGTCACTCCCACACGCACCACCATCCCATCCCGATCCGTTCGAGTTGATCGGATCCCTCCTACACCGAACCGCCGCGCGCAGCGACCCCGCTCCGCGCCGCAAGGGAAGGAAACACCATGCTGGGCAGCCCCACTTATCACCACAAAGACGAAGACATCGAGATTAACGCCGGCAGGCGAAGCGTCACGCTGCTGGTGAGCAACACCGGCGACCGGGCGATACAAATCGGCTCGCACTTCCACTTCTTCGAGGCCAACAAGGCACTTCTGTTCGAACGGGAACTTGCCTACGGCATGCATTTGGATGTTCCCGCGGGGACCGGCATCCGGCTGGAGGCCGGTGACACCCGTGAAGTGACGCTCACCGCGTACGCCGGAACCCGGCGGGTGGTTGGCTTCAACAACCTCGTGGACGGCGGGCTCGACTCGGCGGCAACGAAGATCCGGGCGATGGCACGAATGGAAGAACTCGAATTCAAAAACGGCAAACCGAGCGCCACACCCAGTGCCAACGCAACCGGCGACGCATCGAAGGGGAAAAAGTAATGGCTATCATCTCGCGCAAGCAATATACGGACCTCTTTGGTCCCACCGTTGGCGACCGAGTCCACTTGGCCGACACCAATCTGGTGATCGAGATTGAGAAGGACTACAACGAAGGCCACTACGGCGACGAGGTGGTCTACGGCGGCGGAAAAACCGCCCGTGACGGCATGGCAGCGGACCCGGCGGCGACTGACGCGGAGGGCGTACTTGACCTGGTCATCACCAACGCCATCATCCTGGATCCGGTGCTCGGCGTTGTTAAGGGCGACATCGGTGTGCGCGACGGAAAGATCGCCGGGATCGGCAAATCGGGCAACCCGCACACCATGAACGGAGTGGATCCGCGCCTTGTGGTAGGCCCGGGCACCGAATTGCTGGCCGGGGAGCACCTCATCGCCACCGCCGGCGGCATCGACTCGCACGTGCACTACATCTCGCCGGAACAGGCGCTGGCCGCCCTCTCCAACGGCATCACCACCCTCTTTGGCGGCGGAACGGGACCAACCGACGGCACCAACGGCGTCACAACCACCCCCGGTGTGTGGAACCTGGCCCGGCTGCTGGAATCAGCCGAGGCGATGCCGGTGAACATGGGGTTCCTCGGCAAGGGCAACGGATCGCTGCCCGAGGCCCTGATCGAACAGGTCCAGGGCGGGGCATGCGGACTCAAGGTCCATGAGGACTACGGTTCCACACCCGCCGCCCTTAGCAACGCGCTCTCCGTCGCCGACGCCTACGACGTGCAGATTTCGGTGCACACTGACAGCCTCAACGAGGCCGGTTATGTCGAGAACACCCTCGATGCCATCGACGGCCGCACCATCCACACCTTCCACACCGAGGGTGCCGGCGGCGGGCACGCACCGGACATCATCAAGGTGGCCGGCCACCCCAACGTACTCCCGTCCTCGACGAACCCCACCCTGCCCTACACCGCCAACTCGGTTGACGAGCTGCTGGACATGGTGATGGTCTGCCACCACCTCTCCCATGACATCCCCGAAGACGTAGCCTTCGCCGACTCCCGCGTGCGGGCCGAGACGATCTCGGCCGAGACGGTTTTCCATGACGAGGGGATCATTTCGATGGTTTCCTCCGATTCCCAGGCCATGGGGCGCATCGGAGAGTCGTTCATGCGAACCTTCCAGATTGCCCACCACTGCAAGGACCAGCGCGGAACTCTTCCGGAAGACAGTGCGGACAACGACAACTTCCGGGTACTGCGCTATCTCGCCAAGATCACGATCAACCCGGCCATTACACAGGGTGTGTCCGACTACATCGGCTCGCTGGAACCGGGCAAGATGGCCGATATCGTGCTCTGGCCTGTTGGTTCCTTCGGCGCCAAGCCCAAGCTGATCGTCAAGGGAGGCCTGATCAACTGGGCTTTGATGGGCGACCCGAACGCCTCGCTGCCAACACCGCAGCCGGTGTTTTACCGGCCCATGTTCGGCGCACAGGGCAAGACGCTGCAGAGCACGCGGGCGACGTTCATGTCGAAGGCGGCCATCGACAAGGGCATTCCCGAGCGGCTCGGGCTGGAGAGCCAGATACTTCCGGTACACGGCTGCCGCGGCCTCGGCAAGGAGAACATGGTTCGCAACAGCGCGACCCCGCATATCGAGGTTGATCCTGAGACCTACGACGTGACATATGACGGCACGCTGGCCACGATTCCACCGGCGCAGACCCTGCCGCTGACCCAGCTGTTCTTCCTCGCGTAGGGGGCGCACATGTCGGATGTACAACGGTTGCTGACCAGCCTGCAGTTCACGGACTCGGCGTTTCCCAGCGGCTTTTACACGATGTCGCACGGGCTCGAGGCCTTTAGCCAGGCGCGGCTGGTGTCCCGCGACGGAGTGCAGCCGCTGCTCGCCGATCTGCTGCTGCACTCCGTGGGGCCCGGGGACGCAACAGCGCTCGCCGCAGCGCACCGCGCTGCGGCGAACGACGACGTCGAGCTCGTCCAGGAGGTCGATCAGCGGTTGTTCGCGTCCAAGCTGAACACCGAGCTGCGCACGGTTTCCGTGCGCAGCGGGCACCAGCTGGTCGATCTTGGCGCGGAGCTGATTGAGCACCCGCTGCTCACTGAGTATGCCGAGCGGGTGCGGCTGCGCAGCACGCCCGGCTGCCAGCCGGTCGTGACCGCGGTGGTGTACGCCGCCAACGGCGTGGCCACGCGCAAGGCGGTGGCATCGGACCTGTTCGCTTTTTGTGCGAGCTTTGTCGGTGCCGCCCTGCGGCTTCGGCTGACCGATCACCGGCACGCGCAGGGCATCTTGCGGAATACGGCCGGCGTGATTGAACAGGCAACGGAGGCCGCACTTGAACGCGACCTCGCTGACCTTGGCGGCTGCGCGCCCATGGCCGACGTCATGTCCGCCCAGCATGAGCGGGCCGAGGCACGCCTGTTTGCCAGCTGAGAACGCAGACATATACCAACGGATTTCAAGGAATTGAGGAAAGTATGAGCGAGAACGTCTTGAGGATCGGGATCGGCGGGCCTGTTGGCAGCGGCAAAACGGCGCTGACGGAGGCGCTGGTGCCGCTGCTGATCGAGGCCGGGCGCACTCCCGGCGTCATCACGAACGATATCTACACCCAGGAGGACGCCCACCACGTGCGCCGGGAGCTCAAAGGCATCCTCGATCCTGAACGGGTGGTGGGCGTGGAAACCGGGTCCTGCCCCCATACGGCAGTGCGTGATGATCCCACCATGAATCTGGCCGTGGGTGCGGAAATGCTGGAACGGTTCCCTGACATTGACACCCTCATCTACGAGTCGGGCGGTGACAATTTGACCCTTACCTTCTCGCCGGCGCTTGCCGACGTCTTCGTGTTCGTGCTGGACACCGCCGAAGGTGAGAAGATGCCGCGCAAGCGCGGTCCCGGTATCACCGACAGCGACATCCTGGTGATTAATAAGATCGACATTGCCCAGTACGTGCGGACCGACCTCAACGTGATGGAGTCCGATGCACACCGGGTGCGTGAGGACAGGCCCGTGGTGCTGACCAACTCGCTTACCGGGTTCGGCGTCGATGAACTCCACCGGGAGATCATGACGCAGTGGAACGGTGCCAGAACCGAGCTCATCGGATGACGCTCGGAGCAACAGAACCCCGAGCCATGCCTGAACCCGCCGGGGATGCCCGGACCGCTAATGACGAGCTCGCCGGTGTTGGTCCCCTGCTCCCTCGGGCGGAAGAACAAGCCGGTCAGGACGGACTTCGGGAACCAAACCCGGGCGGATATCGCCTCCAGCCGGCGTTCTATGAGCCGGTGAGGGTACCCGAGGAGGTGCTGCGCCATGCCGGGGTGCCCACCTTGCCCGTGGGCAGCCCGGGCAAGGTGGGCGTTCTGCAGCTCGGGTTTGCCCGCAACCGCGGGCGCACCGAGCTGGTGCACCACTACCAGAAATCGCCCCTTCAAATCATGCATCCGCTGTACTACAACCAGCTGCGCCCGGACATGCCCTATACCTACCTGATGTCATCGGGCGGCGGCATTCTGCACGGTGACAGGCTGCGCACAGATTTGAGCTTCGGTTCCGGTACGTCGGCGCATGTGACCAGCCAAACCCAAACACGCGTCTACCGCATGGAGCACGACTACGCGTCGGCGATCATGAACATCGCGGTCGAAGAGGACGCGTATGTGGAATACCTGCCCGAACCCGTTGTGCCCTTCACTGACTCCCGCTTTTACCAGCAGACGGCGGTGGTCATTGATGAGTCGGCCACCCTCCTGCTCGGTGAGACCGTGTATGCCGGCAGGCTCGCGCGCGGTGAGCGGCACGCCTACGACGTGTATGCCTCCGATCTCGAGGTCCGCCGGCCGGGCGGCCGGCTGGTCGCCCTGGACCGGCTGCGGCTCAGTCCCGGGTCGGGAGAACCGGGGGCCGATGCCGGAGTGCGGGGTCTCGGCGTGCTCGCTGACCACGATGTGCTGGCAATGCTCTACGTCTTTACTCCGCTTGTCCCGCCTGCGCTGCTCGCAGACACCCTGCACCGGGCGATCAGCGACAGCGGGGGTGACCTGATCTTCGGAGTGAGCACGCTGCCCGGTGACGCAGGCGTGTGGATGCGGCTGGTGGGCAACGACACCGTGGCAGTGGCGGCAGCCAACACGGCCGCGGCGGCCGCCGTGCACGAGCTGCTGACAGGACAGCAGGCCCCCGTGATTCGAAAGAGCTAGGGAGGGGACTCACGGTGAAAGAACAGGCTACTGCGCAAGAGGCGAAGCCGGGTCGGTCCTACCGGGCGCAGGTGGTGCTCGCCTTTATTCCCGTCGCACTCCTGCACATCGCGGGTTTCGGACTGTTCTTCTTCCTGGTCGAGCCGCTGCATCTGCAGCTTGGTTCTTCCGTCTTCGGGGTTGGCATTGCAGTGGTGGCGTATGTTTTGGGTGTGAGGCACGCGTTCGACGCCGACCACATCGCCGCGATTGACAACACCACCCGCAAGCTTGTCGACCTGCGCAGGCCGGCCGCCGGCGTCGGCCTGTTCTTCTCTCTGGGCCACTCCACCATCGTTTTCCTGATGGCGGCGCTGCTGGCGCTGGGGGTGAGCTGGGCCGTGGGGCTGAGCGATGACGGAAATGACGTGCGCAACGGCCTGGGCGTTTTCGGCACGCTGGTTTCCGGTGTCTTCCTGCTGCTGATCGGGCTCATCAATGCCGTTGCGTTCATGGGAATCCTCAAGGTCTGGCGGGCTTCGCGCAGTGGAGACCTTGACGAGCTGGAGCTGGAACGGCATCTGGAAGGGAGGGGCCTTATCAGCCGCCTCATCCGCCCGATGCTGAAGACGATCGACCGCCCGGGAAAGATGTATGCCGTCGGCTTTCTGTTCGGGCTCGGCTTCGACACTGCCAGCGAGATCGCGCTCCTGGTGCTGGCCGGAACGGGGGCGGCGACAGGGCTGCCCTGGTACGCGATCCTCTGCCTGCCGCTGATCTTTGCTGCGGGCATGAGCTTGTTCGATACGTTGGATTCTGCCGTCATGGTGAAGGCCTACGGGTGGGCGAGCGTCAATGCGGTTCGGAAGCTGTACTACAACCTCACCATCACAGGGCTCTCGGTGGTGATTGCCGTCATGATCGGTGGGATTGAGCTGGTTGGATTGCTGAACGAGAAGCTCGGCCTGCGCGACCCGCTCACCGGGTGGGTGGCCAGCATCGACCTTGAGAACGTGGGCTACATCGTCGTAGGCACGCTGATCCTCGTCTGGTTCACCTCCACTGCCTACTGGCGTTTCGGCCATGTGGAGGAGCGATGGGCGCTGGCGAGCAGCGGGGCGGGCGCCAACGGCGACGCAGCTGCCCGGGGCGAACCCGGTCCAGGCGCAAAGGCGAAGCGGGAAACAGCAACAGGAGCGCCGCGGAATGACGCCCCGGGCAAGGACATGACATGAGCAGCGCAGCGGCAGCTACACCGAGCCCGGCCATCTCAGGCCCAGGATGGCTTAAGGGCTGGTGCGAGGGACTCTCGCAAATCTTCTTCCAGAGCAACATTTACACGGCGCTGCTAATCCTGGTTGCCTTCGCCGTCGCTGACTGGCGCATGGCACTGCTCGTGCTGATCGGCTGTGCGGGAAACACGGTGGGAGGGCGCCTGCTCAAGGCCGACTCCAGCTCCGTAACAACAGGAATGCAGGGCTTCTGCGGCGCTCTCGTTGGTGCCGGGACCTTCTCGGCCATCGGCGGTCAGTGGGCCGCCTATCCAATCGCGCTCGTCGGCGGTCTGCTTTGCGCTCCGGTGACCTGGCTGGTGGTCGCCCTGTTCACGAAGACACCGCTGAAAATCTATGCGTTGCCGTCGACGACGGCACCGTTCTGCATCGTGGCAACCGGGATGCTGCTCAGCACGGAGGCGCTGCACGTGAGCGCGGCGCCGGCGGCCACCATCGATTCAGCGTCGCTCGCCTTCGCACGCTCCCTGCTGACGAATGTCTCGGAGGTGGTGCTCATCAACAACGAATGGTCCGGGGCCCTCATTCTCCTCGGACTGTTCGTAGCCAGCTGGAAAGTGGGGTTGGCCGGCCTCCTTGGCAGCGTGGTGGGCAGTTTGTGCGCGCTGGCGATGGGCGAGGCCCTCACCGAGACGGCCAACGGCCTCGCCGGGTACTCCGGTGTGCTCACCGCCATTGCGCTCTCCGTGGTGTTTCTGCGCAGCAGCTCGGTGTCGTGGGTGCTTGCGGTGATTGGAACCGTGGTAACCGCGGTTGTCACGGTGATCATGCACCGCCTCGACGCTCCCACCTATACGTGGCCGTACATCCTCACCACCTGGGTTTTCCTGGTGATCGCCTATTACATTCCTGCGGCCAAGCGCCCGTAAGCCTGCATCGCCTCCCCCGGGCTGCCCAGAGCACACGAAAGCTGCAGGTCACCGCGGGAGCCGCTGGTGACCTGCAACTGTTGGCTTCAGAGTTCCGTACCCACCCAAAGGCCGATCACGGCGGCAGCAACGGAGAGCACGAGCATGACAATACCGCTGATGAACGACGCGCCGTACCGGCCCTTCTTGATCAGCTGCACCGTCTCGTAGCTCGCCGTGCTGAACGTGGTGTAGCCGCCGAGGAACCCGGTGCCGATGACGATGCCGACGTCGGTCGACACGAAGTGCTCAATGGTGAGGCCGGTAAGAAAGCCGAGCACAAGGGAACCGGAGACGTTGATGATCGTCGTCGCCCACGCGAACCGCGTCTTGGAGTGGGCGCGGATGAAGCCGTCCAGCATGAACCGCACCACGGCGCCCAACCCGCCGGCCAGGGCGAGCAGCAGGAAAATTCCCGGGGTCATGTTGCGTCCTCCTGCTCATCTTTACGCGGACTCGAGCTCCGGTTATTGACGGCGGCCGCAATGGCAATGCCGGCCCAGGTGGCGCAGGCGCCGACGATCACCGTTGCCAGAGCGTAGATAATGGCGGACCCCGGCAGTCCGTCGCGGAAAAGCACTGCGGTGTCGGTGGCCAGCGAGCTGTAGGTGGTGAAGCCGCCGCAGAAGCCGGTGCCGAGCAGCAGCTTGAGGTTCGCGCCGGTTGGGCGCGCCTTATCAAGGCGTGTGACGGCTTCGTAGAGGTAGCCGAGCAGGAAGGCACCGACCACGTTGATGATCGGGATCGCGATCGGAACCTCGCCGAGGTTCGGGATGGCGAGCGAAAGGCCCTCGCGGCTGGCGGCACCGAATCCGCCGCCGACGAAGACAAGGGCAATTGCTGCCCAGTGCAGGTAGGACGGGCGCGTTGAGGTATTCATTCGCTGCTCCGAGGTTGGATGGGGTCAGGGGAAACGCCGACGTTCGGGCGCTTCTCGGCGAACTGGGGTAAAAGCCCATTTTCCGACGCTACTCCTGCGGCCATCCGCCTTCAACGCTGCCAAGTCCTTGAGTCAGGAAGCTGACAATGTAATGGCTCCGCAGGAGGGACACCAGCTGGCAACGGCCTATGTTCCCCTGTAGCCAGGGGAACGGAGGCCGTGGTCCACGCGGGAACTAAACGCTAGTGCCTGCCCGGCACTGCGGACGAGGCTGCAACCGGCCCGGGAACGGCTCCCTTAGGCACCGCCGCTGAGTCCGGCGCCGCCTGCGGACGCGGAGGAAGCGGGGCAGGCTGAAGTGACCGGTAGCCGGTCATGGCCGGCGGCTGATCCGTGGGGATCTCCGACAGCATTTCGCGCAGGATGCCAACGCCGTGCTCCAGCTGGGGGTCATCTCCTGCCACATAGGCATGCGGCGGGAACGCCACCTCAATGTCCGGCTCCACTCCCCGGTTTTCCACGTCCCAGCCCACACCTCCGGTGAACCAATAGGCGTACCGGGGCTGGTTGACCACGGTCCCGTCCACCAGGTGGAACCGGCCGTCAATGCCGACGACGCCGCCCCAGGTGCGGGTGCCTACCACGGGGCCGATGCTGCGCAGCTTGGACACCTGAGTGATGATGTCACCGTCGGAACCGGCGAACTCGTCCGTCAGGATCACCACGGGCCCCCTCGGAGCATGGTCCGGATAGGGGGTGGGCTTTCCGCCGCGGGGGTTGGCCCAGGCTGTGACCTTCCGGCCGATCAGCTCGGCCACCAGCTGAGAGGTGTGTCCCCCGCGGTTGCGCCGGACGTCCACCACCAGAGCCTGCTTTGCAGCCTCCTGGTCCAGGTCGCGGTGCAGCTGAGACCAGCCGTTGGCCACCATGTCCGGGATGTGCAGGTAGCCGTAGGCACCGTCTGAAGCCTCGCGGACAATGCGGCGATTGGCGTGGACCCAGTTCTGGTAGCGGAGGCGTTCCTCGCTGCGCAGCGGCACGACGGCGATGCGGCGCTGGGAGGGTGCGCCGTCGTCGTTCGTGGAGACAATCGTCAACTCCACGGTGCGGCCGGCTGCCCCTGCGAGCAGCGGGGCCGGTCCTTCATTGGCCGGAACAGGTTGTCCGTCAACGGCGGCAATGATGTCGCCGGGGTGCACGTCCGCGCCCGGGGCGCTCAGCGGTGACGTGGCCTGCGGGTCCGAGGATTCGGCTCCCAGAATGCGCACCACTTCCCAGCCGCCGGCACCCGGCCGGAGGTCGGCGCCGAGGAAACCCTGGCTTCCCGAGCCCGGTTCCGTGACGGGAGCAGGAGTGACGTAGGCGTGGGAGGTGCCCAGCTCTCCGTGCATTTCCCAGAGCAGGTCCACCAGGTCATCGTGGCTGCCGAGGTTCTGCACCAGCGGCCGGTAGCGGGAGTGGACGCCTTCCCAATCCAGTCCGCCCATGTCCGGAGCCCAGAAGAAGTCGCGCTGCAGCCGCCAGGCCTCGTCAAAAGCCTGCCCCCAAACCTGGACCGGGTCAATCCGCACCCGGATGCGGTCCAGCTCCACCCGGATGTTCTCGCCGGAATCTTCCTCAACTTTGGCGGAGGCGGGAACCACCCGGACACCGCTGTCATGGCGCAGCACCACCTTGGTGCCGTCGCCGCTGACTTCAAAATCGTCCAGTGCCGGGACCAGGACGGACAGATCTTTTTTCACCAGGTCGAAGCGCTCCAGCCGAGAGGCCGGGTCGCGGTCCGTGGCCGAGGCCCGGCCGTCACCTGTCACTCCGTAGATGTCGGCCGCCTGCCAGAGCAGGGCTGAATCAGCGGTCCGGAGCTTCTCGTAGCGTCCCTGCGGGACCGGGACGGCAATAATCCGGTCCCCTATCCGCTCGGCATCAACGACAACGTCAGGAACCGTTGCAGTGGTCTCCGGATCACGATCGGCTTTCCCTGCGTCCGCTGGGTCAACGGCCGGGATGCCCGAAACCGTCGGGCCGAAGGGCGAAGGGGTGCCCGCTGCCAGAGCCGCCAGGAACGGCTTGGTGGAGGACGGAAAGCTCAAATCGAACCGGTGCGTGTCGTAGACGGGGTCGAAGCTGCGCTCGGAGAGGAAGGCCAGGTAGCGGCCGTCGGTGGTGAAAGAGGGATCATGGTCGGTAAACCGACCGTCAGTCACGTCGATCACCGGTGCTTCCGTATCCAGCACGGAGCGGAGGCGGATCTTGGTGCGGCCGTCTGCGCTGGACGGTTCTGCCCAGGCCAGCCACTGCGAGTCCGGGGAGAAGGCGAGCTGGTCAACGGCGCCGAAGCCGGTGGAGGCCACCGGGAACAACTGGGCCGAGGCGACGTCGAGCACAAAAACTTCTCCGTACTCCGTGGCCACGCCCACGCGCTTTCCGTCCGGGCTGGGCGCCAACTGGCTGACCCGCGTTGGCCGGTCGAATTCCACCCGGACGGTGCTGCTGCTCTCCCCCGGCTTGGAGGAAATCTCGGTTTCCCGGGACGATTCGGGCTCCTGCCCTGCTGTCCGGGGTTCCGCCGCCTGCTGGACTGCCTGCGGCAGCGCAACAGCGGACCCGGCTGAAACCGGACTGGGGAGGACCAAACCGGTGTCGTCTCCGGCGTCCGCTGCGGCCTGCGACGCCGGAAGACCCGGAGCAGCCCCGGAGAGGGGGGCGGCACCCACCGCGACCTCCGCGAAGACGTCCTTGATGTAAATTGCCTCTTCGCCGTGTCGGTCGGCCACGTACACAGCCCGGGACTCCCCCAGCGGACGGCCGAGACGGGCCCGGACGGTGGAGTCCGCCTCGATGACCCGCGACGGTCCGTCGCGGTGGGTGAGCCAATGCAGCGTGCCATGGGTTTCCACCACGCTGGCATTTCCGGCGGCATCGGGGACGGCGCCGGCAAGATGCTTGCCAACGTCCAGCGGACGCGGGCGCCGGGCCGTGCCGGCTGACCCGAGGACGATGTCCAGCGGCTGCGCTTCAGCATCCAAGGAGGGCAGCAGCCACAAACGTCCTGCGGATTCGAAAACAATGCGGCTGCCGTCCGAGGAAGGATGGCGGACGTAGAAGGCGTCAAAGTCTGTGTGCCGGCGCAGATCCGTGCCCGACGGCGTCACCGAGTACAGGTTGCCGTACCCCTCGTGGTCGGACAGGAAAACCACCCGGCCGTCGATCCACATCGGGTCCGACAGGTTGCCGTCAAGTTCAGGGACGAGGCGTTCGAATTCACCGTTGCCGTCCGCATCGATCCACAGTTTCCCTGCCGTGCCGCCGCGGTAGCGCTTCCACCAGGCCTGTTCACGGGTGAGCATGCTGCCGATGACCATTGGGCGTTCGTCACCCACGGCGGGTCCTTCAGCGATCGTTTCCACCGGACCGTACGGAAGCTTGACCGGGGCTGCGCCGTCCAGCGGAACCGTGAAGGCCCAGCGCAGGCGGCTGTCTTCCTGTTCCACGGACGTGGTGGCAACAACCTGCCCCGCCGAGTTGAATCCCTTCAGCCGGGTGCTCTGGCTCCCCCAGAAGGTCAACTGCCGGTAGTTGCCGCCGTCGGCGTCCGCAGTCACGATCTCCGGGGCACCGCCCTGGACCACCTGCCACGCCAGATGCTCGCCGTTTGGTGAGAACTTGGGGCTGCGGGCCGGCAGCTGCATGGAGGAAACGCGCCAGGCCCGTCCGCCGGTAACGGGAGCCATCCAGACATCGTCTTCAGCCACAAAGGTGACGAGGTCGCCATGCAGATCGGGGTAGCGAAGGTAAGCAGTTGAACTCATGGAACGATCCTATCTTTCGAGGACCGTTGGCGTTTCAGCGACAGACCCGCTCCGGAGTCAATATTCAGGCAGGCGGCGCCAGAATGTCCTCAATGCGCCAGCCGTCCGCGGTCCGCACCATGACCAGGACAACGTCTTGGCTGGATACCGCAGCCACGTTCCGGACCATCCCTCCCCGTGCGTCCCGTTCCGCGTAGGCGGACGTGGAGACGGCGGCCCGTACGCTGACCCGTCCGTCCTGGCCCGGCACAGCCGGTCCGGCCGACACGACCTCCACAGCGAGGCCGGAGAGCACCGTTTCTGCCGCCTCGAGCTTGGAAATCTCGGCCTGGTCCGCTTGCATGGCCGGCGAGCGCGGCGTATTGATGCCCGTCAGCAAATCGGCATCAGCAGCGGTGAAGGCCCGTGCCCGCAGCTCGGCGAGCGCACGGGCCGCCTGCACCGGGTCACTGCTGCTGACCATGAGCTCCAGTTCCGAACCGGATGTCCGGGCCAGGGATACCTGCCCGGAGGGTTCCGGTGATCCTGGCACAGCTCCGTCCCCCGCACCCCGAACCGTGTCTGCGTCCTTCGCTTGATCCGGCGGAGGCAGCGGCTGCGCCCCCGGAGACTGCCCGCCGTCCGACGCCGGCGGCGGCGTCCCGGGTTCCCCCGGCTCTGCGCCCGGCAGCATCTCCGGTGCCGCCACCGCCACCGCCCCCAAACCCATGGTTGCCGCCACAAGGACTGCTGCGGCACCCAGCAACATCCGGTTTCGGCTGCGCCCGCTACCCTCGTGTTCCCCCGGAGAACCACCCGGGCGCCTGTTCTTTCCCCGTCCGGCCCGGCGCCTCAGCCCTGCAGGAGCGCGCCCCTGATCGAGCCGGGATCGGCGGGTTGGGGCTTGGTCAAGGGGCGCGGAGGCATCACCCAGGGCCAGGTCCAGCGGCTGAGCCGGGGTGGATTCGAACACCCGGCGGGCAAATTCGGCAGCGTCGGGCCTGCGTTTGGGTTCTTCCTCCAGCCCCGCATCGATGGCCTCGGCGAGCGCCGCCGGAATTTCGGGTACCAGAACGGCAAGGGGCAGCCGGCGCTCAGCAGGGGGAAGCGCCCGCCCCGTCACGATGAGCCACCCCACAGCGGCCAGCGCCAGGACGTCATCTTCCTCTGCTGCGGCCGGCGCCGGCCCTGATCCCAGCAGTGCCGCGGTTCCCAGATCCCCCAGCAGAGGTTTACCGCTGGCGGTGAAAAGGATGTTGCCGGGCGAGACGTCCCCATGGCAGACATTCAGGCCATGCAGATAAGCGAGCACTGACGCTATGCCCACCAGGACCGTTACGGCTTCCCCCGGCTGAAGCGTTCCCCGGGCCCGCAGCACCCGGCCGAGGGAACCTCCCGGGGCCAGCTCCATCAGGAGCCCGGGGCCCTGGTCCGTCTCCAGGACGGTGGAAAGGTGCATGAGGTTTTCATGCTCAAACCGGGACAGGATGTTGAGCTCCCGCCGGGTTTCAAACGTGGTGCCGTGCCCGCCGGGGGAAGCCGCCGGCACCTTCAGCGCAAAGCGGGCGCCGTCGCTGTTCCGCACGACCGCCCACACCCTGGACGCGCGGCCGGAGCCCAACAGCCGCTCAGCGCGGTATCCCTCATCCACCGCCGGCGGGTGGACCACCCCAACCTGCCCGTTAGCCTCCATGCACTCTGTTCTAGTCGGGATCGGCCTATCCTGCAGAAGTTATCCACAGCTCTTCCGGGTACGGATCACCCCGCCCAAGAACATGTGAGCAACACCACAGTCGGAACTTCTGCCGCAGCGGTCTAGGCTGACCCCATGGCTTTGGATTTCCTGCGCGTCGGTCTTGCCCCGGATTACGTGGATTACTTGGACGGTTGGGACAGGCAGCGCGGTCTTCATGAGCGCGTGTTGGCCGGTACAGCTCCCGATACAGTGTTGCTGCTGGAGCACTCCCCGGTGTACACCGCTGGCAAACGGACCGAGGACCATGAGCGTCCCTTCGACGGAACACCGGTGATTTCCGTGGACCGCGGCGGCAAACTCACCTGGCACGGCCCGGGGCAGCTGGTGGGCTACCCTATCCTTCGACTGCCCGATCCCAGCAAAGTTGCGGATTATGTGGCCACCCTCGAGGACGCGCTCATTGCGGTCCTGGCGGACTTCGGCATCAGCGGCGAACGGGTTGCCGGACGCTCCGGCGTCTGGGTGCGCGACGGCGGCACCGACCGGAAGATCGCTGCCATTGGCATCCGCGTCAACCACGGCGTCACGATGCACGGCTTCTCGCTCAACTGCAGCAATGACCTGGCCCCCTATGACCAGATTGTGGCCTGCGGGATCACCGACGCCGGAACCACCTCCATCTCGGCCGAGACCGGCCGCACTGTCACTCCCACCGATCTGGTGGCCCGCGTGGAGGAAGAACTCCTTCGCCGCAGGGACCACCTTGTCCGCGAACATCCGGTTCGGATCATGGACACCATCCCTCCGGAACCAGGCGCCACCGCGGCCGGCCGGTCGAAAGGAACCCTCCTATGACGCTCGCCCCCGAAGGACGCCGCCTGCTGCGCATCGAGCAGCGCAACGTAGCCGTGCCCGTGGAACGCAAGCCGGAGTGGATCAAGGCCAAAGTCGCCATTGGTCCGGAGTACGTTCATTTGAAGGAACAGGTCAAGAAGGAAGGCCTGCACACCGTCTGCGAGGAGGCCGGCTGCCCCAACATCTTCGAATGCTGGGAGGACAAGGAGGCCACCTTCCTGATCGGCGGTTCCGAGTGCACCCGGCGGTGCGACTTCTGCCAAATCGACACGGGCAAGCCCTCGGCCGTGGATCTGTTCGAACCCACCAAGGTTGCCCGTTCGGTCCAGAAGATGAACCTGCGCTATGCAACGGTGACGGGCGTGGCCCGTGACGACCTCGCGGACGAAGGCGTCTGGCTGTATGCGGAAACCATCCGCAAGATCCACGAGCTGAACCCGGGCACCGGCGTCGAAATCCTGATTCCGGACTTTTCCGGCAAACCCGAGCACATCGAGGCCATCTGCGACGCGCGCCCGGAGGTGTTTGCCCACAACGTGGAAACCGTGCCGCGGCTCTTCAAGCGCATCCGGCCTGCCTTCCGCTACGAGCGTTCGCTCGACGTGATCACGCAGGGACAGAAGCTGGGCATGGTCACCAAGTCCAACCTCATCCTGGGCATGGGCGAAACACGCGAGGAGATCTCCGGCGCCCTCCGGGATTTGCGCGACGCCGGTTGCGACTTGATCACGATCACCCAGTACCTGCGCCCCAGCGAGCGGCACCTTCCGGTGGACCGGTGGGTGAAGCCGCAGGAATTCGTGGAGCTCAGCGACGAAGCCACCGCGCTGGGTTTCCTTGGTGTCATGAGCGGACCGCTGGTCCGTTCCTCCTACCGGGCCGGGCGGCTCTGGGCGGGGGCCATGCGCAAGAAAGGCCTTGACCTGCCGCCGCAGTTGGCCCACATCGAGGATTCAGGCACCACCCTTCAGGAGGCGTCCTCCATTCTCGCCCGCCGCTGACCGCTTTGTACGCCCGCTGCGAACCGGCACCTCCCTGACCGCCGGAGTTCCGGTTTCGCCCCGTTTCACGGCACGGACCGGACACGGTAATCACGTAGAATTGAACCACTATGGCCAACAGCACAGATTCCGACGCACCCAAGAGCGCCCGCCGCGGCCTCTTCTCCCGCAAACCCAAAGCGGAAAAGAAGAAAAAAGGCCCGGGCCGCATGAAGCAGATCGCCGACGTCTTCAAGATGACGCGGCGCAACGACCCCAACCTGGTATGGGTGATGGCAGGAGCATTCCTGGGCATCATCGCCGTCGGGCTGCTGATCGGCCTGCTGATCGACAACTGGATCACGATGCTCATCATCGCGGTCCCGCTGGGCCTGCTGGCCGCTGTTTTCATCCTGTCCCGCCGCGCAGAACGCGCCGCCTTCACCCAAATTGAGGGCCAGCCGGGTGCCTCCGGCGCCGCGCTGAGCATCCTGCGCCGCGGCTGGATCCTGGAAGAGCAGCCCGTTGCCGTGAACCCGCGCAGCCAGGAAGCCGTCTTCCGCGCCATTGGCCGCCCCGGCATTGTCCTGGTGACCGAAGGCTCCCCGGGCCGCGCGAAGGCACTGGCCGACGGCGAACGCCGCCGCATGAACCGCATCGCGCCGAACGTGCCCGTGCATGTCATCCAGACCGGCCAGGGCGAGAACCTGACCCCGCTTTCACAGGTCGCGAAGAAAGCCAAGAAACTGCCCAAGTCGCTGACCAAACAGGAAGTCCAGGCGGTCAACAAGCGTCTGGCCGCCCTGGGAACGCGCCTGCCGATTCCCAAGGGCATCGATCCGTACAAGGCCCGCCCGGACCGCAAGGCCTCGCGCGGACGGTAAGGCCACCTCACCGCCACAACAAATGAAGGGCCCCTCCTCGGAGGGGCCCTTCATTTGTTGACCTGAGCTGGACAGGTTTTGTTAGTGCTTGACCTTCACCAGGACGGTTCCCATGGCGCGGTCGTGCAGGCCGCGCTGGTCCTCGTCAAAGACAACGGCCGGAATCACCACGCACAGCAGCAGCGTGCGCACGACGGCGGCCAGCGGCCCTGCGGGCCTGCCGTCCAGCTTCTGGACCTGCAGGCTGAACACACGGTGCCCAATGCCGTAACCCAGCAGTGACACGAGCACAATCTGCTCCACGGCAAAGATGGCCAGGATGGCGGTGGAGGAGCCGCCAAAAAACGCGTACCCAATCACCGAGGCGATAGCCCAGTCAATGATGATTGCGCCGAGCCGCGGACCCACGCGCCCGATGCTGCCGGGACCGGTCTTCGGCCGGCCGAGCCGCTTGCCCGGCCAGGAATTCTCGTCGGAGGGAGGGCCTTCCAGCCACGAACCTAAACTTCTTCTATCAACCACCGTTTAAGACTACCCGGCCTCTGTGTTCCGGCGGCCCGAGTGGCAAATGCCTGCCTCAGTTCCGTTCACGCTAGGGTGGAGGGGAGACTTCGGTTTGCGTAACTTGGCTGAAACACGGCCGTCACGGTTGAGAAATTAGCTGCCCCTAGAGTTCTAAGCAGTTGACAGGGAGCCCGTTTCCAGCCTGCTGCAGGTCAGGATGTGCAGTCCGGAGTCATCCACCCAATTGTGTATAAGGAGCAAAGTACCGATGTTCAAAACTGCGGACGAAGTCCTCAAGTTCATCGCTGACGAAGATGTTAAGTTCGTCGACATCCGATTCACCGACCTCCCCGGAGTGCAGCAGCACTTCAACGTGCCGGCAAAATCCGTTGACGCCGACTTCTTCATCAACGGCCAGCTCTTCGACGGTTCTTCCATCCGCGGATTCCAGGGCATCGCCGAATCCGACATGCAGCTGATCCCGGACGTGACCACCGCTTTTCTGGACCCGTTCCGCATCGAGAAGACCCTGGCGCTGAACTTCTCCATCGTCAATCCCCGCACCGGCGAGCCGTACCACCGCGACCCGCGCGGCGTAGCCGAGCGCGCTGAGGCCTACCTGGCCTCCACCGGCATTGCCGACACGGCGTACTTCGGTTCCGAGGCCGAGTTCTACATCTTCGACAACGTCCAGTACGAGTCCTCCCCGCAGGGCAGCTTCTACAAGGTCGACTCCATCGAGGCACCGTGGAACAGCGGCCGCGAAGAAGCCGGCGGAAACCTTGGCAACAAGACCCCGTTCAAGGGCGGCTACTTCCCCGTGGCTCCCGTGGACAAGCAGGCTGACCTGCGCGACGCCATCTGCGTGGAGCTGGACAACGCCGGCCTTGAGGTTGAGCGCGCCCACCATGAGGTTGGCGGTGCCGGCCAGGCCGAGATCAACTACAAGTTCACCACCATGACGCACGCGGCCGATGATCTGCTGAAGTTCAAGTACATCGTCAAGAACGTCGCCGATGCCTGGGGCAAGTCCGCCACGTTTATGCCGAAGCCCGTCTTCGGTGACAACGGTTCGGGCATGCACTGCCACCAGTCCCTGTGGAACGGCTCCACGCCGCTGTTCTACGACGAGAAGGGCTACGCCGGCCTGTCCGACGTCGCCCGCTGGTACATCGGCGGCCTGCTCAAGCATGCTTCCGCCGTCCTGGCCTTCACCAACCCGACGGTCAACTCCTACCGCCGCCTGGTCAAGGGCTTCGAAGCCCCGGTCAACATGGTGTACTCGCAGGGCAACCGCTCCGCCGGTATCCGCATCCCGATCACCGGTTCCAACCCGAAGGCCAAGCGCCTTGAGTTCCGCGCTCCGGACCCTTCCTCCAACCCGTACCTGGCCTTCGCCGCACAGTTGATGGCAGGCCTGGACGGCATCAAGAACCGCATCGAGCCCGCTGACCCGATCGACAAGGATCTCTACGAGCTTCCCCCCGAAGAGGCCCGCGGCATCCAGCTGGCACCGGGTTCGCTGGAAGAGGCACTCAACGCGTTGGAGAACGACAACGAGTTCCTCCAGGCCGGCGGCGTGTTCACCCAGGACCTGATTGACACCTGGATCGAATACAAGCGCGAAAACGAAATCCAGCCGCTGCTGCTGCGCCCGAACCCGTACGAGTTCGAGCTCTACTACGGCTGCTAAGCCCTAGCTCCGACAGCGGGACACCCCGCCGCAAAAAGCCCGCACCCCCTGTCTCACGACACGGGGTGCGGGCTCTTTGCGTCCCAGGCCAGGGCAATCCAGATCCCGGTGCCGACCGTATCCGGTCCGGACAGATCGACGCCGAAACCGGGCTGGCTAGATGTAGTAAAGGTCCGATAAGAGCGCGAGCGTCAACAGCAGCGACAACAGCGTGAAAATGATCCCCAGGACCAGTCCGATGATCCCGAAAACCTTGTATCGGGGAGCCCGGTCCCTTTGCTTGAAAAGTCCGACAACTGAGAAGACCACCGCGGCGGCGCAGATGGCCGTGCCGAAGATCGGAATGAAGAAAAGAAAGAAACCCGAAAGCCCGAGGATGAACCCGGTCAGGGCCAGCGGATTGGTGCGGAAAATCTGCGGATAGCCGGGGTAGCCAGGGTAGGCAGGATAACCCTGGGGGCCGGAGTAGCCGGAGTAGCCGGTGCCGGGGTGGGAGTAGCCGGGATACGAGTCGGCTCTTTGGGCGGTGCCCGGCGCGCCGGCCTCCGCTGAGTTTGCTGCCGGGTACCCGGGACGGGGGCCGGCCGCTTCCACCGGACTATTCCTTGCCGGATACCCGTACCCTGCGGACGCGCCCGGGCTGGAGGAGTCTGCCTGTTCCCCGGACGGGATGAAGTGTTCGGACGTGGCGGCGGTCTGCTCACCCGAAGCCGGGCTGCCTGAAGGCGGCTCGGCCGCCGCCAGCGGCATGGTGTAGGTGCTCCATTCCCGGCCGTCCCACCATTTTTGCTGGGTGGGCTGATCCGGATCCTGGTACCAGCCGGGCAATGGCGCTGTCATGAGTGTCTCCAGGTGGGGAGGGCCGCGGGAACCGCGGACACGGATGGAAGGAACATCTGTTCCAACGTATCCGATCCGGCGTCATCCGGCTGGCACCTGCCCTGCCTGCAGTGCGTCAGGGTGTCAGGGTGTCAGGGCGTCATCCCCGTGCTGACGGAAGTATCAGCGGGAGAGCTGTTCAGCATGCTGATTTCAGCTGCAGAAACACCTCCGGCCACAAGGGCGCAGCCAACGGCAATGGCAGCCATTTGTGCGGTTACTGATGAGGTCGTCCTGCGACGGGTCTTGGCGGCATGCTTCAGCATGGATGAAATCTCCAATCGATTGGTAGTGCATTCCTTGGTGAGCGGCTGCCTTCCGGCTGGCATGCAAGCGCACGCATGCGGCGTCTCTGCGCCGTAGTGGGAATGCGGATACTGCTCCTGCCGGGAAGGCAGTGCGGCTGCTGCAGTGCAGTCTTTGACATACAGCTTGGCCGCTGCAGTGCAGGGCGGCGTCTTTCGGGAAAAGCCCGATGCGCCGCAACTCCTGCTTCTTTTAACACTAGGAGCCTTTTGGCGCTTCCTCAACGTGGGTTTACTCACTGCCGTCACGGAGGGAAGAAATGACGACGGCGGCCGTCCCCCGCAGGGAACAGCCGCCGTCGTCGTAAGGCACCGCCGATGCAGTGCCGCCGTGAAGGGTCAGAGCACCTTGGCCAGGAAGTCCTGCAGCCGGGGATGCTTGGGATGGGAGAAGAACGTCTCGGGATCGCCTTCCTCCACGATGTGTCCGTCGGCCATGAAGATCACGCGGTCGGCCACTTCGCGGGCGAAGCCCATTTCGTGGGTCACCACCACCATGGTCATGCCGGCCTTCGCGAGGTCGCGGATGACCTGCAGCACCTCGCCCACCATTTCGGGGTCAAGGGCGGAGGTTGCTTCGTCGAAGAGCATGATGTCCGGCGCCATGGCCAGCGCGCGGGCAATGGCCACACGCTGCTTCTGTCCGCCCGAGAGCTGCGCGGGACGGGCGCCGGCCTTGTCGGCCAGTCCCACCTGTTCCAGCAGGCGCAGGGCGTTGGCCCGGACCTCGGCCTTGGAACCCTTCTTCAGCTCCAGCGGTGCGAGCATGACATTCTGCAGCACGCTCATGTGCGGGAACAGGTTGAAGTGCTGGAAGACCATGCCGATGTTCTGGCGCACCTTGTTCAGGTCCACCTTGGGATCGGTGATGCTGACACCGTTGACTTCCACCTCGCCGGCGGTGATGTCTTCCAGCTTGTTCAGGCAGCGCAGGAACGTGGACTTGCCGGAGCCGGAGGGGCCGATAACGCACACCACTTCGCCTTCGGCGACGGTGACGTCAAGGCCCTTGAGAACCTCGTTGGTGCCGTAGGACTTACGCAGTCCGCGGGTGACGATCTTGCTCACTTGTTAAACCTCTTGTCCAGAACATCCGCCAGCTTGGTCAGCAGCGTGATGACGATGAAGTACAGGGCGCCCACGATCAGCAGCACCTCGGCGGTGCGGAAGTTCACGGCGTAGATCTGCTGGGCCTGGTAGGTGAGTTCGGCAAAGCCGATCACGGCCAGCAGCGACGTGTCCTTCAGGGTGATGACGAATTGGTTGATGAAGGAGGGCGTCATGATTTTCACGGCCTGCGGAATGATGACCTTCTGCATGGTCTTTCCGTAGCCGAGGCCCAGGCTGCGGGCAGCCTCCATCTGGCCCGGATCCACGGACTGGATGCCGCCGCGCACGATTTCCGTCATGTAGGCTCCCGCGTTCAGCGACAGCGTCAGCACGCCCGCGGTCAGCACGTCCACTGGCTGCCCGATGAGCTGCGGCAGGCCAAAGTAGAAGAAGAACGCCTGTACCAGCACGGGGGTGCCGCGGAAGATGCTCACGTAGGTGGTGGCGATGCCGCGCAGCACCACGTTGGAGCTGACCTTGAAGAAGCCAAAGAGCACACCCAGCACCAGGGCGAAGACCAGGGACAATGCCGTGGCGAGCAGCGTCAGGCCCAGGCCCTTGGCGAAGGCCGGGGCGTTGTCCGTCACCAGGGACCAGAAACTGGAGTCTTCGGCACCTGCCTCGAGGTAGCGGTCCATGATCTCGTCATATTCGCCGTTGTCCTTCAGCTCGGCCAGGCCGGTGTTGAAGGCCGCCAGCAGTTCGGGATTGGTGCCCTTGTTCACGGCGAAGCCGTAGGAGGACCCGGCTTCCTTCTCGGTGACGGTCTTGAGCCCGTTGCCGGACTTGATGCCGTAGGACAGCACGGGGTAGTCGTCGAAGACTGCCACGGAGCCGCCGGACTTGACGTCGTCGTACATCTGCGCGGACTGGGCGAACGCGACCACGCTGAAGCCGTACTGGTCCTTGATGGACTCGGCGAACGTCTGGCCCTCGGTGCCGGTCTTCACGGCGACCCGCTTGCCGGCCAGGTCGTCGTAGCCGCTGATCTCATCGTTGTTCTCGGCGACGGCCATCTGGATGCCGGACTCGAAGTACGGGTCCGAGAAGTCGAAGGTCTTCTGGCGTTCCTCCGTGATGGACATGCCGGCAATGACGCCGTCCACCTGGTTGGACTGCAGGGCCTGCAGCGCGGCGTCAAAGCCGAGGGAGCGGATGTCGACGGTGAAGCCCTCTTCCTCGGCGATCGAGTTGAGCAGGTCCATGTCGATGCCCACGAGTTCGCCGTCCTGGCGGAACTCGAAGGGAGCGAAGGTGGTGTCGGTGCCGACGGAGAAGCTTTCACCCTCGGCGGCCTTGGGGGTGTCTGCGGCGAAGGCCCCGGTTGCGGGGACGCCAAGGAGCAGTGCGATGGCCGCGGTCGCCGCTATGAACGGGGCGGCGAGCTTAGCCGGGCCTCGACGGGCCCGTTTGCCAGTTTGCAAGGTGAAAACGTCTCCTAGATGTTCCGGAACGGCACAAAAATGCCGATAATGCCTCATAGAGCCTACCCAGCGCGGGGCTCAGGAACTAACCGGGAGGCCGCTGATCCGGCGTCAGCGGACTGTCAGCTGAGCATCCCCCGGGCATCGGCAACGGAGTCAGTGGGAGGTGTAACCGTAGAACCAGCGCTCGAAAACCGCCCGGGATCGGCGCGTAATCCGCAGATAGTCCTCCTCTAAAACGCCACCCCGGCCGGCACCGTAGCCGCACCAGCGGGCCACCGCCTCCAGCTCTTGGCGTGAGGAAGGCAACACATCCGGGTTCCGCCCGCCGCGGATGACGTTGGCACTGCGGATCCTGCTCGCCAGCAGCCACGCCTCCCGCAGGATTGCCGCATCCGCTTCGGGAAGCAGGCCCGCTTCGGCAAGTGCGTCCAACGCCGGCAGCGTGGACGTGGTCCGAAGCTCGGGACGGGTACCGGCGTGCTCGAGCTGCAGCAGCTGCACCAGCCATTCGACGTCGCTCAGCGCCCCGCGGCCCAGCTTAAGGTGCCGGGAGGGATCCGCGCCGCGCGGCAGGCGTTCGTTTTCCACACGCGCCTTGATGCGCCGGATCTCGACAATGTCGTGCTCATTGACGCCCGCCGAATAGCGGATCGGATCGATCAGGTCGATGAAGTCAGCGGCAAGGTCGTCGCTGCCGGCCATGGGACGGGCGCGCAGCAGCGCCTGGGCTTCCCAGATCAGCGACCAGCGGCTGTAGTACTCGCGGTAGGAGCCCAGGCTGCGGACCAGCGGTCCGTTGCGCCCTTCCGGGCGCAGTCCGGCATCCAGGACCAGCACCTTCTCCGCCAAGATGGCGGGTGTGCATGGTTGCTGCAGCAGGGCCGACAGCTGGCCGACGATCCGCTCTGCCTGGGACTGGGCGGCAGCGGGATCGGCGCCGGGCAGTGCACGGTGGACGTACAGGACGTCTGCGTCGGAACCGTAGCCGATTTCCCGTCCGCCCTGGCGGCCCATGGCCACCACCAGCATGTCTGTCAGCTTTTCCTCGTGCTCCAGCACCGCGCCTTCGGCGACGTGCAATGCCCCCAGGACGGCAGCGCGGTCCGTGTCGGCGAGCGCCTGGCCCACCTCCTCCTGCGTCAGCAGGCACGCACTGTCGGCGAGGGCAATCCGCAGCATCTCGCGCCGGCGAATCAGCCGGATCAGCCGCATGGCCTCCTGCGGGTTGGGATGGCGGGACATCTTCGAACGGATCTCCTGCCATTGCGCCTCAAAGGTCATCGGCACCAGGAATTTGTCAGTGTCCAGCCAGGCGGTGGCCTCCGGCGAGACTTCCAGCAGGTCGGTGATAAACCGGCTGGACGAGAGGATGGAGCACAGCCGCTCCCCCGCCGCTGACGAGTCACGCAGCATGCCCAGGTACCAGTGCGTCTCCCCCAGCGACTCACTGAGGCGCCGGAAGCCCAGCAGGCCGGCGTCGGGGTCCACGCCGTCAGCGAGCCAGCCCAGCAGCACGGGCAGGAGCTGGCGCTGCAGGGCAGCGCGGCGGCTGATGCCGGACGTGAGTGCCTCGATATGCCGCATGGCCCCCTTGGGGTCCGCATATCCCAGCGCGGCCAGCCGGGCCTGCGCGGCAGATGGGGTAAGCCGCACCTCGTCCGCACTGAGGTTCGATGCGGTGTTCAGCAGCGGGCGGTAGAAAATGCTCTCATGCAGGCGGCGGACCAGCCGCTTGGTGCGCTGCCAGGTGTCGGTAAGGCGTTCCGCGGTGGGACGGCCGACGGCGAGCGAGCCGCTGGCAGCCTTGGCGAGTGCCCGCAGGGCCGGTCCTGTCGCCGGCATCAGGTGCGTGCGGCGCATGTGCACCAGCTGGATGCGGTGTTCAAGCACGCGCAGGTACCGGTAGGCGGCATCCAGGTCCACGGCATCGGTGCGCCCGATGTAGCCGCCTTCGCTTAACGCCGCGATGGCCGCCGTCGTACTGCGCACGCGCAGGGTTTCATCTGTTCTCCCGTGAACCAGCTGCAGCAGCTGGACGGTGAACTCGACGTCGCGCAGCCCGCCGCTGCCGAGCTTCAGCTGCCGGGATTCTTCATGTGCCGGAATGTTGTCCGTGACGCGGCGGCGCATCGCCTGCACCGCTTCCACGAAGCCCTCCCGCTCGGTGCTGGACCAGATCAGCGGCGCCACTGCTTCTTCGTAGCGGCGGCCAAGGTCCGGATCCCCCGCAGCGGCGCGGGCCTTGAGCAGTGCCTGGAACTCCCAGGTGTGTGCCCAGCGCGAGTAATAGCTCAAGTGGGAATCCAGGGTGCGGACGAGGGGACCGTCCTTGCCCTCGGGCCGGAGGTTGGTGTCCACTTCCCACAGCCCCGGTTCCGGGGCGGAGGCGTTGATGGCCCGGGAGATCCCTGCGGCCAGCGCGGTGCCGATCCGTGCCGCCGCGGTGTCGTCCAGTCCGGCTGCCTCCATCACGTAGATGACGTCGACGTCGGAAATGTAGTTGAGTTCCCGTGCGCCGCATTTGCCCATGGCGATCACGGCAAGGCGCACCCGGGAAATGTCCTCCGCCGGGTAGCTGGCGGCCAGCTCGGCGCGGGACACGGCCAGGGCTGCTTCCAGGGCCGCGCCGGCAAGGTCCGCCAGCTCACGGCCGACGGCGGGCAGCACATCGGTGGGCGAGGCTGACCCCAGGTCCCGCACGGCCAGATCCAGCAGGTGCCGGCGGTATCTCGTGCGCAGGGCAACGTAGGCTTCCGTTCCCGTCAGCCCGGCCACCGGTGCATTACCGGTGCCTGCCTTCACCGATTCCAGCAGCGAGGCGCGCAGGATGTCCCCGGCCACCTCAGCGGGTTCGGCACGCAGCGGTGCCCGCAGGCTGTCGGCAGCCTCCGGGTGGCGCATCAGGAACTCCGCCAGCGCCTCCGAGGCGCCCAGCAGCCGGAAGAGGGCCTCGCTCTCCTCCGGACCGGCCTCAACCAGCTCCCGCAGTGACGGAACACGGTCCAGCAGCCGGACCAGCGACTGCAGGGCCAGGTCCGGATCAGCAGCCTGCAGGAACCCGGTGAACAGCACCTGCTCGTCCAGTCCCTCCAATTCCGGAGCCTGCAGGAAGCGGCTGCTTTTTTCCAGGTCACTGAAGCCTGCGGCGATCAGCCGGCGGGTGAGACTCACGGGAGGCCCTCCATATCGTTCAGTACCGGCAGCGGTCTAGAGAATGCCCAGGTTCTTTTTCAACTCAAACTGGGTGACGTGCTGGCGGTACTCGTTCCACTCGGCCCGCTTGTTGCGCAGGAAGTTCTCGAAGACCTGTTCACCGAGGATGTCGGCCACCAGCTCGGACTCTTCCATGGCCCGGGCGGCGTCATGCAGGGAGGCCGGCAGCGGGTCCAGGCCCATGGCGCGGCGTTCCGCTGCCGACAGGCTCTCAATGTCATCTTCGGCGCCGGCGGGAAGCTCGTAACCTTCTTCGATGCCCTTGAGCCCGGCGCCGAGCAGGACGGCGTAGGAAAGATACGGGTTGGCTGCGGAGTCAATGCCCCGGTATTCGATCCGCGCGGACTGGCCCTTGCCCGGCTTGTACAGCGGCACCCGGACCAGCGCGGAACGGTTGTTGTGGCCCCACGAGACGTAGCTCGGAGCTTCGCCGCCGCCCCACAACCGCTTGTAGGAGTTCACGAACTGGTTGGTGACGGCCGTGAATTCCGGAGCGTGCCGCAGGATACCGGCAATGAACTGGCGGGCGGTGCGGGAGAGCTGGTACTCGGCCCCGGCTTCGAAAAACGCGTTGGTGTCCCCCTCAAACAGGGACAGGTGCGTGTGCATGCCCGAGCCGGGATGGTCGGAGAACGGCTTGGGCATGAACGTGGCGTAGCAATTGGTGGTCAGGGCGACTTCCTTGACCACGGTGCGGAACGTCATGATGTTGTCCGCTGTCTGCAGGGCATCCGCGTAGCGCAGGTCGATCTCATTTTGGCCGGGACCGGCCTCGTGGTGGCTGAACTCCACCGAGATGCCCACGGCTTCCAGCATGGACACCGCGGTGCGGCGGAAGTCCTGGGCCACGCCGCCGGGTACATGGTCGAAGTAGCCGGCGCGGTCCACGGGGATTGGTTCGCCGTCGGGACCGAGCTCATCGGACTTCAGCAGATAGAACTCGATCTCGGGGTGCGTGTAGCAGGTGAAGCCCATGTCCGCCGCCTTGGCCAGCTGGCGCTTCAGCACATTGCGGGGGTCAGCAGCGGAGGGCTGGCCGTCGGGGGTAAGGATGTCGCAGAACATGCGCGACGTCTGCTCGGAGTCACCGCGCCAGGGCAGAATCTGGAACGTGGAGGGGTCCGGCTGGGCCAGCATGTCGGATTCGAAGACGCGGGCCAGGCCCTCGATCGAGGACCCGTCGAAACCCAGGCCCTCCTCGAAGGCGCCTTCAACCTCAGCCGGAGCCAGCGCCACGGACTTCAGCGTGCCCACAACATCGGTAAACCACAACCGCACAAACCGGACGTCTCGCTCTTCAATGGTGCGCAAAACGAATTCCTGCTGGCGGTTCATCCCTGTCCTCTTTCTGAGACGGTGGGAGGGCCCGGATCCTCCGGCGCCGTCCCAGTATTACAAGCCTGGGTTCACTCTACCCATCCTCGGGCCTTTTGCCGTCGCCGGCCCCGCCGGGGGCCCTGCGTTACGGAGGTGCCGACGCATTGCGGGAGGACGGCGTCAACACCGTGTGTGTTTAGTACGCTCAGGTCATGACCGATGCTGAACAGTCCGCTCCGTACGCCGCAGGATCCGCAGGTCCCGGTGCCCCCGCAAGCCAGTCCGGTCCGCGCCGGGTCCGGATCCCGCACCTGCAGCAGATCAAGGACTCAGGCGGGCATTTCGCAATGCTCACCGCTTACGACCAGTACACCGCCGCCATCTTTGACGAGGCGGGCATCGAGGTGCTGCTGGTGGGCGATTCCGCGGCCAACAACGTTATGGGCCACGCCACCACCCTGCCGATCACCCTCGATGAAATGCTCGTGTTCGCCCGGTCCGTCACGGCCGGAGCCAGCCGTGCCCTGGTGGTCTGCGACCTGCCCTTCGGCTCCTACGAGGTCTCCCCTGCGCAGGCCGTTGAATCCTCCATCAGGCTGCTGAAGGAAGGGCTGGTGCACGCAGTCAAGATGGAAGGCGGGGCGCACTATGCTCCCCATGTCCGCGCCTTGGCAGCGGCCGGAATCCCGGTTATGGCACACGTCGGCTTCACACCGCAGAGCGAGCACGCGCTGGGCGGCTACCGGGTGCAGGGGCGCGGCGACGCCCGGCGCGCAGTGCTCGACGACGCCGCCGCCCTGGCTGATGCGGGCGCGTTCTGTGTCCTGATGGAAATGGTCCCGGCCGATGTAGCCGCGGAGGTGGACGCCGCGGTTGCCGTCCCGACCATCGGCATCGGAGCCGGCAATGCCACCACCGGACAGGTCCTCGTGTGGCAGGACATGGCCGGGCTGCGCAGCGGCAAGCAGCCGCGGTTCGTCAAACAGTTCGCTGACGTCCGTTCCGTGCTGGCAGCAGCCGCCCGAACCTACGCCGATGAGGTCCGCAGCGGTGCCTTCCCCGGCCCGGAGCACAGTTTCTAGCCGGCACGACGCCTAGCGCCCGGCCGGCAGCTGCGGGTTACCAGTTGCGGTTTTCTTCGTCCTCTTTGTCCCAGGCTTCATTGCGCTGCTGCACCTTCAGGAGTGCCGACTCTGCCTCTTCCTGTGTCTTGTACGGCCCCAGCAGTTTGGTCCAGTCGGACTGGGGGCCCTTTTCAACCTCGTGCGTGACGACGTTGAACCAGTACTCGGTCATAGTCCGCTCTCCTTGAACATGGTGATCTCTTTCCCTGGAACGAGGCTCCGGCCGCAGAAAAACGTTGCGCTCCCCCCGGCGGAGCCCGGCGTGCAGCGGCACAGGCCGCACGGCGATAAGATCGATGGTATGCCCCACACCGTTGCCACTGCACCCCTTGGCCGTCTCATCCCGGGAACCGTGAGCCCCCGGCGGCCGGTTCCCTCCTCGATTCCGCGACCGGAATACGTGGACAAGGAAGCTCCCACACCCTTCACCGGTTCAGAAGTCAAGAGCCCTGAAACCATCGAGAAGATCCGGGCAGCCTCGAAAATCGCCGCCCAGGCCATCGTGGAGGTCGGCAAGCACATCGCCCCCGGCGTCACCACCGACGAACTGGACCGCGTAGGCCACGAATTCCTCCTGGACCATCACGCCTACCCGTCGACACTGGGTTACCGCGGCTTCCCCAAGTCGCTGTGCTCCTCCGTCAACGAGGTCATCTGCCACGGCATCCCGGACACCACGGTGCTCCAGGACGGCGACATCATCAACATCGACATCACCGCCTACATCAACGGCGTGCACGGCGACACCAACTGGACGTTCCTCGTGGGGGACGTGGATGAAGAATCCAGGCTGCTGGTGGAACGAACACAGGAATCACTGCGCCGTGCCATCAAGGCCGTCATGCCGGGACGGGAAATCAACGTCATCGGCCGCACGATCGAGTCCTATGCCAAGCGCTTCGGCTACGGCGTTGTGCGCGACTTCACCGGCCACGGAGTTGGCGAGGCCTTCCACACCGGACTGATCATTCCCCACTACGACGCCGCGCCGGCCTACAGCCGGCTCATTGAACCGGGAATGGTGTTTACCATTGAGCCTATGCTCACACTCGGCACCATTGAGTGGGACATGTGGGATGACAATTGGACCGTCCTCACCAAGGACCGCAAACGCACCGCCCAGTTTGAGCACACGCTGCTCGTGACGGAAACCGGCGCCGAAGTTCTAACCCTCCCTTAGCAGCGTCAACGACACGAGACAGACCTACCTCTGGAGAACTCCATGGCCAAGAAACACAAGAAGCACGGCGACGCACACGCGGTCATCGGCATTGATATCGGCGGCACCGGCATCAAGGGCGGCATCGTCGATCTCACCAAGGGCAAGCTCATTGGTGACCGGTTCCGCATTCCCACGCCGCAGCCGGCAACCCCGGAGGCTGTGGCCGGCGTCGTCGGCCAGATCGTGGCCGAGCTCTCCTCGCGGCCGGAGGGTCCGGGAACCGATGTTCCCGTTGGCGTCACCTTCCCGGCCATCATCCAGCACGGCATCGCCCGCTCAGCCGCCAACGTGGACAAGAGCTGGGTGGACACCGACGTCGACGGCCTGCTCACCAATGCGCTGAACCGCGAAGTTCAGGTCATGAACGACGCCGACGCCGCCGGGCTCGCGGAAGCGCGCTACGGAGCCGGCCGGGGCGTCGAAGGCACGGTCCTGGTCATCACCCTGGGCACCGGCATCGGCTCGGCGCTGATCTCCAACGGCAAGCTGGTTCCCAACGCTGAGCTGGGCCACCTCGAGATCGACGGCGTGGATGCCGAAACGCGTGCCTCCGCCTCGGCCCGTGAACGCGACAACATCAGCTGGGAAGAATACGCGCAGCGCCTGCAGCGGTACTTCTCCCATGTGGAGTTCCTGTTTTCCCCCGACCTTTTTGTTGTGGGCGGCGGCATTTCCAAGCGCAGCGAGGACTTCCTGCCGCTGCTGGAACTGCGCACCCCGCTGGTCACGGCCAACCTCAAGAACAACGCCGGAATCGTGGGCGCCGCACTGCAGGCGGCCATGCACTTCAACTACATCAAGTAAGCCTGTCGCCGGGCGTTGGCGCGGCAAACAAGAAGCGGCGGCAGGAAATCCTGCCGCCGCTTTTCAATGCTGTAAAGCTGCTTACCGCGCCGTCAGGGGCCGCTGGGATGCCGCCGGATGAGCCGGAGCGTGCAGGGAATCCTTGCGGAGCTCCGCAATGGCGGCTTCGAAGTCCTCCAGCGATTCGAACGCCTGGTAAACGCTGGCGAAACGCAGATAGGCAACCTGGTCCAACCGCTGCAGCGGCTTCAGGATGGCCAGCCCCACCTCATGGGCATCAATTTCCGCCACTCCGCTGGCGCGGATGGATTCCTCAACCTCCTGGGCCAGCATAGCCAGGTCATCCTCGCTCACGGGCCGGCCCTGGCAGGCCTTGCGCACGCCGTTTATCACCTTTCCGCGGCTGAAAGGCTCGCCCACACCCGAACGCTTGATGACGCTCAGGCTGGTGGTCTCCACAGTGCTGAACCTGCGGCCGCACTCCGGGCATTGGCGTCGCCGACGGATCGCCGAGCCGTCTTCGGCAAGGCGGCTGTCTACGACGCGGGAATCAGCGTTGCGGCAGAACGGACAGTACATCCGGTGTCCTTTCGCTGGAGTTCAGGGCCCGGGGACAGCGGCGGCAGTGCTGCCGCAGCCCGGAAGAGGGTGGGTGCAACCGGCACGGAGCCGGCTGCGCACTCATTCTAGGGCCGCAGACCGTTCATCTCCAACTGTCGTCACTATATGTAGTACCAGCCGCCACTACATGTGGTGGTTTGCCGCAGCACCTCAGGAGGAGAAACGGACGGACACGGCGTCGCCGTGGGCGGGCAGGTCCTCTGCGTGGGAGAGGGCAACCACGTGGCCGCTTACTTCCTTAAGGGCAGCCCGGTCATAGTTGATGACCTGGATGGCGTGCATGAAGGTGGTCACGTTCAGGCCCGAGGAGAAGGCTGCGGTGCCGGCCGTGGGCAACACGTGGTTGGAACCGGAGCAGTAATCCCCCAGGCTCACCGGGCTGTAGTTTCCGACAAATACGGCACCGGCGCTGGTGATGCGGGCGGCGACGTCTTCGGCATCGGCAGTCTGGATTTCGAGGTGCTCGGCTCCGTAGGCATTGCAGACACTGATGCCCTGTTCCAGATCTTCCACCAGGATGGTTCCGGACTGGGGCCCGGACAGTGCGGTGGCCACACGCTCCGCGTGGCGGGTCGCCGGCACCTGGCGGTCCAGTTCATCCCGGACACGCTGCTCCAGGTCAGCCGAGTCTGTGACGAGCACGGAGGCGGCATTCGGATCGTGCTCGGCCTGGCTGATCAGATCCGCAGCTACCAGGCGTGCATCGGCTCCGGCGTCAGCCAGGATCGCGATTTCGGTGGGACCGGCTTCCGCATCGATTCCCACCACTCCCTTGACCAGGCGCTTCGCGGTGGCCACATAAACGTTGCCCGGTCCGGTGACTACATCCACCGGTTCCAGCTCGGGGTTCTCTCCCGCGGCGGCCACACCGTAGGCGAAGGCAGCAATGGCCTGGGCGCCGCCCATGGCGTACACCTCTTCAATGCCCAGCAACTCGGCCGCCGCCAGGATGGTGGGGTGCGGCAGGCCTCCGAAAGCCGGCTGCGGCGGAGACGCCAGGGCCAGGGATGAGACGCCCGCGGCCTGCGCTGGAATCACGTTCATGATCACGGAGGACGGGTAGACGGCCAGGCCGCCGGGCACGTACAGGCCCACGCGTCGGACCGGAATCCATTTCTGGGCCACGTTGGCTCCGGGGCCAATCTGCAGGTCAGTGTCCAGGGGCCGCTGGGCCTCGGCGAAAAGCCGGGCACGGCGGATGGATTCCTCCAGGGCTGCCCGGATCTCGGGGGCCAGCTGGTCCAGCGCTTCCTTCAGTGCGGCGCGGGGAACCAGCGGGCGGTGCTGTTCCACGCGGTCAAACCGGGCGGCGAGATCACTCAGTGCGTCATAGCCGCGGGTGCGGACGTCGGCAATGATGGCTGCCACGGCGTCGGAGGCCACATCGGTGGTGGTCTCCGCGCGCGGCATCGCCTGCTTCAGCGCGGCCATCGACAGATGCCGGCCGCGCAGGTCGATCGTACGGAAGGACGTGTTAACGGCTGCGGGGATGGATGAAGTCACGGGTCCATTCTACTGCCCCACCCGCCCCGCCGCCGCTTTGCTACACGTCCAGGCAGGCCGGACCCAGCAGCACCTTCAGGTCACCGAACAAGGACGGCGTGGGGTTCACCCGCAGGTCAACGCCCAGCTTCATGACTTCAACCGTCCGTGACCCATTGAGGCGGATCTGCACCTCCGACGTTCCCGGGTGGGTCCGGAGGACATCCCCGAGCTGCGTGACCACCGTTTCCGTAGCCTTGTAGGTCGCCATGGAAATCACCACCGGACCGGAATGACCCTCGCTCAGGTCCGGAACGGTGAGTTCCTGGGCGTTCAGGGTCACGGCGCCGTCGTCGCGGCGCTGGAGCCTGCCGCGGACCACCACAATGAGGTCCTCGGCCAGCACGGCGGCAATCGGACCGTAGACCTGGCCGAAGAACATGACCTCCATGGAGCCGGCCAGATCCTCAATCTCACAGCGGGCGTAGGCGTTGCCGCTGTTCTTGGCGATCCTGCGCTGCAGCGAGGTGATCATGCCGGCGATGGTGACAATGGCGCCGTCGGGCGGGCCTTCCTCCCCCACGATGTTGGTGATGGAGGAATCCGCGTGCTGGCTCAGGATGCCCTCGAGGCCCTGCAGCGGATGGTCGGACACATACAGGCCCAGCATGTCGCGCTCGAAGGAGAGCTTGTCCTTCTTCTCCCACTCGGGCAGGTCCGGAATCTCGATGCTGATCGAGTCCTCCGGCTCCTGGTCGGCAATGGCGGCAAAGAGGTCGAACTGGCCCACGGCTTCGTTGCGCTTGAGCACGACGACGGAGTCGATCGCTTCTTCGTGGATCATTGCCAGCGGACGCCGGGCGTGGCCCATGGAGTCAAAGGCTCCGGCCTTGATCAGCGATTCAATGGTGCGCTTGTTGCAGACCACCGCCGGGACCTTCATCAGGAAGTCCTTGAAGTTGGTGAACGCACCCTTTTCCTCGCGGGCGGACACCATGGACTGCACCACGTTGGCGCCCACGTTGCGGATGGCACCCATGCCAAAGCGGATGTCCTTGCCTACGGGAGTGAAGTTCACGCTGGACTCGTTGACGTCCGGCGGCAGCACCGTGATGCCCATCTTGCGGCATTCGTTCAGGTACATGGCCAGCTTGTCCTTGTCATCACCGACCGAGGTGAGCAGGGCAGCCATGTATTCCGCGGGATACTGCGCCTTCAGGTACGCGGTCCAGTAGGACACCACACCATAGGCGGCCGAGTGCGCCTTGTTGAAGGCGTAGTCGGAGAACGGCAGCAGAATGTCCCAGAGGGCCTTGATGGCTGCCTCGGAGTAGCCGCGGTCGATCATGCCCTGATGGAAGCCGGCGTACTGCTTGTCCAGCTCCGACTTCTTTTTCTTACCCATGGCGCGGCGCAGGATGTCTGCCTGTCCGAGGCTGAACCCGGCCACCTTCTGGGCGATGGCCATCACCTGCTCCTGATAGACAATCAGGCCGTAGGTGGTGCCCAGAATCTCCGCCAGGGGCTCCTCGAGCTCCGGGTGGATTGGAGTGATTTCCTGCTGCCCGGTTTTGCGCAGGGCATAGTTGGTGTGCGAGTTCGCACCCATGGGGCCCGGACGGTACAGGGCGATGACGGCGGAAATGTCTTCGAAGTTGTCCGGACGCATGCTCTTGAGCAGCGACCGCATGGGCCCGCCGTCCAGCTGGAACACGCCGAGGGTGTCGCCGCTGGCCAGAAGATCGTAGGCCTCCTTCAGATCCAGCGGCAGGTCTTCCAGGACCAGGTCCTCGCCCCGGTTGTTCTTGATGTTCTCCACGGCGTCGGAGACGATCGTCAGGTTTCGCAGGCCCAAGAAGTCCATCTTGATCAGCCCCAGGCCTTCGCAGGTGGGGTAGTCGAACTGCGTAATGACCTGCCCGTCCTGCTCGCGGCGCATGATCGGGACAATGTCGATCAGCGGGTCGGAGGACATGATCACGCCGGCAGCGTGCACGCCCCACTGGCGCTTGAGGCCTTCCAGTCCGAGCGCGGTATCGAAGACACGCTGCGAGTCGGGATCGGTGCGCAGCAGTTCGCGCAGCTCTTCGGCCTCGCCGTAGCGCTTGGCTTCCTTGTTGTGGACATCCTGCAGGGACAGGCCCTTGCCCATGACATCCGGCGGCATGGCCTTCGTCAGGCGCTCTCCCACGGAGAACGGATAACCCATGACACGCGATGAGTCCTTCAGCGCCTGCTTGGCCTTGATGGTGCCGTAAGTGACGATCATGGCCACGCGCTCGTCACCGTACTTCTCGGTGACGTAGTGGATCACCTCGGAGCGGCGCCTATCATCGAAGTCAACGTCGAAGTCAGGCATGGAGACGCGGTCCGGGTTCAGGAAGCGCTCGAAGATCAGGCCGTGCTGCAGCGGATCGAGATCGGTGATGCGCATGGCGTAAGCGGCCATGGAACCGGCACCGGAGCCGCGGCCCGGGCCCACCCGGATGCCGTTTTCCTTGGCCCAGTTGATGAAGTCGGCCACCACCAGGAAGTAGCCCGGGAAACCCATCTGGGCGATGATGCCCACTTCATAGTCGGCGCGCTTGCGGACAGCATCGGGAATGCCGGCCGGGTAGCGGTAATGCAGGCCCTTTTCGACTTCCTTGACGAACCAGGATTCCTCGTTTTCCCCTTCGGGGGTGGGGAACCGCGGCATGTAGTTGGCTTTGGTGTTGAATTCCACGTCGCACCGCTCGGCAATGAGCAGCGTGTTGTCGCAGGCGTCCGGGTAGTCGCGGAAGATAGCCCGCATTTCCGCCGGGGACTTCAGGTAGAACTCGTCGGCGTCGAACTTGAAGCGCTTGGGGTCCGCCAGGGAGGAGCCGGACTGCACGCACAGCAGCGCGGCGTGCGCGGAGGCGTCTTCAGCGTGTGTGTAGTGCAGGTCATTGGTGGCAACCAGCGGCAACTGCAGCTCGCGGGCCAGCTTGATCAGGTCCGCATGGACATTGCGCTCGATGTCCAGGCCGTGGTCCATCAGCTCGCAGAAGAAGTTGTCTTTCCCGAAAATGTCCCGGAAGTCCGAGGCGGCCTGGACGGCTTCCTTGTACAGGCCCAAGCGCAGCTTGGTCTGGACCTCGCCGGAGGGACAGCCGGTGGTGGCGATGAGGCCTTTGCCGTAGGTCTGCAGCAGGTCGCGGTCCATGCGCGGCTTGTAGAGGAAGCCTTCAAGGGAGGCCAGGGAGGACATCCGGAAGAGGTTGTGCATGCCCTCGGTGGTTTCGGCCCACATGGTCATGTGCGTGTAGGCGCCGGCGCCGGAGACGTCGTTGCGGCCGCCGTCACCCCACTTCACGCGGGTCTTGTCAGCCCGTGCGGTTCCCGGCGTCAGGTAGGCTTCGACGCCGACAATCGGCTTGATCCCTGCGTTACGTGCCTTGTTCCAGAAATCGAAGGCTCCGAACACGAATCCGTGGTCCGTGGTTGCCACGGCGTTCATGCCGAGTTCCTCGGCATGGCTGAAGAGGTCCGTCAGGCGGGCCGCCCCGTCCAGCATGGAGTACTCGGTGTGGTTGTGAAGATGGACAAACGATTTCGAAGAAGTTGCTGAAGCCACCGAACTATTCTAGGCCGAGCTAAAGCGGAGGCCGGACGGCACGCCGCCGTCCGGCCGACGGTCTCGTCACTTCCGTCCGCGTGCCTCAGACATCGCCGCGCTGCAGGGCGTCCAGTGCATACTGCAGGTCCTGGGGATATTCGCTGACAACTTCCACGCGTTCACCGGTTCCCGGGTGCGCAAACGCCAGCTTCCGGGCATGCAGCCACTGCCGGGTCAGGCCCAGCTCGGCTGCCAGTTTGGCCTCGGCGCCGTAGGTGAGATCTCCGGCACAGGGGTGCTTGAGTGCGGAGAAGTGCACACGGATCTGGTGGGTGCGGCCGGTCTCCAGGTGCACTTCCACCAGGGAAGCCTTGCCGAACGCCTCAAGCACTTCATAGTGCGTGACGGAGGGCCGTCCACCCTCCAGCACGGCGAACCGCCAGTCATAGGAAGGATGGCGGCCGATCGGTGCGTCGATGGTTCCGCGCAGCGGATCCGGCAGGCCCTGGACCACGGCGTGGTACATCTTCTCCACGGTGCGTTCCTTGAAGGCCTGCTTCAGCAGCGTGTAGGCGTGCTCTGTCTTGGCCACCACCATGGCTCCCGAGGTGCCCACGTCCAGGCGGTGGACGATGCCCTGCCGCTCGGGTGCGCCGGAGGTGGAAATGCGGTAGCCGGCAGCTGCCAGTCCGCCCACCACTGTGGGTCCTACCCAACCGGGAGAGGGATGGGCAGCAACCCCGACGGGCTTGTCGATGACGACGAAATGGTCGTCGTCGGCCAGGATCTTCAGCCCCTCCACCGGTTCGACGACGACGGCGAGCGGGTCACGCTGCTCGGGGATGTCAACGGTCACCCGGTCTCCGGCGGTGAGGCGGTCGGACTTGCCCAGCGGCCGGCCGTTCATGCTGAAGTAGCCGTCCGTAAACCAGGTGGCGGCGGTGGAGCGTGAGACATCCAGCAGTTTGGCCAGGACAGCGTCGGCGCGGCCGCCGTCGGCCTCGTCCGGGATTTGCAGGACGGTGTGGATCTCGTTCATTGGTTTTCTTCGCCGTTCTTCATATCTTTGGTGCCGGTTTGCTTGTTGGTGCCGGCTTCCTTCGCTGTGTCCGAAGGGGTCTGTGCTCCGTCCAGGCCCACTCCCCGCAGTGTGAGCAGGCAGACGAGGATTACGCCGGAGACCACACAGGTGTCCGCAATGTTGAAAATTGCGAAGTTGGGCAGGGCGATGAAGTCCACCACATGACCCTGCCCAAACGACGGCTCACGGAACAGCCGGTCCGTGAGGTTGCCCGCTGCCCCGCCCAGGACCAGGCCCAGGGCAACAGCCCAGGACACGGAGCGGACCTTGAGCATGAGGTACACCAGGAAACCGCACACGCCCGCCATGATGATGGTGAACACCCACGTGTAGTCCGTGCCGATGGAAAAGGCGGCCCCCGGGTTGAGGATGTAGTGCCAGCGCAGCAGCGGCGGCAGCACGTCCGTAACCTGGCCAAGGGTCATGGTGGACTCGACCCACCATTTGGTGAGCTGGTCGATTCCCAGTCCCAGCACTGCACAGGCGGCCATGATCAGGGCATATCCGGACCATGCCGGCCGCACGTGCTCGCCGCCGCTGCCGGCGTCTCTCGCGGACACGGGTTCCTCAGAAGATTTAGTCATGGTGCTTTCGTTGGTCGTGGACCCTCGCAGGGACCCCGGAGCTGCCAAAACAATGGGCCGGCCAGCCGGGGCATCCCGGCCAGCCGGCCCTTGCTTTATTTCAGTTTAGTGCACCTGTGAGGTGCCACGGAGCCGTTCGCGTTATGCGTCGGCAGTCTCCGAGGCAACGGATCCACGGGCGTCGAGGTCGCGCAGCTGGCCTTCGATGTAGGCCTTCAGGCGTGAACGGTAGTCGCGCTCGAAGCCGCGCAGCTGCTCCACCTTGCGCTCCAGAACAGCCTTCTGCTGTTCCAGGTTGCTGAGGATCTTGCGGCTCTTGTCCTGGGCTTCGCTGACGAGTCCGCTGGCTTCCATCTGTGCTTCTGCGATGATCTTGTCGCGCTGCTCAACACCGGCACCAACGTAGTCGTCGTGCATCTTCTGGGCCATGGCCAGGATGCCTGCGGCGGTTTCGGTGTTGCTGGCTGCATTCGCCGGGGCGGGTGCAGCGGCGGCGGGGGCCGGAGCGGCCGGAGCTGCTGCGGCCGGAGCAGCAGCCTTGGGCTCTTCGACCTTGGCTGCGGGAGCCTTCGGCTCCTCGGCCTTGACCGGTTCGGGCTTCTTTTCTTCCTTTACCGGTGCCGTGACCTGTTCGGTCTTGGCAGCGGCGGAAACCGGAGCGGGAACGGATCCTTCGCCCGACTTGCCGGCAACGCAATCTGCGAGCTGCGTACGCAGGTCTGCATTTTCTGCGTTCAGGCGCCGAAGCTCAATGACGATCTCGTCGAGAAAGTCATCAACCTCATCCTGGTCGTAGCCTTCACGGAACTTGGTCGGCTGGAACCGCTTATTGACAACATCTTCTGGCGTCAGAGCCATCTGGTCACCTCACACTGGTTATAAGATTCGCCTGCGAGTCAAGCAGACGGTTCTACGTACAGAATATCGAACATAAAAATCTAAGGGGTCTTATTCTTTTTCACAGTATATCTTCCGGAGAAGGAACACTAACCGGCCCCGGATGCCTCAACGCCTAGAACAGGGCGCCGGCGACGATCTGCTTCACGATGGCAACAAGGATGAACAGCACGATGAAGGCCAGATCAAGCGAGATTCCTCCCAGCCGCAGCGGAGGAATGAACCTCCGCAGGAGCCGGATCGGAGGATCGGTGGCCCCATAGATCACTGATGCAAGCACCAGGGCGGGGCCCTTCGGACGCCATTGGCGGGCGAAGATCTGGACCGCGTCGTAAACAATCCTCAGGAACAGAGCAAACTGAAAGAGCACCAGCAGCACATACAGCAGGGCAAAAATAATACTCACGCGTGTTGTTTCGTTTCCGGGGAGTCTGTAGCGATCCGCAGGGACCCCGCTGCTGCGGGCATGCGGTCAGCTCTGGTTGAAGAATGCCGACTGGGATTCACTGACTTTTTTGTCATCCCCCAGCACCTCCACATAGGAAGGCGACAGGAGGAAGACCTTGTTGGTCACGCGCTCAATGCTACCGCGCAGGCCAAAGACAAGGCCAGCAGAGAAATCGACCAGGCGCTTGGCGTCCGCTTCACCCATGTCGGTGACATTCATGATCACGGGAATCCCGTCCCGGAAGCTCTCCCCAATGATCTTGGCGTCGTTGTAGGAACGGGGGTGAACGGTGGTGATCTGGCGCAAGCCAGCCACTTCCTCTCGGGATGACGGCGCGCGCTTGATCGGCGTCACGGGTGCTCGGTATTCTTCGACGGCGGTGCGGACCACGGGTGCCGGGGCCTGCTCGGCGTCGCGGTCGGACCGCTCGGTGCGGTCGGTCCGGTCGGAACGCTCTGACCGGTCGGAACGCTCGGGGCGCTCGTATTCCGGGGTGTATTCCTCGGCGCTGCGCACCGGGGCATCCCGCTGGCTTTTCTGCTCAGACTCGTAGGGCTCTTCACCGTCGGCGAGCCCAAGGTAGATCATTGTCCTGCGCATTGCGCCAGCCATGGTTGCTCCTTCTAGAACTTCAGCGCCGTAGCACTTGTCCCTCGCCAAATGAGAGACTTTCCTGCAATAGACGCTACCGCACCGGGGGCCGGGGCCCGAGAATATCGGAACCGATCCTCAGGTGTGTCGCCCCGTGCTGCAGCGCTGCTTCCAGGTCCCCGCTCATCCCGGCGGAGATCCCGGTTGCCCCGGGATGGGCCTTTTGGAGGTTCCCGGACAGCCCCGCCAGCTTGGCGAACGCCTCCTGCGGATCGGCGCCCAAAGGGGCCACTGCCATGACCCCGGCAAGGCGGAGACCGGGCGTTGCCGCTGCAGCTTCGGCCAGATCAGGCAGCTCCCGGGGCAGCGCTCCCCCGCGGGCTGCGCCGGTCCCTGCGCCTCCACCGGAAGATCCCGCTGCGGGTGTCTGCTCCCGCAGATCCACCTGCAAAAACACGTCCAGGTCAGCTCTGGGCTGCACCCCAGCCTCCGTACGGCGCGATTGTTCAGCAGCCATGGCTTTGCCAAGGGCTGTGACCAGCGAGAGCCGGTCCACTGAATGCACGGCGGCAGCGTAACGGACCACGGATTTGGCCTTGTTGCTTTGCAGCTGGCCGATGAAATGCCAGTTCAGACCCTGAGCCTGAACCGACGATGCTTTTGCAGCAGCCTCCTGATCCTTGTTCTCCCCCACCTCGGTGACTCCGAGTGCGGCCAGGAGTTCGACGTCACTGGCCGGAAAGTACTTCGTCACCACTATGAGGGTTGGCTCGGCGGGACCGGCAACCGCTGACCGGATGCGGGTGCGCACCCGCTGCAGCCGTGCCGTAAGCTCGGCGGACCGTTCGGCGGGGGTAATGCTGGCAGTCATGGGTACTCCTTGTATCAAGCAGGCATTTAGGCAGGCATGTGCTGCGCGCAGCCGGGGACCCGGACCGTCAGCGCCGCCAGATCAGTCCGGCGAACCGTCCCGCACTGCTGCTGCGGCGGTGCGAGTAAAGATCGCCGGATTCAAGGGTGCAGCCGGGGAGCCGGACGACGTCGACCCCCAGGGCTTCCAGCTGTGTCCGGGCACCGGCGGGAAGGTCCAGGGCAGGAGTTCCCCAGCGGGTGGTCGAGCGCAGTTCCGGCATCAGCTCGGCCGCCTCCCGTTGCATTGCTGCGGGAACCTCATAGCACTCTCCGCAGACCGACGGTCCAATCCAGGCGCGCAGGCTTGAAGCTCCGGCCGCACGCATGTCCTGCACGGTGTTGGCGAGAATGCCGTCGAGCAGCCCCCGGCGTCCGGCGTGGGCAACAGCCGTCACCACCCCGGCACTGTTCCGCCCGGCCAGCACCACGGGCACACAGTCGGCAACCATGACCGCCAGCGGTACAGACCCGTCCGGGCTCACCATGGCGTCAGCCGTCAGCGTGTCAGCCGTCGGCACAGCCGTTGTTCCGACCGGTCCCGACTCGGACACCCTCGCGACAGCGGCGGAATGCACCTGGTTCATAAAATGCAGCGATCCACCGGGCACGCCCATCCGCTGTTCCAGGGCCCTGCGGCGCTGAAGCACCATGGCTGGATCATCCCCGACATGCAAAGCGAGGTTGCCCGCCTCCGTATTGGTGAACGCGACCGTCAGGCCGTCACCGGCCTGCGTCTGCCACCAAAACATTGTCGAACAACCTCGCTGTGTTTGCGCATCCAGGCTGCTGCCCGGACCGGGTCTTACTTCAGGAAGTCGGGGACATCCAGGTCATCGTTGCGGCCCGTGGACAGATCCGACTCCACGACGGCGGGCAGGTCCACATCGAAACCGGCATCGGCCGGAACGTCGCTGTGCTGCGTCGAGCGCTGCGACCATGCCGACAGCCCTGCCGAAGCAGGCGCAGCAGCCGCGTAGCCGCCGACGGCCGGCGCGGCGACCGGCGGTGCGGCAGGCTCGGCAGGCTTGTGCGAAACCGGCTGCGAGGTGACATCCACCTGGTCGAAACCGGCGGCAATGACCGTGACGCGTGCTTCGTCGCCCAGGGCGTCGTCAATGACGGCACCGAAGATGATGTTGGCTTCGGGGTGGGCCACTTCCTGGACCAGGCGTGCGGCCTCGTTGATCTCGAACAGGCCGAGGTCGGAGCCGCCCTGGATGGAGAGCAGGACGCCGTGGGCGCCGTCGATGGAGGCTTCCAGCAGAGGAGACGCTATGGCCAGCTCGGCCGCCTTGACGGCGCGGTCCTCTCCCCGTGCCGAACCGATGCCCATGAGTGCCGAACCGGCACCCTGCATGACGGACTTCACGTCGGCAAAGTCGAGGTTGATCAGGCCCGGGGTGGTGATCAGGTCGGTGATGCCCTGGACACCGGAGAGCAGCACCTGGTCTGCCGAGCGGAAGGCGTCCAGCATGGACACGTTCCGGTCGCTGATGGAGAGCAGTCGGTCATTCGGAATGACGATGAGCGTATCGACTTCGTCGCGAAGCGTGTCGATGCCGGACTCTGCCTGGTTGGAGCGGCGGCGGCCTTCGAAGGTGAAGGGACGAGTCACCACACCGATGGTCAGGGCGCCAAGGGACCGGGCGATGCGGGCCACGACGGGCGCGCCGCCGGTGCCGGTGCCGCCGCCTTCGCCTGCGGTCACGAAGACCATGTCCGCTCCGCGCAGGACTTCCTCGATCTCTTCAGCGTGGTCCTCGGCAGCCTTGCGGCCCACCTCGGGGTCCGCGCCGGCGCCGAGGCCACGCGTCAGCTCACGGCCGACATCGAGCTTCACGTCGGCGTCGCTCATCAGCAGCGCCTGCGCATCGGTGTTGATGGCGATGAACTCCACGCCTCGGAGTCCAACGTCAATCATCCGGTTTACGGCGTTCACGCCACCGCCGCCGATGCCGACGACCTTGATGACGGCCAAGTAATTCTGCGGTGCTGCCACGTCCTGTGTCCCTTGTTCGAATCTGTGCAACTGATCATTGGGTGGCCGGAAAGCTCCGGCCGAAAACCTTGAACCTGACCTGCAACCTTTTCCCAGAAACCCTAAGGTTCTAGTTGAAGGTTATAGTTATGTCAAGTAATGCTCTACCAGTGACGCTATGGGGCGAAAACTGGTTCTGCAATTACCTCTGCCGCGTGTCGGATTTTTCTTTCCCTGAGGAGGGAAATATCACCGTGTCACCGGCGCGGTTGGCGTGCTGACGTCAAACACGCCGATCGGCGGGTCCTTGGGCGGCATCAGCAGCAGTGCTTCCAAGGCACGCGCCTTGGCCACATTGGATTCGGCGCTCCCCCAGAATACCGTCTGCCCGTTGAGGAGCTTGAGCTCCACCGAATCGATGGAGGACGCCGAGGCGTGGTCCAACTGCGCGAGCACGTTTTCGGGCAGCACCGACAGGACCGAGGTCACCGTGCTGAACACCGCGCTGTTCACTGCCTCGCTGCCGCCGTCAATCAGCGGGAGCCTCGCCTCGGCCTGGTTCGCCGCCGTGCCGATCACCAGGCCATCCTGATCAATCAGAGACAAGACATCGCCGGTCTGCAGGACCGCCACCGGCACCCGTTCCGTTATGGTCACCACGATCTCGGACGGGGGCAGCGCCACCACGTCGACGTCTGCCACCTCCGGCCGGTCTGCCAAGAGGCCGGCGACGTCGTCATCGGCGATGGTGGTCAGCGGCCGGCCCACGAGCGGCTGCAGGGCACGCTGCACCTGCTCGGTGGGCAGCAGCGAGTTGCCCTGGACCGTCACCGTCTTCAGCGCAAGCGCCGGGGAAAGAAACAGAAAAGCGAGGAACGCACCGAGCAGCACGAAAACTGACACAGCGGAAATGATCAGCCACCTCCGGCGCCTTCTGGCGGGCGGTTCGGGAAAGGCCAGCACCGTGGCCGTCACCGTGTCGCCAAGCTCCGCGTCCCGTTCTCCCCGGTTGCGGCCGCCGGCAGCATCAACGGGACCTGACGGTCCGCCGGCACCCCGGTGGGACCTCCCGCTCCGGGGGATGAAGTCGCCGTGCCCGGAGGAGCGCCGGCTGTCCCTGCCATGCCCCCGGCCCGCTTGGCGCCCGGGATCAACCTCGGGACGGCGTGGTTTTCTGCTACCCACGGAGTCCCTTCCGCAGCACCGGCTGTGCCGCGGCCGTCTCCGGTTCGGCGTCTTCATGGTCCGTCCGGGCCAGTTCCTGCACCAGGGCAGCGCCGTATTGGGTGACGTCCCCGGCTCCCACCGTCAGGATGATGTCCCCGGCTGCGGCGCGCCGGCAGATATCCTGCACGGCCCGGCCGGCGTCGGGGGCATAACCGCCGGGCCGGTTCACCTTGGAGGCAATGATCTCGCTGGTGACACCGGGCACGGGATCCTCCCGCGCGGCATAGATGTCCAGCACCGTGGCACTGTCGGCACGTTCCAGTGCGGCAGCGAATTCGCCGGCAAATGCCAGCGTCCGGCTGAACAGGTGCGGCTGGAACAGTACGTGAACGCGGTGGTCCCCGGCGACGGTGCGCGCCGCATCCAACGCGGCCTCCAGTTCAGTGGGGTGATGCGCGTAGTCATCGAACACCCGCACGCCGCGGACCGCGCCTTTGGCTTCAAACCGGCGGGCGGCGCCGGAAAACACTGACAGGCCGGCCGCGGCCAGGGCGGGATCCACTCCCAGTCCCAGTCCCACGGTGAAGGCGGCAGCCGCGTTGCGGATGTTGTGTGCTCCGGGGACCAGGAGCCGCAGTTCCTGCTCGCATTCCAGCCCGTCCAGGCTGAAGCGGAGCACTGACACCGATCCGCTGGCCAGCGGACGGGTGTCGGTGATCCGGATGTCGGCGGTCTCGCTGTAGCCGTAGGTGCGCACCCGTGCGACACCCGAGCGGCGCACCACGTCAGCCGCGCCGGGATCGTCGGCACAGGCGACCAGCAGGCCGTCTGCCGGCAGCAGCCGGACAAACCGGTCGAAGGATTCGAAGACCGCTTCCTCGGTGCCGTAATGGTCCAGGTGATCGGCCTCAACGTTGGTGATAACGGAAATCTGCGGGAGGTAGTTCAGGAAAGACCCGTCGGACTCGTCGGCTTCAGCGACAAACACGTCGCCGCTGCCGAAGGCAGCATTCACGCCCAGTGCCGCCACGTCGCCGCCAATGGCGAAAGAGGGATCCAGTCCGGCTTCACGCAGCAGCACGGTCACCATGGCAGTGGTGGTGGTTTTACCGTGGGTTCCGGCGACCGCCACCACGTCCTGGGTGCCCATGGCTGCTGCCAGCGCCTCGGACCGGTGGATAACCCGCAGGCCCATGTTCCTGGCCGCGGCGAGTTCAGGGTTGGCGGGTCGGATTGCCGTGGAAACCACCACAGTGTCCACGTCCCGCACGTTGGCGGCTTTTTGGCCCACGAACACTGTGGCGCCGAGGGTCTCCAAGGCACGCAGGCCGGCCGAGTCACGGGAATCCGAGCCGGACACTTTGACGCCTCGCCCGATCATTACCCGGGCCACGGCGGACATGCCGGCGCCCCCCAGCCCAATGAAGTGCACCCGGCCGAGGTCCGAAAGATTCAGGGTGCTCATGCGCGTGACCTTACCTTTGCGTCGAGGATAAATTCCGCCATCCGGCGGTCCGCGTCACGGATGCCCTGCGCTGACGAAGCGGCCGACATGGCATCCAGGGCCGCGGGATCGGCCAGCAAAGGTATCAGCCTGTCCGATATCCACTGCGCTGTGAAGAGTGAATCCAAAACAACCAGCGCTCCCCCGGCAGCCACCAGCCCGGCGGCATTCAGCGCCTGTTCGCCGTTGCCGTGCGGCAGCGGCACCAGGACGGCCGGCAGGCCAACGGCGCTGATTTCACAGACGGTGCCGGCGCCGGAGCGTGCAAGCAGCAGATCCGCAGCTGCGTAGGCCTGCTCCATCCCGTCCACATATTCGACCTGCCGGTAGAGCGGAGCAGCAAGGGGCGCGCCCTTTGACGTCAGCAGCTCCTTGCCCCGTCCGGTGATGTG
Organism: Arthrobacter gengyunqii; assembly: GCF_023022985.1. Lineage (NCBI taxonomy): Bacteria > Bacillati > Actinomycetota > Actinomycetes > Micrococcales > Micrococcaceae > Arthrobacter > Arthrobacter gengyunqii. The sequence continues at coordinate 1,435,825 of NZ_CP095461.1, read as the reverse complement.
CAGGGTCTGGACGCCCGCCTCGGCGAGGGCAGGAAGTGCCGCTTCCACCGCACGGTTGATGCTGGCCGCTCCGGACGAGCCGCCGGTGACCACCAGGGTGGGACGGTCCGGAGACAGGCCCAGGGCGGCGCGTGCGCCGTCGCGCTCCCGGCGCCGGTCCAGTCCGGAAATCTCGCGGCGCATGGGCATGCCCACCAGCTGCGCACCGGGCAGCTTCGTTTCGGCGAAGGCCGTGCCCACGACGTCGGCAAACCGGGCTCCCACGCGGTTGGCCAGCCCGGGGCGGGCATTGGCCTCGTGCACGATGATCGGCAGCTTCCGCCGGCGGGCGGCGAGGTACACCGGAGTGGAAACGTATCCTCCCACGCCCACCACGACGTCGGCCTCGGCCTCGTCGAGGATCGCGCCGGCCTGGCGGACGGCATGCAGGAGCCGCCCGGGCAACCGAACCAGGTCGCTTCCCGGCTTCCGTGGCATGGGCACGCGGTCGATGACGGCCAGTTCAAATCCGGCGGCCGGAACCAGCCGGGTTTCCATTCCGGCAGCCGTGCCCACAACCTTGATGCGGGACTCGGGTGCGGACTCCCGCACAGCGCGGGCCACCGCAAGCAGCGGGCTGATGTGCCCGGCGGTGCCGCCTCCGGCGAGGACGAGGGAAAGGGGACGTTGCGTCATGGAGCTGATGGTTCACTTTCGGAAAGTTTTTGTTCTGGAATTTTACGGGCGAAGGAGAGCAGGACCCCCACAGCGGCCAGGGTGAAGGTCAGGGATGAACCGCCGTAGGAGATGAAGGGCAGGGGCACACCAATCACGGGCAGCAGTCCGGTCACCATGGCAATATTCACAAACGCCTGGCCGATGATCCAGACCAGGATGGAGCCGCAGATAATCCGGATAAACGGATCCGTGTGCCGCATGGTCATCCGGATGGTGGCCACCGCCAGGACGCTGAACAGCAGCACGATCAGCAGCGTGCCCAGCAGCCCGAACTCCTCGCCGATGATCGCGAAGATAAAGTCGTTGTGCGCTTCAGGGATCCAGCTCCACTTCTGCCGGCTCTGGCCGATGCCCACCCCAAACCAGCCGCCCGAGGCCAGCGCATACATGCCGGCATTGGCCTGGTCGCAGAGCCCGGCACCGCAGTCCTGTCCCAGCCAGGCACTGATCCGGCTGGAGCGGTTGCTGCTGACCAGGGACATCAGGACGGCTCCGGCGCCTCCCGCCGCCACCATTGCCGCAAGGAACCGCAGCGGCGCTCCGGCAAAGAACAGGGACGCGATCATGATCATTGCCATGATGATGACCGTGCCGAGGTCCTTGCCGATGAGGACCAGCCCGATCAGGATGGCCCCGCCCGGAAAGACCACCGGAACCATGGCGTGCTTCCATTCGCCCAGCAGTTTTTGCTTGGTGGACAGCACGGAGGCGAACCATACGGCCATGGCCAGCTTGGCGGCTTCGGATGGCTGGCCGCCGACCGGGCCCAGCTCAATCCAGTTCCGGTTGCCGTTGACCTCCTTGCCGATGCCGGGGATAAACACCAGGATCAGCAGTAAGAAAGCCGCCACCAGAGCCGGCCATGCCAGTTTCCGGTACGTCCGCGGGCCAAGACGGGAAAGCCCCAGCATGGCCACGATCCCCAGTGCCGCAAACAGAGCCTGCTTCATGAAGAAGCTGAACGTGCTGCCGACGGATTCCCCGGCCGAAGCGGCAATGGATTCCACGGAGGAGGCGGAAAGCACCATCATCAGACCGATGGCTGTCAGGGCCAGTGCGGCACCGAGGATGGTGTAGTAGGCGGATCCCGTCGCCTTGCGGCGGCTGCCTTCGAGCAGGATGATGCCGCGTTCCAGCAGGGAGGGTTTTTTCTCCGGGTCCGCCGCTTTCCGCGTACCCCGGCCGGAGGCCTTCCGTGCAGGAGCAGTCGGAGCAGCAGGTCCGCCCGGCTTTCCGGTCCGTGATGCGGGACCGGTGGAGACCGGGGAGGCTGTTGTGGTTGTCGGGCGCGAAGACCGGAGCACCGGTTTGCGGGGCTTCCCTGAGGACGTAGTGGCCATCTAGGGCTCCTTTGGAGTCTGCGCCTGTCCTTCCACGTACCCGCGGACGGCCTCGATGAAAGCGTCTCCGCGGTGCGCGTAGGACGCGAACTGATCCATGGACGCTGCTGCGGGCGCCATCAGGACAGTGTCTCCCGGGCGGGCTTCGGCGGCTGCGGCCGCAACAGCCAGGGCCATCACGTCCTCACCGCTGACCTCCGCGGCAGCGGCATGCTTTCCACCAGTGTGCGGCGGAACGGCATCAATCACCCGGACGCCGGGCGCGTGTCGCGCCAAAGCCGTGCGAAGGTCGGAGGAGTCCTTACCAATCAGGACCACTGAGCGGATCCGGGATGCATGGTCCCGGACCAGATCCTCGTAGTGGACCCCCTTGGAGAGTCCCCCGGCGATCCACACCACCGAGCTGAACGCCGACAGGGAGGCCGACGCCGCGTGCGGGTTGGTGGCCTTCGAGTCATTGATCCAGAAGATGTCATTCAGGCGGGCAACCGCCTGGATGCGGTGGTCTCCGGGTGCATACGCCCTCAGTCCGTCCCGCACCGCCACCGGTTCGACGCCGTAAGCCCGGACCAGGGCGGCGGCGGCCAGTGCATTGGCCACCATGTGCCGGGGAGCGTGCTCGCCCAGGTCAGCCATGGAGGCGAGTTCAGCCGCGGAATCCTTGCGCTGTTCGATGAAGGCTCGGTCCACCAGCAGGTTCTCCACCATCCCCACCATGGACACTGCCGGCATGCCGGTGGTGAAGCCGACGGCACGGCAGCCTTCGACGACGTCGGCTTCTTCGACCATGTGCTCGGTCTCAGCCTGCTCGGCGTTGTAGATGCAGGCAACGCGCGTGTTCTCGTAAATCTTGGCTTTGTCTGCCCGGTACGCCTCGTAGGAACCGTGCCAGTCCACGTGGTCTTCGGCAATGTTCAGGCACACGCTGGCCAGTGGCGACAGCGAGGAGGACCAGTGCAGCTGGAAGGAGGAAAGCTCCACGGCGAGGACGTCATAGCCCTGCGGATCCCGGATGGCGTCCAGGATGGGGGTTCCGACGTTGCCTGCGGCAATGGCCCGCAGTCCGGCGGCGCGCAGCATGCTCTCGGTCATCGACACCGTGGTGGTCTTGCCGTTGGTGCCCGTGATGGTCAGCCATTCAGCGGTCTTGCGGCCTTCGCGGATGCGGACCCGCCAGGCCAGCTCGACGTCGCCCCACACCGGGATGCCGCCGTCGGCTGCCATCCGCATCAACGGGTGCGACGGGCTGAAGCCGGGCGAGGTGACCACCAGTTCAGCCGGCTCACCCTCCACGGCGGGAAGTGCTTCGGCGTGCTCGGCACCCAGCAGGACGTCGGCTGCTCCGACAATCCGGAGGGTATCCGCCTTGGCGCGGTTTTCCTCGGTGTCCCGGGCATCCACCACCACCACGCGCGCACCCAGTTCAATCAGGGTGTCGGCGGCTGAAAACCCGGAAAGGCCGATGCCGGTGACGACGACGCGCAGTCCGCGCCAATCGGCGTCCCACGTGGTCAGTCCGTCAAGCCGGGACATTCCCGCCGCAGAGCCAGCTGTTTCGCTCAATTTCCTACCACCCATTCCGCGTAGAAGATGCCAAGGGCCACGGCCACGCACAGTCCGCCCACGATCCAGAAGCGGACCACCACGGTGACTTCGGCCCAGCCCTTGAGCTCAAAGTGGTGCTGCAGGGGCGCCATTTTGAAGACGCGTTTACCGCCGCTGATCTTGAAGTACCCCACCTGGATGATCACGGAAAGCGTGATGATCACGAAGAGGCCGGCCAGGATGACCAGGAGCAGTTCGGTGCGGGAGAGGATGGCGAAGGCGGCAATGGCGCCGCCGATGGCGAGGGATCCGGTGTCTCCCATGAAGATCTTTGCCGGGGACGTGTTCCACCACAGGAAGCCCACCAGCGCCCCGGCCAGGGCGCCGGCCAGCAGGGCCAGGTCCATCGGGTCGCGGACTTCGTAGCAGACGCTGCCGGAGCGCGGCGCACCGCAGCTCTGGTTGGACTGCCAGATCCCGATCAGGAAGTAGGCGCCGAACACCAGGATGGAGGCGCCCGCGGCGAGCCCGTCCAGGCCGTCCGCCAGGTTCACCCCGTTGGTTGTTCCCGTGATGATCAGGTTGGCCCAGAGGATGAAGAGGATGGCGCCGATCAGGGTGCCTGCGAACGCCAGGTCGATGCCGGTGTCGCGGACGAAGGAGATTTCCGTGGATGCCGGTGTCCGCCCCTGGCCGTTGGGGAAGTTCAGGGCCAGGATGGCGAAAGTGACGCCCACCAGTGTTTGGAGGATGATCTTCGCTTTGGCGTTGAGCCCCAGGCTGCGCTGGCGGGAGATCTTGGTGTAATCGTCAATGAAACCCACGAGCCCCATGCCGACCATCAGGAACAGGACCAGCAGTCCGGAAGCGGACGGCCCGAAACTGGTTGGATTTATGGCATAGCTGATGAGGTGCGTAATGAAGTAGGACGCCACCACCGAGGCCACAATGACGGCTCCGCCCATGGTGGGCGTTCCGCGCTTGGTGTGGTGCGACGTCGGTCCGTCATCCCGGACAAACTGGCCGTAGCTCTTTTTGACGAGGAAGCGGATAAACAGGGGCGTGCCGGCAAAGGCCAGGATCAGAGCCAGTGAAGACCCGATAAGCAGGGAAACCACTACTGGACGCCTCCGGCTTCCCCGGCGAGATCCGGGCTGGTGTGCTGCGGCGCGGTCGCCGGCGGCAGGACGGTGGATGGGGAGGGGGCGTTCAAAGCTATCCGATCACCGAGGTGGCGCAGGGCTGCACCGTTTGAGGATTTGAAAAGGACCAGGTCTCCGGGTTCCAGCGAGGACTCCAGGATGCGTTCGGCGTCTTCGGGGGTTTCCACGAAAACGGACTCGTCACCCCACGAGCCTTCCATGACCGCACCGGTGTGCATAGCCCGGGCTCCGGTGCCCACCACGATGAGCTGGGAGATGTTCAGGCGGACCACGTAGCGGCCGATCGCGTCATGTTCAGTCACGGAAGAGTCGCCCAGCTCAAGCATTTCGCCCAGCACGGCCCAGGTGCGCCGTCCCTGGCCCAGTTCGGCCAGGGTGCGAAGGGCTGCCCGCATGGATTCCGGGTTGGCGTTGTAGGCATCGTTGATGACGGTCACGCCGTCCGGGCGGTCGGTGCGTTCCATGCGCCAGCGGCTGGCAGCTTTCTGGCCGGACAGTCCGGCGGCGATCCGCTCGGCCGGGATTCCGGCCGCAAAAGCGGCAGCTGCGGCGGCCAGCAGATTCGCCGTGTGGTGCGCACCAATCAGGCCGGATTCCACCGGATACTCGCTTCCGTCGGGGAAACGGAGGGTAAAGACGGGCCGGCCCTGTTCATCGGTCCGGGCGTCCAGTGCCCGGACGGACGATTTGGCGCCGTGGGCTTCTTCCGGGGAGGAGGTGAAATACAGCAGCTCCACGCCGGCGCCGGCACGTTCAGCCATGGCGGCCACACGAATATCGTCGGCGTTCAGGACCGCTGTTCCGCCGGGTGCCAGGGCCTCCACCATTTCGCCCTTGGCGCGGGCAATGTTGTCCACGCCGCCGAATTCACCGGCGTGGGCTGTTCCCACGCACAGGACGACGCCGATGTCCGGCTTCACCATGGAGGCCAGGTATTCGATGTGGCCGATGCCGGTCGCACCCATCTCCATGACGAGGTAGCGGGTGCCGTAGTCCGCGCCGAAAATGGTCAGCGGAACACCCACCTCTCCGTTGTAGGAGCCCACGGGAGCCACCGTTTCACCTTCGGCCCGAAGGATCCCGGCCAGCAGGTCCTTGGTGGTGGTTTTACCGGCCGAACCCGTGATTCCGATGACCGTCAACGGCGAGGAGGCCCGCAGCCGGCGGACGATCTCCGCCGCAAGGGTGCCCATGGCCAGGACAACGTCCGGCACCAGGACTGCCGGGTGCACGGCTCCGGAGGCATCCGGGACCGGGCGTTCCACCAGGGCCAGGACGGCGCCGCGCTCAAAGGCGGCTTCCACGAAGAGGTGGCCGTCGGAGTGTTCGCCGGGTTTGGCGATGAAGAGGGACCCGGGAGATGCTTCCCGGGAATCGGTTGTGGCCGAGTTCACGATCGTCCCGGCTGCCTGTGCGGCTCCACCGATCAGTTCGCCGCCCGTAATTGCCGCTATGTCTGCTGCGCTAAGTTCAATCATGACGTTTTAGGACTCTACCCCGTTGCCGGACAGCACATGGAATCCGTGCCGTGTCAAAGCCTGCCGTAGCTCAACGCGGTCGTCGAGGGCCAAATTCACTCCTTTAACTTCTTGGAACACTTCATGTCCCCGCCCGGCAACAAGCACCGTGTCCTGCGGGCGGGCCAGGGCAACGGCGAGGTCAATGGCCGCTGCCCGGGGGGCCGCTTCTCTGATTTCGCAGGACAAGCCCTCCTCCGCGCGCGCGGTGCGGGCACCGGCCAGGACGTCGGCTCGGATTGCTGCTTCGTCCTCGTCGTGGGGGTCATCGTCGGTGATGATCACCACGTCCGCGAGGCGTGCGGCAATGGCTCCCATCAGGGGGCGCTTTGTCTGGTCACGCTCACCGGTGGCTCCGAAAACCACGATGACGCGCGGCTTGGCTGCGGTACCGGCACCGGTCCCGCCGGCGGAGGTTCCCGCGGCACTGTCAGGTGCATCGCGGCGCACTGATTCCAGGGTTCGGGCCAGGGCGTCCGGATTGTGGGCAAAGTCGACAATCGCCGCCGGGGCCGTGCCGACCAGCTGCATCCGTCCGGGAACTTCGACGGTAAAGGGATCCCAGCGGTCCAGTGCCTCCTGGAGTTCGCCGGCGTCCACGCCCGAGGCCAGGACCATAACGGCCGCCAGCGCAGCGTTGGAGACGTTGAAGGTGCCCGGGAGGCCGGTGCCCGTGCGGAGCACTGCACCGCCGGGGCCGCGGAGAACAAAACGGTGACCCAGGCCGGCCCGGACGACGTCGGTGACGCGCCAGTCAGCGGCGGCGTCGCCGTCGTGCGTGGCAAGCGTCCAGACGGGGACCGGGGCAGCTGCTGCTGCCATCCGCACGCCCCACTCATCGTCGACGCAGATGACGGCCCGCTTGGCGCGCTCCGGTGTGAAGAGGACGGCCTTGGCCGCGAAGTACTCATCCATGGAACCGTGCAGGTCCAGGTGGTCCTGGGTGAGGTTCGTGAAGCCGGCAACATCGAAGACGACGCCGTCAACGCGCCGGTACGAGAGGGCGTGGGACGAAACCTCCATGGCCGCCGCGTCCAGTCCCTTTTCCCGCATCAGGGCCAGCAGACCATGCACCTGAGGCGATTCCGGTGTGGTGAGGGTGCTGGCGATGGGCATGCCGCCGGCAAGGATCTCGATCGTTCCGATGAGCCCGGTGCTCTTGCCCAGGGCGGCCAGGACCGAATTGATGAAGTACGTGGTGGTGGTCTTGCCGTTGGTGCCCGTCACGCCGTACAGGGTGGGCGCACTGCCGTCCTGCGGCCTGCTGCCGAAAACTGCAGCCGCCAGCGGACCCACCAGCCTGCGGGGCTCATCGGTGAGGTAGACCGGCACCGGCAGCTCCCCCAGCAGGCGCCCGCCTTCCGGATCGGTCAACACTGCCGCGGCGCCGGCGGCAGCCGCCGAAGCGGCGAAGCGGGCACCGTGGTGGCGTGCGCCCGGCAGCGCCACGTACAGATCCCCCGGCTGGACCTCGCGGGAATTGATGGTGAGTCCGGTCAGCATGATGTCCGCACCCGCATCGGCCGCCCGGGCGGGTTCAATACCCGGCAGCCCGGCGGCTGCCAGTGAGTCGGCGGCGCTCCGCAGCGACACCGGCTCAATGAATGACGGCCGCATTCCGCTCCCCGGCTGCTGCGGATTGCGTGGATCGTTTGTTGGCACTGCATTGCTCCAGAAAATTGACGAGGTACTTCAAGATGGTCAGCCCGGAAGGCTGGGTTGCGGATGCCGGCGGGGGCCGGCGCCCCGGGGGCGATGGATCAGTACTCCACGGGGTAGAGCTCCGGCTCCGAGGAGGACGGCGCCACGTTGCGGGTGGTCAGGACCTGCTGCATGACCTTCTTGAAGGTCTTGCCCGGGTCCAGGACCTGCAGAGAGCCTTCGGGCCGCTGCAGCGTCACCACCACCACGTACTGGGGATCGTCCATGGGTGCAATACCAGCATAGGAGAGTGTGTACCCGTCATATCCGCCGTTGGCTCCGGGGGCCTCGGCCGTACCGGTCTTGGACCCCACCCGGTACTGGTCCAGCGCGCCTCCCTTACCGGATCCTTCCGCTGTCACTGTCTCCAGCATGTGTTGGACTTCACGGGCGGTTTCCTCCGACACCACCCGGGTGGGATCTGTCTTTTCAGCGGCAGTTTCAGTACCGTCTGCACCGATGTAGCTGTCAATCAGGCTCGGAGCCAGCCGGACGCCGTCGTTCGCGATCGTTTGGTACACCATGGCCGTGTGCAGCGCCGTCTGGGCGAGGCCCTGTCCAAAGAGCACGGTGTACTGCTGCCGGCCGTCCCATTCTTCCGGCTTCGCCAGCAGCCCCACCGTTTCCCCGTTGAGGCCCACGTTCAGGGGCTCCCCGATGCCGAACTTCTTCAGCCAGTCATAGCGTTCCTGCTTGGTGAGCTGCTGCCCGATCATGACCGTGCCCGTGTTCATGGATTTGGTCAGGATGCCGGCTGCCGTCATGTGCACCGTGCCGTGGTCGAAAGCATCCTTGAAGGTTTGCCCGTCAACCGTGTAGGTGGACGGGATCTCGAACTGGGACAGCGGATCGATGATCCCCTGCTCCAGGGCCGCCGCCATGGTGATGACCTTGGTGGTGGAGCCTGGTTCGAAGGGGACGGTGACGGACAGCGGCTGCCGGGACTCCGCCGGGGTCAGGCCCGGGTCGTTCGGGTCCACGGTGGTGGATTCCGCCATGGTGATGATGCGGCCGGTCTTGGCTTCCACCACCACCACGTTGCCCCAGTCGGCGTTGTACTCCTGGACCTGGCTGGCAATGGTCTGCTGGGCGAACCACTGCAGGTCCTGGTCGATGCTGAGCTTGACCGAGTCTCCGTCCCGCACCGGAACGTCTTCATTGGTGGCGTAGGGGATGCGGATGCCGTCGCCGCCGATTTCGTACGTCCTGCTGCCGGCTTCACCGGCCAGCACGTCATCCTGCGTCAGCTCGAGGCCTTCCTGCGGCCCGTCGGTACCCAGGAAACCAATAATGGAGCCTGCCACCGAGCCGGAGGGGTAGGTGCGCAGCGTGGTGCGGTCCGCGTAGATGCCGGGGAACTTGACGGCCAGGACCTTGTCCTTGATCTCCGGTGTCACGGTCTTGGCGACGAACTTGAAGCTGGCGTCCCCAAGGACGGAACCCCGCAGCGTGTCGGTATCCTGGCCCAGAATCTCCGACAGTTCCTCGAAGGCCTGGTCGAAGGAGACAACCTCCTGTCCCTCCGCAGTGCTGCGGCTGTATTCCCGGTCCTCCACATAGGGGTGGGACAGGGTCTGGTCGACCACAATATCGAAACGCTCCACGCTGCGGGCCAGGTAGTTGCCCTCGGAGTCGAGGATGCTGCCGCGCAGCGGCGGCACCGCCCTGGTCTGCAGCCGCTCCGCGACAGCAGTTTCCGCCATTCCTTCAGGATCGAGCGCCTGCACCTGGAACAGCCGCACACCCAGCACGGTCAGCAGGACCAGGGCCAGGATCAACCCGGTCCTGAGCCTGCCTGTAACGACGGCTACTCTGTGGTTGCCCCTGCCGGAGCCCTGCACTTTTGCCACAACGTATCCTCGTCACTGCCTAGTAAAACTTATTGTCCGCTTCTCTGGACCGGAGCCGGAATGGTCCCGCCGTTCAGATCCGCTTCCTGTACTGCCGGAGCCTGTTCCGCTTCGGCGGCTCCGCCGGCCCCAGCCGTTTCGGCCGCCTCCGCTTCACGCGCTTCCCCCGCCCTTGCAGACCCTGACGACGGCTCCGGTTCAGCTGCCGCAGCGGCGGGAGCGATCGGTTGGGTCAATACATTGGGAGCCGGAATAAGGGCCGGCGCGCCTTCGACTTCTTCAGCCGGAACGGGGTCACCCGTCACGGCCAGGGTCTGCAGGTCAATGCTTCCGAAGGTCGACGACGTCACCATGCCCAACTCGGCGGCCTCGGCGGCCAGCACCTGGGGGGCCTGATGGTTCTCCAGCTGCTGCGTCAGGGCTTCGTTGCGCTGCGCCAGTTCCGTCCGCTCGTTTTGCAGCTGGACCAGTTGGTACTGTCCGCTCGAAACGGAAATATTCAGCAGCAGGACAGCTCCCAGCCCCATGATGAGGGCGATGAAACAAAAAATGACCAGCGGAGCGCGGCGGCGCCGCTTCGCTGCGGGCACCACTGACAGCGGGGTCCGCCTGCGCGGTTCCGGCATGACGGAGGACGCACCGGAAGACGCCGGGTTTGCCGGAGCCGGGTTCCAATCCAGGGCCCGCGCGGTGTTGCCGTGCGTCACACGCCGGTGTGTGCTGGTCCCGGCGTGTGGCCGGGTCTGTACCTGTGTCATGAACCTGCCCCGTCAGTTGCGATGCGGATCCGTTCCACGGCCCGCAGTTTCGCGGAGGCAGCACGGGGATTCTCGGCAATTTCTTCTTCGGTGGGAACTTCCGTTCCCTTGGTCAGCCGCTTCAGCTGTGCCTTGTGCTGTTCCAGCTCCACCGGGAATCCCTTGGGGGCAGAGGATCGGGAACCGGCAGCGAACACGCCCTTCACGATCTTGTCTTCCAGCGAGTGGTAGGACATGACAACCACCCGGCCGCCAAGATTCAGCACCGACAGTGAGGCGGGAATGGCACGTTCCAGGACGTCGAGCTCTTCATTGACTTCAATCCGCAGCGCCTGGAAGGTTCGCTTGGCGGGGTGCCCCCCGGTACGTGATGCACCGGCCGGCACCACGGTGCGGATGGCGTCAACGAGTTCTCCGGTGGTGGTGAAAGGTTTGACTGCCCGCGTGGAAACAATCGCCGAGGCAATCCGGCCGGCAAACTTCTCTTCACCCCACTTGCGGATGATGGAGACCAAATCCGCTTCGCCGTAGCTGTTAACGATGTCAGCCGCGGTGCGCCCGCGGCTGGTGTCCATCCGCATGTCCAGCGGTGCGTCATAGGAGTAGGCGAATCCCCGGTCCCGTTCATCGAGCTGCAGCGACGAAACGCCCAGGTCGAAGAGCGCTCCGTCGATCCCGTCAAAACCGAGGTCCCGGACGACGTCGGCGATTTCGTCGTACACCGCGTGCACCAAGTCAGTGCGGTCCGAGAAAGGTGCCAGGCGTTCGCCGGCCAGGGCCAGCGCCTGCTGGTCACGGTCAATGCCAATGACGTGCAGCTGCGGGAACCGCTCCAGCATGGCCTCGGTGTGCCCGCCCATGCCCAGGGTGGCATCCACCACCACTGCGCTGCCGTGGTCCTCCACCGCCCTTTCGATGGCCGGTGCCAGCAAATTAATGCAGCGGTCACGCAGCACCGGAACGTGCCGTTCCTCGGTAGGGCGTTCTTCGCTCATCTGCTGTCCTTCCGCGTCTGGGACGGCGGCGTAGTTCTTGAATCAGACCCCCATCCGCGCCTCACGCTGCGACGCCTGGCTCCGGGGAAGTGAGTCAGGTGCCGGCCTTGCGGGGCGGCTGGAGATCTCATGCAAGAAACCGCTGTTGCCGGTCCCTGCGTGGTGGTTGGTTGACTTGGTGATATTTGCTGATCTGTGCTGATTGCGCGGTTGTGCTGTTGACCGTGCAGGCGGTCTAGAAGATTCCGGGGATGGTGTCCTCGTCAGTTTCCGAGAACGCCGTCTCCTGCTCTTCGAGGTAGGTCTGCCACGCGGTTGCGTCCCAGATTTCAGCCCTGGTCCCTGCTCCGATCACGGCCAATTCACGGCCGAGTCCGGCGTAGGCCCGCAGCGCCGGCGGAATGGTGATCCGGCCCTGCTTGTCCGGGACTTCATCTGAGGCTCCCGAGAGGAAAACCCGAATGTAGTCACGTGCCTGGCGTGAAGAAAGCGGAGCTTCCCGCATCTGCTCATGCACCCGTTCAAACTCTTTCTGGCTAAAAACGTAAATGCAGCGTTCCTGCCCCCGGGTCAGCACCAATCCCCCGGCCAGTTCCTCGCGGAATTTCGCAGGCAGAATGAGGCGTCCCTTTTCATCGAGGCGAGGTGAATGCGTTCCGAGGAACATCAGTCACCACCTGTCCAATTGGGAGAAGTTCCTCCTGCAATACCTACGATGCTGCCCCTACGCTCTTATGGCCTCCACTTTACTCCACTTCACTCCACAGTCAACGTCCGGGCCCTTTGGTTTTCGGCGCGTCGGACCTTTCCCTGCCGCGTTCTGATGCGGAAGTGGACCGGTGGAGGGCCCTGAGCCCCGGAACGGGTTTGCGGCAGCGAATTTTGGCCCCTTAACCACGAAAAGACCCGCAACTGCGGGTCTTTTCGGGGAATTCAGCGGGCGAGGGAGGGAAGTGGAGCAGATTCCTCCCGGCCCCGCCGGTTATTGGTCGCGCTTGCGCTCATCCCACTTGTTTTCCAGGTTGCTCATAAAGTTCTTCGGCGCACTCGCTTCACGCTCGTTCTTGCGTGCCGGCGTATGGGACTGCGAACCCCGTTTCCCGCGCGTCGTCGCGTAGTAAACGCCTGCACCCATGACCAGGAATCCCAGTATGCCCAGTACAAGGCTGAATGGCGTGTCAGAGGCAAGGGCAACGCCTCCCAACAGCAGTCCGATTCCGGCCACGGCAACCAGAGCGCCAAGCACGATCCGCCTGGTCGAAATGCCCGTGGCGGCCGGAGTCGCCATGGAATTGGCAAATTTGGGGTCCTCGGCGTGTAATTGCTGCTCCAACTGGTCCAGCAAGCGCTGCTCGTGTTCCGAGAGTGCCATTACTGCCTCCTTGCGGTCCGAAATTCCCATGTCAAGCAACCAACGATCCCCGGGCCGGGACGGTTCCCGCCCCCGGCTGTCCCGGAGACCTGGGAGGTGATCTCCCGGCAATCCCGGGGAACTCACCTGGACCGACAATCCGGGCAGAACGCGTGTTGTGCTTAAGTTCTAGGATAGGTGGCAATCTGGTCCGGGGAAAGCGGTGGGGACGCTGCCGCGATCCATTCCGCCGAGGGCTTAGCCGCTTTCCTCCGACGGCGGCACCATCTGGCCCGATGCCCGCCCCGGACGACCCCTTCGCGCAGGATCCAGAAGCCGTGCCGGCATGACGCCGAGCTCACCAAACCGCGCGTTGATCTTGTCCAGGGCGTCTTCCGCGGACCTCCAGTTGTCGTCGCGGCCGTCCAGCGTCAGTTGAACCGCCGCACCCTCGGCCGGCTCCAGCCGCTCGGTCCTCAGGCCAATCAGGCGCACGCTCATGCGGCGCGGCCCCAAAGCGGTCAGCAGCGCCCTCGATTCTTCATAAATCAACTGGGCGCTGTCCACCGGCTCCCGCAGGGTCCGGGTCCTTGTCAGCGTGGAGAAGTCCGCATAGCGCAGCTTGAGGGACACGGCACGGCACTGCAGCCCGGCGGCACGCAACCGGCCGGCCGTCTTGTGCGCCAGCCTGAGCAGCTCCGTATGCAGCGTCTCGTCGTCGGACACGTCCCGGGCGAAAGTCTCTTCCGCTCCGATGCTCTTTTCCCGGCGCACGGGCGTGACGCTCCGCGGATCCCTTCCCCACGCCAGTTCGTAGACATGTTCACCTGTGGCGCCCAACAGCCGCTTGAGGACGCTGACCGGTGTCCGGGCCACGTCTTCCACGGTGGAGATGCCCACCCGCGCCAAGGACTCCCGGGTCTTGGCGCCGACACCCCACAGGGCCGAAACGTCCAGGGTGTGGAGATAGGCCACGGTTTCATTCCGGGGAATCAGGAGCAGCCCGTTCGGCTTGGAGCGGGTGGAAGCAATCTTTGCCACGAACTTTGTGGCTGCTATCCCCACGCTGGCGGTAATGCCGAGTTCGGCGGCCACCCGCTTCCGGATCAGTTCCCCGATGACCCGCGGCGGCCCGAGCAGGCGCATGGCTCCGGCGATGTCAAGAAAGGCTTCATCGACGCTCAGGGGTTCCACCAGCGGAGTGATGGATTCAAAGATGGCCATGAGACGGCCGGACACCTCGCGGTAGTCCTCCTGGTGCGGCTCCAAGATGACGGCCTGCGGGCACTGCCGGTAGGCCACGGACATGGGCATGGCGGAATGGACACCGTACCGCCGTGCTTCGTAGGAGGCTGAAAGGACCACTGATCTGCCGCCGAGCCCGCCCACGATGATGGGGCGGCCCGCCAGCTCGGGGCGCTTGAGCAATTCCACCGAGACATAGAAGGCATCCATGTCCACGTGCATGATGGTGCAGTCGCGGTTTTCGCTGGGGCCATTGCTCACTCCTTCATGGTAGACAACGGGTCCGACGTTTGTGCTTCGCCTAGACTGGGGACCAGATCCTGACCCCCCACCAGATGCGGATACCCATGAAAAAGCTCATGACTGCCCTTGCCGCCGCTGCCCTGCTCCTCACCTCTGCAGGCTGCACCTCGGACTCCGAAACTTCAGACGCCGGATCCGGTACGCCCTCGGCCTCGGCCTCGGCGTCGGCCGGAGCTTCTTCGCCTTCGGCAAGCGGATCAGCGTCCTCCTCCCCCTCCTCCACCGGCCCGTCTGCCTCCGCCGGGGCCACGGAGTCATCCGGCAGCACTGCCACCCCGTCAGCAACCTCCACCTCCGGGGCCATCGCCGAGGGCTTTCCCACGGATCTGATTCCCCTGCTGCCGGGATCAACGGCGCTGACCACCAGTTTCGAGGAAACCAGCACTCTGTTCACCGCGTCGTTGAGCGGCAAGACAGATTCCTCCGCCGAAGAGATCCTGGCCTTCTATGCCAAGACGTTCTCCGCGCAGGGCTTCACGCCCGCCGATCCGGAGGTGCAGGACCCGGCCACCGTGCAGCAGTTTGTCCGTTCCGGCGGTGATGACACGGCCAACGTGACCGTCGTGTCCCGTGACGGAAGTTTCTTCTACACGGCGAGCATCAACACGCTCCCCGAGTCAGCCAAGTAGGCCCGGCCATGCCAACAGCCCTTCCCTCCGCCGAGGCCGACGCAGCCCGGGAGCAGTCCTCGTACCGTGAACACCTCGGTGCGGAACTGGACGCGTTCCTTTCCGAACAGCAGGCCGTGCTCCAAGACGTGTCCATGGAATCGCTTCCGCTGCTGGATGCCGTGTCGGCTCTCGCCCAGGGCGGCAAGCGCCTGCGTGCGCTCCTGAATTACTGGGGCTGGCGCGGGGCCGGCGGAACCGAACTGGGTCTGCCGGCGGTGCGGTCCGGCGTCGCGCTGGAGCTGTTCCAGAGTGCCGCCCTCATTCACGATGACATTATCGACCGTTCCGACACCCGCCGGGGCGGCCCCAGCGTCCACCGCCGGTTCAGCACGGCCCACAGCGATGCATCCTGGCACCTGGACGGAACGCATTTTGGCTCATCGGCCGCCATTCTGGCCGGCGACCTGTGCTTGTCGCTGAGCGAGGAGATGTTCGCAGCGGTGGGCGCCCAGGCAGCTCACGGGACGCCTGCACGGCGCATCTTCAACCGGATGCGCACCGAGGTGATGGCAGGACAGTACCTGGATATCCTCGAGGAAGTTGTGGGCCCCACGCACGAGCCCGAGCGCGCCGTCGTCCGGGCCAGGAACATTCTGCGCTACAAATCCGCCAAGTACACCACGGAACATCCCCTGACACTGGGCGGCGCCCTGGCCGGGGCGTCAGCGGAGCTGCTGGACTGGTATTCGCGGTTCGCGCTGCCGCTGGGCGAAGCGTTCCAGCTGCGCGATGACGTCCTCGGCGTCTTTGGCGACCCGGCACAAACGGGCAAGCCTGCCGGCGACGACCTGCGGGAAGGCAAGCGCACCGTCCTGGTCGCCTACGCTCTCGCCCTCGGCGGCCCTTCGGCCCAGGAGGCCATTGCCGCAGGCCTGGGCAGGGAAGACCTGGACGACGACGGCGTGGCCCGGCTGCGCACCCTCATGGAGGATTCCGGGGCGCTGGCCGCCACCGAGACCCTCATTGAGGGCCACACCCACGCTGCATTCGACGCACTCGATCAGATGCCCGTCGATGATGTCACCCGCGCCGCCCTGCGCTCACTGGCACACGCTGCGGTGACCCGCACCGCCTAGGAGCCCAGGTCTGTCCCGGTGAGGACGGGCTGATGGAAGGCCGGCTTAACATTGGCGGCGGCCCCCGATCCAATCGGGAGCCGCCGCCTGTTGTTTAATCCGTGTTGGGGGTTACCAGCCCAGAGCCTGGGCGCGGCGGCGGATTTCCGTCTTCCGTCCCTCGCGCAGGGCGTCCACCGGACGGCCCGGCAGCGAGTCATCCGCCGTAAAGAGCCAGCGAACCATTTCAACGTCGTTGTACCCGGCATCGATGAGCACGGAAATGGTGCCCTTCAAGCTGTCCAGCACAGCGCCGTCCACAATGAACGCGGCGGGAATACTGCGGATTTTGCGCTCTCCAAGCCGCACGGCCACCAGCGCACGCTCTTCGAGCATGCTGTGCACCTTGGTAATGGAAACGTTCAGTTTTTCAGCCACGTCGGGCAGGGTCAGCCAATCGGAAACAAGTTCCTCGAGTTCAGTCACCCCCATAGGTTCCCACGAGAACCCTCCCCCGGGCCAGTTGGAACACGTTGCACAACTGAAATCCATGCCCAGTCCCTACTCGGGTACTCCTCTGAGCCTCTGTAGTGTAAATTCGCTTAGGTCACAGAAATCACTTCTGTCACACTCGCACCACTGCCCGGCAGTGGCCTTCCCGAGTTGCGGTAAAGGCCGCGCCGTTTACAGATGAGGAAACAGCCCTTTATGACTGCACAGTCGATTCAGGGAAGCAATTCCCCCCGGTCCATCTCCAGGGGAATGCCCCGCAAACTCAGTGTTGCCGTGACCACCGCCGCCATTCCCGCGGTCATGATGTCAGCACTCGCACTTGCTGAACCGGCCCAGGCAGTTCCCGCCGCTCCGGACGCCGCCCTTTTCCCGCAGCTGCCGCTTCAGGCCATTAAGAACCTGACCGCCGGCAACACGGCCGGGCTTGTTGCCCCGTCGCAGCTCGCCACGCAGATTCCCTTCACCATCCCCGCTGAATCCAGCGTCCCGGCGACCCACCGGATCGAAGCCGGAGACACCGTAAGTTCCATTGCGGCCCGCTACGGCCTGTCGCTGGAGGAAGTCCTGCGGGTCAACAACCTGCAAAGCAGCTCGCTGATCTTTGCCGGTGAAGAACTGCGCCTCCCGGGATCCGGGACGACAGCCGCTCCCTCCGCATCCGCCGCCGCCGTATACACGGTAAAGTCCGGGGACACCCTCAGCGCCGTTGCTGCCGCCCACGGCGTCAGCCTGGATGCCGTCCTGGCCGCCAACGGCCTGACCCTGACCTCGGTGATCCACCCCGGACAGGAAATTTCCCTCTCCGGCGGCACGGCTCCTTCGGTGGCCCCCGCCGCTGAACCCGCGGCTGCCGCAACCCACACGGTCGAAGCCGGCGACACCCTGACCGGAATCGCTGCCCGCCACAATCTGGGCCTGGCCGACCTCATGGCAGCCAACGGCATGGATGACACCACCGTCCTCTTCCCGGGCGACGTCGTCGTCCTTTCCGGCGGGGGCAGCGTGACCACCCTGTCCGCTGCACCGGCGGAAGCAGCCCCCACTGACCTGGTGCCCAGCACCTTCCTGCATTACACCTATCCGGACCACGTGGTCGCTGACGCCAATGCGAACAAGCACGCGCTCAACAACACGGCGGTGCCCAGCCGGGCGGAGATGCAGCAGATTGTGTCGCAGACCGCCGTGCAGATGGGCGTGGATCCGGCCCTGGCCATGGCGTTCTCCTTCCAGGAGTCCGGCTTTGACCAGCGGGCAGTTTCCCCCGCCAACGCCATCGGCGCCATGCAGGTCATTCCCAGCTCCGGAGACTGGGCCTCAGATTTGGTGGGCCGCCAGCTCAACCTGCTGGATCCCTATGACAACGCCACCGCAGGCGTGGCGATCATCCGCTCCCTGATGCTCACCAGCGACAGCCTGGAAACTGCTGTGGCTTCCTACTACCAGGGTCAGTACTCGGTCACGACCCAGGGCATGTTCGAGGACACGCGCGGCTACGTTGCGTCGGTGCTGGCTCACCGCCAGTCCTTCAGCTAACGGGCCTGACACCACACGAAGGGCAGGGACCGGATCGGTGTCGATCCGGTCCCTGCCCTTTGGCACACGTAGGATCAAAGAGTGCATGAAACCGTGAATGACCCCTTAGTCGGCACCGTAGTGGATGAGCGCTACCGGGTGCTTTCCCGTATTGCCCGCGGCGGCATGTCCACGGTCTATCTGGCCACTGACCTGCGACTGGACCGCGATGTTGCCCTTAAGGTGCTGTATCCGCATCTGGCCGCCGATCAGGGTTTCCTGGACCGGTTTGAGCGCGAGGCAAAGTCCGCGGCCCGGCTGTCCCATCCCCACGTCGTCGGCGTCCTGGACCAGGGCTTTGCGGAGAACCTTGCCTATCTGGTGATGGAGTATGTGCCCGGCAAGACGCTGCGCGAGCTGCTGGAAACGCGGACCCGCCTCTCCCCCAGACTGGCCCTGGCCCTGCTCGACGCCGTGGTGGACGGGCTGGCTGCAGCGCACGACGCCGGACTGATCCATCGGGATGTGAAACCCGAAAACGTCCTGCTGGCCGACAACGGCAGCATTAAGATCGCTGACTTCGGCCTTGCCCGGGCGGTGTCCACGAGCACCAACACGGGCACCCTGGTGGGAACTGTTGCCTACCTGGCGCCTGAGCTTGTCACCGGCACCGGCGCGGATGAACGCAGCGACGTCTATTCAGCAGGCATCATGCTCTATGAGATGCTGACCGGTATTCAGCCCTTCTCGGGCACTACCCCCATCCAGGTTGCCTTTCAGCACGTCCATTCCACCGTTCCGGCTCCCTCCGTTGCCTGCCCGGGACTGGCTGAAGACCTGGATGAGCTGGTCCAGTGGTGCACGGCCCCGGATCCGGACAACCGGCCCGTGGACGGCAGGGCGCTGCTGGGCGAGCTCCGCCACATCCGCACCTCCCTCAGCGATGATCAGTTGGATTTCCATTGTGCGGACTCTGCCGGGCCGGACCAAACAGTCCGGCAGCAGTTTCAGGCACGATCCGGAACAGCCGCTATTTCCGATCCGGACGCCACCGCCGCCCTGCCGCGCACGCCGGACGGGGCCACCGAGATTATTTCGACAGCCGGTTCGGCATCCGCAGCCGCAGGTGCGTATCCCACCGAGGTTATTCGCCGGAGCGACAACGAGACCTCGGTGTTCCCGGCAGGCAGCCGCGGCGACGGCGGACGCCGGCAGCCCGGCGGTCCGGGCGGCTCTGACGGAACGGAAAACAGCGACGAAGCCGGGGACGACGGCGCTCCGCAGGTTCCCGTGCCGGGCAGCCGTGCCGAGCGGAGGCAGGCCCGCCGGGAATTCAAGGCATCGGAGCGTCAGAGCAGCCGCGACGCGCATCGGCCCGAGGTCTCCCTGCGGCGCGGACGCCCCCGGCGCCGCGGTGCGCTCCTTGTGGTGCTGGCCGTGCTGCTCATTGCCGCAGCCGTGTTCACCGGATGGTTTTTTGGCCGCGGACCGGGCGCCGTCGTCACTGTTCCGGACGTAGCCAACGTGTCGCGGGAGGCTGCCGGAGCATTGCTCAGCGGGGAAGGGCTCCAGTACTCGACCAACGAGATCCATGACGAAATTGTTGCGGCCGGGCTCGCCGTCGGAACGGATCCGGACGCACCGGCGGAGATCCGGCGCTACCAGCCGGTAAGGCTGCTCATCAGCAAGGGTCCGGAGCTGTTTGACGTCCCCAACGTGGTGCAGCGCACGGCCGAGGACGCCACCGAGAACATAACGGACGCCGGACTCACCGTCGGAGCAGTCACCGAGGAATACAGCGAAACCGTCGACGCCGGGAAGGTCATTAGCCAGTTCCCCGCGCCCGACACCCAGCTGCGGAGGGACACGGCCGTCAATGTGGTTGTTTCCCTCGGACCTGCTCCGGTGGAAGTTCCCTCGGTAGTCGGAAAAACCGAGGACGAGGCGGTACAGATCCTGGAAGACGCCGGGCTCACCGCGGAGGTGCTTCCCGACCGCGTCAACAGCCGTGACGTCCCTGACGGGTCCGTAGCGGTACAGGCTCCGGCCTCGGGCCTGGTGGACCGCGGATCCGCGGTAACGATCACCCTCTCCAAGGGGCCGGTCATGGTGCAGGTCCCCAACGTGGTGCGTCAGTCCCCGGACACCGCACGGGCCCAACTGGAGGGCTTGGGCTTCCAAGTCCAGGTCAGCGAACTGCTGGGCGGCCTGCTGGGCATCGTGCAGTCCCAGGATCCTGCCGGCGGATCCATGGCACCGGAGGGATCAGTCATCACGCTGAGGGTCGTCTAGGACCGCCTACAACGCAAAAAGTGCACGCCCCGCGGGGCGTGCACTTTTTTGTCTGGCAAGGTTACCGGAGCCGTGGAAAGCCGTCAGCTGTTAATCCCTGCGGGACAGGTCAATCCTTGCGGGACAGGGCACCGGCGACCAGGAACGCCATTTCCAGGGACTGCATATGGTTCAGGCGCGGATCGCACACTGATTCGTACCCCTCGAGGAACGCTTCCTGATCAATCGGATCCGCTCCGCCCAGGCACTCGGCCACGTCGTCGCCGGTCATTTCCACGTGCAGGCCGCCGGGGAACGTGCCCAGCGAACTGTGCACCTCGAAGAAGCCACGGACCTCGTCCATGACGTCGTCGAAGTTGCGGGTCTTGTAGCCGTTGGGCGACGTGACAGTGTTGCCGTGCATCGGGTCCGTTACCCACAGAACCTGCGCCCCGGAAGCAGTAACCCGCTCCACCAGCGGAGGAAGCTTCTCGCGGATGTTCTTCGCACCCATCCGGGTAATGAAGGTCAGGCGGCCCGGCTCACGTTCCGGATCAAGCTTGTCGATCAGGGCCAGAGCATCTTCGGGTTTGGTGTTCGGGCCGAGCTTCACGCCAATGGGGTTGCGCACCTTGGACAGGAAGTCCACGTGGGCGGAGTCCAGGTCGCGCGTACGCTCGCCGATCCAGAGGAAGTGCCCCGACGTGTCGTACGGCCGCCCGGTGCGGGAATCGATCCGGGTGAGGGCCCGCTCGTAGTCCAGGAGGAGCGCTTCGTGGCTGGCGAAGAACTCAACGCGCTTCAACGCCTCGAAATCCGCTCCGCAGGCATCCATGAAGCGGACGGCACGGTCAATCTCCCGGGCCAGCGACTCATAGCGCGAATGTGCAGGGTTGGAGGTGAATCCCTTGTTCCAATGATGCACCAGCCGCAGATCCGCAAATCCGCCCTGGGTGAAGGCACGGATCAGGTTCAGGGTGGAAGCGGACGTGTGGTAGGCGCGGACCATCCGTGCCGGATTGTGCTCACGGGACTCGGGGGTGAAGTCATAGCCGTTCACCATGTCACCGCGGTACGCCGGCAGGGTCTGTCCTGCCCGCGTCTCATCGTTCGAGGAGCGCGGCTTGGCAAACTGCCCGGCCATCCGCCCCATTTTGATCACCGGCAGGGACGCTCCGTAGGTCAGGACAACCGCCATCTGCAGGATGGTCTTCACCCGCGCACTGATCTTGTCTGCGGTAGCTCCGGCGAAGGTCTCAGCGCAGTCGCCGCCCTGCAGCAAAAACGCTTTGCCCTGAGCCGCCTGCGCGAGCCGGTCCCGGAGAATGTCCACTTCACCCGCAAAAACGAGCGGAGGAACCATGGACAACTCGGCGACGGCAGCCTCATACCCGGGGTGATCCCGCCAGGTGGGCTGCTGTGCGATCGGCAGGGACCGCCAGTCATCCAGACCCGGATAGTCCGCCGCACCCTGTCGTGCGGCGGAGGAAGAATCTAACGCGTTGTCAACTGGAGTGTAAGTCACGCTTTAAGGGTACTGTCTGGCCCCCGCCGGAGCCGAAGCGTCCTGCCCGCGGACGTAACCTGGAGCGGCCTGGCCGCAACACAGCCACGCCGCATCCTCGTTGAGAGTGCGGACCGGGGTGGCTCTAAGCGCTGTGCGGTTCCGTATCCTCGGGCTCCAGCCCCGTTGCAGGCGGCGGAGTCTTCCTGCGTCCGATCGTGGTAATTGTGCCCGGTTTCCGGACCGAGCGCCGGGTGGAGGGTGCTTCCGGCGCAGCATCGTCCTGCTCGGCGGCCGGAGCAGGGACACCCTCGCTGTCCGCGGCGCCTCCGGCCTCTGTGCCGTCATCATTCCGGTTGCCGGCGTCGGGCCGGGTACGGCCGCCCGGCTGGACCGGCCGCAGCGCAGCCGTTTCAGCGTCAGAGCCGGCCGAACCGGGAAGCGCCGTTCCATGGTCGGTTCCGGGCAGGCGCACCGCTGCGCTGCGGGCCTCGGACCCCTTGGACACCTTGCGCGCAGCTGCCTGCTTTTCCTTCATGGTGCTGGCGTACACGTCAACATACTCCTGACCCGACAGCCGCATCAGCTCATACATGATCTCGTCCGTCACCGAACGCTGGATAAACCGGTCATTCTCCATGCCGGCGTAACGGGAGAAATCCAGCGGCTCGCCCACAATGATGCCGATACGGCGGATGTTGGGGATTTTGCGGCCGATGGGCTGGACCTTGTCGGTGCCGATCATGGCTACGGGAATCACCGGCACACCGGTTTTCAGCACCAGCTTGGCAACACCGGTCTTACCGCGGTACAGCCGCCCGTCAGGGCTGCGGGTTCCCTCGGGATAGATCCCCAGGAGGCCGCCGTTTTCCAGTACGTCCACGCCTGCGTTCAGGGAACTCGCCGACGCGGCACCCCCGGAGCGGTCCATCGGCAGCTGGTTGGTGAGCCGGAAGAAGGCGGCAGTGAGCTTGCCCTTGAGGCCCTTACCGGTGAAGTACTCGGATTTGGCCAGGAAACTCACCGGGCGCGGCACCGCCAGCGGCAGGAAGATCGAATCGGAAAAGGACAGGTGGTTGCTCACCAGTACAGCCGGACCAGTTTCAGGCACGTTGTCCATGCCTTTGACCCAGGGCCTGAAGAGCAGATTGACCACCGGCCCGATGAAAATGGTCTTCATCACCCAATAGAACACGTAAGCCAGCTCTCCCGTCCGGACATAGCAAATGAGGGACCCGGTATGGTTTCCCACCTCCTACTCTATGCGCCCGCTTGCCCGGGTTGAATTTCAGCGCTCGGACGCGCCGCAACTTTGGGCCCGCCAGGGGTGGAAAAGTCGCTCCCGGATGCAACCATGGAGGTATGACTTCCCCACCGGGCGCAGCCGCCTATTCCAGCGACGGGCACGGAGCAAACGCCGCCACAGGTGTTCTCCTGAGCCACGGGTTCACCGGCTCCCCCGTCAGCCTCGCGGCTTGGGCCAGGCACCTTGCGGATCAGGGCTACGCGGTGAGCCTCCCCCTGCTTCCCGGGCACGGAACCACCTGGCAGGACCTCGCCCGCACCCCATGGGAGCACTGGTATGAGAGCTATGACGACGCCTATCAGCAGCTCGCCGGGCGCACCGACCGCGTGGTTGCCGCCGGACTCTCCATGGGCGGCACCCTCGCGCTGAGGCTCGCGGCCCACCGCACCGTGGCCGGGGTGGCCGTGGTAAATCCCGGCCTGACCATTGACGACCCGCGGGCCCGGTACTCCGGGCTGCTCAAATACGTCCTGAGATCAGTGCCCGCCATTGGCAACAACATCAAGCTCGCGGGCCAGGATGAAGGGGCGTACTTGCGGACTCCGGTCGGCGGGGTACACCAGCTGATGCGGCTGTTCAAGGACACGACGGCGCTGCTGCCGCGGATCAGCGCTCCGGTCATCGTGTTCCGTTCGACCGTGGATCCCGTGGTTCCGGAATCCAGCATGGAAGTCCTTCGCCGGCATCTGGGCAGCGATCTCGAGGTTGTTCCCTTGGAAAACAGCTACCATGTCGCCACGATGGACCATGATGCTCCCTTGATTTTTGACCGTTCCCACCAGTTCATCCAAAGGATCAGCGCAGGTGCCGCAGCATGAAAGACCGTGAACCGGAACGCAACGAATCCACCGACGAGTCGGTCTGGCTCGACCTTGTCTCCCGGCTGCAGAACATGCCGGCCGATGAAACCCACGGTGGACGGGATGCACCGCAGGATTCCCGAACCGGCATTGACGACGCGCCGCACGATGGACCGGGAACGGAGGGCGGAGACGACGCCGACGGCATATCCCGGGGTCCGTTCCCCCGCTCTGCGGCCGAACGCACCCGAGCGATTTTTGAGAACCAGCCATTTAGGACCGCCCCGCCCCGCGGCCCCCGGGACTACGACGAGCCGGAAGAACTCGAGTCTGAAGGCGAATTTGTTCCCCCCGAGCCTCCGCCGTTGAGCACCGGTGAGCCGCTTGTGGTCCTTGCCTGGATCGGCGCGGTGGGCGGACCCATCATGCTGCTGCTGTTCGCAATGTTCTGGCGGAGTGCACCGCTGGCGGTGATCCTGGGCGTGATCGCCCTTTTCATCGCGGCGGCAGGTTATCTGCTCTTCCGGCTGCCCCAGCACCGCAGTGACGACGGCGCGGCCGTCTGACGATCACGGCCGCTGATACAGGTACCAAGGCCCAAGCTTTCCGCAGGTACCGCCGGGGAGGTTCCCTGGATCAGCGCCGGGCCGCTATCCGGGACAGGTCCGCTGCCCCGATCATCCCCGCAGCGGGTCCCAGGGCAGCCAGTTCCAGCCGCGCAGCCGGCCGGAATCCCCGGCCGGTCAGGTTCCGGGCAAAGGACCGCCGGGCGGGTTCCAGCAGGAGGTCTCCTGCTGCGCTCAGCCCGCCGCCCACTACGAACATTCCCGGGTCAAGGGCAGCGGCCAGGTTCGCCAGGCCGAGGCCGAGCCACTGGCCCACCTCGTCCAGCAGTTCCACCGACGCCTGATCGCCGTCGAGGGCCATTTTGGTGACCACCGCACCGGTAATGGCACTGATGTCCCCGTCGACGGCACGCAGCAGTTCCTGAGCCACGGGAGAGTTCGCGCCGGCCAGTTCACGTGCTTCCCGGCCGAGCGCATTGCCGGAGGCATACTGTTCCCAGCAGCCGCGGTTTCCGCACTCGCAGCGCTGTCCCCCGGGCATGATGATCTGGTGGCCAAATTCCCCTGCCACGCCAAATCGTCCACGCTCCAGGCGGCCATCCATGATCATGGCGCCCCCGATGCCGGTGCCCAGGGTTATGCAGACCAGGCGGCTCTGGCCCAGACCGGAACCAAAGCGCCACTCTGCCCAGGCAGCGCCGTCGGCGTCGTTGACCAGGTACACGCGACGCCGCAGCAGCCGTTCGAGGTTTTCACGCAGGGGCTCGTTGCGCCACGCCAAATGCGGGCTGAAGAGCACTGTGCTGCCGGCGAGGTCCATCCAGCCCGCGGCGCCGATACCCACCGACCAGACGTGATGGTTGGCCGACAGTTCGGCCACCAGGTCCACAATGACGGATTCCACTTCGCGCGGATCATGTCCGGGCGTGGAGCGGCGGGCTTCTGCGAGGACCCTGCCGTCGCCGTCGACCAGTCCGGCGGCAACCTTGGTGCCGCCGATGTCGATGCCGATGGCCAAACCCCGGCGGCGCATCCGGTTGGGCAGGCGGATGGGGCGGCGTGTCGGGAAGGGGTCAGCGTTGCGGCGCTGCCACGGGATCGCTGAGGAACGGGGTACGGGTGCTGGGGTTACGGGGGGCATCAGTAAGCCATTCTATTCTTCGCCACGCGTGCCGCGAAAGCGTTATTGGTTCGAGAAGTTACCGCCCGGTATTTAATGTGATCCACGTTATAGGCTGTTTGGTAATGTCTGCGTAAATCGTCCGCGGGGGCAGCCGGATATCAAAGGAGCTATCGTGCGTGAATACAGTGTTCCCCCTCTGGTGGAATCTCCACTGGAGACCAATTCCACCACCTTGCTGCTGGAACAGGCAGCCAAGCCTTCCAACCCTGCACTGTTTTCGGTCCGGGGTGCCGACGGCGAGTGGAAGTCGATCACCGCCACGGAGTTCCTGAAGGATGTCCGGCTGCTGGCCAAGGGCTTTGCCGCCTCCGGAGTCAAGGTGGGTGACCGGGTGGGCCTCATGGCCCGTACCCGGTACGAATGGACCCTGGTGGATTTTGCCCTGTGGTTTGCCGGTGCTGTCTCGGTGCCGATCTACGAAACCTCCTCACCGAACCAGGTTGCCTGGATCCTGGGTGATTCCGGGGCAGTGGGCGTTGTCGTTGAATCGGCCCGTCATGAGAACGTGGTCCGGCAGGCCGCCGTGGAGGAAGACCTCTCGGATGTCTCGAATGTGTGGCAGATCGACGGGTCCGGTCTGGACGACCTGCGCGCCGCAGGATCCTCCGTGTCCGATGAAGAACTGGAAGCCCGGCGCTCGAAAGCCACCCTGGACGATCTGGCCACCATCATTTACACGTCCGGAACCACGGGACGCCCCAAGGGCTGCGAGCTGACACACGGCAACTTCGTGAACCTGTCACGGAATGCAGCCGCGGCCCAGCCCGAAGTCTGCCGCGAGGGCGCCCGGACCATCATGTTCCTCCCGCTGGCACACGTGTTCGCGCGCTTCATTTCGGTGCTGTGTGTTACCTCCGGGGCCACCGTGGCACATACCCCCGACGTCAAGAACCTCCTGCCGGACCTGCAAAGCTACAAGCCGGACTTCCTGCTGGTTGTCCCCCGTGTCTTCGAAAAGGTCTACAACTCCTCCATGCTGAAGGCGGAAGACGGCGGCAAGGGCAAAATCTTCCATGCCGGCGCCAAGACGGCCATTGAATGGTCCAAGGCGTTGGAGGCCGGCAAGGTCCCGCTGAGCCTGAAGGTCAAGCATGCCGTCTTCGACCGGCTTCTCTACGGCAAGATCCGCACCGCCATGGGCGGCCAGGTCAAGTACGCGATCTCGGGGGGCGCGCCGCTGGGCGACCGCCTGGGCCATTTCTTCCACGGCATTGGTGTCACGGTCCTGGAAGGCTACGGCCTGACGGAAACAAC
This sequence comes from Arthrobacter gengyunqii, assembly GCF_023022985.1. Classification (NCBI taxonomy): domain Bacteria; kingdom Bacillati; phylum Actinomycetota; class Actinomycetes; order Micrococcales; family Micrococcaceae; genus Arthrobacter; species Arthrobacter gengyunqii. The sequence goes on along the minus strand of NZ_CP095461.1, from coordinate 1,408,705 downwards.
TGCGCCGGTCACCGTGAACACCCCCAAGCTGACCAAGATCGGCACGGTGGGCGTGCCGCTGCCGGGCAACGCAGTGAAGATTGCCGACGACGGCGAGATCCTCGCCAAGGGCGTCAGCGTCATGAAGGGCTACTACAACCGCCCGGACCTCACCGCCGAGAACTTCACGGACGGATGGTTCCGCACCGGGGACATTGGCTCGCTGGACAATGACGGCTACCTGAAGATCACCGGCCGCAAGAAGGAAATCATCGTTACCGCAAGCGGCAAGAACGTCATTCCGGCGGTGCTGGAAGACAGCATCCGCGCCGACGCCATTGTGTCCCAGTGCGTTGTGGTGGGCGACCAGCGGCCGTTCATCTCTGCGCTGATCACGCTGGACGAGGAAGCGCTTCCGGGCTGGCTCGATCGGCACAAGCTGCCGGCCGACACCTCGGTGGCCGAGGCCGGCCAGACGGAGCAGCTGCAGCAAGAAATCCAGGCCCTGGTGGACTCCGCCAACCAGACGGTGTCCAAGGCCGAGGCCATCAAGGTCTTCCGCGTGGTTCCCTCGGACTTCACCGAAGCCAGCGGACACCTGACACCGTCCCTGAAGATCAAGCGCGGACAGGTCCTGAAGGACTTCGCCGCCGTGGTGGAGGACATCTACAGCGGCCAGAAAGTCTAACTCCGCTCCACAGACGACGAAGGCCGGTCCGGGATATCCGGACCGGCCTTCTTCGTCTGCTTCCTGATTCCTGCCCTGGCCCGGGTCTTTAGTCGCCTGTGCCCGTCTTCAGCGACAGCAGGGCGTTCTCCACGACTTCTGTCAGGGCGGGATGGATCCAGTACTGGCCGGACGCCATGGATGCGGCATCCAGCCCGAAGGACATGGCTTGGATCAGCGGCTGGATCAGCATGGACGCTTCATGGCCCATGATGTGGGCTCCGAGGAGCTTTCCGCTCTCCTTCTCGGCCAGGAGCTTCACGAATCCCGTGGTGTCTTCCATGGCCCAGCCGTAGGCGGTGGATCCGTATTCCTGCACGGCCAGCGCCAGTTCCACTCCCCGTGCCTCCGTGTCCCGGCAGGCTTCCTCTTCCGTCATGCCCACGGAGGCGATCTGCGGACTGCTGAAGACGGCTGCGGGCACAAAACGGTGGTCGCTGGCTTTGAGGTTTTCAGGGTGCACCAGATTGTGCGCCACTGTCCGGGCCTCGTGGTTGGCGACGTGCTTGAGCTGGAAGTCGCTGCTGACATCGCCCAATCCCCACACGCCCTCAACGGGCTTGCCGCCCTTGAGCAGGCGCTGAAACTCGTCCACGGCCAGCCGTCCGTCGGGACGGAGGTCAAAGCCGGCGGCTTCAATGCCGAGCCGGTCGGTATTGGGCACGCGGCCCGTTGCAACCAGGACCAGGTCGGTGTCGAGCGTGCTTGCCCCGTCCGGCCCCTCCAGGCTGGCCCGGACGGATCCGTCGGGGTTTTCCATGAGCGACGTAACCTCGGTGTCGAGGCGTACGTCCCACTGCTTCGAAACAGCTTCGGTGAAGCGCTCTGACACCGTGGCGTCCAGGGCCCGCAGGAGCGGCCCGGAGCGGGCAGCCATGGTGACCTTGGCTCCGAAGGCGGAAAAGACAAACCCGAACTCGGCGGCAATGTAGCCGCCGCCGATGATCAGGATCCGCTCGGGAAGGTCTGGAATGCGCATGACCGTGTCAGAGGTATGCACCTGGGGAAGATCCATGCCGGGGATGTTGGGGAGCACCGGACGCGACCCGGCGGCCACGACAATCTGGTCCGCGGTGATCCGCTGTCCGTCCTCTGTTTCCAAGGCATGCTCGCTGACGAAACGGACATGGCTGTCGTACAGGGTGACGTTGTCCAGCTCCTCCGCCCGGTAGCGTCGCCCGCCCGTGGAGATCGCGTCGATGCGGGTGAAGATGCGGTCGCGGATGTCCCGCCAGTGCACCTTGTCCAGGGTCACGTCCACACCCAGGCGGGCGGCGTCGGACGCGGCTGCTGCCAACTGCGCCGGATAGACATACATCTTGGTGGGGATGCAGCCCACGTTCAGGCAGGTGCCCCCGAAGGTTCCGCCGTCGATCACAGCCACCTTCTTGTCGTCCCAGTCGGGCGTGATCAGAGAGTTTCCGGAACCTGAGCCAATAATGGCCAAATCAAAGTGAGTCACGCACCCAGTCTAAGACGCGAAAGGGCCCCGCGCTCCGGCTGCCGGATCGCGGGGCCCACCGCGGCTGAGACAGCCGCGGACGGGGGGGGGGGTGGGGTTAGCCGTCCTTCGGATCAATCACCACAAGCAGGTCTCCGCCCTGCACCTGCTCGACGGCGGAGATCGCCAGCCGGGAAACGGTACCCGCCACGGTGGCGGTGATGGAAGCCTCCATCTTCATGGCTTCGATGGTCGCCACGGTTTCTCCGGCCGCCACTTCGTCGCCTGCCTTTACCGTGACGGTGACGGCACCGGCAAACGGAGCTGCCACGTGTCCGGGATTACCGGAGTCGGCCTGCTCGGCAACCTTGGCTTCGGACTTCACGCTGCGGTCACGGACCAGCACGGGGCGCATCTGCCCGTTGAGCGTGGTCATGACGGACCGCATGCCCTTTTCATCCGGGTCGGACACGGCTTCCAGGGTGGCAATCAAGCGCACGCCCTTTTCGAGCTCAACTACGTGCTCAACGCCCTGCTGCAGTCCGTACAGGTAATCGCGGGTGTCCAGCACCGAGACATCACCGTAGGTTTCGCGGACGGTGGCGAATTCCTTGGCCGGGCCGGGGAAGAGCAGCCGGTTCAGCGTTTCGCGCCGGGTGGCCGAGTCACCGGACAAGCCCTCGAGGTCCACCTCGGTCAGTTCGGCGTCGCGCACCTTGATGGTGCGCCCCTGGAGAGCCTTGGTGCGGAAGGGTTCCGGCCATCCCCCCGGCGGGTTGCCCAGCTCGCCGCTGAGGAAGCCGATCACCGAGTCCGGGATGTCATAGTTCTGCGGGTTCTCTTCGAAGTCATCGGGCGACACGTTGCTGCCGACCAGCTGGAGCGCCAGGTCACCGACCACCTTGGACGACGGAGTGACCTTGACCAGCCGGCCCAGGATGCGGTTCGCCGCGGTGTACATGTCTTCGATGGCCTCGAACCGCTCCCCCAGCCCAAGGGCGATGGCCTGCTGACGCAGGTTGGAAAGCTGTCCGCCGGGAATCTCGTGCTGGTAGACCCGGCCGGTGGGTCCGGCCAGCCCTGATTCAAACGGAGCATAAACCCGGCGCACCGCTTCCCAGTACGGCTCCATGGCGCTGACGGCGTCCAGATCGAGGCCGGTGTCACGGTCGGTGTGGGCCATGGCTGCCACGAGGGAGGAGGCCGAGGGCTGGCTGGTGGTGCCGGCCAGGGATGCAGAGGCGACGTCAACCGCGTCCACTCCCGCGTTTGCCGCAGCAAGCAGGGTGGCGAGCTGACCGCCTGCGGTGTCGTGGGTGTGCAGGTGCACGGGCAGCTCGAAGCGTTCACGCAGCGCAGCCACCAGCTTGGCAGCCGCGGCGGGCCGCAGGAGTCCGGCCATGTCCTTGATGGCCAGAATGTGGGCTCCGGCATCGACGATCTTCTGGGCCAGGTCCAGATAGTAGTCCAGCGTGTACAGCTTCTCGTTGGGGTCCAGCATGTCAGCGGTGTAGCACAGGGCCACTTCAGCGACTGCCGTGCCGGTGGCGCGCACGGCACGGATGGCGGGTTCCATTTGTTCGACGTCGTTCAAGGCGTCGAAGATGCGGAAGATGTCCACGCCGGCTGCGGCAGCTTCCTGAACGAACGCTTCTGCCACCTCGGTGGGGTACGGGGTGTAGCCCACGGTGTTGCGGCCGCGCAGGAGCATCTGGATGCAGATGTTCGGGAGGGCCTTGCGCAGGGATGCGAGCCGTTCCCAGGGATCTTCGCCCAGGAAGCGGAGGGCGACGTCGTAGGTCGCACCGCCCCAGGCCTCCACCGAGAGCAGTTCGGGTGTCAGCGCGGACACTGCGGGCGCGGCCAACAGCAGGTCACGCGTGCGGACCCGGGTCGCGAGCAGCGACTGGTGCGCATCCCGGAAGGTGGTGTCGGTGACCGCCAGGGCCTGCTGGGCACGCAGCTCTGCCGCAAAACCCTCCGGACCAAGCTCCTCAAGCCGTTGGCGCGAACCCGGCCGGACCTCCGGCAGGTCGGCCGGCAGCTTGTCCGCCGGGTCGCTGTGCACGGGAAGCTCCCCGTACGGCTTGTTCACCGTGGTGTCCGCCAGCCAGTTGAGCAGCCGTGAGCCGCGGTCGGCGGAGCCGCGGGCACTGAGCAGTTCGGGGCGTTCCTCGATGAAGGACGTGGCCACGTCTCCGGCAATGAAGTCGGGGTCATCCAGGACAGCCTGCAGGAAGGAAATGTTGGATGAGACGCCGCGGATTCGGAACTCGGCCAGGGCACGCCGGGCGCGGTTGACAGCGGCCGGGTAGGTGCGGCCGCGGCAGGTCAGCTTCACCAGCATGGAATCAAAGTGCGGACTGATGTCGGCACCGGCGTAAACCGTGCCGCCGTCCAGCCGGACGCCTGCGCCGCCGGCGGACCGGTAACCGCTGATCTTGCCGACGTCGGGGCGGAAACCGTTCGCCGGATCCTCCGTGGTGATGCGGCACTGCAGCGCAGCGCCGCGCACCCGCAGTTCATCCTGGCGCAGACCCAGGTCTTCCAGGGTCTCGCCGGCCGCGATCCGCAGCTGAGACTGCACCAGGTCGACGTCGGTGATCTCCTCGGTGACTGTGTGCTCCACCTGGATGCGGGGATTCATTTCAATGAAGACGTGCTGCCCGGCGCGTTCGCCAACGGTGTCCACGAGGAACTCGACCGTGCCGGCGTTTTCATATTTCAGTGCCTTGGCGAACTTCACTGCATCCCGGTACAGGGCCTGCCGGATGCTCTCGTCCAGGTTGGGCGCCGGTGCAATTTCAATGACCTTCTGGTGGCGGCGCTGCAGGGAGCAGTCCCGCTCAAAGAGATGGATCACGTTGCCTTCGCCGTCGGCGAGGATCTGGACTTCAATGTGCCGGGGGCGCAGGACAGCCTGTTCCAGGAACACGGTGGAATCCCCGAAGGCGGTGTCGGCTTCGCGCATGGCGGCGCTCAGGGCCTCGGGCAGGTCCTTGGCGGTGTCCACGCGGCGCATGCCGCGGCCGCCGCCGCCTGCCACTGCTTTGACGAAAATGGGGAAGCCGATGTCCTCGGCTTCTGCAAGCAGCTTCTCGGGGTCCGAGCTGGGCTGAGTGGAGCGCAGCACCGGAATGCCTGCTTCCCGCGCGGCATTCAGGGCATGAACCTTGTGGCCGGCCAGCTCGAGGATGTCAGCATCGGGCCCCACAAAGGTGATGCCCGCTTCCTTGGCGGCGCGTGCCAGCTGGGGGTTCTCTGAAAGGAACCCGTAACCCGGGTAGATCGCGTCACAGCCGGACTCCTTGGCCACGCGGATGATCTCGTCCACGTTGAGGTAAGCCCGGACAGGGTGCCCTTCCTCACCAATGAGGTAGGCCTCGTCTGCCTTCTGGCGGTGGATCGAGTTGCGGTCTTCCTGCGGGAACACTGCTACGGTCTTTGCGCCCAGCTCGTAAGCCGCCCTGAAGGCTCGGATCGCGATTTCTCCGCGGTTGGCTACCAGTATCTTCGAGAACATTGCGCTCCTGCATCGTTGCGGGTGAGGGCAGCACCGGGGCCGCTGCACTCTTTCGGATTCTAATCCAGACTATTTCACAGCAACCGCTGGAAAAGTGTGCTGGATCACCCAGATTATTCTGCCTATCTCCCGCCACCCTGCAAAACCGACCCTGCAGGAGTTACCGCCGGGCGTCACATAGAATGAAACAGCAGCCTCACAAGGGCCCCCGCTCGTGATCCCTAGACACGTTAGGTTTTGGTTCAACAAGTGCAAGTAGTGAGCATCAGCAGTCTGAAGGGCGGCGTGGGCAAGACTTCCGTGACGCTCGGACTGGCGTCGGCTGCACTGGCAGCAGGAATTCCCACCCTCGTCGTGGACCTTGATCCGCACGCGGACGCTACCACCGGCTTGGGTGTCACCGCAGGTGACAAACCCGGCATCGGCGAAATGCTCAAGAATTCACGGCGTGCACAGCTGGGCGACAATGTTGTTCCCAGCGGCTGGGTTGCCAATGACCGTCGGGCCAAAAACCAGGATCCCAAACACCAGCCCGTTCTTGATGTCGCCATGGGCTCTGCATTTTCAGGCATCTACGACCGTCCGGACCTGGGCCGGAGGGACCTCAAGCGCCTCTCCACCCTTCTTTCCCGCGTCAGCGGCTACGGGCTGGTCCTCATCGACTGCCCGCCGTCATTGAACGGCCTCACGCGCATGGCATGGACGGCCAGCAACCGTGTCCTGCTGGTGGCGGAACCCGGACTCTTCTCCGTGGCAGGCACCGAGCGGACAATGCGTGCCCTCGAACTGTTCCGCACGGAGTTCGCTCCCAACCTCGCCCCGGCCTCGATCATCGCGAACCGCGTGCGCTCTGGCTCCAATGAGCACACCTTCCGGCTGGCCGAGATGAAGCAGATGTTTGGCGACCTGTTGCTGAGCCCCACCATTGCCGAACAGGCCAACTGGCAGCAGATCCAGGGAGCCGCGCACTCTGTGCACCACTGGCCCGGGGAGTCGGCCAAGCAGGCCGCAGGCACGTTCGATGCCCTGCTGAAAAACCTCATGGAAACCGGCAGCGTCCGCAACCGCGTCATTCGCCGAGCGAGCTAAACACAGTTCAGGGGTTAGCCCCGCACTGTTTCCGCAAAGGCAAGCGTTGCTGGGCCGACGGCAGACACCAAGGGGCGCTCCTATCGGGGTGCGCGGGCGTGGCCGTCAAACGCCGGCGCGGTCCTTTCCCGCTGATCTTGCCCAGCCAATCTTGCCTAGCTGATCTTGCGGGCAATCCGCCGCTGGCTCAGTTCATCGCCGGGAAACTCGTGCTCCCTCACGTGCTCGCTGGGCAGCTGCGCAAGGCTTCCTTCAACTTCGCGCCAGACGCGTCCGACGGCGATGCCAAAGACACCCTGTCCGCCCTGCACGAGGTCGATGACCTCATCAGCGGAGGTGCATTCGTAGACGCTGGCGCCGTCGCTCATGAGCGTAATCTGGGCCAGGTCTTCAACACCGCGTTCACGCAGGTGTTCAACGGCGGTGCGGATCTGCTGGAGGGACACTCCGGTGTCAAGGAGCCGTTTGACGACCTTGAGGACAAGGATGTCGCGGAACCCGTAAAGCCTCTGCGTTCCGGATCCCGAGGCTCCCCGAACGGCAGGTTCCACGAGGCCGGTGCGGGCCCAGTAATCGAGCTGACGGTAGGTGATCCCGGCCGCCTTGCAGGCTGTCGGACCGCGGTAGCCGGCGTCCTCATCGAGAACGGGCAAATCCTCAGTGAACAGCAAGCCCTGGGCTCCGGGAACCTTGCCCGGCGCAACGGCGTGGTTATGCTCGCCGGCTTCGCCTTTCGGACTCACTTGTGCCTCCTTGTAGCGGTTCCCGGGGGGGGGTACGCACGGGACGCGGAGACGTCGGGAGCGACTATCTTCAGTGTGCCCCGCCGAACCTCTCGGGGGAAGGATCCATGTGAATCGATCTTGAACAGACCATGGAAAAAACCCGGGAAAGAGAGAGCGGAGATCCGTGCTGTGGGAACTCTATGCTTCGACGTTAGATCTGACCACGGCCAAGGTCAAAGATGCACGCGCTTTTTCTCAAGGCGTGTCGGCTCAGCGCTCGAAGTCTTCGGGTTCAACATCGGCCAGGAACTCACGGAATTGTCGAAGCTCCTGCTCGGCATTCTCCTGGTCCTCCTCAGCGGGGTCCTCGTCTGTTGCCTCGGCAATTCGCACCCCCGCTTCGTCAAGCACCGCGTCCGCGCAGAAGATGGGGCAGGGAGCCCGCAGTGCCACCGCTATCGCGTCGGAGGCCCGGGAACTGACGGTGACGCCATTGTCAAAAACCAGCTCGGCGTAGAAGACGGTGTCCTCGACGGAGACGAGCCGGACCTCGCTGACGCTGCGGCCCAGCGCAACCACCACCGAGGCCAAAAGGTCATGGGTCATGGGGCGCGGGGGAACGATTCCCTGCTGAACGAAAGCTATGGCGCTGGCTTCCGGAGCTCCGATCCAGATCGGCAGATGGCGCTCTCCGTTGATTTCCTTGAGCAGCACGAGGGGCTGGTTGGACGGCAGTTCGATCCGGACGCCCACAACTTCGACTTCGCGCATGCTCGTCAGCTTTCCATTCGTGCGATGTGCCCGTTCACGAGGGCACTGTGCAGGTTAAGGCAGAGATCACTGATTTCCCGGGCGGTCTCCGCTGCACGGGCCTTGGAGGCAACGTCGCGCCGGGAGGCCAGCGGCGCCACCACGCTTTCGACCAATCCCAGCTCGCGGTCTGCCGCGGCCCGGAACGGACGCAGGTGCCGGGGCTCAATGCCGTGGGCCCGCAGTTTGGCGCAGGCCCGTGCAACGCGCAGGGAATTTTCGTCATAGATCCCCTGTTCCGAACTGCTTTCGGGCGCCGCGATGAGGCCGTAGTTCGCGAGGTTCTTCACCAGCTCAGCCGATGCGCCGGATTCCCGCACGAGCTCGTTGAAGGTCAGTCCGCGGGCGAGCGTGCGGGCGGAGAGCTCCCCCGCCAGCTGTTCGGACACCGCACGCGGCGTCAGCGACATGCCGCCGGGAAGGGATTCGGGACGCTCGCCGCGGTCAATGGCGTCCAGATAGTCCTTGATGACTTTCAGTGGGAGATACTGGTCGCGCTGCAGCGCCAGGACAAACCGCAGCCGCTCGACGTCGGCCGTGGTGTATTTTCGGTAGCCGGCTGCGGTCCGCTGCGGTGTGACCAGTCCTTTTTCCTCCAGGAATCGGATCTTGGACGCGCTGATTCCGGGGAAGTCGGTACTGAGCTCTCCCAGGACTTCCCCGATGTTGAGCACACGGCCGCGCAGGCGCTCGTTCCCCGTGCCAAGGGCCTGCCTGATGGGCTGTGATGCTGACATACCTGGTACCTATTCCCTCAGTATTCCCGTGGCGTCCGGCCGGACTCCTGTGCCGGTGTTCTCTATGACTTGGCGACCGTGGGACGCGCAGCGTAAAAAGTGAGCCGGAACTTGCCGATCTGGACTTCGTTGCCCGTTCGCAGCAGCAGGGAGTCCACTCGGTCGTTGTTTACGTAGGTTCCGTTCAGGCTCATAGAGTCCACGACGCGGAATCCTTCAGGAGACCGGCGGAACTCGACATGCTTGCGGGACACCGTCACGTCATCAAGGAAAACGTCCGCGTTGGGATGGCGTCCCGCGGTTGTTACATCCTGGTCCAGAAGGAACCTGGCACCGCTGTTGGGACCTGAATGCGCGATCAGCAGCGCAGATCCGGCCGGCAGTGCCGCGACTGCCGCCCGCTCATCCGTGCTGAGCTTCGGCTCAACCGTCGTATCGCTTTGAGGCGGCAGACTGATTGTTGTGGTGTCCTCGGCGCCCAATTCACGCCGATCTCCGCCCTGTCCGGCGTTGTTGTCTTCGCGCGCCATTTCCTTCATCCTCCCCAAAAGATGCGGCCAACCACTCGTGTTTCTGGCTGGCCGCAAAGTTCCTGCTGACAAATCGTGCCGTACCGGCTGTCCTAGCCTACCTGTTGAAGGGCCATCGTGGCACTGAGGTGTTTCGGGGCGGTCAGAAGCACCCGACGACTTGGCGTCCTGGGAAGCTCCGAGTTGCAAAACGGCGGTTCACACCCGCTGAAACCGTCTGCAGGACTCCCTCTCCGGCGCTCCCCTGCCACCTCGACAGGTTTCTTCGGTTACCGGGTCATGATGCGTAACCCTCCGGGTCGGGGAAAAGGCTACCCGGACTTCGTTCCCTGCCCGCGTTGCCCGAGACCTCACCGGCCACATGATGCCGTTCCGCCTGATCAGCCCTTGACGCGGAACCTCAGGATCCTGTCATCGCCGGGTTCCGGACTTCCACGGCCATCGGTGTTGTTCGTCAGAACCCACACGTCACCGGCGGGTGTTCCAACAACGTCGCGCAGCCGCCCGTACTCGCCGGTCAGATATTCGGTGGAGGCGTCCGAGTCAGCGAGCGGAACCTCTCGAAGCCGCTCTCCGCGCAGGTTGGCGACGTAGATGGAGTCTCCGACGACGGTGATCCCACTTGGGCTGGCATCGGCCGGTGCCCACTGCTGAACCGGGTCAATGAAACCCTCCGCTCCGGCGGTGCCTTCAACCTCCGGCCAACCATAGTTTCCACCGGGCTGGATCACGTTGAGTTCATCCCAGGTGTTCTGCCCGAACTCGCTGGCGTAGAGGACGCCCTCGGTGTCCCAGGCAATTCCCTGAGGATTACGGTGACCGTAGCTGTAAACCAGCGACCCGGGGAACGGATTGTCCTCCGGCACGCCGCCGTCGGGCAGCATCCGCAGAATCTTTCCGGACAGCGAACCCGTGTCCTGGGCACTGTCCCGGTTACCGGCGTCGCCGGTGGTGGCGTACAACATCCCGTCGGGGCCGAAGGCAAGTCGCCCTCCGTTGTGAATGGGACCTGCCCCGATGCCATTCAGGATGGTCTCCGGCAAGCCGAGGTTCAGCGACCCCGCGGCACCCGACAGTTCCCGCCGCTCAATCCGGTTCTCCCCGCCGGCGGTGAAATACGAGTACAAATACCCGTCCTTAACAGCGATGCCCAGGAGTCCCCCCTCTCCCCCATTCCCACCCCCGGCACCCGCGCCTTCGATGATGCCTGCTTCACGGCTGCTGCCGTTGTCGTCGAGCTCCAGGATCCGGGCCGAATCGCGTTCGCTGACCAGCGGGGTCCCTTCGTGGAAGGCAATGGACCACGGGGCATCGAGTCCGGCGGCAATAATCTCCGCCGCTGCGGTCCCGACCTCTGCCCCGTCGTCAGCGGGCGGGGCAGTGCAGCCGGTCGTCACCAAGCCCACAACTGCCACGGCCGCCGCGAGACGTGCTTTGCCTGGCATAGCTCTCCAGTCATCTGGGAAGGGACAGCTCCCGGAGCTGCCGGCGGGAATTGATGTCCAGCTTGCGGAAGATGCTGCGCAGATGGGCCTCGATCGTGCGGGGGCTCAGGAACAACTGTGTGCCGACTTCCCTTGAGGTGGCGCCGGTGGCCACCAGACGGGCGATGTGCAGCTCATGGGCTGTAAGGGCGTCGGTTGGCTGAGCGGTCCGCTTTCGCGGGTGCTCGCCGGTGGCCCGCAGTTCCCGTGCAGCGCGGGCGGCGAACGCCTCCGCACCCATGTCCAATAGCATCCCGTGCGCGGTGCGGAGCTGTTCACGGGCGTCCTGGCGACGACCCTCGCGGCGCAGCCACTCCCCGTAGACGAGGTGCGAGCGGGCGAGATGGGTGGCCATCCGGGAGCGGCCAAGCTGCTCGATCGCCTCGCGGTAGTGCTCCTCCGCTGCCGGCCCGGTACTGCTCAGAGCCTGTGCACGCGCCGCCAGACCAAGCCCCCACGGGGTGCCGCTGGCGAGGGCCCGTGAGGTGAGCTGCTCCAGCGCTTCGGCCGCGCTCTCCTGCCGGCCGGAACGGCACGCCGCTTCGATGAATTCGGAGTGGGCCATGTTGTTGAACCTCCACGCTTCGGAGTCGAAGGCCCGTTTGGCCGCGGTATAAGCCGCAGGGTACTCACCGAGACCGTTGTGCAGCACCGCCATGGCGTACTGCGTCAACGATTCCTCGGTGCCGTGCGCCGGGCCGGCTGCCTTCCGGACAATGGCCGCGTGGACCTCGGCAGTCTCGGTTGGACGGCCGCGCCAGGCGGAGACGGCGAGCTGCGCGTGGAGCAACGGCACAGCCCCGGTCGCTGCCGCGAATGCGTTCTGCTCGGCGGCCCGGACGAACTCGCCGGAGAGCACCAGCATGATGGACTGGCCGAGAAGCGCGGCCGGGAGGGTGGCCAGTGCGCCGGCCTCGCGGGTCAACCGGACATTACGGATGGACAGCGAGTGGAGTGACTCGTCGTCGAACACCGACATTGCAGTCCGGCTGGCGAGCCACCCCCACCGGCAGCCGTTGGCGCCGTCCACCGCGTCGGCGTCCGGCTCGTTGACAAAAGCCTCCACCGCCCTCCGCCGTCCCGGCACGCCGGCTGCGTAACCCTGCGTGAACGTCGCCACCAGCCCATCAAGCAACAGGTCCACCGGCCTTTGCGGCCAGGTCGCGGCCGGCGCCGTCCGGGCGGCCTCGGTAACCTCCGGTATGGTGCGGCCGCGGCCAAAGTTGCCGGTGACGATTGCCGCTTCGAGCGCGTGCAGGTATGTCTCGCGGGACAGCGCCGGATCCAGCGGGGCGAGGCTCCTGGCGGCGTCCAGCAACATTCCAGCCCCGGCGCGGTCCCTCACGAGATGAAACGCGATCCGGGCTCGCAGCAGTTCGAGGCGTGCCTGCTGCAGGGCATCGAGCGGACCGGCCGCAGCGACCCTCAGCAGGTCCAAGGCATCCTCGGACGCACCGGCCTCCTGCTTGGTATGCGCGGCTTCCAGTGCCCGGCCCGCTCGGACGGCGGGATCGGGGGTCAGCTTGGCCGCCTGCTCCATAAACGACGCTGAAGCGGCCAGCCCGCCACGGGACCGCGCCCGGTCGGCCGAGCGCACCAGCTCCACGGCGGCATCCTCATCCGTGCCAAGCACAGCCTGCGCGCGGTGCCAGGCACGTCGCTCAGGGTCGACCCTTGAATCCGTAACGGCTGCCAGCGCGTCATGCGCACGGCGACGCTCCAGAGGGGCGGCGGCCCGCAGCACGGCCGAACGCACCAGCGGATGACGAAACCGCACCCGGGTATCGATCTCCAGAAGTCCGGCGGCTTCCGCGGGCGCCGCGGACTCGTATGCGATCCCCAGATGCGCGGCCGCACGCCACAGCAGGGCCACCTCGCCGGTCGAATCGAGCGCAGCAACCAGCAGCAACGTTTGGGTCGGCACCGGCAGGCTGCCTGAGCGGCGCCGAAAGGTGTCCTCGATCCGGTGCGTGGTGCCCGGCAGCTCGGGCAGCTCAAACCCGCCAGCCAGCCATGCCGCCGGCGCGCTTCGGGCCAGCTCCAGGAGTGCGAGGGGGTTCCCACACGCCTCGGCGATGACCCGGTCCCGCATCCCGTTGTCCAGGGGTGTGTGCGCGGCCGCTGCCAGCAACGCCCGCGCGTCGTTCTCGTCGAGTCCGCCCAGGCATACGACAGGTATACCTTCGAACATGCCCATGTCGCGGTCGGTGGGGTCCCGCAGCGCGAACACCAGCGCCATCCGTTCGGCCGCTACCCGTCGCGCCACGAACGTGAGGACCTGTGCGGATGCCTCGTCCAGCCACTGTGCATCGTCGACGAGGCACAGCAGGGGCCCTTCCTCGGCGACCTCGGCCAGCAGGGTGAGGGTCGCCAGCCCCACCAGGAACCGGTCCGGAACCGCACCGCCTTGCTGCCCGAAGGCCACACCCAGAGCGGCGCGCTGCGGTTCGGGCAGGGCACCGACGCGGTCGAGCAGAGGAGCACACAACTGATGCAGGCCGGCAAAAGCGAACTGCGTCTCAGACTCCACACCAACCGAGGACACCACCCGGAACCCCGAGGATTCCGCCGCGCCGCGGGCGTGCTCGAGCAGCACCGTCTTGCCGATACCCGCTTCCCCGCGCACCACGATTGCCCCACTTAGCCCGGCCCGTGCCCGGGTGAGGAGGTTATCGACTGTTGCGCGCTCGGCGCGCCGACCCAGGAACTCCACCAGTGCCGCTCCCTTCAGAGCATGTGGGCATGCTATTAGGCAATGATCACCGACGCAAACGAAGTCGGCAGACCCGTGCCGGTAGGCATGAAGCGGCAGGAATTCAGGGACCCCTACCGACGCGAAGGCACCGCTGCGGCTGCGAGTCTGAAGACACGGTTTCGATGGGGGGCAGTTCTTGGAAACCGCTCGAATCCACGACCCGCACAAGAAAGAGGTCCCTCCCATGAATCCCATCCAGGAACTGGTCATCAACTTCCAGGAGTTGGCGGCCCAAGTGCCCGAGTTCCTTCGGCCCTTCATCGTCATGCTCGCCGGGGCAGTTCCGTTCATCGAGGGCGAAGTAGCCTCCCTGATCGGCGTCATCGGCGGCCTGAACCCCATCGTCGCCGGCAGCGCCGCCGCCGCAGGTAATTTCCTGAGCGTGCTCCTCGTGGTGCTCTTCGCCTCCCGGACCCGCACCGCCGTCGTAAAGCACAACCGGGGACGGGCAGCGGCCCGGAGCGCCGCTCTGGTCCCGGGGCCTGGCGGTTATGGCGGGAGTCCCATGTTGGAAGAGACTCCACCGGCCAAGCCCGTGTCCAAGGGCCGGCAGCGCTTCATGAAGTGGCTCGTCCGCTTCGGCGTCCCCGGCGCGAGCATCCTTGGACCCCTGGCGATCCCGACGCAGTTCACCGCCGCGATCCTCATCGCCAGCGGAACCGCTAGAGGCTGGGTGCTGCTCTGGCAAGCGGTGGCGATCGTCCTCTGGACCACCGTCGCCACCGTGTCGATCTGGGCAGCCCTCACTTACGTCGTCGGGGTCTGATCCACAGCGGCCGCCCGGACCGCAGAGGTCCGGGCGGTGAACTCCGAGAGGAACAAAATGGCACCCTATAAGACGGTGAAGCCCGGCGACGGCCATACGCTTCCACCCTTCCGCTGGTGGCAGCTGTTCACCCGTTCCCTGCTGCACCTGCACCTCTCCGGCGAAGACGGGGAGCTGGAGACCTGGTCCGTCGATGTCCGGCATGGGGGTGACGAGGATGGAGAGGCGTATGTACGGCTCTACCGCAACGGCGTCAATCGAGCCCAGTCTTCGCTCCCTGCCGCGTTCCCGGTGCCCGGCGGCACCATCGAGGTTGAGGTCAGCGGTTACGGGCTCAAACGCTCCCACTACGTGAGGTCCGACGGCTCGGAGCAGCAACTGGTACCCGATCCCGCCTCAGCCGAAGGCCGGCGTGCCCGCCTGCAGCAAACCAACCCGGCGCTGAGCCGTGGCTTGGGCACCGCGTCGCTGATCGTCCTCTTGCTTGCCCTCGTGCTGGGCGTGCCCCAGGCCGTCGAACAGATCACGCTGTTCCCACCCATCGCGGAGAACGTGGGCACGTTTTACAGCCCCTTCACCCTTCCGGCTACAGCGAACATCGGGCTTGTCCTGGCAACGATCGCAGCGAGCACGGAGCGCGCACTCCGTCTGCGATATAACCGCATCCTTGACGGCGGCTTTTTCGGAGACGATGACTAGGTTGCTTTACGGCACTTTAAACGACAAAAGCCCGGCAGAACTTTCGTTCCGCCGGGCTATTTGTCGGGTTGACAGGATTTGAACCTGCGACCCCCTGACCCCCAGTCAGGTGCGCTACCAAGCTGCGCCACAACCCGCTGTTTGGCCGGTTTGAATCCGGCCGAAGCAACTCGAATACTCTACCTCATGTTTGGCGGATTTCCCGAATCGGGAAGGCCCCGGACGCCACATTGGCATCCGGGGCACCAATGCTAGCGGTTCTTGCCGCGCTTTTCGCGCACGCGCATGTTGACCTCGATGGGAGTTCCCTCGAAACCGAAGGTCTCACGCAGGCGGCGCGTGATGAAGCGGCGGTAGCCCGGATCCAGGAATCCGGTGGTGAAGAGCACGAACTTCGGCGGGCGCGAGGACGCCTGCGTGCCGAAGAGGATGCGGGGCTGCTTGCCGCCGCGCACCGGGTGCGGATGCGCTGCCACCAGTTCGCCGAGGAAGGCATTCAACTTGCCGGTGGGAATGCGCTTGTCCCAGCTCTCCAGGGCCTTGTCCAGGGCCGGAACGAGCTTGTCCTTATGCCAGCCGGTCATGGCCGAGATGTTCACGTGCGGGGCCCACTCCACGTGGGCCAGGTCGCGCTCGATCTCGATCTGCAGGTAGCGGCGGCGTTCGTCGTCGAGCAGGTCCCATTTGTTGAAGGCCAGCACCAGCGCGCGGCCGGATTCGATGGCCAGCTGGAGAATGCGCACATCCTGTTCGCTGAGGACTTCGTCCACTGCCAGGAGCACGACGGCGACCTCGGCCTTTTCCAGCGCGGACTGGGTACGCAGCGACGCGTAGAAGTCCGCACCCTGTGCCATGTGCTGGCGGCGGCGGATGCCTGCGGTGTCCACAAAGCGCCAGGTGCGGCCGCCGAGCTCAATCAGCTCATCGACCGGGTCGCGGGTGGTGCCGGCGGTGTCGTCAACAACCACGCGCTCGGTGCCGGCCAGCTTGTTCAGCAGCGAGGACTTGCCCACGTTCGGGCGGCCGATCAGGGCGATGCGGCGGGGGCCGCCGGACTTGTCCAGTCCGCCGTACGCGGAGTACTCCGGCAGGACCTCCATCATGGCGTCCAGCATGTCGCCGGTGCCGCGGCCGTGCAGGGCCGAGACGGGGTACGGCTCGCCGAAGCCAAGGCCCCACAGCTGCGCTGCGTCGGCTTCATTCTGGATGTCATCCACCTTATTGGCGACGACGATGACGGGCTTGCCCTTGCCGCGGAGCATGCGCACCACGGCTTCGTCGGTGGCGGTGATGCCCACTGTTGCATCAACCACCAGCAGTACGGCGTCGGCGACGTCGACGGCCACCTCGGCCTGGCCTGCCACGCGGGCATGGATGCCGCGGGCGTCGTGCTCCCAGCCGCCGGTGTCCACCAGGGTGAAGTTCACGCCGTTCCAGGTGGCCGGGTAGGACACGCGGTCACGGGTCACGCCGGGGGTGTCTTCCACAACGGCTTCGCGGCGGCCCAGGATGCGGTTTACCAGCGTGGACTTGCCGACGTTCGGGCGGCCCACAATGGCGACGACGGGATCCTGGCGCAGCGGGGCGTCTTCATCGTATTCTTCGAAGCCACCGGCGAGGAGCGCGGCATCTTCTTCATCAAGTTCGTAGTCGGACAGGCCGGCGCGCAGGGTTTCGGCGCGGAGCTCGGTCTCGGCATCGTCCATGTTGGCCAGGCGTTCGTTTACCTGGTCCTCTCCGGCCGGAACGTATTCGTCCTGGCCAGTCTCGTCGCCGGCAGCGCCGGAGTATGAGGAGTTCGTCATTTTTGCTTTCTTTCCGTTGAGGTCTGCAGCACTGCAAGCAGGCCGTCTCCGGACGTTCAGCCCGGTAAGTGTGTGTGGGGTTCCGCGGGTTATAACACCGCAGTTCCACCAGTCCATTGAAACATGCGCGGCACCGGCAGGGCATTTGAGCCCTGCCGGTGCACTGTCATTGCGCTGTCGCCGGCTGTGTGGTCTTGGTCCTAGTGGGTGCTGGCGTACACCACGTCCAGCACCGCCTGGACGGTCTCTTCAAAGTCCAGATCGGAGGAATCGATGGTGACCACGCCGTCGGCGGCCTGCTGGAAATTGACCACCGTGGAGTCCTTGGCGTCGCGGGTGACGACCTGCTCCTTGAGCTGTGCGGCGCTTTGCGTACCGCCCAGCTGGACGCCGCGCCGGCGCAGGCGGGCTTCCTCGGAGGCGGTGAGCAGGATCCGCACCTCAGCCCGGGGCGCGACGACGGTGGTAATGTCCCGGCCTTCGGCGACGATGCGCAGCCCCGAGTCCTTGATCAGCTGCTGCTGGCGGCGGACCAGCTCGGCGCGCGCGCCCAGGGTGGTGGCCACGGCGCTGACCGAGGAGGAGACGATCGGTTCGCGGATCGCGTCTGTGACATCACGGCCGCTGACCCGGACAAACTCGGCGTCCGGGGAGGTGCTGAGTTCAATGTCGGCGGCACGTGCCGCCGCTTCCACGGCCGCAGCGTCATCGAGGTCGATGCCGGCTTCCATGCAGTACAGGGTCACGGCCCGGTACATGGCACCGGTGTCCAGGTACGCCGCACGCAGCCTGCGGGCGGCTTCGCGGCTAATACTGGATTTGCCTGACCCGGAGGGGCCGTCGATGGCCACGACCAGGGGCTTTCCCAGCCGAAACTCGGCCGGATTACGTTCTACAGTCACTGCACTACCTTCCACCCGCGGGCGCTTAATTCATGTACCAAATCGTGCACCCGGCTGGGCAGGACGGAAATTTCCGCCCGGCCCACCTGCTGGCCGGAGGAATGCTCCAGCCGCAGATCTTCAAGGTTCACGCCAATCTCGCCGATCTCCGTCAGCAGCCGGGCAATCTGTCCCGGTGTGTCATCCACCAGGACGGTGAAGGACACAAAGGACTGCGGCGGCGCACCGTGCTTGCCCGGAATCCGGGCCTGCCCGGTGTTGCCCTCCGAGATCAGCTGCGCCATGTCCAGGCGGGCGCCGTCGGCCACCGGGTCCTCCAGCGTATTGATGAGCCGGTTCAGGTCTTCCCGGACGCCGTAGAGGATTTCCACCAGACGCGGAGCGTTGCCGGAGAGGATCTGCACCCAGAGCTTGGGATCGCTGGCGGCAATCCGGGTTACGTCCCGCAGGCCGTTGCCGGCCAGCGCCATGGCCTGGGCAGGCGTGTCCTGCAGCCGGCTGGCCACCAGCGATGACATGACCTGCGGCAGGTGCGAGATCAGGGCCACAGACTGGTCATGGTCCGCGGCGCTCATCCGCGACACCACGGCACCAAGATCGATGGCCAGGGCCTCGGCGCACTTGACCGCCTGCGGAGAACTCTCCTCAGACGCGCAGATGACCCATGGCATGGAGGTGAACAGCTCCCCGAGCGCGGCAACCGGCCCGGACTTTTCGCGGCCAGCCATCGGATGGGTGCCCACGTAGCGGCTCAGGTCAGCGCCGGAGGCGCGCAGATCCGCCAGTACAGCACCCTTGACGCTGGCAATGTCGACGACGACGGCGTCGGGCCAGTCCTTCAGCGCCTGCGCAGCCAGCGCTGCGGTGACGTCCGGCGGCGCGGCGACGACTACCAGTTCAGGGGCGAAACCCTCATCCACTGACTCCAGCAGCCGGCCGGCACCGATGTCCCGTGCCACGGCCGCCGTCGACGGCGAGATGTCGGACAACGCGACGTCGATGCCCTGTCCGCTCAGCCCCAGCCCAATGCTGGTGCCGAGCAAACCGGTTCCGACCACGAGGACGGGACCGGACAGGTGCGTGGCTGTCCCCTGCGCCGCGCCCACTGCCTAGAGGCCTACGGAGGCGAGCAGGTGGCCAACTTCCGTGCGGCCGAGCACGCGGATGCTGCCCTGGCGCTGGTCGCCCACGCGGATCGGACCCACCTGGGTGCGGACCAGGCGCTCCACCGGGTGTCCGACGGCCTCGAACATGCGGCGGACAATGCGGTTGCGGCCCGAGTGCAGGATTACCTCAACGAGGAGGTGGCCCGGCGTGGAGTCAACCAGCTTGAAGGAGTCCACCTGGGCGAAGCCGTCCTCAAGATCCAGGCCTTCGCGCATCTGGGCGCCGACGCCGTGGGCCATGGGACCGCGGACCTGCACCAGGTACGTCTTGGGCACTTCGTAGGACGGGTGCGTGAGGCGGTTGGCGAGTTCGCCGTCGTTCGTCAGCAGCAGCAGGCCCTCGGTGTTGGTGTCCAGGCGGCCCACGTGGAACAGGCGTTCGTGCTTGTTGGTGCTCTTGAGGAAGTCGCTGATGCACGGGCGGCCCTCGGGGTCGTCCATGGTGCAGACCACGCCGCTGGGCTTGTTGAAGACGTAGTACTTCAGGTGCTCATCCAGCTGCAGGCGCATGCCGTCCACGTGGATGGCAACCTGCTGAGGATCAACGCGGACGCCAACCTCGGTGACAACTTCGCCGTCGACCTCCACGCGGCCCTCACGGATCATGTCCTCACAGACACGGCGTGAAGCCACGCCTGCCTGGGCCATGACCTTCTGCAGGCGGATGCCCTCGGGATCGTGGTGATCGGAGATGACGGGCTTGGCCGGGCGGCGGGTGGTGGTGCGCTTGACCACACCGAGATTCTGCCCGAAACGCTCGTTGCGGAACGCACGGTCTCCGCTCTTGCGCTGGCCTGCCTGCGGGCCGCCGGTGCGGGAGGCGCCGCCCTTGGTGCCGTACGGCTTGGCTGACTTTGATGCCCCGGCCTTGTAGCCTTCGGGCTTGAACTGGCCGGAGCCGGCGGACCGGGACTCGCCGGAGCCCTTTGAAGCGCCGGAGCCCTTGCCGTCAAAGGCCCGTGAAGCCGCTGAGCGGAACTTCTCGGGACGGTTCTCGGCCGACTCCTCACGGGGGCGGTAGCCGTTGGCGCGGAATTCGCCGGCGCTCATGCCGGGGTCGCGCTTGGCGGCGGCGCGGCCGCCGGTGCGGGAACCGGCAGGCTTGGAGCCCTTGCCGAAGGATTTGCCGCCGGCAGCTCCGCCGCTGCGCGGGTTGTTACGGCCTGATCCGGATCGGGGTGCCTGTGTCATAAAAAGTCCTTCGGGTGTAGCGGTTAGTAAGTAGTGTCTTCAAATTCAGCCAGGTTTTCCACCCCGGGCAGGTGCGGTGCAAGCCGCGGAAGTTCGTTGAGGTCGCCCAGTCCCAGCCGTTCCAGGAAGTACGGCGTGGTCCGGTACATCATTGAGCCGGTCTCGGGTTCCATGCCGGCGTCGTCGATGAGCCCGCGCTGGACCAGGGTCCGCACAACGGAGTCCACGTTGACACCCCGGATGGCAGATACCCGCGCCCTGGAGACAGGTTGCCGGTAGGCAATCACTGCCAGGGTTTCCAGCGCGGCCTGAGTCAAACGAGCACTCTGGCCGCCCAGGACGAACTTCGAGACCACGGGTGCAAACTCGGCGCGGGAGTAGATCCGCCAGCCGCCGGCCACATCCCGCAGTTCAAAACCTCGCATTGAAGGAAAACTACGTACTGTGCCACCGGGTCCTCCCCCAGTATAGCCGTCATACTCCCGCTGCAGTTCCGTCAGGATGTCCTGCACCACGGGCACCGGCACCTCCAACACCTCGGCCAGCTCGGCTGCGGTGACCGGCTCATCTACAACCATCAGGACTGCTTCCACCGCCGCCCGGAGGTCGGTGGCATCGCCGGGCTCAGGCTGCGCCAACGGGTTCTGCTGCATGTTGCTCCAAAGATTCGGTGTCGGTGATGGACTGGCCCCTGCCCTCGGTTGCCGGCCACGCTCCCGGCGCGGCAGACCAAGTGATCAGCAATTCGCCCAGCGGGTCCGGCTGGTCGAAGGACACGGCGCCGTCCCGAAACAGTTCCAGCAACGCCAGGAACCGGGCCACCGCCACGGAGCCGCCGGCGTCGTCCACCAGTGCCGCAAAGGTCAGCTTTCCGGCGGTCATGAGCCGGCGGGCAATGATGTCCGTCTGTTCGCGCACGCTGATTTGGGGAGCGTGCAAATGGGTCAGCCCCACCGTGGTGGGCTTGGCTTCCCGGGGAGTGAGGGCTTTGGCGGCCAGGGCCGCGAAATCCTGCGGACCGGTGCGCCAGATGAGGTCCGGCAGCATGGCGGCAAACTGCGGTTCAAGGGTGGCCTGGCGGGGAAAGCGCTCCGCTTCATCACGCAGCCGGGCATCCAGGATGCCGGCAATTTGCTTGAAGGCGCGGTATTGCAGGAGCCTGGCGAAGAGCAGGTCGCGTGCCTCGAGGAGGGCCACGTCTTCGGCGTCCTCCACGTCCCCGGCCGGCAGCAGCCGGGCTGCCTTCAAGTCCAGCAGGGTGGCGGCGATCACCAGGAATTCGCTGGCTTCGTCCAGGGCCCACGCCTGATCCGCGTCGCCGAGCGCCCGGATGTAGCCGATGAAATCGTCGGTGACATCCGCGAGGGCCACCTCGGTGATGTCCAGTTCGTGCTTGGAAATGAGTCCCAGCAGGACGTCAAAAGGTCCGGTGAAGTTTTCCAGCCGGACCCGGAAGCCGCGGACGGGCGCAGCGGCCCCTGGCTCCTCCGCCGCGGGATCCACAATGCCGGCGTCCACAGCGGTTAGGGGGCGCCGCCGCGGGAAATCAGTTCCTTGGCGAGGCGGCGGTAGGAATCGGCTCCGGGGTGGGTTCCCGCGTAGGTGGTGATCGGTTCGGCGGCGACGGTGGCGTCAGCGAACTTGATGGTCCGCTTGATGACGGTCTCGAAGACCTTGTCGCCGAAGGCTTCCACCAGGCGGGAGATGACCTCGCGGCTATGCAGGGTCCGTGCGTCGTACATGGTGGCCAGCACGCCGTCGATCTGGAGTCCGGGGTTCAGCCGGTCCTGTACCTTCTCGATGGTCTCCACAAGCAGCGCCACGGCGCGCAGGGCGAAGAACTCGCAGATCAGCGGGATGATCACGCCATGGGCGGCGGTCAGCGCGTTGACGGTCAGCAGGCCGAGGGAGGGCTGGCAGTCGATCAGGATGACGTCATAGTCATCCGACACCTTGCGCAGCGCGCGTTCCAGGACCTGCTCGCGGGCAACTTCGTTAACCAGCTGCACTTCGGCCGCGGAGAGATCGATGTTGGCGGGCAGCAGGTCGATGTTCTCGATGCCGGTCTCGTGGATGGCCTCGCGGATATCCACCTTGCGGTCCATCAGCACGTTGTAGACGGTGAGGTCCAGCTCATGCGGGTTGGTGCCCAGACCTGCGGAAAGTGCGCCCTGCGGGTCAAAGTCCACCAGCAGCACCTTTCGGCCGGCTTCAGCCAACGCGGCGCCCAGGTTGATGGTGGACGTGGTCTTGCCCACGCCGCCCTTCTGGTTCACCATGGCGATGATCCGTGCGGGTCCGTGGGAAGCGAGCACCGGAGGTTCGGGGAATTCCGTCAGCGGGCGCCCCGTTGGTCCCATCACGGAATCGGCTGCGTCCTGTGTTGCGTCCTGCAGAGTTGTTGAACTCTGATCGCTGCTCACGTAATAATCCACGCTTCCGTCTCTAGCTTTCCTGCGGGCTGTCCCTGTCAAGATTACAGCTGTGCAACGCCTATACCGCGAATCCACGCTGCGGAACGACCGCGAGCCTTGACTCTCAACTAGAGGTAGAACGTTGGCTTCGCGCGCCCATCTTGTAGGGTTCCGAGATTCCCGCTCTGTTGATCCTTCGTTCCGATGTTGGGCTCATAATCGCCCGATTAGCCTGAATGGACCCATGATCTGCACTCAAGATTTCGGGAAAGCCCTTTATCTTCCTGCTCAGAGCCGGAGACGGCGCAGCAGGAACGCCGAAGGGCACTCCCGTTGCGGAAGCGCCCTTCAGTGTCGTGATGCGGAGTTGGCGATAAAGCCGGCTGACGCCTTAGCGGACGCCCGGGGTTTCCAGCTCGGGTTCGGGAACCTTCGGTTCCTCGTGGTTGTCCTCCATGGTGGACTCGTCAAACGGGCGTTCACGGTTCAGCACCGCGGTGACCTGCTCCTTGTCGATTTCCTTGGTCCAGGTACCGATCAGGACCGTGGCGACAGCGTTTCCGGTGAAGTTGGTCAGCGCACGGGCTTCGGACATGAACCGGTCGATGCCGACGATCAGACCCACACCTTCCACCAGGTCCGGGCGGTGTGACTGCAGTCCGCCGGCCAGGGTGGCCAGGCCTGCGCCGGTGACGCCGGCGGCACCCTTGGAAGCGATGATCATGAACACCAGCAGGGAGATCTGCTCCCCCAGTTCCAGCGGCATGTTCATGGCGGAGGCCACGAACAGGGCGGACATCGTGAGGTAGATGGCCGTGCCGTCCAGGTTGAACGAGTAACCGGTCGGCACGGTCACACCGACCACCGGCTTGGAAATGCCCAGGTGCTCCATCTTGGCGATCAGGCGGGGCAGGGCCACCTCGGAGGAAGAGGTGGAGAAGATGAGCAGGTACTCCCGGCCCAGGTAGCGCATGAGCTTGAAGATGTTTACGCCGGTGCACAGCTTCAGCACACCGCCCAGGATGACGGCGATGAACAGGGCACAGGTGATGTAGAAGGCGATCATCAGCACCGCCATGCTCTTGATGGCTTCAACGCCGGTTTCGCCAACGACGGCGGCAATGGCGCCGAAGGCGCCGATGGGAGCCAGCCACATGATCATGCCCAGGATGCGGAAGACCAGTTTCTGGATCTGTCCGATAAGGGTGAGGATCGGGGCTCCGGTAGAACCCATCTTCTGCAGGGCGAATCCGACCAGCAGGGCCACGAAGAGGGTCTGCAGGATGCTCTCGCCGGTGAGCGAGGACAGCAGGGTGGTGGGGATGATGCTCAGGATGAAGCCCGCCATGCCTTCTGCGTCTTCAGCCACCTTCGGAGCGTTCTCCGCGCCGGCGGCGATATTCAGACCTTCGCCCGGGTGGATCAGGTTTCCAACCACCAGGCCGATGGCCAGCGCAAAGGTGGACATGACGATGAAGTAGCCAAGAGCCAGGCCGCCGACCTTTCCGACCGTGGCTGCTTTGGCGATCGAGCCGATGCCGAGGACAATTGTGCAGAAGATGACCGGTGCGATCATCATTTTGATCAGTCCGATGAAGGCGGTGCCCACCGGCTTCAATTCCTTGGCGAATTCGGGCTGGACGAGCCCCAGGGTGGCACCGAGCACCACCGCCAGAATTACGGCAATGTACAAAAAGTGTGTTCTGTCCTTTTTGCGCGGGCTCTTCGGTGAGCCGGCGCCGCGGGCAATGGTGGCAGATGCCATGTGTGTGCTGCTCCTAGGCTTGGTTTCCAGATGTGTCCCTGAGCGGCACCGAGACTGCGGTTCTCCGGCGGTGCGGAGCCGTGCGGGAATCGCCGGGAACATAAGTCCTTCGTACACATCGTCAACCGAAGCTGTGACGACTGTCACGGTTGTGGTCATACTGTTCTCAATTGCTTTGAGCAAAAAGGAAATGAATTGCGGAAATGGAGTCTGGCCAGTCGGCTGCTTATGGGGCAACTGGCTTTTCTCGTATGCCTGTCCCTCGGACTCTCGCTGGCGCTCTACCACCAGGCTGAACGGAACAGCTACGAGGAGACCGCCGAGCGGATGCTTTCCGTGGCGGGAACCGTTGCCGCGGATCCTTTTGTGCTCGAATCGGCGGCTGCTGCGGATCCGAGCGCTGGGCTGCAGCCGTTCGCACGGGCTGTCATGGATGCCGCGCAGATCGATTTCCTGACCATCATGGCTCCCGACCGCACGCGCTTCACGCACCGCAGCGATGATCAGATCGGCAAGGCCTACATCGGCTCCGTGGACCAGGCGCTGGCCGGGCAGTCCTTCACTGAAACCTACGCCGGCACGCTGGGCCCCTCGGTCCGGGCCATCGTCCCCGTCTTCGGTGTGAATGGTGAGGTCACTGCGCTCGTCGCCGCCGGCATCACCGTGGACCGCGTAGCCATCGCCCGCAACGCCGACCTGCCGGCGGTGTTCCTTACAGCGCTGGGTGCATTGGCCTGTGGAACCCTCGCCTCCTACGTGCTCAGCATCTATCTGCGGCGCACCACCCGGGACCGCCGGCCCGATGAACTGCTGAGCATGTTCACGTTCTACGACTCCGCCCTGCATTCCCTGCGCGAAGGCCTGCTGCTGCTGAATAACGACGGCGAGCTTGTCCTGTACAACGATCAGGCGGCAACCCTGCTGGGCCTGGCACCCGGCCGCAGCGGACAGCCCCGGGATGCCCGGTCTCTCGGGCTGCCGGACTCCTTGGCCGCTCTGCTGCACGGGGGCAGGAGGGCCGAGGACGAGTTCCACTTCGCACGGGACCGCATCCTGGTGGTAAACCAATCCCCCGCCGTCGCCCCTCCGGTGCGCGACGGCGTCGCCCGGCTTCTCCCCGGCAACCGCGGAGGCAAACGGAGCGCTGCACCCAAACGCTTCGGCACCGTGACCACTTTGCGCGACCACACCGATATTGAAGCCCTGACCGGAGAACTGCAGTCCATGCACACCCTCACCGAAGCGTTGCAGGCCCAGGCGCACGAACACGCCAACCGCCTGCACACGTTGGTTTCCCTGATTGAGCTGAACCGTCCCGCTGATGCACTTGAGTTCGCCACCCGCGATCTGGAGCAGTCCCAGCGCCTGGCTGACGACGTCGTCGCCTCCGTGGGCGAACCCGCGCTTGCCGCACTGCTCACCGGCAAGGCGGCCCAGGCCCGCGAGCGCGGAATAGGGTTGCAGATCGACCTCGAGGACGCGCACCCCGGGAGCGCCCCTGCCCTGGACCTGGATCCGGGAGAGCTGGTCACCATTGTGGGCAACCTGATTGACAACGCCTTTGACGCGGTCGCCGAGGTTTCGGAGCCGATGGTGACCGCGTGGTTTGCGGTGGTGGAGGACGACGGCGGCAGGCCCGTTTTTGAGATTGGCGTGCGGGACAACGGACTTGGCATTCCGGAGGTGTCCACCGAGCAGATCTTTCACCAGGGCTTCAGCACCAAGGATCCCAAGGAACTGCTTCCCTCCGGCACCGGGGGCACCGGCCGGGGCATTGGACTCCCCCTGGTCCGCCAAGCAGTGCTGCGACTGGGCGGATCGCTCCATCTTGATCCGGGCGGGCAGCCCGGCCGCGGTGCCCGCTTCACCGTTCTGGTTCCCCTGCCGGCCGCCCACCCCCGCGCTCTCCACGGGGTTCCCCAGTGAATGCCGACCAGAACATCACAGTGCTCGTGGTGGAAGACGAAGGCATTGTCGCTGAAGCCCACGCCGAGTACGTGCGCCGCAGCCCCGGATTCGCACTGGCGGGCGTGGTCCATACAGGCACGGACGCGATCACCTTCCTCAACGCCTCACGCAGCGGCTCCGGGGCCGACGGCGGGCGGGCCGCACACACCCGGGACACCCCGGAACCGGCAGTGGACCTGATCCTGCTGGACATGAATCTTCCGGACCTCCACGGGCTGGATGTCCTGCGGCGGATCCGCGGCGCCGGGGTGCCCGCCGACGTTATTGCGATTACCGCCGTGCGGGATCTCGCCGTCGTCCGCAGTGCCATGTCCGCGGGGATCGCTCAGTATCTGATCAAGCCCTTCACTTTCTCCGCGTTCAGCGCCAAGCTCGCCTCCTACCGGGAATTCCACCGCAACCTTGCCGGGCAGGGGGTCTCTGCCACCCAATCCGAGGTGGACCGCGCATTGGCCGCACTGCGGCCGAATGTGCCGGCGGTCCTGCCCAAGGGCCTCTCCCCCGATACGCTGAAAGCTGTTTCGGAGCTGCTGAAGACGGCTCCGGCTCCGCTGTCCGCAAGTGAAGTCTCTGCCGCGCTGACGATGTCCCGCATTACCGTCCGCCGCTACCTTGAGCACCTGGACGATCAGCGGGCAGTACTGCGGACTCCCCGATACGGAACCCGCGGCCGGCCCGAATTGGAATACAGCTGGCGGCGGTAATGCGGCAAAACTGGCCCAAAGAATGAATCATCTGGCTTTTAGTTTGAATTAGCGCCAATTCGGATAAATGCGTTGCCGGCGGTGGATATGGTGACAGGCATGGAACCGATTCTGAAATTCGCACGGCAATGGGGTGCCCCCGCGGCAGCTGTCATCTTCTTCTCGCTCTGGTGTGTGGGCGAAGCCGGGCGAATGGGAGGATCACTGCTTTCCTGGGAGGGACTGTGGCCGCTGGCCCTGATGACCCTTGCGATCGCCTCGGCCACCTGGAAGCCGCTGCTGTCCCTGGGATTCACCGTTGTCCTCCTTGCAGGACAGCTGCTTCGGGTGGTGCCGCCAATGGCTTCAAATCACTGGGCCATCTATGTGGGCTCATTCATCGCCCTGGGCTTCATCCTCTGGACCTCCCCGCGGCGGGTGCGTTTCATCGCGGCGGGAACCAATGTGGCGGCGGCAGCCGTCATGACGTTCCTGATGCTCTCCTGGAGGTACGGCAACGGCGTCGGATGGTTCAGTCCGGCGGCGTCGGGCGACCGGTGGATGCTGCAGGAGAACGGCTGGCAGCTGTTTGCGCTGCTCCTGCTGATCTCCGCGGCCTGCTCCGCCGTCGGGCTCCTCCTTGCCCTGTACCAGGAGCGGGGCAGCCTGTTCCGGTCCCGCGAGCAGGTGCAGAACAGCCTGAAGGAAACCGAAATCGAGCTCATCGTGGAGCAGGAGCGCATCCGCATAGCCCGCGATCTGCACGACGTCCTGGCTCATTCCCTCGCCGTCATCGCCGCCCAGGCCGACGGCACCCGCTACCTGAGCAAGGACCAGCCCAAGGCGATCCTCAACGCG
Source organism: Arthrobacter gengyunqii (assembly GCF_023022985.1). NCBI lineage: Bacteria > Bacillati > Actinomycetota > Actinomycetes > Micrococcales > Micrococcaceae > Arthrobacter > Arthrobacter gengyunqii. The sequence continues at coordinate 1,380,688 of NZ_CP095461.1, read as the reverse complement.
CTGGATACCATCGCCCGGTCCGCCCGCAGCGCCCTGGTCGATGCCCAGCGGGTGATCGAAGGCGTGCGGGACGACGGAATGGTGACCCCCCAGCCGCGGCTGAGCGACATCCCTGCGCTGATTGACGGGATGCAGCGCGGCAGCTTGAAGATCCAGTCCAGTGAGTCCGGAATCCCGGTGGAACTATCCGCCGGGCAGGAGATGGCTGCCTTTCGGATAGTCCAGGAATGCCTGACGAATGCCCTCAAGCACGGCGGACGCGGCACGGATGTGCGGCTTCACTTTGATTGGAGCGGTCCGGGCCTGACCCTGCATGTGGCATCGGCCGTTACCGCTGCCGGCCCTGCAGAGGGTGCGGATGCGGCCACCTCCCGCATCGGCCGGGGACTGGCCGGGATGCGTGAGCGCGCCCACCTTGCCGGCGGCTGGCTCACCGCAGGACCGGACGGGGAACACTTCCGGGTTACGGCCTTCATCCCCTACGGCCGGGATCCGGGGACCGCGGATGGGAGCGGCGGTGCCGATGCCGGCGGTGCCTTTGACGATCCCGCAACATCGGAAGCACCACCGGCGCTGGCCGCAGCACAGGAAGCGGACGACCGTGCCTGATGCCGGAACACGCATCACCGTGGTCCTGGTCGATGACCAGCCCTTGTTTCGGGCGGGAATCCGCATGTTGGTTGAGAGCCAGGAGGACCTCGAGCTCGTCGGAGAAGCCGGTGACGGGGAAAAGGCGGTAGCGCTGGTCAGCGAGCGGCGGCCTGACGTGGTGCTGATGGACCTCCGCATGCCGGTCATGGACGGGGTGGAAGCCACCCGGAGAATCGTTCAGGATGCCGTGGCCGCGGGCAGTGACAAGCCGCGGATCATTGCCCTCACCACGTTCAACAGGGATCAGGCAGTAGTCCAGGCCGTGCAGGCCGGAGCCAGCGGGTATCTGCTCAAAAGCGCCGAGCCGGAATTTCTGTTGGCGGCCATCCGGACCGTCCACTCGGGCTATTCCGTTATCGCTCCAGGATCCATCCATACGCTCTTCGAGCACGCCGCCCGCAGCAGTCCTGCCGCCGGTCCGGACCTGTCCGTCCTCAACGTCCTTTCCGTCCGGGAGCGCGACGTGTTTCTTCTGGCCGCCAAAGGCCTCAGCAACAGTGAAATAGCGGAGAGCCTCTTCGTCTCCGAAGCCACCGTCAAAACCCATCTGCGCAGTGTGTTGGACAAGCTGGCCCTCCGCACCCGGCTTCAGCTGGTCGCGTTCGCCCATGAACGCCGCCTGCTGGGCAGCTGACTACCCTGCGCCGGTTACTGGAGCGGTGGCCCGGTCTCGGACCGGACCACCGCTCCGCGGTTATTTCCGGTCCAGTGACCGGGCGAGCCCGCCGATGAAATCCCGGAAGTAGGCGCCGGTAACCTGAGCCTCCGGGTTCATGTCATACGCATGGTAGGCCCCCGGATAGACGTGCAGCTCGACGGGCACACCGGCAGCAATCAGCCGGCTAGCATACTCCATGTCCTCTTCAAGGAACAGGTCCAGAGCGCCTACGCTGATGAACGTTGCCGGCAGCCCTGACACGTCCTCGACGCGTGCGGCCGCCGTATAGGGTGACACTCCCTCGCCCCCTGGTTCGTGCCCGAGGATCGAGGCCCATCCGAACCGGTTGTCTGCCGGGGTCCAAAGGAACTCCCCCGCATATGGGTGAGGATCCCGGGTGCTGCAAGTCCGGTCATCAAGCATGGGGTAGATCAGCAGCTGATATGCAATCGGAAATTCACCCCGGTCTCTGGCCAGGATCGCCAAACACGCTGCAAGCCCGCCGCCGGCGCTGGCCCCACCCACCGCGATACGGTCTGCGTCTATCCCCAGCTCAGCAGCGTTGCTGTGCACCCAACGAAGCGCCGCGTAGCAGTCCTCCACCAGGCCCGGCGACGTGGTCTCCGGGGCAAGCCGGTAATCCACCGACGCCACCACAGCACCAGTCTCGGTCGCTATCCGGCGGCAGAGGGCCTCGTCGGCGTCGGCCGACCCGATGACGTAACCGCCGCCGTGAATCCACACCAGAGCAGCCGAGGACGTCTCCTTCGCCTTCGGTTCGTAGTAGAGGACCCGCACCTCGGGGTCCCCCTCGGCTCCGGGAACGAGGTGCTCGGTGACAGCCACATTCGGGAAGAGCTCAGCCGGGTCGGGGGCGCCTTCAACCGGGGCACCCATCATCTCGCGCACGCCCTGCAACGTCTGCGCCGACAGGTTAAGAGTTGGGAAAACGTCGAGCATGGCAACTATCTCAGGATCGATCAGGTGCCGGGAGCTGGCGGGGGAACTGACATTCTGGGACATGGCATCCTTCTTTCATTCGTTATGCACTGGGACGGGTTAGCGGTGCAGCGAGATCAGGACTCGGCTGTCACGGTATTACGGTCCGCGGACGGCCCGACGGTCTTCGGTGCTGCCCCGGCTTCGAGGAGGAAGCCACGGTAGCCGTCCTCTGCGATTTGGTCGCACAGGTTCCGATAGGCCCCTACACCGCCGATATAGGGCATGAAGATTCGCGGTTTGCCAGGAATGTTAGCGCCCATGTACCAGGACGCGGCCGTGGGGTACAGCGTCTGGTGGGCGGCCGTGTTGACGTGGTCTACCCAGGCGTCTTCAGCTGTGGGATCCACGTCTGTTCGGGTAACACCGTTCTGCAGCGCATAGGCGATGTGCCCGGTGATCCAGTCCACGTGCTGCTCGATGGAGACGATCATGTTACTCAACACCGACGGGCTGCCGGGTGCAGTGATCATGAACAGGTTCGGGAAGCCTGCGGTGGCGATCCCGAGATAGGTGCGGGGTCCTGCTGCCCATTTGTCTCGCAGCATGATGCCGTCAACCCCATGGATATCGATTGCGGTAAGCGCCCCGGTCATCGCATCGAAGCCTGTGGCAAAGACAATATCGTCCACCTCGTAGGTTTTACCCGCCACCACCACACCCTGCTCGGTAATCCGCTCGATGGGTGTCTCTCTAACGCTGACAAGCTTGACGTTGTCTCTGTTGTAAGTGGCGTAGTAATCGGTGTCCACGCAAATGCGTTTGGTACCGATCGGATGGTCCCGGGGTATCAGGAGCTCGGCGACTTCAGGGCGTTCAACGATTTCGCGGATCCGGTCGCGGACGTACTCGGCCACCACTTCATTAGCTTCAATGTCAACCCCGGTGTCGAGGAACGCAGACATGAACCCTGCCCCACCGTTCTCCCAACGCTGCTTCATCTCGCCTGTCCGGACCTCAGTGGACAGGTCACCGACCCTGCCGATGGGAGGCGCGAAAAGGACTCCGGACGGAGACAGCCGTGCCTCCTGCCGAAGTTGATCGTAGTCGGCTTTCGTCTGTTCAATCTCTGCGGGATCGAGCCTGCGGTTGACAGCCGGCACCGAGAAATTCGGCGTTCGCTGAAATACCGTAAGTTGGGCAGCCTGGGCAGCGATCTCAGGGATGGACTGGATGGCAGAGGACCCCGTTCCGATCACCGCCACTCGGCGTCCTGTGAAATCGACTCCCTCATGAGGCCATTCCCCGGTGTGATAGGTGGACCCCTGAAAAGTGTCTATCCCCTCGAAATCCGGCACGCGTGAGGCGGACAGGCAACCAACCGCTGTGATGAGGTACTGCGCAGTGCTGATGGCGCCGTCGTCGGTTTCCACGATCCAGCGGTCCTGCCGCTCGTCATACCGGGCGCTGTTCACGGACGTGGAAAAAGCAATGTCCGGGCGGAGGTTGAAACGGTCGGCTACGTGGTTTGCGTACCGCAGGATCTCCGGCTGCGTGGGGTACCGCTCAGTCCATTCCCATTCCTGTTGCAGTTCAGATGAAAACGAGTAGGAGTAAAAGAGCGATTCAACATCGCAGCGGGCTCCCGGGTAGCGGTTCCAATACCAGGTTCCGCCCACCCCTTCCCCTCTTTCGACCACGCGCACGCGTAGCCCCAGATCATCGCGTAGCCGTTTGAGCATGTACATACCGGCGAAACCTGCGCCGACGATCAGCGCGTCATAATCAGTTGTTTGCTGGCTCGATACTGTCATCGAGAACTCCGTCCGTTGCCGGCGTCATTGCCGGTCCAGGCCTTCTGGTGCGCCTCAGTCTGCACCCGGACAGTTATGGCCACCACATGGCAAATGGCTCTATAAACTCCCGGCGACGCGCCATTTGGCGAGCTGTCATTCGTCGGAATCCCGGACTCGGCGCAGACACAGAGCCAGGAACAGGCGGGTCCGGCCGTACGGTTCGGTGATGTTGAAACCAAGGGCCTGTTCTGCTCTGGCTACCCTGTGCGTCACCGAGTTGTGGTGCAGATAGACGGATCGGGCCGCTTTCCGAACGGAGTCTGTCACCGCGACTGCCTCCAGTATCCGCAGCATGTCCGCCCCGTGTGCAGTCCACAGTTTGTCCAGGACTTGGACGTCCCCAACCGTGTCAATCTGGTCCGCTGTCAGGTACTGGGGCAACAAGGCATAACCTCCCATCGTGGCCGCGTCGAGGAACACCGCCTCTTCCTGATGGTATGGAGCGCTGTCATGGGCCGCGGGCAGTGTATAGCGCATGCCCAGCCGCACCAGCTTGTACTTTTCCGGAAGCTCCAGGATCTGAACGTTGTGTGCCAGCGCTGCCCTGACACCGACCGGTACGGGAACGGTGGGCAACGCATCCTCCAGCCCTTCGACCGCGAGGAACAGGGTGCTCCCGTCGTCGTACCCATGGACCCGGGACGAGACCATGTTGATTCGAGATGCCAGCTCCTTTACATCTTCTTCCCTCCCTTTGATTCCCATCACCGTCAGCGGCGCGTCCTCGCGCAACCCCAGATGCCCCGCAGCCCGTAGCCGGGCGGCAGGCGATCGGCGCTCATCGAACACCACCTCGATGGCCGGAACAGCAGCTCCGTCCGACTGGCGTAATGCCGCTTTCATGGTCACCCCGAGCCGCCGAAGGAGAAGCCGCTCCTCGGGCCACGGCCGCCCCTCCAGCCAAACCCGCAACCCGTCAGGCAGCTGTCGCGCTCCATCCGGAACCGTCCCCGCCTCCTGCCTGACTACGCCGTCCGGGCCGGCGACAAGCCTCTCCCCGTCAGGACTGCAGACACCTACGCCCCGCCCAAGCAACCTTGCCGTCCTCGCCAGAGCAAACACTGGTCCGGCGTCCTGCTCCACTAGGTCGTCGAAGGCTTGGAGGACCTGTTCCAGACGGGAGGAACCACTATCTTCTTCCACCGCCTGCGCCCCCTCGCTTGGGGTGGTCGGATCAGTCAACATACGCGTGAGGCTAACGTGTACGCCCGACTTGTGCGAGGAGTACTTCGGGCCGTCATTCGGGCTTCCCACAGGCTATTGGCCCTATTCTGTCGTTAGGCGCACTCCGATCATCAAGCGACACCTGCGAATACTTGGTCGGGGGGGGTTGACAAAACCGGCCGGGCAGAGCCTAGCGTTTTAGAAGTGCATTCCAGCCAACGCCAGTGCAGGCTGTGATCCCTTCCGCGAGGCCTGCCCCGTCCACGGGAGAGTCCCATGTTCCAGGAATCAGACCTTGCAACCCTCCGTACCCTTGTCCACGGCACAGTGAGCAGCCCGGGAGATCCCGGATACGCGATCGACACCTCCGGCTACAACCCCTCGATGGTCCAGCGCCCGGACGCCACCTTGGGAGCGGCCGGTGTCGAGGACATCCAAAATGCCATCCGCTGGGCAGCGCAGCGGGAGATCCCCCTGGGAATCCAGGCCACCGGACACGGCGCTGCCGCTTTGATGGACTGCGGCTTGTTGATCAATACCTCCCGGCTGCAGGACATAGTGGTGGATCCCGAAGCAGACACCGTGACAGTGGGGCCGGGCGTCCGCTGGGGGCAAGTGCTGGAGGAGATTGTGCCCGAGGGTTTCACCGGACCGCACGGCTCCTCCGGGACGGTCGGAACAGTCGGATACGTCTCTGGCGGCGGGCTGCCGCTCATGGGGCGGGCGCTGGGATTCGCGAGCGACCATGTGTTCTCCCTTGACGTGGTCACTGCCGACGGCCGGCTGCGCCGGCTGGAGTCCGGAAACGCCGACGACGCCGAGCTGTTCGCGGCGCTGCGCGGCGGCAAAGGCAATTTCGGCGTCATCACCTCCATGACCCTGGCATTGACCGGCTTCACGGACTTTTACGGCGGCGGGATCATGTATCCGCAGGACGCCGGTCCCGAGGTCCTGCACGCCTTCCGTGAGTGGACGTCGCAGCTGCCGCCGGATGCGTCGGCATCGCTGGCCTTCCTGCACCTGCCGGATGTCCCGTTCCTGCCGGAGCCTCTGCGCGGCACGGCTCCGGTGCACCTGCGGTTCGGAAAGTTCGGAAGCCAGGAGACCGGGGACGCATTGCTCGAGCCCATGCGGCACCTCTCGTCGCCCATCATGGATACTGCCGGCCCCATGGACTACCGGGCCGTCGGCAGTATCCACATGGATCCGGATGATCCGGTGCCGGCGCTGGACCGCGGCAGCCTGTTGTCGGATTTGTCGGGTCCGTTGGCGGATGAGCTGCTGAACCAGGTAGGGCCTGGTTCGGAGTCACCGTTGATGATGACCGAGATACGGCTGATGGGCGGGATGCTGGCCGCCGATCCACCGGTGCCCGATGCGGTGTCCGGCCGTGGCGCGGGGTTCCACCTGTACTCGGTGGGGCTCAATGTCCCGCCGGCCGCGGACGCGACGGCAGCCGCACTGGAGCAGTTGAACACGGCCATCGAACCGTACACAGCCGGCGCATTAGTTAATCTCCAGGGACCGTCAGGTGGAGACCCGGACCGGCATCCGGCCTGGGAACCGGAGGTCTTCCGGCGGCTGCAGGCAGCCAAGACGACCTACGATCCGCAGAACCTCTTCCGTTTCGGCCACGCCGTTCCAATGAGCCAAGTCCAGGCAGAGCCGACCTAGGCGGTCGGCTGACCGGCTGGCCGGGTTCGTCTCCGTCACGGGTCGCCGAACCGATCGGGCTGGCCAGCCGACCCGGGACCGTCGGCATCAGCCCACCGGACGCAGCAGCGGCACCAGTGCGTCGATAACCCCCGGATCCTCAATGGTGGATGGAACCGTATACGCGTCGCCGTCGGCAATCTGGCGCATCGTCTTGCGCAGGATCTTGCCGGAACGGGTCTTCGGCAGCGCTTCCACCACCTGCACGTCCTTGAAGTCCGCCACCGGACCGATGGATTCGCGCACCAGCTTCACCAGATCCGCGCGCAGCTCCTCCACGCCCAGCTCGGTTCCGGTTTTCAGCACCACGTAGCCGCACGGCCGCTGCCCCTTCAGGGAATCCGCCACTCCGATCACGGCACATTCGGCCACAGCAGGGTGGGTCGCGACAATCTGCTCCATCGCGCCGGTGGAGAGCCGGTGTCCGGAGACGTTGATGACGTCGTCGGTGCGGCCCATGATGAACACGTAACCGTCCTCATCCACGTAGCCGGAGTCCCCCGTGGTGTAGCAGCCCTCGAAAATCTCCAGGTACGAGGACCGGAACCGGTCGTCGCTGCCCCACAGCGTGGTCAGCGTTCCCGGGGGCAGCGGCAGCCGCAGCACGATGTTGCCCTCTTCCCCGGGTGGAACCTCCGCGCCCTGTCCGTCCACGATCGCCAGCGAGAATCCCGGCACCGGAACCGTCGCGGAGCCGGCCTTGATCGGCAGCTGCTCCAATCCCATCGGATTGGCGCAGATTGCCCAGCCCGTTTCCGTCTGCCACCAGTGATCCACCACCGGAACGTCCAGTGCGCGTCCTGCCCAGGCGAAGGTCTCCGGGTCCAGCCGCTCCCCCGCAACAAACAGGGTCCGCAGTACGGAGAGGTCGTAATCGGCCATCAGGGCGGCGTCCGGATCTGCCTTGCGGATAGCACGCAGCGCAGTGGGCGCGGTGAAGAGGACATCCACCCGGTGCTCGTCCGCCACGCGCCAGAAGGCTCCGGCGTCCGGCGTTCCCACCGGCTTGCCCTCGTACAGCAGCGTGGTGGCTCCGGCGATCAGCGGCGCGTACACAATGTAGGAGTGGCCCACCACCCAGCCCACGTCCGAGGCGGTCCACATCACCTGGCCCGGTCCGACGTCGTAAATGTTGCGCATGGACCACGCCAGCGCGACGGCGTGGGAACCGTTGTCGCGGACCACGCCCTTGGGCGCGCCGGTGGTGCCGGAGGTGTAAAGGATGTAGAGCGGGTCAGTGGCAGCCACGGAGACCGGACCGGCAGGAGACGCGCCGGCGGCGAGCTCGTCCCAGTCATGCCAGGCGGTGCCGTGGGCGCCGTTGTACTCCTGCGCGGTGTGTGCGAACCCGTCGCGTTCGGCCACCACCACGTGGTTGACGCGGTGGTCCGCGGCGGCGAGCGCGTCAGCGACGTTGGGCAGGTACTCCACGGTGCGTTTGGGTTCCATCCCGCCGCTGGCGGTGACGACGACGGCGGGCCGGGCATCGTCGATGCGCGCTGCCAGCTCCTTGGGGGCAAAGCCGCCGAACACCACGGAATGGATGGCGCCCAGCCGGGCCGCGGCAAGCATGGCGATTACGGCCTGCGGAATCATCGGCAGATAGATGATGACCCGGTCCCCGGCCTCCACTCCGAGTCCGCGGAGGACTCCGGCAAAGGTCTCCACTTCGGCAAGCAGCTGATTGTAGGTATAGGTGCGCGTGGTGCCGAGCATCGCGGAGTCATAGATCAGCGCGTCGGCGTCCCCCCTGCCGGCAGCCACATGGCGGTCCAGGGCGTTGTAGCTGGTGTTGAGATAACCGTCGGGGAACCAGCGGTACAACGGGGCGCCCGATTCATCCAGCGCCTGCTGCGGGGCGGTGTCCCAGTCCACCAGCGAAGCGGCCTCCAGCCAGAAGGCTTCAGGATCCCTGAGGCTTCGCGCGTAGGACGGTGCGTAACCGTCTTCCGCTGCCCCTGCGGCGGTCGCGGCTGCGGTGTCCGGTGCTTCATTTCCTGCATCCAGGCCAGAGCTCATGAATCCTCCTCGATTCGCAATGTGATACCGATCACCCTAGGGCAGGAGGAGGTCCGCCACAACTGAACTGTGTATACATGACACAAAGTGAACTGCGGTGGAGCGGGGTCAATGGTTTCCAATAGGGTCGGCTGTGTATACACTGATGAAGCACATCACATTCATCTCAGCTCGGATCCACCGGCTGGCCAGCAGTGTAAAGGAGCGCCAATGCGGGCAAGCGACCGCGCCTACCGGGCGCTCCGCGAAGATATCGTGGCCGGCAGGCTCCTGCCCGGAACCGTCCTGGGCGAAGTGGAGCAGTCGCAGCGCCTGGGGATTTCCCGCACCCCCCTGCGCGAAGCACTGAGCCGGCTCACCGCCGACGGCCTGACCGCCCCGCACAACGGACGCGGCGTCGTCGTCACGTCCATTTCCCCGGAGACCGTGACCGAACTGTTTGAGCTCCGCCAGGCGCTGGAGTGCAAGGCCGCCGCGCTGGCAGCCACCCGCGGGGAACCCGAACTCTTCGCCGGCCTGCGCCGGGACTTCGAGCAGGCGGCAGACCTCATCGTCCAGGAAACCGGGCTGGACCCGTCCCGCTCGGGTTACTACGCCCTGGTGGCCCGGCTCGATGAAGCCATCGACACTGCTGCAGCAAACACCTACCTCGCCCAGGCGCTGGCGAACGTGCGGCTGCATCTGGCCCGGGTCCGCAGGCTGGCCAAGGACAACCCGGAGCGGCTGCTCGCCACCGCCGGCGAACACGCCACCATTGCCGCCGCCATTGCCTCCCGGGATCCGGCACTGGCGTCCGCAGCCACCTCGGTCCACCTGCACAAGTCGCTGGAACACTTCCTCGCAGCAGTCGGTCCCCCGGTTTGAAGGCCGTTCAACCGGCACCCCAACACTTCATGACAGCACCACCGATAACAGTTCCGCCAAAACGTTCCCAGAACATCCCCCGAAAGGACACACCATGAATCTCCACAAAGTGCGGGTCCACCGCAGCGACGAGAACCTGGCCCGCGAAGACCAGCTGGCCTACAAGATCGCCGAGGTCGCCGCTGACCCCGTTGCCGTGACCGACGAGGTCACGGACATGGTCATCAACCGCATCATCGACAACGCCTCGGTGGCCATCGCCTCCCTGAACCGCGGGCCCATCGTCGCCGCCCGCGCCCAGGCGCTGTCCTTCTCCCCCTCCGCGCACGGCAACGGCTCGGCTGTGTTCGGCGTCGAGCAGAAGACCTCCCCGGAATGGGCTGCCTGGGCCAACGGCGTCGCCGTCCGTGAACTCGACTACCACGACACCTTCCTGGCCGCCGAGTACTCCCACCCGGGTGACAACATTCCGCCGCTGCTCGCCGTCGCGCAGCACACCGGTGCCTCCGGCGCCGACCTGATCCGCGGCATCGCCACCGGTTACGAAATCCAGGTGGACCTGGTCAAGGCCATCTGCCTGCACAAGCACAAGATCGACCACGTAGCCCACCTCGGCCCGTCCGCTGCCGCCGGCATCGGCACCCTGCTGGGCCTCGACGTCGACACCATCTTCCAGGCCGTGGGCCAGGCCCTGCACACCACCACTGCCACCCGGCAGTCCCGCAAGGGCGAGATCTCCACTTGGAAGGCCCACGCTCCGGCGTTCGCCGGCAAGATGGCCGTGGAAGCCGTGGACCGCGCCATGCGCGGACAGACCTCCCCCACCCCGATCTATGAGGGTGAGGACGGCGTGATCGCCTGGATGCTGGACGGCCCCGACGCCGCCTATGAAGTTCCGCTGCCCGAGACCGGCGAAGCCAAGCGCGCCATCCTGGACACCTACACCAAGGAACACTCCGCCGAGTACCAGGCCCAGGCCTGGATCGACCTGGCCCGGAAGATCCACCGCGAACACCCTGAGGCGGCCGACGCCTCGCAGGTGGCCAGCGTCCTGATCGCCACCTCGCACCACACCCACTATGTGATCGGATCCGGCGCCAACGATCCGCAGAAGTACGATCCGACGGCCTCACGCGAGACGCTGGACCACTCCATTCCGTACATCTTCACCGTTGCCCTGCAGGACGGTTCCTGGCACCACGTGGATTCCTACGCCCCCGAGCGTGCCGGCCGCGCCGACACCGTGGAGTTGTGGAACAAGGTCACCACGGTGGAGGATCCGGAATGGACCCGCCGCTACCACTCGCTGGACATCAACGAAAAGGCCTTCGGCGGCAAGGTCACCATCGTCCTGACCGACGGCACCGAAATCACCGATGAAATCGCCGTCGCCGACGCGCACCCGCTGGGCGCCAAGCCGTTCGCCCGCGAGCAGTACATCAACAAGTTCCGCACCCTGGCCGCCGGCCTGGTCTCCGAAGAGGAGATTGAGCGGTTCCTGACCACTGTGCAGCGCCTGCCCGAACTGGCCGCCGGCGAGCTGGACCAGCTAAACATCTCCGCAGCCGACGGCGTCATTGACCCGGCCAACGCCCCGAAGGGACTCTTCTAAATGCTGTACTCCTCCGTAACCCCCGAAGCCAAGCGCATCGCCTTCCGTGAAGGACTCGCGTCCGGCACGCTCCAGCAGTTCCCCGGCGCGTTCAATCCGCTGTCCGCCCGCCTGATCGAGGAAAAAGGGTTCGACGGCGTCTACATCTCCGGCGCTGTCCTCGCCAATGACCTCGGCCTGCCGGACATCGGCCTGACCACGCTGACCGAGGTCGCCACCCGCGCCGGACAGATCGCCCGGATGACGGACCTGCCCGCCATCGTCGATGCCGACACCGGCTTCGGCGAGCCGATGAACGTGGCCCGCTCCATCCAGGAACTCGAGAACGCCGGCCTGGCCGGCTGCCACATAGAGGACCAGTTCAATCCCAAGCGCTGCGGCCACCTGGACGGCAAGAACGTGGTGGACCTGGACACCGCCACCAAGCGGATCCGTGCCGCCGCGGACGCACGCCGCGATCCGAACTTCCTGATCATGGCCCGCACCGACATCCGCGCCGTGGATGGCCTAGAGGCGGCTCAGGACCGTGCCCGTGCCCTCGTGGATGCCGGCGCGGACGCCATCTTCCCCGAAGCCATGAAGACGCTGGAAGAGTTCGCCGCCATGCGGGACGCCGTCGACGTGCCGATCCTGGCCAATATGACGGAGTTCGGCAAGAGCGAGCTGTTCAGCTACGACGAGCTCGCCTCGGTGGGCGTGAACATGGTCATCTATCCGGTGACCCTGCTGCGCAGCGCCATGGGTGCCGCGGAACGCACGCTGGAGACCATCAAGGCCAAGGGCACCCAGCAGGACGATGTCCCCAACATGCTCACGCGTGCACGTTTGTACGATCTGGTGGATTATGAAGCCTACAACCGCTTCGACACGTCGGTCTTCAACTTCCAGGTTCCGGGCAAGCACTAGCATTTCCGCCGGAATCCCCGCAGCAAACCACCGCGACAAAGGAGTCTTTCACTATGACAGATGATCAGATCCACAAGGGACTGGCGGGTGTCCTCGTTGACACGACCAAAATCTCCAAGGTCAACCCGGAAACCAACTCGCTGCTGTACCGCGGCTATCCGGTCCAGGAACTGGCCGCTCACTGCAGTTTCGAAGAGGTTGCCTACCTGCTGTGGAACGGCGAGCTGCCCACCGCGGATCAGCTTGCCGAGTTCACGTCGGGCGAGCGGGCCCAGCGGGCCCTCACCCCGGAGCTGAAGGCCGTCATCGATGCCCTGCCGACCACGTGCCATCCCATGGACGTGTGCCGCACCGCGGCATCCGTGCTGGGGGCATCGCATGAGCTGGCCGAGGATTCCTCGGTGCAGGCCAACATGGAGAAGTCCGTAAGCCTCTTCGCCGCCATGCCGGCAGTGGTGGCCTATGACCAGCGCCGCCGCCGTGGCCAGGACGTCGTGGATCCCCGCGACGACCTGGACTATTCGGCGAACTTCCTTTGGATGACGTTCGGCGAGGAAGCCGCCCCCGAGGTGGTGGAAGCGTTCAACGTGTCGATGATCCTGTACGCGGAGCACTCCTTCAATGCCTCCACGTTCACCGGCCGCGTGATCACGTCCACGCTGTCGGACCTGCACTCGGCAGTGACCGGTGCCATCGGGGCGCTCAAGGGCCCGCTTCACGGCGGCGCCAACGAGGCCGTGATGCACACGTTCGAGGAGATCACCGCCAGCGCCGGCGAAGGCGACGTTGCCGCCCATGCCGCCGGCTGGCTGGACACCGCTTTGGCGGACAAGAAGAAGATCATGGGCTTCGGCCACCGCGTGTACAAGAACGGCGACTCGCGCGTGCCCACCATGAAGGCCTCCATGGACAAGATGGTCAAGCACTACGACCGGGCGGACCTGGGCGAGCTGTACACGGCGCTGGAGTCGGCTATGGGTGAGCGCAAGAACATCCTGCCGAACCTGGATTACCCGGCCGGTCCGGTTTACCACATGATGGGTTTTGACACGCCCACCTTCACGCCGCTGTTCGTGGCCGCCCGAATCACCGGGTGGACGGCGCACATCATGGAGCAGCTGGAAGCCAACTCCCTGATCCGTCCGCTCAGCGTCTACGACGGCCCTGAGGAACGGCACGTGGGCTAAGCAGCCAACCAGCCAGCACGCCAAGCGCCCGTTGCAGGGATTCCTGCAACGGGCGCTTGTGTAGTGAGGCTCTCCTGTCCGTATACACTTTTTCGCTGGGCGGTGGAGTTCAGGCGCAATACGGGCATGGCCTGCCTGACGGGACAGGCGGGCAAAGCGGTCAGGAAAAAACCACGCTGGCAACACTCTCGTTGTCCTGCGCCAGGGTGACGACGGCGTCGAAATACCGTCCGGCGAGCACCTCCGGCATCCAGTGGGCCGAGTCCGGCCACATCTGTGCATACGGGACTTCTCCCACGGGATACCAGGCGGGAATGATTTCCGACGACGGCGTTGGCTCGCCGTTCCAGGTCCGGGACCGGTAGACAACGGTGGACATGTCCCACTCCGGACGGGCCGGGAAAACGAACTCCACCGTCCCGGCGTGCTCCAAGTCTTTTTCCTCCACCGTGACGCCGGATTCTTCAAAGACTTCCCGCACAGCAGCCTGGACCGGGGTCTCCCCCGGTTCCACATGGCCGCCGAGCGTGACAATCCGGCCGATGCCAAACCCGGTCTGCTTCAAACCCATCAGCACTTCGGCGCCCTGCTCCGGGGTGTCGCGCATCAGGAAGCACAGGACCACCGGCACAGCCCGGGGCGGCGGCACCGAAGGTCCGCTGCCTGGCTGGGAGTTGTTCACTGCCTCGTTCACAGCGCCCGGGGGTGCGCGGCGGCGTAAACCTCGCGCAGGGTTTCGGCGGTCACCAGCGTGTACACCTGGGTGGTGGTCACCGAGGCGTGCCCGAGCAGCTCCTGGACCACTCGGACGTCGGCCCCGCCCTCCAGCAGGTGGGTCGCGAAGGAGTGCCGCAGCGTATGCGGAGACACGTCGCGGCCAATCTGGGCCTTCTCCGCGGCGTTCTTGAGAATGGTCCAGGCGCTCTGCCGGCTCAGGCGGCCGCCGCGGGCATTCAGGAACAGCGCCGGAGTGCCCTTGCCCTTCACGGATGCGGCCGGCCGGCCGCGGACCAGATACTCGTCGAGTGCGCGGGCGGCATAGGAGCCCAGCGGCACCAGGCGCTCCTTGGAGCCCTTGCCGAACAGCCGCACGACGTCCGGACCGTTGGCCGGAATGCGCTCCAGCGACAGGTCGTCAATGTCCAAACCAACGGCCTCGCTGATGCGGGCGCCGGTGGAGTACAGGAATTCGAGCAGCGCCCGGTCCCGCAGCCCGGTGGGGGTCTCGGTGGAGACCGCTTCCAGGATCCGGGTGACTTCATTGACGCTGATGGCTTTGGGCAGGCGCTTGCCGGGCAGCGGCGGATGCACATCCGCAGCGGGATCGGCGGTGGTCAGCCCTTCCAGAGCCCAGAATTTGTGCAGTCCGCGAACCGCAACGACGGTGCGGGCTGCGGAGCGGACGCTCAGAGCGGAGGCACCGTCGGAGCCCTCAACGATCGACTGGGCGAAGGCCGTGACGTCGTGGCGGGAAATCCGGGCAACGTCCTCCACCCCGCGGGAGGCCAGGAAACGGGCGTAGCGGAGCAGGTCGCGGCGGTAGGCGTCCAGGGTGTTGACGGCCAGTCCACGTTCCACGGCCATGTGCTGCAGATAGCCGCCGATTTCGCGGCCGACGGCGGTGGCGCGCAGCTCGTCCGCGGCGGACGGGCCCTTCGGTGCCGGGGTTTTCTTAGTCGCGGCGGAAGCCTTACCGGATGCGGACGCGGTTTCCGCAGCCGTAGCCGTGTCGCCGGCAGGCACCGCCACCGTTGCGGTTCCAGCTGCCTTCGCCGCGGATTCGCCGTTGGCCTTGTCCTGGGCAAGCGCGGCGCGCAGGAGTTCGGCGGGCGAGTCCAGCCGCAGAGTGGCGTTGATCGCGGAGAAATCGAACACCACGGTGTCGTTGGCCTGCGCGGCCGGATAGTCAATCGGCACGGATAGGCCGGCCGGCGCCGGCGCGTGTCCGCCTGCAGGGAGATCGGAGGCGGCCATGGCAGTCAGTGTCCTAAGAAGAAACGGGGCCCTGCGGCCAGGTGGAGTGCTGGGAGTGGTGTTCGGGCCAGGGGGCATCCCCGGGGCGCAGGTTCGCAAAACCCGAGGGACGGGCTGCCGCTGCGGCCAAAACGCCGGCCACTGCCGAGGGGCTGTGGAGCCGCCCGTCCAATGCTGCCTGGACGGCGTCATCGAGGTCCACCCACAGGAAGCGGATTTCCGCTTCCTCGTCGGTCCGCGCATGGCGGTCCGCTGCGGGAACCTCGGTAATGCCGCGGGCGAGGTAAATACGCAGGGCCTCGCGGGAGGAACCGGGCGAGAGGAACAGGTCCGTGAGGACATTCCATTCGCTGGCTT
Source organism: Arthrobacter gengyunqii (assembly GCF_023022985.1). Lineage (NCBI taxonomy): Bacteria > Bacillati > Actinomycetota > Actinomycetes > Micrococcales > Micrococcaceae > Arthrobacter > Arthrobacter gengyunqii. The sequence goes on along the minus strand of NZ_CP095461.1, from coordinate 1,364,788 downwards.
CGATATCGGCTTCTTCGGCCAGTTCCCGGGCAGCCCCCACCTGAAAGTCTTCGCCGTCAATGTCCAGCAAACCCGCGGGGATTTCCCAGAGCGTCATCCGCACCGGATGGCGGTACTGGTTGATGAGCAGCACCTGGCCGGCGTCGTTCATGGCCAGGATGGCCACGGCGCCGGGGTGGCGGATGTAGTCGCGGACCAGGGGTTCGCCGTCGTCGGTCAGCTGGAACTTCTCGCTGACCACGTCCCAGACGCGCCCGGTGTATTCCACGGAGGAACTCAGCAGGCGGCGGGGACTCTGTTCGTCGGCGAACCCTCTGGTCTCGCTCACGGGATTGCTAGCCCTTGCCGTTCTGGCGTGCCAGGGCGGCCTTCACCAGACCGGCAAAGAGCGGGTGCGGGCGCGTGGGGCGGGAGCTGAGCTCCGGGTGCGCCTGCGTGGAGACGTAGTACGGGTGCACCTCGGCCGGAAGTTCAACGAACTCCACGAGTCCGCCGTCAACCGTGGTGCCGGAGAAGGACAGGCCTGCCTCGGCGATCTGGTCGCGGTACTCGTTGTTGACCTCGTAGCGGTGGCGGTGGCGTTCAGCGACTGCCGTCTTCCCGTAGGTCTTGGCAACCACGGAGCCCTCTTCGAGCTTCGCATCCCACAGGCCCAGGCGCATGGTGCCGCCCATGTCGCCCTCGCCGGAGACAATGTGCTTCTGCTCCGCCATGGTGGCGATGACCGGGAAGTCGGTGTCCGGGTCGAACTCCGAGGAGGACGCGCCTTCCAGACCAACCACGTTGCGGGCGTATTCGATGACCATGCACTGCAGGCCAAGGCACAGGCCCAGCGTGGGGAGCTTGTTTTCCCGGGCATAGGTCAGGGCGCCGAGCTTGCCCTCCAGGCCGCGGATGCCGAAGCCGCCGGGAACACAGATGGCGTCAACGTCGGCCAGTGCCTGTGCGGCGCCTTCGGGCGTCGCGCAGTCGTCCGAGGGCACCCAGCGGATGTTGACCTTGGTCTTGTTGGCGAAGCCGCCGGCACGCAGTGCTTCGGTAACGGAGAGGTAGGCATCCGGCAGGTCCACGTACTTGCCCACCAGGGCAATGTTCACGTGGTGCTTGGGGTTGTGGACAACCTCAAGGAGCTTGTCCCACTTGGTCCAGTTGACGTCCTTGAACTTCAGGTCCAGGTGCTGGACGATGTACGCGTCCAGGCCCTGGGAGTGAAGGGTCTTGGGGATGTCGTAGATGCTGGGAGCATCCGGGCAGCCCACGACGGCGTCAATGTCGACGTCGCACATGCGGCCGATCTTGGCGCGCATGGCATCCGGCACCGGGCGGTCCGAGCGGATGACAATGGCGTCCGGCTGGATGCCGATGGAGCGGAGCGCTGCCACTGAGTGCTGCGTCGGCTTGGTCTTCAGTTCCTGCGACGGGCCGATGTACGGCACCAGGGAGACGTGCAGGAAGAAGACGTTGTTGCGGCCGATGTCCTGGCGCACCTGGCGTGCGGCCTCCAGGAAGGGCTGGGACTCGATGTCGCCAACCGTGCCGCCGATTTCGGTGATGATGACGTCGGGGGTCTTCTTCGCCTCGGAGGGCAGGCGCATCCGGCGCTTGATCTCGTCGGTGATGTGCGGAATGACCTGCACCGTGTCGCCGAGGTATTCGCCGCGGCGTTCCTTGGCAATAACGGTGGAGTAGACCTGACCGGTGGTTACGTTGGCGGAGCCGTCAAGGCTCTCGTCAAGGAAACGCTCGTAGTGTCCGATGTCGAGGTCAGTCTCGGCACCGTCGTCGGTCACGAAGACTTCGCCGTGCTGGAAGGGGTTCATTGTGCCCGGATCCACATTGAGATAGGGATCGAGCTTCTGCATGGTCACCGCTATGCCGCGCGACCTCAACAGATGGCCGAGACTTGACGCTGTCAGTCCCTTACCGAGTGAGGACGCCACGCCACCGGTGACGAAGATGTGTTTGGTCGTAGAAGACGACTTGGGAAACCTGGAATTTGATCGCTGCACCACGGAGTTCGAGCCTATCACCTTTTGTAGTTCTGAGTTTGTCGTCATGGAATTCTTCCTGCGGCACTGGACTACTGACGCGGCGGATGTCCCGCCGCTGCCAGGAGTTCGACGGCGTGTGCCCGGGCGGACTCGGAGTCCTCCTGGCCTGCAAGCATCCTGGCAAGTTCCTTGATCCGCTCTGCATCGTCCAGAACGGTAACGTCGCTGGCGGTTACGCCTGTTCCATCTTCCCCCATTGCGGACATCTTAATCACCCGGATGTGATGGTCGGCAAACGCGGCCACCTGCGGAAGGTGGGTGACCACAATCACCTGCACGTGCTTCGCGAGCATGGCTAGCCGGCGCCCGATTTCGACAGCCGCCTTTCCGCCGACCCCCGAGTCCACTTCATCGAAAATGAAGGTGGGAACGGGGTCCACTTCGGCCAGCACCACTTCGATGGCCAGCATGACGCGTGAGAGCTCACCGCCGGAGGCGCCCTTGCCCAGCGGCCGTGCCGGGGCACCGGGATGCGGCTGCAGGAGGAAGGAGATGCTGTCCGCCCCGTGCATGCTGAGTTCTTCGACGGCGGTGACCTCGATGACCAGATTGGCGTTGGCCATGGCCAGGGCGGACAGTTCGTCGCTGACCCGCCGGGCGAGGTCAGCTGCGGCTTCGGTCCGAAGCTTCGTCAGGTCAGCTGCCGCCGATGTGAGTCCGGCCTGAAGCTCGGTGATTTCCGTTTCAAGCGCCTCTATCCGGCTGCCGTCATCGCTCAGTTCGGCCAGCCGGGCGCGGCTGGTCTCGGCCCATTCCAGGACTTCGTCCACGGAGGGGGCGAATTTGCGGACCAGTGCCGTGATGTCGGCCCTGCGGGATTCCACCTCGGCCAGCCGTTCGGGGCCCTCCCCGTCCAGGGAGGCACTGTAGCTGGCCAGCTCGGCGGCTATGTCGGTAAGGATGTACCCCACTTCGGCCAGTCGTTTGGCGGAGTCAGCCAGCGCCGGGTCGTGCTCGCCCGCCAGTTCCAGCTGCCGTTTGGCTGCTTCCACGAGAGAGGTGGCGTCGGACCCGTCGGAGAAGTCTCCGGCGATCAGCGCCTGGTGTGCGCCCACCGCGGCGGTGCGCAGCTCTTCGAAGTTGTTGAGCCGGGTAGCTTCGGCCTTAAGGGTGTCGTCCTCGCCGGGCAGCAGCTCCAGGGCGTCGATTTCCTCCAGCGAAGCCGAGAGGTAGTCTGCTTCGCGCAGGCGTTCACGGGCCTGGGTCCGCAGATCGGCCAGCTCGGTGACGGCCGCCCGCCAGCGCGCGTAGTCCGTCTGGTAGGACGACAGCAGGGTGGCCAGCACCGGGCCGGCGTACTTGTCGAGAGCTTCGCGCTGCGCCGCTGTGCTCTTGAGCCGGAGCTGGTCGGACTGTCCGTGCACCGCCACCAGGTGCTGGCCCACCTCGGCCAGGACACCCACCGGCGCGGACCGTCCCCCCACGTGGGCCCGGCTGCGGCCTGCCGCACTGACGGTGCGGGCGAGCATCAGCTCGGTGACGCCGTCGTACGTTTCCAGTTCCGCACCGGCGTCTTCCGCACGGACGACGGCGGCGTTTTCCGGCGGAAGCCGAACCACAGCTTCCGCCAGGGCTGCCTTCGCTCCGGTACGGACAGCTCCGGCGTCGGTCCGGGCACCCAGCAGCATGCCCAGAGCCGTGATGACCATGGTTTTACCGGCACCGGTTTCACCGGTAACCACGGTGAAACCGGGGCCAAGCTCCAGCGTGGCGTCGGTGATGACACCGAGGTCGCGGATGCGGATTTCTTCGATCATGCCGTACCTCCGCTGTCTGCCGTGTGCCGGGATAGTTCAACACTGTCCGACAGTTCTCCGGGGCTGCCGGCCGGCCCGCGCCAACCTTGGGTGGGCAGCTGGAATTTGCGCACGAGGCGTTCGGAGAACGGTGTTGAGTGGGTGCGGGCCAGCCGCACCGGGATTGAGGAGCGCGTGACTTCTACGCGCGCGCCCGGCGGCAGCTCCACGCTGCGCCGGCCGTCGCACCAGAGCACTCCGGCAGCGTCGGTGCGGGTCAGGACTTCCACGGCAAGAATGGAGGTGGGGGCGACGACGAGCGGCCGGGAGAACAGTGCGTGGGCGCTGATTGGCGCAATCAGGAGAGCTTCCACCTCGGGCCACACCACGGGGCCGCCGGCGGAGAAGGAATACGCAGTGGAGCCGGTGGGGGTGGCCAGGACAACGCCGTCGCAGCCGAAGGAACTGATGGGCCGGGCATCGACTTCCACCACCACCTCGAGCATCCGCTGCCGGTCGGCCTTTTCAATGGCTGCTTCGTTCAAAGCCCAGGTGTGCGCTATCAGCCGGTTCTCGAACCAGACCTTGACGTCAATGGTCATGCGTTCTTCAACGGTATAGGCCCGCTCCACCACCCAGTGCACGGTCTGCGTCAGGTCAGCGCGTTCGCTTTCGGCCAGGAATCCCACGTGGCCAAGGTTGACGCCCAGCAGGGGAACGTTGGTGTCGCGGACCAGTTCCGCCGCGCGCAGGATGGTGCCGTCGCCGCCGAGAACCATGCCCAGGTCCACGCCGTGGAGGTCTACGTCTTCATCCAGGATTTCGGTGGGTGCGGTCAGGACGCCGTAAACGGACTGGATGTCCTCCAGGTCCTTGCGCCGCATGACCGGGATCAGGCCGGAGGTGTGAAGCTGGGTACACGCCTCCTGGGCGGCAGCCATGGCAGCCTGCCGGCCGGTGTGGGCCAGCACGAGTATCCGTCTGCTCATGTCTGTATCGTCCTGTTCCGCCCCCGAGGGAGCTGATTGGAATTCCGTCAGTCTTCTGCGGGGCGTTCCTCGTCTGCAAACCGATCAGCAGGCTTTGTTCCGGCTCCATCAAACCTGTCAAAGGCGTCATCCACCAAACGCCGGGCGGTTGCCTGTGCATCAACGGGCGCTTCCGGAACGGACGTTGCCGGTGTTGGCACCTGCAGCCACAGGAAAAACTCAACGTTGCCGTTCTGGCCCGGCAGCGGACTGGGCGCCAGGCCCGCAACGCGGAGGTTTTCCATCAGCGCAGATTCCACCACGCGTGCCACTGCCATCCGGTGCTTCTGCGGGTCGAGAACGACCCCGGCCTTCTCCAGCTTCTCACGGCCGACTTCAAACTGCGGCTTGACCATGAGCAGCAGGCTTCCCCCCGGGCGCGTCGCCTTTGCCAGCGAAGCCACCACCATGGTCAGGGAGATGAAGGAGAGGTCGGCCACGGTCAGGTCCACCGGTCCCCCGATGTCCTCCGGCTTCAGATACCGCACGTTCATGCCTTCATGAACGTCAACACGCTGGTCCTGCCGCAGCACCTCGACCAGCTGATCGTGCCCGACGTCGACGGCCACCACACGCTCGGCACCGCGCCGCAGCAGGACATCGGTAAACCCCCCGGTGGAGGCGCCGGCGTCCAGGCAGCGCAGCCCCGCGGGCTGAACCTGCGGGAATGCCTCGAGGGCGCCTGCGAGCTTATGGCCGGCGCGGCTGACATAGTCGGGAACACCGTCGTCGAGCACTGAAAGGGCGTCCTCGCCGGTGACGGACGCCGATGCCTTGCCCAGCACCGTACCGGCGCGGGAAACCCGGCCCGCAGCGATGAGTTTGGCCGCGTGGGTCCGGGAGCGGGCCAGCCCCCTCGTCACCAATTCCTGGTCAAGCCTTGCCACTTTCTAGTGCTCCTCTGACAGGTCGGCGTTCAGTTCAGCCAGCAGACTGCCGTAGAGCGCGGTGTACACGGCATGGTGCCCGGATGTGGGCAGTCCGGGGATTTCTTCGAGTCCGGACAGGGCAGCATCAACCGCGGGATCCTGGGTCTGCACCCGAAGAGACGGCCAGGGGCGGGCGGCCGGTAGGTCTTCGCTTGTATTATCCATCTGGCTGTTATCCATCCGGCGTCTGCCTATCCCTTTTCGAACGTTTCGAGCCCAGCTTATCCGCCGGCGGTGACAGTCCAGCTGAGCACCGGCTCGGTGGCAATTTCCTCATCCGGACGGGCATTCCACCAGGCCGCGCAGGCCGCCCGCCAGCTGTCCAGATCGGTGCTGTCGCCCGTGATTTCCACGGTGTCCCCGCTCACCCTGGCCACCGCGGCACCGCAGCGGCTGACGCCGTCGACGGTTTCGACCCGAGGGTACGGCCGGTAGAGCGCATCGAGGTTTGGGATCAGGTACGTCGGCCGCTCAGATGTGCGGGCTGCCAGCGCTGTTTGCGGGGTGTCGACGCCGGTCAGCACCATTGCCGTCGCGAACCCGGCGTTGTTGCCGCCGAGGATGTCGGTGTCCAGCCGGTCACCGACCACGAGCGGTGTTTCGGCCCCCAAATGGCGTGCCGCCGTCAGGAACAGCGGAGCCTCGGGTTTTCCGGCTACAAGGGGCGTCCTTCCGGTGGCCGCAGCAACGGCTGCCACCAGCGTTCCGTTGCCGGGAGCGATCCCCCGTGCCTGCGGAATGGACATGTCAGTGTTGGTTGCAACCCACACGGCGCCCCGTTCCACGGCAAAGGCAGCCTCTGCCAGATCCGTCCAGCCGAGGCCGGGATCAAAACCCTGGATGACGGCGTCAGGGTGGTCATCGGCCGAGAGCACCGGGACCAGTCCCTGTTCAAGGACCTGCTCGGTGAGCCACGCACTGCCGGTCACCAGGACCGTGGCGCCTGCCGGCACCGAAGCTGCCAACAACTCCGCACCGGCCTGCGCCGAGCCAAACACGGTTTCAGCTGTTGCCGGCGCCCCCAGCTCACGCAGGTGCGCGGCCACCGTTTCGGAGGAACGCGAAGCGTTGTTGGTGACGTAGGCCAGCTGCACGCCGGCGCCGTCGAGGCGCTGCAACGCCTCGACGGCCCCTTCAATGGCGTGCGGGCCAGCGTAGACCACGCCGTCCAAGTCCGAAAGGACGGCGTCGTAACCGGCAATCAGCGAAGTGTCCGCCATAGTGCTACGCGCGGTCCTCGTCGGCGTCACCGGCAGGTGCGTCAGCGGAAAACTCGTCGTTGTCGTTGCCGTCTTCCTGCAGTTCGACGGCGTTGTCATCATCGTCTTCTTCGGCTTCCAGGACGCCGATGACGCCTTCCTGCTCATCGGAGGGCAGGTTGTCGACGTCGTCGGTCAGGTCCAGCTCGCCGTTGGCATCCACCGTCTCGGTTTCAACCGGAGCAGCGAACGGAGTCTCCGAACGCTCGGCACCGCGGTGATCGTCGCGACCTTCACGGTCGCGGTCCTCACGGCCGCGGCGCGGCTTTTCCGGCTTGTCCTCTTCGTCGTCGAGGTCGTAGATATCGGGCTCAGCGAACTCGCCGATGCCGAGGGCCTTCTCGGCGAGCAGCGCACGGTTGCGCCACTGCTCGGCTTCATCGTTGCGGTCGGCCAGCTCGAGGGCGTCGGCGTAGGCGCGGAACAGGCGGGGGCTGAAGGAGAACGCACGGTTCTTGTCCAGCTGCGGGATTTCCAGTGCGGTTACGGCGGCGTCGTACTGCTCCATGTCCATCCGGGCACCGGAAGCGACGATGGCCATGTCCACCTGGCCGGCAGTGTCCAGTTCCTTCGCCTCATCCGAGCGCGAGATGTCCAGGGCACGGTCCGGACGGCCGAGCCCGCGTTCGCAGTCGGCCATCATGGCCAGGTAGGCGTTGGAGCCGCTGATCCGGCGGTAGGTACGGAATTCGCGCAGCGCTTCGGCAAAGTTCTCCGAGGCGTACGCCGTCAGAGCAACAGCCTCACGAACCGCTGCCATGCGTCCGCCGCGGCGGCTCGCTGCCAGCGCGTGCTGGAAGGCCAGTTCCGGATCAATGTCGATCAGGCGTCCAGCCATCACCAGGTGCTTGGAGACCCACTCACCGTTGACTTCTTCCAGGATACGCAGCTGAGCGCGGGTGACCTTGTCGAGCTCCTGTCCTGTGACGTCGTCGTCGATCTCAGGGGAACGCTCGCGGTCCGGACGGTTGGCACTGCGGAGGTCGCGGGCGTTGTGCTTGTGCTCAACAACCGGTGCGTCCTCGCCGCGGGCCGGACGGCCCTTGGAGAATGAGCGCGGCGCGGAGTCACGTGCCGGACGGCGGTCATCTCCACCACGGGCAGGACGGTCACCAAACGAGGGCTTGCGATCGCCACGGTCGCCGAACGACGGCTTACGGTCACCGCGGTCGCCGAAGGACTTCCGCTCACCATCACGGGGAGGACGACGGTCGTCGCCGCCGAACGAAGGCTTGCGGTCACCGAAGGACGGCTTACGATCGCCACGGTCGCCGAAGGACTTCCGCTCACCATCACGGGGAGGACGACGGTCGTCGCCGCCGAACGACGGCTTACGGTCACCGCGGTCGCCGAAGGAGGGCTTGCGATCGCCGCGGTCGCCGAACGACGGCTTGCGGTCACTGCGGTCGCCGAAGGATTTCCGCTCACCATCACGGGGAGGACGACGGTCATCGCCACCGAACGACGGCTTACGGTCGCCGAAGGACGGCTTACGATCGCCACGGTCACCGAAGGACTTCCGCTCACCATCACGGGGAGGACGACGGTCGTCGCCGCCAAACGAAGGCTTACGGTCACCGAAAGACGGCTTACGGTCATTGTCGCGAGCCGGACGGCGGTCGTCGCCACCACGGGCAGGACGGTCGCCGAAGGACGGCTTACGATCGCCACGGTCGCCGAAGGCAGGCTTGCGCTCGCCACGGTCACTGAAGGATTTCCGCTCACCATCACGAGGCGGACGACGGTCATCGCCACCGAACGACGGCTTACGATCGCCACGGTCGCCGAAGGCAGGCTTCCGGTCACCCCGGTCACCGAAGGACTTCCGCTCACCGCTGCGCTCCGAGAACGGCTTGCGCTCACCATCACGCGGGGGCCGGCGGTCGTCGTCACTGCGGGCAGGCCGGTCACCGAAGGACGGCTTGCGGTCCTTGGAGTACGGCTTGCGCTCCGAGGACGCGCCACGGTCACCGAAGGACTTCCGCTCACCATCACGCGCCGGGCGACCGCCAAAGGACGGCTTGCGGTCTTCGAACCGCTTGGGGGCATTTCGGTCGTTCGTGGCGGGGCGTCCGCGGTCGTCCCGCTTATCCGACGAGCTGCTGCTGCGGGCGGCATTGTTTCCGTCGCCGCGCTGATCCCTGTTATTTTGCTCTGACATGCTGGTGAGTTCCTCTCGTCGTGAGCCGACCAACGGAATTTACTGCAGTCGCTCGTCACTATGGATATATAAAAGTCGGTACTAAAGTTTGGGGGCCTAAACAGGCACAGTCTGATTCTAGTCCAGGTACGTTCCGGGATGGTCACCCCTGGGCGTGCGGGACGCCTGGGAATAGGTGAGTCTTCCCACCTCCGGGCCCAGCAGCAGCTGGGCAGAAGTCCTCTGTGCAGCTGCGACTGGTTAAACAGTTGAGGCCCGTACCAAAAAGGTACGGGCCTCAACCTCTCAACCAAAATATTGTCCGGCGGTGACCTACTCTCCCACATCCTCCCGGATGCAGTACCATCGGCGCTGTGGGTCTTAGCTTCCGGGTTCGGAATGGGACCGGGCGTTTCCCCCACGCTATGACCGCCGTAACCCTACCACCCGCACCACCAGCCAAAACTGCACCCGGTGGAGGGGAAAACATGGGTCACAACCAAACACACCCTTCACGGGGTGCCTGTCATGAAAAAGATGTTCACGCGTAAGAATGAACACTTCCTTTATTCTACGGCACCAAACCACCCATAACAGATGATTCAGTACCAGTTCCTTCGGTGACAAACCACACACGGGTTTGTTATCCGGGAACCACATAGTGGACGCAAGCAGCATGATCAACATGATCCTTCTTTGGCGGGAACGTTTGAAGTCGTTTCCTGCCCAGATCATGGTGTGGTGTAAGTTATCGGCCTATTAGTACCGGTCAGCTTCACGGGTCTTTAGTCCCCGCTTCCACATCCGGCCTATCAACCCAGTGGTCTGGCTGGGGGCCTCTCACACACAAGGTGTATGGAAATCTCATCTCGAAGCGGGCTTCCCGCTTAGATGCTTTCAGCGGTTATCCCATCCGAACGTAGCTAATCAGCGGTGCACTTGGCAGTACAACTGACACACCAGAGGTTCGTCCGTCCCGGTCCTCTCGTACTAAGGACAGCCCTTCTCAAATTTCCTGCGCGCGCAGCGGATAGGGACCGAACTGTCTCACGACGTTCTAAACCCAGCTCGCGTACCGCTTTAATGGGCGAACAGCCCAACCCTTGGGACCTACTCCAGCCCCAGGATGCGACGAGCCGACATCGAGGTGCCAAACCATGCCGTCGATATGGACTCTTGGGCAAGATCAGCCTGTTATCCCCGAGGTACCTTTTATCCGTTGAGCGACGGCCATTCCACAATGTACCGCCGGATCACTAGTCCCGACTTTCGTCCCTGCTCGAGATGTCTCTCTCACAGTCAAGCTCCCTTGTGCACTTACACTCGCCACCTGATTGCCAACCAGGCTGAGGGAACCTTTGGGCGCCTCCGTTACTCTTTAGGAGGCAACCGCCCCAGTTAAACTACCCATCAGGCACTGTCCCTGACCCGGATTACGGGCCGAAGTTAGATATCCAGTATGACCAGAGTGGTATTTCAACGATGACTCCACCCGAACTGGCGTCCGGGTCTCACAGTCTCCCACCTATCCTACACAAGCCACACCGAACACCAATACCAAACTATAGTAAAGGTCTCGGGGTCTTTCCGTCCTGCTGCGCGTAACGAGCATCTTTACTCGTACTGCAATTTCGCCGAGTTTATGGTTGAGACAGCGGGGAAGTCGTTACTCCATTCGTGCAGGTCGGAACTTACCCGACAAGGAATTTCGCTACCTTAGGATGGTTATAGTTACCACCGCCGTTTACTGGGGCTTAAATTCCCAGCTTCGCCCGTAAGGGCTAACCGGTCCTCTTAACCTTCCAGCACCGGGCAGGAGTCAGTCCGTATACATCGTCTTGCGACTTCGCACGGACCTGTGTTTTTAGTAAACAGTCGCTTCCCCCTGGTCTCTGCGGCCCCGATCCCCTCCGGACAGCAAGTGTCCATCAAGGTTGGGGCCCCCCTTCTCCCGAAGTTACGGGGGCATTTTGCCGAGTTCCTTAACCATAATTCTCTCGATCGCCTTAGTATTCTCTACCTGATCACCTGTGTCGGTTTGGGGTACGGGCGGCTAAAACCTCGCGCCGATGCTTTTCTAGGCAGCATAGGATCACCGGATTCCCCCCTAAAGGGGTCCCATCAGATCTCAGGATCGTCATCAAAGACACAGCAACGGATTTACCTATCGCTGACCCTACATCCTTAGACCAGGACAACCATCGCCCGGCCCGGCTACCTTCCTGCGTCACACCTGTTAATACGCTTACCTCCCAGGTTACGGTCCCGCGCTCCACCAAAAACCGGGTCGCCACAAGGGCGGCCGGTCAGGTATTGGGCGGTTAGTATCCCCCGCTTGGTATTGGCGGTTTTTCGCCGGTACGGGAATATCAACCCGTTGTCCATCGACTACGCCTGTCGGCCTCGCCTTAGGTCCCGACTTACCCAGGGCAGATTAGCTTGACCCTGGAACCCTTGATCATTCGGCGGACGGGTTTCTCACCCGTCTTTCGCTACTCATGCCTGCATTCTCACTCGTGTAGGCTCCACCGCTGGTTTACACCGCGACTTCACTGCCCACACGACGCTCCCCTACCCATCCAAACGCTTGAACGAAAATGGATAAACCATCCGCTTGGCTAATATTTGAATGCCACAACTTCGGCGGTGTACTTGAGCCCCGCTACATTGTCGGCGCGGAATCACTTGACCAGTGAGCTATTACGCACTCTTTCAAGGATGGCTGCTTCTAAGCCAACCTCCTGGTTGTCTGAGCAACTCCACATCCTTTCCCACTTAGCACACGCTTAGGGGCCTTAGTTGGTGGTCTGGGCTGTTTCCCTCTCGACTATGAAGCTTATCCCCCACAGTCTCACTGCTGCGCTCTCACTTACCGGCATTCGGAGTTTGGCTGACGTCAGTAACCTTGTAGGGCCCATTAGCCATCCAGTAGCTCTACCTCCGGTAAGAAACACGCAACGCTGCACCTAAATGCATTTCGGGGAGAACCAGCTATCACGGAGTTTGATTGGCCTTTCACCCCTACCCACAGCTCATCCCCTCCATTTTCAACTGAAGTGGGTTCGGTCCTCCACGCGCTCTTACACGCGCTTCAACCTGGCCATGGGTAGATCACTCCGCTTCGGGTCTAGATCACGCCACTGCATCGCCCTGTTCAGACTCGCTTTCGCTACGGCTTCCCCTCACGGGTTAACCTCGCGACGTAACACTAACTCGCAGGCTCATTCTTCAAAAGGCACGCTGTCACAAGCACAACACCACAAGTGGCATCGCCCTGCTCCAACGGATTGTAGGCACACGGTTTCAGGTACTGTTTCACTCCCCTCCCGGGGTACTTTTCACCTTTCCCTCACGGTACTTGTCCGCTATCGGTCATCAGGGAGTATTTAGGCTTACCAGGTGGTCCTGGCAGATTCGCACGGGATTTCTCGGGCCCCGTGCTACTTGGGATCCTCTCCAAGCGGCAGCATACATTCCGGTTACGGGGCTAACACCCTCTACGGCCGGGCTTTCAAACCCGTTCACCTATGCACCTGCACTCACTTCACCGATCCGGCAGAATCGATACGGAAAGTCCCGCAACCCCAGTGATGCAACGCCCGCCGGCTATCACACACCACTGGTTTAGCCTCTTCCGCGTTCGCTCGCCACTACTAACGGAATCACTGTTGTTTTCTCTTCCTGTGGGTACTGAGATGTTTCACTTCCCCACGTTCCCTCCACGCACCCTATGTGTTCAGATGCGGGTCACCCGGTCACTCGCGCGCCGGGCGGGGTTTCCCCATTCGGACATCCTGGGATCAACGCTCGGTTATCAACTCCCCCAGGCTTATCGCAGATTCCTACGTCCTTCTTCGGCTCCTGATGCCAAGGCATCCACCGTGTGCCCTTAAAAACTTGACCACAAAGATCAATATATTATCGCTATCGAGAAAACCATGGAGGCCGGAAACAAATCCGGTCACCAGGTTTATCTGAAATTGCACTTAATAATTTAAGATGCTCGCGTCCACTATGTAGTTCTCAAACAACAACCCCGTCACACCCCTCCACCACCACGTATTCACCGTGGACAGCTTCAGGCCTGCGCAGGAACAATCAGAAACAACACGGAACCCGTGCCCTTCCCAACCCTTCCAAAAAAGGCTTGAAAATTCTTCGGTCCTGTTATTTCAGGACCCAACAGTGTGCCAAACGGAAAAACCCGGTACTTGAAGACACCGGACACCATTTCCAACCATCCCCCGTGGACCGCCCTTTCCGAAGAAAAAGAAGACCAGGAGTACGGCGTACTCTGCTGCCGGGCTCAACGCCGGGCACCTGCCTATTGATATTCCACCCTTGAGCACCCACCGGAAAACAAACGTTTCCGACATGGGCATCTCCTGCAAAGCACACATCCAACACTGTGGAAGGACGGGCCACTTTGAGGTGCTCCTTAGAAAGGAGGTGATCCAGCCGCACCTTCCGGTACGGCTACCTTGTTACGACTTAGTCCCAATCGCCGGTCCCACCTTCGACGGCTCCCTCCCACAAGGGGTTAGGCCACCGGCTTCGGGTGTTACCAACTTTCGTGACTTGACGGGCGGTGTGTACAAGGCCCGGGAACGTATTCACCGCAGCGTTGCTGATCTGCGATTACTAGCGACTCCAACTTCATGAGGTCGAGTTGCAGACCTCAATCCGAACTGAGACCGGCTTTTTGGGATTAGCTCCACCTCACAGTATCGCAACCCTTTGTACCGGCCATTGTAGCATGCGTGAAGCCCAAGACATAAGGGGCATGATGATTTGACGTCGTCCCCACCTTCCTCCGAGTTGACCCCGGCAGTCTCCTATGAGTCCCCGGCATAACCCGCTGGCAACATAGAACGAGGGTTGCGCTCGTTGCGGGACTTAACCCAACATCTCACGACACGAGCTGACGACAACCATGCACCACCTGTAAACCGGCCACAAGTGGGGGACCTGTTTCCAGGTCTTTCCGGTTCATGTCAAGCCTTGGTAAGGTTCTTCGCGTTGCATCGAATTAATCCGCATGCTCCGCCGCTTGTGCGGGCCCCCGTCAATTCCTTTGAGTTTTAGCCTTGCGGCCGTACTCCCCAGGCGGGGCACTTAATGCGTTAGCTACGGCGCGGAAAACGTGGAATGTCCCCCACACCTAGTGCCCAACGTTTACGGCATGGACTACCAGGGTATCTAATCCTGTTCGCTCCCCATGCTTTCGCTCCTCAGCGTCAGTTACAGCCCAGAGACCTGCCTTCGCCATCGGTGTTCCTCCTGATATCTGCGCATTTCACCGCTACACCAGGAATTCCAGTCTCCCCTACTGCACTCTAGTCTGCCCGTACCCACTGCAGACCCGGGGTTGAGCCCCGGGCTTTCACAGCAGACGCGACAAACCGCCTACGAGCTCTTTACGCCCAATAATTCCGGATAACGCTTGCGCCCTACGTATTACCGCGGCTGCTGGCACGTAGTTAGCCGGCGCTTCTTCTGCAGGTACCGTCACTTTCGCTTCTTCCCTGCTGAAAGAGGTTTACAACCCGAAGGCCTTCGTCCCTCACGCGGCGTCGCTGCATCAGGCTTTCGCCCATTGTGCAATATTCCCCACTGCTGCCTCCCGTAGGAGTCTGGGCCGTGTCTCAGTCCCAGTGTGGCCGGTCACCCTCTCAGGCCGGCTACCCGTCGTCGCCTTGGTGGGCCATTACCCCAACCAACTAGCTGATAGGCCGCGAGTCCATCCAAAACCGCATCAAGCTTTCCACGAACCCCCATGCGGGGATCCGTCGTATCCGGTATTAGACCCGGTTTCCCAGGCTTATCCCGAAGTTAAGGGCAGGTTACTCACGTGTTACTCACCCGTTCGCCACTAATCATTTTGTGCAAGCACAAAAGTCATCGTTCGACTTGCATGTGTTAAGCACGCCGCCAGCGTTCATCCTGAGCCAGGATCAAACTCTCCGTAAATGTGTTACAGACACAGAACCGGAGCCAAGGAAAATTGGCGGCACAGTCCTGCACTAAATTCGAAACCAGCTAAAAAAGCTGTCCCATACCCACGGGGTGGGCGGTAACAACCAGTTCAACCAATTAAAATAATTGGTATCAATAAACTTGGCACACTATTGAGTTCTCAAACAACAGATGCATCCGAAATACTCGGAAAAACAATAATTGTTTTTCTTTTCTCTTCGCTGCAGTGTTTCTTTATTCTATTCCATTCGGATTGTTTTAGCAATTCCGCGGTATTCGCGGAACCGGGCTGAAACAACCGGATGAGCCCGTCACGAAGTGTCCGGATTTTCGTCCGTTGCTTTGTTGTGGGCTGTTGCCGGATCGGGAGTCTTGCCTGCGAACCTTGTCCGCCAGACACTCACCGGGGCAACTCACTAAACTTTACACAGCCTGGCCGGTCCGTGCAACCCGGGAGCACGTGATCTGCTGCACGCAGTGAATGCCCGGTCCCGGGATGCACGGAAGGCCGGCTTCCGGCCCCCGCACTCCTGGATATACCTGGACCTGCGGAGCCGAAAACCGGCCTTCTCCTGTGCTGGCTAACCCTCCGATTGCGCGGGGACGATCAGCACAGTCCAATCAGTGGGCTAACTCGCCCTACGCTTCGCTAACCTCGACCGTTGCCAACGTGCGCTTGCCGCGGCGCAGCAGCAAGTACTTTCCGTGCAGCAGCTCGGCGGCAGGGATCACTGTCTCGGCGTCCGTGACCTTGCGGTTATTCACATACGCGCCGCCTTCGGCGATGGTCCGGCGAGCGGCAGAATTGGTGCCCGACAACCCCGAGGCGACCATCAGGTCGATGATGCCCAGGCCGCTGCGGTCCACTACTACCCGCGGGAGCTCCGCCGTGGCGGCGGTCAGCGTAGCTTCATCCAGTTCGCTGATCTCGCCCTGCCCGAACAATGCGGCGGACGCGGCAATAACCTTCTCCGTTGCGTCCACCCCGTGAATCAGGGAGGTCACGTCATACGCGAGCCGGCGCTGGGCCGCACGCTTGTGCGGCTCTTCTGCCACTGCACGGGCCAGTTCTTCGATCTCCGCCTTCGAGAGGAAGGTGAAGACCTTAAGCCGGTCAACGACGTCGGCGTCCGAGGTGTTGAGCCAGAACTGGTACATCGCGTACGGGCTGGTCATGGTGCCGTCCAGCCAGATGGCGTTGCCCTCGCTCTTGCCGAACTTGGTGCCGTCCGAGTTGGTGATCAGCGGGGTGCCCAGGGCGTGGACGCTCTTGCCTTCCACCTTGCGCACCAGTTCGGTGCCGGAGGTGAGGTTGCCCCACTGGTCCGATCCGCCGGTTTCCAGCACGCAGTTGTAGTCGCGGAAGAGCTGGAGGTAGTCCATGCCCTGCAGCACCTGGTAGCTGAACTCCGCGTAGGAGATGCCCTCGTCAGAGTTCAGGCGCGAGGACACGATCTCCTTCTTGATCATGGTGCCCACCCGGAAGTGCTTGCCGATGTCCCGCAGGAAGTCGATGGCACTCATGGGCGCGGTCCAGTCAAGGTTATTGACCATCTGCGCGGCGTTGTCCCCCTCAAAGCTGAGGAAGCGCTGCACCTGTCCCTGCAGGTAGCCGACCCATTCCGAGACGGTTTCCTTGGTGTTCATGGTGCGTTCCGCCGTCGGGCGCGGATCCCCCACCAGTCCGGTGGATCCGCCCACGAGGGCGAGCGGCCGGTGACCGGCCAGCTGCAGGCGGCGCATGGTCAGCAGCTGCACCAGGTTTCCCAGGTGCAGGCTCGGCGCCGTCGGATCGAAGCCGCAATAATAGGTGATCGATTCCCCGGCGAGCAGTTTCTCAAGTTCGGCCTCATCCGTGGAGACATGGACCAGTCCACGCCACTTCAGTTCCTGCCAAACATTCTCGAAAGTCGGATCATTCTTTTGGGCGCTCAGGCCCGCTGGGGTTTCGGTAGTCACGTCTTCCAAAATATCAGTCTTCTTCGTCGATAATTCCAGCGGGAACCGGACGGGCCGCAATAAGACGCAGGCGCTGCGTGGGGCGGGTCATCGCCACATACAGATCTCCGACTTTCCCGGCCGCAGCGGTCAGCAGCTCTTCGGGCTCCAGGATGACGACGCCGTCGAACTCCAGTCCCTTCGCCTCCCGTGGCGAGGTGACCACGATGTCCTGCTCCAAACCGCCGGCACCTGTGCCCAGCCGCTTTCCGTAAACTGCTCCGACTTCGCGGCGGACGGCCTCGAGGTGGTGCTCCTCGGCGATAATCGCAAGGAGTCCGCCCTCGAGCGCTTCCAGGTCCTCCGGCAGAGTCTCCATCAGGCGGCCAACCAGCCCGCCATCGGGAACCGAGTCAATGAAGGGCGCCCAGCGTCCCTCGCGCACCGCCTTGGGGGCGGACACCACAAGGCCCGCGGCATTGGCCATGCGCACGGCGGCTTCGGCAATCTGCGCGGGCGTGCGGTAGTTCACCGTGAGCTCTTCGAGGGTCCAGCGATCCCCCACGAACGGCGTCAGCGCCTGCTGCCAGGAAGTGGCCCCGGCGGCGGAGCTGGTCTGGGCAATGTCACCCACAACGGTGAAGGACTTCAGCGGGCACCGGCGCATCAGCAGACGCCACTGCATGGCGGAAAGCTCCTGCGCCTCGTCCACCACGATGTGCCCAAAGGCCCAGGTGCGGTCGACGGCGGCGCGGTCGGCCGCGGTCAAGCGGGCTTCCCCCACGGTGTTGTGGTCGGCAAGGTCCTCGGCGGACAGGATGCCGTGGGCACCGGAGTCCTCCAGGAACCCTTCGGTGTTCTCGATGGCGCGCTCGGCGTTGGCCAGGTCCCGCTTCCGCTGCTCTTCCCGCAGGGCGTGGTCGCGTCCTGCAGAAGCATCCAGCTCCCCCAGCAGTTCGGCGGCCTCGTCCAGCAGCGGAACATCCGCTTCCGTCCAAGGCGCGTCAGGGCTGCGGCGCAGCAGTGCGATTTCTTCGGCACTCAGATCGGGGGCCGCACCTTCAAGGTGACCGGGCTTGCTGAAGAGTTCAGACAGCAGCTTCTCCGGCGTCAGCGGCATCCAGCACAGGTTCAGCGCCACGCGCACGTCACGGGAGCTGCGGACATCCTCGGCCAGATAGGCCCGGTCGGTGCTGTTGCCAGCACCGGAGGACTCTTCCAGCTGTTCGGTCAACTGCTCGGTGAGTTCGCGCAGGAGGATCTTCACGAAGGTCACGCGGGCCTCGTTGTGCGGCTTGCCGGTCGCGCGTGCCCGGTCGCGGGCGCGCTGGACCATCTTCGGCGTCAGCAGGAGGATGGTTCCCTCCACGTTCAGTTTCCGCGGTTCCAGCGGCATGCGCTGACGGTTCGCGACGGCGCGGGCCACCACGTCGGCCATCGAAATGCGGCCCTTGATCTCGGCGACCTGCGCGTCCTCTTCCGGGACAGCGGCGATGCCGGGCATCAGCTGTCCAAGGCTGGACATGACGACGCCGGTCTCACCCAGCGACGGGAGGACGCGTTCGATGTACCGGATGAAGGCGTTGGAAGGGCCGACCAGCAGCACGCCGGCGGACTTGAGCCGTTCACGGTGCGTGTACAGCAGGTACGCAGCACGGTGGAGCGCGACGGCGGTCTTTCCCGTTCCCGGCCCGCCCTGCACTACGAGGGTGCCGGCGAGGGGTGCCCGGATAATGCGGTCCTGCTCGGCCTGGATGGTGCCGACAATGTCCGACATCTGCCCGGTGCGCTTGGAGTTCAGTGCGGCCAGCAGGGCACCTTCACCCTGGAGCGCTTCTTCCTCCTCGAGCAGGCTGTAGTCCAGCACGTCGTCTTCGATGGCCTGGACGTTCCTGCCTTTAAGGATCAGGTGACGCCGACGCCGGACGCCCTGACGCTCAAAAGCCGTCGCCTGGTAAAAGGTTCCGGCCTCAGGGGCACGCCAGTCCACCATCAGGCGCTGCAGATCAGCAGTGGACAGGCCGATCCGGCCGATGTACCGTTCCTCGCCGTCGTCGAGGTCCAGGCGGCCGAAAACCAGCCGGTCGTCTACGGCGTTAAGCTGCGCCAGGCGGTCCTCATACATGGTCGCGAAGGCATCACGCTCGGAGCGGTTTTGGTGTGAACCGGCCGAGGTGCTGCGTCGCACCTGTGCCAGCTGCTCGCGCTTTTCTTCACGCAGTTCGTCGAGTCGCTGGTACAAACCGGCGACGTAGTGTCGCTCGTGTTCCAGCTCGTGGTGGGCAGAAGACGTTTCAGGCATGTTCGCGTTCCCTCTCGCAAAGGCAGACCCACAAGTTTAGCGTGCATTTGGACTTTTTCCATGCACTGAGCTATTTAAGTGACGCCGGCCCTTGCCGGATGGGTCTAGGTGCGCCTCCGTCCGGAGCCGCGGTGGTGCTCCGCCGGATGGAAGAGCGTAAAAAGGGCTAGTAGCCCAGGAGAGCGTGGACGGGGTAACCCTCGAGTGCGGCGCGGCCGCCGAGATCCTTCAGTTCCAGTACGACGCCGAATCCGGCCACTGTGCCGCCGGCCTTTTCGATGAGCCGGGCCGTGGCGCTGAGGGTGCCGCCGGTGGCAAGCACATCATCCATGATCAGCACCCGGGAGCCGGCGGGGATGTCGTCCTGGTGGACTTCCAGCGTGTTCTCGCTGTATTCCATCGAGTAACTCTCAGAGAACACGCGGCGCGGCAGCTTGCCGGGCTTGCGGATGGTGATGACGCCCTTGTCAGCCGCATAGGCAGCGGCTGCTGCGAGGAGGAAGCCGCGGGCTTCCACACCGGCCACGTAATCGAAGCGGCCCTCATACTCGGCCAGCAATGCGTCCACGACGCCTCGGAAGGCGGGGCCGTCGGCGAAGACTGGTGTCAGGTCACGAAAGACGACGCCCGGCTTGGGATAATCCGGCACAACTGCGCCCAGACGTTCGATGGTTTCGGCAATGGGTTCAATACTCTGTGCGGTGTCCGCGGGCGTTTCTTTCACCCGTCCACCTTACCCGCTCGGCTGCAGGACCTCGTGGTTGGACGGGCCGCTGTGGCACTTGTCTCGACGGCCGCGGTGCCGGAGCCGGACGGAATAGTCGGGTGGAATAAAAGTCCGCAGTGAGGTGGTTTCCACGTTTGCGCGGGTCCTTCGGAGAGGACCCGGAATTTACAGTGAGGATTTGAAACACATGGCTAACATGCGCGAAGTGCTGAAGAACAAACTCGGATTCGGGACAGCTCCGCTGGGAAATATGTTCCGGGACATTCCCCAGGACGAAGCGCTGGCCACTGTCGAGGCCGCTTGGAACGAAGGCATCCGTTATTTTGATACCGCTCCGTTTTATGGAGCCGGTTTGGCTGAATCCCGCTTGGGCGAAGTGCTTTCGCAGCACAATCGCGACGAGTTTGCCCTGAGCACCAAGGTGGGACGGCTGATCCTGGACGAGGAAGAGGAGAAGAGCGACGGCCTCTTCAACCACGGGCGGGCGAATAAGATCGCCACGGATTACACGGCTGATGCCACGCTGCGGTCCATCGAGGAAAGTCTGACGAGGCTGAAGACCGACCGGCTGGACTTTGTCTTCATCCATGACACGTCCCGGGACTTCCTGGGAGATGAGTGGGTGGCCAAGTTCGATGAGGCCCGGACCGGTGCCTTCCGCGTACTGGCCCGGTTGCAGGACGAAGGGGTGATCAATGGCTGGGGCCTCGGGGTAAACACCACCGAGCCCATCGAACTGGCCATGGACATGGACGTGGCGGCTCCGACCATGAGCCTCTCCGCTACCCAGTACACGTTGCTGCAGCACGAGCGTGCCCTGCAGCGCATGATGCCCGCTGCACAAGAGAAGGGAGTGGGTATCGTCGTCGGCGGTCCCTTCAACTCCGGCGCTCTGCTGGGCGGGGAGTACTTCGACTATGCGCCGATCCCGCCGCAGGTCAAGGAGCGGATCGATCAGCTGACGGCAATCGCCCGGCGGTACGATGTGAGCCTGAAAGCCGCTGCGCTGCAGTTCTCCACCGCCCACCCCGCTGTGGCCGCGGTCATCCCGGGTTCCAGCCGGCCCGAGCGCGTGGCGGAGGATATCGCGGCAATGAAGGCACAGATCCCCGGCGCTTTCTGGGATGAACTGCTGGAGAACAAGCTGATCTCACCACAGGCACCCCTGCCGGGCGCCGTATAGAAAGACGCCGTATAGAAAGACACGGCTGCCGGTAAGGCTTCGATTGTCAGCGGGGTTTCGTGGTCAGGCGGCGTTCGGGATGATCCCGGGCGCCGCTCACGCTTTTCCGCCTGACTGCTTTCACGTTACCGGGCGGTCGCTCCGGCGGCTGGCCTGCGTTTGGGCTGCGCGGGACGGTACTTCGAAACGGTGGGCTCCCCCGTCAGCCAGTACCGCCAAGGGTACTCAACCGTGCCTCCGGGTCCGCTAACGCCAACCCGCGGTCCGCTGGACACCTCGCCCGCCGGGACGGGCTCAGCCGGCAGTTCCAGACGCAGCGGGGCAGCAAAGACGTCGGCGCCGTCGAGATCGCGGTTAATGCCCAGCGCTTGGGCCAGCCGGGCAGGGCCGCGGGCCAGGTCCAGATCGGTCCGCGGGTTGTTGCGGCGCTCCCTTGCTGTTTCGACTCCGCCCACGATTTCCCCCGCCCGCAGCAGCAGCCCGGTGGCATGGCCGTCCTCGCCGCACACCACGTTGGCGCAGTAATGCATCCCATATGTGAAGTAGACGTACAGATGGCCGGCGGGACCGAACATGGTGTTGTTGCGGGCGGTGCGGCCCCGGAAGGCGTGGGAGCCGGGGTCAACGTCTCCCATGTACGCCTCCACCTCGGTGACGCGCACGCTCACCGGTTCCCTGCCGTCGTCGTGCGTCAGCACCGAACCCAGCAGGAGCCGTGCGGCCTCTGTCGCCGGCACCGCAAGCCGTGACCTCTCGCTTTTGTCTTCCATCTTCCGACCGTAGCAATTGCGATGCAGTCCCGTGGAATCGGTCGGCTCGCCGAACTACACCATGGGCCGGTACAAACGCTCCAAAGCGGCCAGACGGTGCGAATTGGGATGGGGCATGCTGCCGTCGAGCTGGTCACGCGCTGAGTCCAAAGCCATGTGCCAGGTTGCCAGCAGGGCAGCGGTCTGGTCCTGGCTTCCGGTCACCGGCTGGCGGATGGTGGCCCTGGTTTCCTCGCCGTCGTCCGTCATCTCCAACCCCGCTTCACGGCCAACGCCGAGCCTGCGGCCGGCGGCGTCCACGGCAGCCTCCACGTCCTCGGCGGGAGCCCGGTACCAGCGATCGAAGACCAGCGCTGCGTCAGCTCCCGATCCAGTGACCAGCCCCATGGTGGGCGAGACATCGAAATCCTCGGCATAAGCATTCCTCAGGGCCACCCACGTCTCCATGCTGTCCCGGGCGGGTTCCTGTCCTGCCGCAACGCTGGCGAAAGCGGCCAAAATGCCTTGCCACCCGGCACTGCCCTCAGCGAGGAAATCCGGTGTGTCAGTGCGGGAACGGAACAGCAGCAACGCTCCCCCGCTGCTTGCCAGGACCTGCCATTCCAGCACTGATTCCGATCCCAGCTGGTCTTCCCAAGTGATCTGCAGGCTTGAACGAGGTTCGAGCTGGAGCACGGTTCCACTACTGGATCCACCGTCCATCTCCAGCGTGTATTCCTTACCCAATTGCCATGCGGGGCTCAGCTGGCCGAGCCAGAGCGGGACCTTTTCCGGATTCGTCAGGATGTCCCAAATATGGGCTGTGGGGTAGTCGAGTTGGCGGTCGAAGGCCACCGCGTATCCGTCGGAAAGCTTCTCGATTCGGCCTTCGGGAACGGGGGCGGAAGTGATCTGTCCAGGCACGGCAGTTTCCTCCTGTCCGGGTACGGCCGGATTGGGGTTTTGTTCAGCCTAGCCCGCGGCCAGGCGGATCCGTAAGGTTCCGCGCACGGTTCACCCGCCGGAAACCGGTACTCGCTTTTACGTCGGGCTTACCTGGTTTTTCACGGGGCTTCGGCTGCCGAAAGGTCGGTGGCGGCTGAAAGGCTGAAGGGCTGAAGGGCTGAAACCAACTCCGTGTTTAATGCGGATCTATCGAGGGGCAATGCTCCCCCAGCTGGTCCGCAGCCGGATATCCCAACGGACTCAGCGGTTCCCTGGTCCTGCGCTCCGCCTGATGGGACCTTTTTCAGGACGCTGAGACCGGCCGTTCTGCCCGGTCCTCCTCACAAACCCGTGTCCTGGTCGGTTCGAGATATTGGCGGTTATTTGGCAGGAATGCCGGACGGCCAGGGCAGCAGTTTGGGAAGGTCGACACCGTCAGCGGCTGCTTCGGCTCGCAGGCTCCCCAGGTTCGGGGTCCTTCCGGCGAGCCAAGCGGCGATGTCCGTTGCCATGCCGTTTACCGAAATGGTGTTTACCGAGGCGGTCTTTATCCACGCGCTGTTCACCGAGGGACCGTTCTCCGAGGGAGAGGCCGGTGAAAGGGCAGATTCCGGATTTGCACTCAGTACGCGGGGAGCCATGCCAAAAGGCTGCACCCTCAAACGCATCCCGGCAGGAACCCGAGCGGACAAGAACCCAAAGAGGTGCTCGCAGAACTGCGGGGACCAGGCGTCGGCTTCGCCCCCGGTGCCCAGATCGGTGCCGTGGATAACGAGTTCCCGCCACAGAGCCAGCCCGCCGTCCCTCACCACTCCCCCGCGATAGGAAATGGGTGCGGTCCAGTCCGCGTCGCCCAGATTGCGGAACGCCGAAAGTGCGCGGTCCAGTGCGTCGTCCAGCTCGCCGCGAAGCCGGTCGGCGGAGCGAACGGCCCCCTCTTCAATCGCACGGTTCCGGCCATCAGAGCCGCCTTCGTAAAGGTCGGTCGTTTCGCCCCGGGCGGCATATTCAAGCTGGCGTGCCATCGCCCCGGCAACACCGGCCACGTGCGCCAGTACATGTCCGCGGGACCAGCCCGGGAGTCGTGAGGGAGCACGGACATCGGTGTCCGTCAGGGAGGCGATGCGTCCCCGAAAATCCGATGCAGCAGCTTCCATATTGGACAGCAGCTGGGAGGATGCAGCGCGGTCCGAGGGTTTGGACGCAGACGAACCCGGAGCTTGATAAATACCAGTCATTGACCCACCTTAAGGGTCGGACAAAGTTTTGCCGGCAGTGAAAGCGCGTGTCAGAGCTGGTAGCGGTGGCGGATGTGGCGCCGGCCCGGATCCGCCTGCCAAAATTCCACTTCCATGGGCTGCAGCGAATACAGCTGCCATTCGGGATTGGCCGAGCCATCGGCGGCCGGCCTTTCATCCCAGTCACGGGCCGAGGCCGCCTCCGACAGCTGGACAACGGCGCCGGCCACCCGGATTTGCCGTCCCAGCTCGGACCAGTAGAAGTTCATGGCAGCACGGGGATTCGCCTCGAGCTCCCGGCCCTTTCGTGAGGTGCGGGAGGTGGCGAAGTGCCAGCCGTCGTCGTCAAGATCTTTCAGGATGAGCATCCGTGAGGACAGGTTCCCTCCTGCGTCGGCCGTGGCCAGCGAAAAGGCATGAGGCTGGCGGACGCCGGCGGCCAGGGCCTCCTCCAGCCAGGAGCGGAACAGCTCAGCAGGATCGGCCGGTGCGCCGGCGGGATCGAATTTCGGCAGGTCCTCCGGAAAGTCGGGAAGCGCACGCAGCATCAGCCGGAAGGAGTCATCCATGGACCAAGGGTAGCCGCCGGGCCCCGGTGACATGCCTGGCAGCGACGGGAAAACCGGGAAAGGACCCCGGAAAGCGGGCAGCTCTCCGGGGTCCTTTCGCTGGTCGCGTCCGGTCTGGCGGGATATCCGGTCAGTAAACCTGTCAGGCCGTGTAGCTGCGCGCCGTGTCCAGCTCGGACTTCAGCGCGACCAGCTGCGCTTCCACGGCAGACCGGGCCGTTCCGCCCTGGGCGCTGCGGCTGTCCAGCGAACCTTCGGTACTGAGCACGCTGCGGACCTCGGGAGTCAGATGCCCGGAAATGCCGGCATAGTCCTCGTCGGTGAGATCCCACAGCTCGACGCCGCGGCTTTCGGCAAGCTGTACGGCGGCACCGGAGAGCTCGTGGGCTTCGCGGAAGGGAACGCCCTGGCGGACCAGCCACTCAGCGATGTCCGTGGCGAGAGCGAATCCCTGCGGTGCCAGCGCCTGCATGCGCTCGGTGTTGAACGTCAGCGTGGCGATCATGCCGGAGACGGCGGGAAGCAGGACCTCCAGCGTATCGGCTGCGTCAAAGACCGGTTCCTTGTCCTCCTGCAGGTCGCGGTTGTAGGCCAGGGGCAGGCCCTTGAGCGTGGCCAAAAGGCCGGTGAGGTCACCGATCAGGCGGCCGGCTTTGCCTCGGGCCAGCTCGGCCACGTCGGGGTTCTTTTTCTGCGGCATGATCGACGATCCGGTGGAAAAGGCATCATCAAGGGTCACAAAGGAGAATTCCTTGGTGGCCCAGATGATGATTTCTTCGCTGATCCGGGACAGGTCCACGCCGATCATGGCGGCGACCCAGGAGAACTCGGCGTAGACGTCACGGGAGGCGGTGCCGTCGATGGAGTTCCAGACCGCGGAATCAAAGCCCAGCTCGGCGGCCACCGCATTGGGATCCAGCCCCAGCGACGAGCCGGCCAGCGCACCGGAGCCGTAGGGCGAAACCGCGGCCCGCTTATCCCAGTCCATCAGGCGCTGCACATCGCGCAGCAGCGCCCAGGCATGGGCCAGCAGGTGGTGGCTGAGCAGCACCGGCTGCGCGTGCTGCAGGTGGGTGCGGCCGGGCATGGCCACACCGAGGTGCTTCTCGGCCTGCTCCACGAGGGCATCGGCCGTGGCCAGGACACCGGTGGCGATAATGCGGGCGTGGTCGCGCAGGTACATCCGTCCCAGCGTGGCGATCTGGTCGTTGCGGGACCGGCCGGCGCGCAGCTTGCCGCCCAGCGCCGGACCGGCACGTTCAATGAGCCCGCGTTCCAGGGACCCGTGGACATCTTCATCAGATTCTGCGGGCGCATACGCGCCCGAGCGGACATCAGCGTCGAGCGCGTCCAAGGCGGCGAGCATGCCCGCCAGCTCCTCGTCGTCCAGCAGGCCAGCGGTGTGCAGCACACGGGCGTGCGCACGGGAGCCGGCAATGTCATAGCCGGCAAGCCGCCAGTCGAAGTGGGTGGACTTGCTCAGCGCCGCAAGGGCGTCAGCGGGACCGCCTGCAAAGCGGCCGCCCCACAAAGCGCCCTGGACGGTGGAACCCGCAGCTGCGGTTCCGGCCGGTTCAACCGGCGGCTTGCCGTGATTCATTTCTTACTTACCTTCTGCCAAACGCTGGTCGCGGCCGGAGGCCACCTTGGAGGACATGCCGAACAGCTCGATGAAGCCGCGGGCCATGGACTGGTCGAAGCTGTCACCGGTGTCGTAGGTGGCCAGGTTGAAGTCATACAGCGAGGAGTCGGAGCGGCGTCCGGTCACCACTGCACGACCGCCCTGCATGTTCATGCGGATGTCGCCGGAGACGTACTTCTGGGTGTCCTCGATGAAGGCGTCAAGGGACTTCTTCAGCGGTGAGAACCACTGGCCGTCGTAGACCAGTTCGGTCCAGCGCTGGCCGACGGTCTTCTTGAAGCGGGCCTGCTCGCGTTCCACCGTGACGTTTTCCAGTTCGCGGTGTGCCTGCATGAGCGCCATGGCACCGGGGGCTTCGTAGATTTCGCGGCTCTTGATGCCGACAAGGCGGTCTTCGACAATGTCGATGCGGCCGATGCCCTGGGCGCCGGCGCGGCGGTTCATCTCTTCGATGGCCTGCAGCGGAGTGACGGGCTTGCCGTCGATCGCTACCGGAACGCCTTCCTTGAAGGTGATGACCACTTCGTCGGCGGGAAGGCCGGCAGCGGGATCAGAGGTGTACTCGTACACGTCCGGGGTGGGGCCGTTCCAGATGTCTTCCAGGAAACCGGTTTCCACGGCGCGTCCCCAGACGTTGGCGTCGATGGAGAACGGGTTCTTCTTGGTGGTGACGATCGGCAGGTTCTTTTCCTCGGCAAAGGCGATGGCCTTGTCGCGGGTCAGGGCCAGGTCGCGGACCGGGGCGATGCACTTCAGGTCCGGGCCGAGGGTCTGGATTCCGACCTCAAAGCGGACCTGGTCGTTGCCCTTGCCGGTGCAGCCGTGGGACACGGTGGTGGCGCCGAACTCGCGGGCGGCAGCAACGAGGTGCTTGACGATCACCGGGCGCGACAGGGCGGAGACCAGCGGGTAGGAATCCATGTACAGGCCGTTGGCCTTCAGCGCCGGCATGCAGTACTCGGACGCGAATTCGTCCCGGGCATCTGCAACGTAGGCTTCGACGGCGCCGCAGGCCAGGGCGCGCTGGCGGATGGTTTCCAGGGATTCGCCGCCCTGTCCGACGTCCACGGCCACGGCGATAACCTCAGCACCGGTTGCTTCGGCGATCCAGCCGATGGCCACCGAAGTATCAAGGCCACCGGAGTAGGCCAATACAATGCGTTCGCTCACGAAATATGCTCCTCTTGCGTTGTGCGCAGCCGTGAAAGGCTGCCTGTCGATGAAAGTAAAGGGAAAGTTGATGGATGCGGTGCGGCTGCGGAAACCGGCGTCACAGGATGCGGCTGTCCGGAGCCTGCCCGTTGGCGGTGGCTTCATCCGCGATCCGCAGGAAGCGCGCCGCCACGTCGGCCCCGCCGTCGGGCTCGCGGGTGACCATCACCACCGTATCGTCACCGGCAATGGTGCCCAGAATGGACGGCATCACTGAATGGTCGATGGCCAGGGCCAGGAAGTTCGCGGCACCCGGCGGAGTCCGCAGCACCACAATGTTGCCCGAGGCCTCGGCAGTGACCAGCAGCTCCCCGCACAGCCGGGCCAGGCGGGCGTCGAGGACCTCCGCTGAAACGCCCGACTGCGGCGCACGCTGACCCCCTTCGGAGGGCACCGCGTACACCAGCACGCCTTCCTTGCCGCGCATGCGCACCGCGCCCAGCTCCACCAGGTCCCGGGACAGCGTGGCCTGGGTGACCTGGACGCCGTCGTCGGCGAGCAGCGCAGCGAGCTCCGCCTGGGACCGGATCGACCGGCTGGTCAGCAGCGTGCGGATGCGGGCCTGACGCGCGGTTTTCGTGGCCGGCATGCTCATGCGGCGCCCCCTGAAACGGCTCGTCCCTCCGGCACGCCGGTCAGTCCCGAGCGCGCCATCAGCCACACCATCAGCGCCTTTTGCGCGTGCAGGCGGTTCTCCGCTTCATCCCAGACCACGGACTGCGGTCCGTCGATGACGTCGGCCGAAATTTCATAGCCCCGGTAGGCGGGCAGGCAATGCAGGACGACGGCGTCATCCGCCGCCCGCGCCATCGCTGCGGCATCCACGGCATAGCTGCGGAACAACTCGGAACGCGCTGCCTTCTCGTCCTCCTGGCCCATGGAAACCCAGGTGTCCGTGGCAACGACATCGGCTCCGGCCAAGGCTTCGGCGGAATCGGTGGTGATCATCACCGAACCGCCGGTTTCCTCTGCGCGGGCTGCCGCGGCGTCGACAATCAGCGGATCCGGCAGGTAACCGATCGGACCGGCGACCCGCACATGCATGCCCGCAGTGACGCACGCCAGCAGGTAGGAGTTGGCCATATTGTTGGCGCAGTCACCCAGATAGGCCAGGGTGAGGCCGGCGAGGGTGCCCTTGTGCTCACGGATCGTCATCAGGTCCGCCAGCAGCTGGCACGGATGATAGTCATCGGACAGCGCATTGATCACGGGAACCCGGGATGCGGCTGCCATTTCCTCGAGGCCGGACTGTGCGTAGGTGCGCCAGACGATGGTGGACACCATGCGCTCCAGGACCTTGGTGGTGTCCGTGACGCTTTCCTTGTGCCCGAGCTGTGACTCCCCTGCACCAATGATGAGCGGAACACCGCCAAGATCGGAGATCCCGGCGGCAAAGGACACCCGGGTCCGGGTGGAGGTCTTGTCGAAGATCACGGCCACCGTCTGGCGGCCCGTGGACTCGCCGGCGTACGGCTGGTATTTGTAGCGGTCCTTCTTCAGCAGGTCCGCCAGGTCCAGCACTTCGGTCTGCTCGGCCTGGGTGAGGTCGGTGTCGACCAGGAAATGGCGGGTCATGGTTTTCCTTCGGTTGGTGCGGTGGCAGGAGCTTGTCCGGTGGTTGCGGCCCGTTCGACAGCCTTGGCGGCCGCGAGGATTCCCGGCAGCGCAGCGATAAAGGAGTCTGCCTGATCGCGGGTCAGGATCAGCGGCGGTGCCAGGCGCAGGGTTCGCGGCCCGGTGGCATTAATAATGAACCCGGCCTCCAGAGCGGCAGTCACGGCAGCCGGCGCAATCTCCTCGACAAGATCGAAGCCGATGAGCAGGCCGGCACCCCGGACTTCGGTGACGCCGGGAACGGCTGCCAGCTCCGAGCGCAGGTGCTTTCCGGTCTGCTGGACGTTCTCCAGCACCCCGGTGGATTCAATCACGTGCAGCGTGGCCAGCGAGGCTGCGGTGGCCACGGGGTTGCCGCCAAACGTGGTGCCGTGCTGGCCGGCGGACAGCAGCGACGATGTCTTCTCCCCGAAGGTGATCAGTGCGCCGACCGGGAAGCCCCCACCCAGACCCTTGGCCAGGGTCATGGCGTCCGGCAGAACACCTTCAGAGGCAAACCACTGACCGGTGCGGCCGATGCCGGTCTGGACTTCGTCCACGATCAGCAGGGCGCCGGCGGCAGCAGTGATCTCGCGGGCTGCCTGCAGATATCCGGCGGGCAGCGGAACCACGCCGGCTTCCCCCTGGATGGGCTCCACAAATACTGCGGCCACGGTGTCATCCACTGCAGCGCGCAGGGCCTCGACGTCGCCGAAGGGAACGTGTTCCACTCCCCCGGGCAGCGGCTCAAACGGCGCCCGGTAGGCCTTCTTGGCGGTCAGGGCCAGAGCGCCGAGGGTCCGGCCGTGGAACGCGCCCTCGAGCGCGATGATCCGGGTGCGCTGCACGCCCCTGCCTGTGGAAGCGCCGCCGTCCGATGAAACGCCGCCGCCCGCTGCAGTTCCGCTATTGCGGCGCGCAAGCTTGAACGCTGCCTCATTGGCTTCTGTGCCGGAGTTGGCGAAGAAGACCTTGGAACCTTCGGGGGCGCCGGAGAGTTCCAGCAGCTTTTCCGCCAGTGCCACCTGTGTGGGGCTGGTGAAGAAGTTGGAAACATGACCCAGCGTGGCGAGCTGGCTGCTGATGACCGAGGTCAGGAACGGATGGGCATGGCCGAGCGCGTTGACGGCGATGCCGCCGAGCAGGTCCAGATACGGCTTGCCGTCCGCATCCCAGACGGTGCAGCCGCTGCCGCGGACGAGGACGCGCTGCGGGGTGCCGAAGACACCCATCAGCGAGGAGCCGTAGCGCCGCAGCCAGTCCTCCGACGTACCGGTAAGTTCGGCGAGGACGGCGTCCGCGGGGGTGGGGTTCGTGTGGATCTCTGTCTGGATCTGGGAACCGTTGCTCATGCCTGCTCCTCCGGAACAACCTGGGTGCCGATGCCGGCGGTGGTGAAGACTTCCAGCAGCATGGAATGGGCCATCCGTCCGTCCACCACTGCTGCGCGGTCCACCCCGCCGTCGACCGCCGTGAGGCAGGCCTGCATCTTGGGAATCATGCCCGCTTCCAGTGAGGGCAGCATGTCGCGCAGCTCTCCCGCCGTCAGCGCGGAAATCAGGGACGTCTTGTCCGGCCAGTTGGAGTACAGACCTTCGACATCGGTCAGTACCACCAGGCGCGAAGCACCCAGCGCCACGGCCAGTGCGGCGGCTGCAGTATCCGCGTTCACGTTCAGCACGGCACTGGTGAGGCCGCCGTCGGCGTCGATCTCCGGCGCAACCGTGGAAATGACGGGGATGCGGCCGGCATCGAGCAGGTCAACAATGGCTCCCGGATTCACCCCGGTCACCTCGCCGACCTGGCCGAGGTCCACTTCTTCGCCGTCGACCATGGTTCCGATGCGCGTTGCCTGCAGCAGCCCGCCGTCTTCCCCGGAGAGCCCGACGGCGTACGGACCGTGGGCGTTGATCATGCCCACCAGCTCGCGGCCCACCTGGCCGGTGAGCACCATGCGGACGGCATCCATGGCTTCCGGAGTGGTCACGCGCAGTCCGCCCTTGAACTCGGACTTGATGCCCAGGCGTTCCAGCAGCGAACTGATCTGCGGCCCGCCGCCGTGCACCACCACCGGATGCACTCCGACGTGGTGCAGAAAAACAATGTCCTCCGCGAAGGCACGGCGCAGGTCATCATTGACCATGGCGTTGCCGCCGTACTTGATCACCATGATGCTGCCGGCAAACCGCTGGATCCAGGGCAGCGCTTCGATGAGGGTCGCGGCCTTGTCCTGGGCGGCCAGTTGTTCCCGAACTTCTGCTGATGTGCTCATGTCAGTCCCCGATTAACTGCTGTAGGCCGAGTTTTCGTGGACGTAGTCCGTGGTCAGGTCATTGGTCCAGATGGTGGCGCTCTCCGTACCTGCCTGGAGATCGATTTCCACCGTCACCCTGCGGCCGGTCAGGTCCACCAGGTCGCGGGAATCTCCGATGCCGCCGTTGCGGCATACCTGCACTCCGTTGATGCTGACATTGATCCGGTCCGGTTCAAACGCTGCATCGGTGGTGCCCACCGCGGACAGAACGCGCCCCCAGTTCGGATCGTTGCCGAAGATCGCGGTCTTGAAAAGGTTGGAGCGGGTGACGGCGCGGGAGGCGGTCTCGGCGTCGGACACGCTGGCAGCGTTGACTGTGGTGACGGCGATGTCGTGGCTGGCACCTTCGGCATCGGTGATCAGCTGCTGGGCCAGGGAATGGCAGACTTCGGTCAGGCCGGCGGTGAACTCCGCCGGGTCCGGGGTGGTGCCGGAAGCACCGGAAGCCATCAGCACCACTGTGTCATTGGTGGACATGCAGCCGTCGGAGTCGGTGCGGTCAAACGTGACGGCGGTGGCGGAGCGCAGCGCCGCGTCCAGGGCGGCAGCGGGCAGCTCGGCGTCAGTGGTCAGCACCACGAGCATGGTCGCCAGCCCGGGGGCCAGCATGCCGGCGCCCTTGGCCATGCCGCCGACAGTGTAGCCGCTGCCGGTGAACACTGCCTGCTTGGAAACGGTGTCCGTCGTCATGATCGCTTCGGCGGCGGAAGCACCGCCGTCGGCCGCCAATGCCTGAGCGGCGGCCTCGACACCGGGAAGGATTTTTTCCATCGGCAGCTGTTCGCCGATGAGTCCGGTGGAGCACACCACCACATCGGAGGCGGAGATGCCCAGGACGTCAGCCGTCTTCTCAGCGGTGGCGTGGGTGTTCTGGAAACCCTGCGGGCCGGTGCAGGCATTGGCGCCGCCGGAGTTGAGGACGACGGCGTCGGCCCGGCCGTCCGTGAGGACCTGACGGGACCAGTGCACCGGAGCGGCGGCAACCCGGTTGCGGGTGAAAACGCCGGCGGCAGCCTTGGACGGGCCGTCGTTAACCACCAGAGCCATGTCCCGCCCGCCGGACAGCTTCAACCCGGCGGTGATGCCGGCGGCACGGAAGCCGGCGGGGGCCGTGACGCCCGTGCCGGCAGCAGGAACGGTGGCTGCAGTAGGCGCGGGCGTGCTGCCGGTTGCCTCAATGCTGTTGTCGGTGGTGCTCATTACGGGGCTACTCCCTGCGTCATCAGGCCGGCGGTTTCTTCGAGGCCGAGTGCAATGTTCATGGACTGCACCGCGCCGCCGGCGGTGCCCTTGTTCAAGTTGTCGATCACGCAGGTGACAATCACGCGGTTGGCATGCGCGTCGTAGGTCAGCTGCAAGGCCGCGTAGTTTGACCCCACCACCATTTTGGTGGCGGGCCACTGCCCCTCGGGAAGCAGCCGGACAAAGTGCTCGCCGCCGTAGGCATCCTGCCAGGCGGCCCGCAACTGTTCCGGGGCAACGCCGGGCCGGACCTTCGCGGTGGCGGTGGTGAGGATGCCCCGGGCCATCGGCGCCAGCGTGGGAGTGAAGGACACGGCCACGGATTCGCCCGCCGCAGCGGAGAGCCCCTGTTCGATTTCCGGTGTGTGGCGATGCCCCCCGCCCACTCCGTAGGGGCTCATGCCGCCCATGACTTCGGAGCCCAGCAGATGGGGTTTCGCCGCCTTACCTGCTCCGGAGGTTCCGGAAGCAGCAACGATGACGACGTCGTCGGGCTCCAGCAGACCGGCGGTGAAGCCCGGGGCCAGCGCCAGCAGCGAGGAAGTGGGATAGCAACCGGGAACCGCAATGCGCGTGGCTCCCTTGAGCCGGTCACGGTGCCCCGGCAGTTCCGGCAGCCCGTATGGCCAGGAACCTGCATGCGGGGAACCGTAAAACTTTTCCCAGGCCAGCGGGTCTTCCAGACGGTGGTCAGCTCCGGCGTCGATCACCAGGACTGAAGGATCCAGCTCTGCGGCGATGGCGGCGCTGGCCCCGTGCGGCAGTGCGAGGAAAACGACGTCGTGTCCGGCCAGGTTCTCCACCGTGGTGTCCTCAAGGATGCGGTCCGCGAGCGCGTGGAGGTGGGGCTGGAGTTCACCCAGACGGGATCCGGCGTTGCTGTGGGCGGTGATCGCTCCGATGGTGACGGAAGGATGTCCGGCCAGCAAGCGCAGCACCTCGCCGCCGGCGTACCCGGAGGCTCCTGAGACAGCAACTGAAATCGTCATGGCTTCACCCTACAGCAGATTTATACAGGTACCTTCATATTTATGCATAGATGACGCGAGCCTGATTCCGGCTCCATGCCGCAGCTTCGCGGGCGGAGCCCGTGCGCGGACTCCCTGGCTGCCCTACCATGGCAGCAAACGCCCATGCCCTTACAGAAGAGACATTCCATGCATAAAGCTATTGTGGTCCCCGCGCCCGGCGGCCCGGAAATCCTGCGTTTCGAAGACGTGGACCTCCCCCAGCCCGGCCCCAAGGAACTATTGGTGCGGGTGGCCGCGGCCGGAGTCAATTTCATCGATACCTACAAGCGCAGCGGCGTGTACCCGATGGAGTACCCGTTCATTCCGGGTGCCGAGGCTGCCGGAACAGTGGTTGCGGCCGGCCGTGATGTTACGGCGTTCCGCGAAGGCGCCCGGGTTGCCACCGCCGAGGGCGGGGGCACTTATTCGGAGTACACCATCATGGAGGCGGACAAGGCGCTGCCGATCCCCGACGGCGTCAGTGATGAGATTGCGGCGGCGCTGCCCATGCAGGGCATGACCGCGCATTACCTGTGCAATTCCGCTTTCCCCGTCGAAGAAGGGCAGACGGTCCTTACCCACGCCGGTGCCGGCGGCGTGGGCCTGCTGCTGATCCAGCTGCTCAAGGCCAAGGGGGCCACGGTCATCACCACGGCATCCACCGATGAGAAACGGGAGCTGGCCCGCTCCGCCGGTGCCGACCACGCCCTCCCCTATGACGGCTTTGCCGAGGAAGTCCGGCATCTGACGGACGGCGCGGGTGTGGACGTGGTGTACGACGGCGTGGGCAAGGCAACCTTTGACGGCTCCCTGGTCAGCCTGCGCAAGCGCGGGATGCTGGTGCTGTTCGGCGGGGCCTCCGGCCAGGTGCCGCCGTTCGACATCCAGCGGCTGAACTCCTCGGGGTCGCTGTACCTCACCCGCCCCACGCTGGGCGATTACCTGCTCACCCCGGAGGAGCGGCAGTGGCGCGCCCATGACCTGTTCGAAATGGTCCGCGAGGGAACCCTGGACGTACGCATTGGCGCTACTTATCCGCTGTCCGAGGCAGCGCGGGCCCAGGAGGACCTGGAAGGCCGGAAGACCACGGGCAAGGTGCTGCTGGTCCCGTAAGGCGCGCGGCCATGCTGGACTTTCCATGTCGGCAACTCTAGAGTTGCCGACATGGAAAGCCACGGCCTCGACCCACGGACCGCGAAACTGCACCTCGACACGCTGCAGGCCGACGGTGCCGTTGCCGGCGCCCGCTCCGGAGCTCCGTTCTGGTATGTCTTTGCCCAGTCCCTTTGCATTGCCGGTTTCGTGACGTCCTTCGGGCTTGGCCGTTGGGAAGCAACGGGATTTTCAATTTCTGCCGTTCTTCTGGTGCTGCTGGGAATGCTGCGGCCGATCATTACCGGCACCCGCGCTGACCCATGGGCCTACCGCGCCTCACTGTTGGTGGGCATCAGACAGGCCGCAATCGTAGCGGTCGGGGTGGTGTTGGGCATGTTTGCCGTAAAGCCGGCCGATTCGCCCGTGCTGCTGGGCGCCGCCGTTCTGGTGACCTTCATGGGCAGCCTGGTGCTTGGTCTTCGGATGGAACGGGCACTGGTCCGCTCCATTACCGAGGGCGCCTGATGCCGGCCAGCGCCCGCTTTGATGACGTTATTCACGGTGCGGTCAGGCTGCGGATCTGCGGGATGCTTGCACGTTTGGGAAGCACGGAATTTGCCCTGCTGCGGGACACCCTCCAGGTGAGCGACCCGACGCTGAGCAAACACCTGAAACACCTGGAACAGGCAGGTTACGTGCAATTGCTCAAGGGACCGGGCTTGGCCGGACGAACCCGCACCTGGGCTGAACTTACCGACAAGGGGCGAGATGCCTTCGAGGGCCATGTCGCCTTCCTGCGCGAAGTCATCGATTTCGGAGAGCACACTTCTTCCTGAGCCTCAATTCCGCGGCACGCACGTAGCAGGCACGTAGGCGTTACTCGTGATTGAAACCTGCCAATGACATTTACTGAGATCGATATCTGCAAGGGTGCTGGCTGTTGGAGCCGGTATCCCGATCCCGTAAGAGAGTCTCAAATGTCGTATGTATCCGTCCCGTCCCATCAGGAAAGCCCGACGGGCGCCCGTCTCCCGCGCCGAGCCGAAGGGGCGTCCGCATGAAAATATCGCTTATCACTGAGGGAACCTACCCGGCCGTTACAGGCGGAGTCAGCACGTGGTGCGATCAGCTCCTGACCGGCATTCCGGAGCACGACTTCGATATCGTCGCCTTGACCGGCAGCGGGGCCGACAAACCCGTCTGGAAGGTACCCCCGAATGTCCAGGCAGTTCGACTGATTCCGGTCTGGGGACCCGCTGCCTCTCCGCTTCGCCCCCACCCCCGGCGCCGGAGGTGGATCGACTCAACTCAGTATGAACTGACCCGGCTGTGGGACGCGGCCCTGGGATCGGAGCAGCATGACCCGGTGGGGCGAACCGCAAACGCCCTGCAGCACCTCGTTGGCATTAGTGACCGTGTGGGATTGGCCCACTCACTCGCGACCCGTGGATCCGTGGCACCCATCATCGCAGCTTGGACACAGCATGTGGTCAGCACCGGCGAACCTCCCATCTCGGTCGCAGACGCGGTCATGGCTGCCAGCATCGTGGACCGGGCTCTCGCGCTCGTCGACCACCGGCTTGGCAACGTCGACGTAGTCCATGCCTCAAGCAACGGCCCCTCGTCACTGCTGGCCCTGGCCCAGTCCTGGCGGCACGGCACTCCGATTCTCTTGACGGAGCACGGCGTTTATCTGCGCGAACGCTACCTTGCGCTCTATGGGGCCCATTTGTCCTGGCCGGTGCGGCGCGCAGTGACCGCATTCCTGCGGCGGCTGTGCCAAGTGGTCAATGTGCAGTCACACATGGTCCTTCCCTTGAACCAGTTCAATGCCCGCTGGGAGCGCAGGCTGGGCGCCCTTCCGGACCGTATCCACACCATTCCCAACGGCGTCGATCCGTTGACCTTTCTGCCCGTTACCAGTGAACCGGATCTGCCAACCATCAGCTTCGTGGGACGCATCGATCCCCTCAAGGACCTGGAAACGCTGATATCCGCTTTCGCGCTGGTTCGTGAGCAGGTGCCCAATGCCCAACTGCGCGTCTTCGGGCCGACCCCCAAAGAGAACGCAGCTTACAAAGATCTGCTGGTTGCGATGGCCAACGCCCTCGGGGTAGCCGAGGCAGTCCATTGGGAGGGGCCCAGCAAAGGCAGCCGGCCTGCCATCGAGGCCGGCCACGTAGTAGCGCTGTCCAGCGTTTCAGAAGGCCTGCCGTTCACGCTGATCGAAGCGATGATGTGCGGCCGCGCCACGGTCAATACTGATGTCGGAGGTGTGGCCGAATGCCTGGACGAACAGCAGACAACGGGCATGCTGGTTGCCGCCCGGGATCACGTTGCTTTTGCGGATGCCTGTGTGGCCCTTCTCACCAACCCGGAGCTCAGGGCGTCCATGGGGACGGCGGCACGGAAGCGTGCGCTCTCCGAGTTCACACTCGAAAAATGCCTAACGAGCTATCGGGAGGCCTATGCTGCGGCCCGTGACGGCAGATTGCTCCGGCGGCGACAAAGCCCTGCCATCCTGGTGCCTCCCGTGCCGTTGCTGGCACCGTCGGTTCCGATGGGTGCCGGCGCAGCTGAACTGAGGTTGTCGGCATGAGCGCGGACAGCGTTGCGGTGCATGGAAAGGGAAAGCCTGTGGCGGTTTTTGAGAACGAGCACGCAGGGTTCGATGCCGTTGATGTGTACGAGATTACCGCCCGCCTGGAGGCATCCGGGATCAGCGACCGCACTGCACGGAAACGCCACGGGGCCAAGGATGTTTTTGACTACGCACAATCCCTTGTTCAAGTACGTTCCGCAGCCCAGGTTTCCGGCCCCTCGGAGTCCTGGATTTCCCGGGATGCGCTGCTGGAGGCCGTCAGGCGCGGCATTGTCCTGGTTTTAGGTGCTTTTCTGGGCGGCCTCACCGCCACGGTAATGGCAGCCAACACCCGGGAAGTCCTGGTTGCCGGCATTGGTGCCTGGATCATCGGACAATCGATATCGGGAATTGTCTGGGCACACGCCGGCGCAGGCCAGGTGAACCGCGGAATCGCCCGCGGAACCGGCGCAACCATCGTCGTCATGCTCGTTCTGGCTTGTTACATGGCGGTGTCACTGGTCATTCCCGGTCAGGACGGAAGCTGGGCGGGCCTCCTGATGGCCTGGTGCTGGTATTCCTGCGTCGTCTCCATGCTCGTGATCCTCGGCCGTTCATGGTACCTGCTGACCATCCTGTCCGTTGCTGTCACGATTGCCGCCTTGACGCTGGTCCTCGGTCACTCCGCTGCCCTGCCCATCGTTGTGTCCGTTGCCGTTCTGGTGCTGGCCGCAGTCACGCTGGCCTTGGTGACGCACCTCCGGACGAGCAGCGACCGCCGCTTGTTCGGACGCGGAAACTGGCTGGCTGCCGTCGCACCGGCAGCCCAGGCATCCTTCCTTGCCGCCGCCCTATCGGTGGCTCTGACCCGGATGCCGGCTTGGGAAGGAAAAGCGCTCGTGGTCGCGACAGTCATCGCCGCGGCTGCCACGGATCCGGCCCTGGTGCTCATGCGCCAGCGGCTTGTCTGGTCCTCCAACCGAACACCGCTGCTGCGGCACGCAGCCCGGAATGCACGCTCGCTCACCATGGCAATGTCCGCGGCGATAGTTGTCATATCGGCTTCCGTTTCCGCCCTTGTGGTCATTTTCCTGGTCGGGGACACCCGGGTTGCCGCCACTGTGCTGGTGGCTGCCGCCTTCAGCTCCCTGGCCACGACGTCCACCACACTGGCGGCGTTCGGGCTGCCTGGCAGCGGAGTCGTTTTTGCCGGTGCCGCGTTTCTTTCTTCGGAAGCCTGGATAACAGGGGGAAACGCAGCTGGCATACTCGTAGCCATGGCCTTCCTGGTCGCCGGCATCGGCGTGCTGCTGATGCGCGTTTCCGATCCGAGGACGTACGCGTGAGAAAAGCACAGACCGCTGTTCCCTGGTATGTCCATCCTGCCGAGGCTCCGCAGGAATGGTCCTGGTTGGCCGCTCAGCGCCGAAAGATATCCTTTGCCGTTCTCAACGTCCACGACGGGCCGGGAAGCGACGACGATGAGTACTATCCCGCCGCCGTGGCGGAACTGCGGCCGCGCATACAGCTCCTTGGCTACGTACGGGTCGACTACGGAAACCGGCCCGTGGCGGACGTAGCCCGGGATATTCATTCCTGGCAAAGGTTGTACGGGCTCGACGGAATCATGCTCGATGAGCTTCCCTCCGTTCCGCAAAGCCTGGCCCGCTGCGCTCAGTACGCCGCAGCGGCACGAAACGCAGGAATCAAGTTTCTGGCAGCCAACCCCGGCCGCTTTCCCACGCTGGCGCACATGGATCTGTTCGACGTCACGGCAGTTTTTGAGGGCACGGCCGGGTCGTACGCGGAGTTTGCGCAGCCTGCATGGGCGCGCGACGTGCCGCCGGCGCGGATGTGGCATCTGGTGTACGACTGCAGCCCCGGAGAGATCGCCGTCGTCCGCCTTGCCGCAGGAAGCCACGGCGCAGGGCATGTCTTTGCCACCGACCGCTCCCTGCCCAATCCCTGGCGCGGGACCCCCACCGCTGTTTCGGAGCACTTGGTTGCCGGTCATCGAGGTGCCCGGCGTCTCGCTGCCCGGCGTGATGCGGTCCGCCGGTGAAAGGACGCCCCGGTG
Source organism: Arthrobacter gengyunqii (assembly GCF_023022985.1). Lineage (NCBI taxonomy): Bacteria > Bacillati > Actinomycetota > Actinomycetes > Micrococcales > Micrococcaceae > Arthrobacter > Arthrobacter gengyunqii. The sequence goes on along the minus strand of NZ_CP095461.1, from coordinate 1,325,252 downwards.
CCAGGGACCGCCTTGTCGCTGTGGTGACCGCAGTGTTCCTCCTCTTCTCCCTGGGCGCGTGCGCACCGGCCCCTGACGGCGCAGCAGGGGCCATCCCGGAAGCGCGGACGAAGGCGGATTCCGCACGGTGGATACCTGCTCCGGCCCTCACCTGGCAGTGGCAGCTCAGTGGTGCCCTTGATCTGTCGGTGGACGCTGACATCTACGACGTGGACTACGAGACAACAACGCCAGCGGACATACTCGCGTTGAACACTGAAGGCAGGCGCTCGATCTGCTATTTGTCGGTTGGTTCCTGGGAGGACTTCCGGGGGGACGCGGGCCTGTTTCCGGAAGCGGTCCTGGGGAACACCCTGGATGGCTGGCCGGATGAGCGGTGGCTGGACATCCGCCGGATGGACGTTCTCCTGCCGATCATGGCAGCACGCATGGATACCTGCGCGGCGAAGGGATTCGATGCCGTGGAACCGGACAATGTTGACGGCTATGTCAATGAGACGGGCTTCCCGCTGAAGGCGGATGACCAGTTGGCCTACAACCGGGCCGTTGCAGAACTGGCCCATGCCCGCGGATTGTCGGTGGGCTTGAAGAACGACATCGACCAGATTCCCGAACTGGTGGATGACTTTGATTTTGCCGTCAATGAGGAGTGTTTTCGGTACGGGGAATGTGAGGCATACAAGCCCTTTGCCGACGAGGGGAAGGCCGTTCTGCACGTCGAATACCAAGGGTCGCTGGACTTTTGCGCCGAGTCCCGGCGGATCGGCCTGTCCTCCATGCTGAAACCGCTGGATCTTGGGCCGGCCAGGTCCTCCTGCTGAGCGGCATTTCCCTCAAGGAGATACTTCCGGATCACTGTTCGTGACCCGCCCTCCGCTGCCACACTTATGCTGACCCCGGAAAACGTGGGTGGCGGACCGGACGGACCGCCTGCGCCCAGACAAGGAAGCAATCATGGACGGAAATCTCGCCCCCTCGGCACCGCCGGCACTGCACGAGTATTACCGCATCATGTCCGAGGGGCCGGAGGCCTTTGGCGACGGAAGCACCCTGCGCCCTCTCCTGTCCGAGCGGCTTGACTTCACCGGCGCCATGGCCGGCCACCGTCCGGATGCCACTGAGGGCTTCTTGCAGGGAGTCAGCGGCTTCATCGCAACTGTGGAAGGCCTCGACATTCTCCGGGAGGTTCACGACGAGTCATCGTCGGCAGTACTCTACGATGCCGCCATGCCTGGCGGAAACGTGCGGTTCGCGGAGTTTTTCACCTTCGACGGGGCTGGGCGCATCGATACCCTCCACGTCCACTATGACGGCGCGGACTACCTCGCCAAGGGCGGCCGCTGAGGGCATCGGAACGGCGAAGGGCCCCGCCGAAACCCGGCAGGACCCTTCAGCGCACCACAGCTGTCAGCGCTGGACGGCGCCAAACCGTTCGGCTGCCAGGGCTACTGCGGCCGCCCGGGACTCTGACGCCTCATCGGCGGTCAGGGTCCGGTCCCCGGCGCGGAAGCGCAGGGCGAAGGCCAGGGACTTGTGCCCCTCTTCAATGCCCTTTCCGGAGTAGACATCGAACAGCGCGATGTCCTCAAGAAGTTCCCCGGCGCCTTCGCGCAGGGTTTCAAGCACCGTCTCGGCGGGGATGGACGCCTCCACCACCAGAGCAACGTCCTGGGTGGTGGCGGGGAACGAGGAAATCGCGCGGGCCACGATGACTTCGGGTGCGGCGTCGAACAGTGCGTCGGCGTCGAGCTCCAGCGCCACGGTGCGGGCCGGCAGGTCCCTTGCTGCAAGCAGCTTGGGGTGCAGCTCGCCGGCGTAGCCCACCGTCTCGCCGCTGCGCAGCGAGAGCTTGGCGGTGCGGCCCGGATGGAAGGCCTGGTGTTCGCCCTGGCTCACCACCAGTTCCACACCGAGCACGTCGCCCATCAGGCGCGCGGTGTCCACGGCATCGGCCCAGTCCCAGGCGCGCGGTGCGTAACCGGCTCCGGGCTGCGACTCGTGGCCGGTGAACAGCACGCCGATGTGCAGCGGCTGGTCCGGAACACCCTCGTACAGCGAGTCCAGGACTTCCTCGGAGGGCTTCACGCCCAGCGGCGGAATTGTTGTCGTCCCCAGCTGCTCACCGGGCAGGAAGACCGATCCGGATTCGAACAGGGCCAAATCCCGGAAGCCGCGGGAGAGGTTGCGCTTGGCCACCTCGAACAGCCCCGGCAGCACCGAGGTGCGCAGGTAGCCGAACTCCGCGCTGAGCGGGTTGGCCAGCTTGACCGCGGCAGGCGAGGTGCCGGCGTCGGGCGTTCCGAAGGTGTTGTTGTCCTCCTCCGTCACGAACGGGTAGGACAGCACCTCGGTCAGGCCGGAAGCGGCGAGGGCCTGCTGCAGGCGGCGGCGCTGCTGCTGGATCCGGGTCAGGCCGCGGCCGGGAGGGGCCGTGGGCAGGGTGGAGGGAATGTGCTCGTAGCCCACCAGGCGGATGATTTCCTCGGTAAGGTCCTCGCGGGTTTCCAGGTCCGTGCGCCAGCTCGGCGGGGTCACGGAGTAGCCGGCAGCCGTTTCCGCCACCTCGGCACCCAGGTCACGCAGTGTTCCGGTGATCTGGTCCTTGCTGAAGTCGTAACCGATCAGCTTGGAGGCGAAGTCTGCGGGCAGGTCGATGGCCTTGGCCTCGGGCCTGGTGCCGGCGTCGGTGATGGACGCGTCGGCGGTGCCGCCGGCCAGTTCCACCAGCAGGTCGACGGCGCGCTGCGCTGCGATGTCCGCGATGTACCAGTCAACGCCGCGCTCGAAGCGCTTGGACGCTTCCGAGGGGAGCTTGTGGCGGCGGCGGGAGCGTCCAATGGACACTTCCTCGAAGTGTGCGGCCTCGATCAGGACGTTCTGCGTGGCGTCGGAGACCTCGGTGGCGTTTCCGCCCATGACGCCGGCAATGCCAATGGCACCGGACCCGTCAGTGATCAGCAGGTCCTCGGGGTCCAGGGTGCGGACCTTGTCATCCAGGGTCTTCAGCGTTTCGCCCGGGTTGGCACGGCGGACCACAATCTCGCCGGTGAGCTTGTCCAGGTCGTAGAAGTGCAGCGGCTGGCCGAGCTCAAGCATCACATAGTTGGAGATGTCCACGACCAGGGAGATCGAACGCATTCCGGCCAGGCGCAGGCGCGAAGACATCCACGGCGGCGTCGGACGGGTCGGGTCCACGCCGCGGACGGTGCGGGCCACAAAGCGGTCGCATCCGGCCTTGCCGTAGATCGGGGATTCGTCGGCCAGGCGCACCGGGTACCCGGCGCCGTCGGCTTCCGGTACCTCCACCGTGCCGGCGGGGTCGGTGAACCTGGTGCCTGTTGCGTGGGCGTACTCACGGGCCGCGCCGCGGATGGAGAAGACGTACCCGCGGTCCGGAGTGACGTTGATTTCCGCGGCCTGGTCGTAGAGGCCAAGCAGGTCCATGGCGTCGGTGCCGACCTCGGGATCGAGTCCCAGGGTGGAGAGCACCAGGATGCCGTCGTGGTCTTCGCCGATGCCCAGTTCGCGCACGGAGGCGATCATGCCGGCGGACACGTGGCCGTAGGTCTTGCGCGGGCTGATCCGGAAGTCTCCGGGCAGCACGGCGCCGGGCAGGGTGACAACAACCTTGTCCCCTACCTCGAAATTGTGCGCGCCGCACACGATGCCCTGAACGCCGGACGGGTCAATGCCGTCACCGGTGAGCGTCTGCTCGGTACCCTCGGGCACCACGCGGACGGAGCACCAGTTGATGGTCTTGCCGTTCTTCTGCGGCTCGGGCTCCTTGGAGAGCACCTGGCCAACAACGATCGGGCCCGAGAGTTCGTCGGTGGGACGGTGGACGTCCTCTTCCTCCAGGCCAACCTTGACCAGTTCGGCCATGACGTCTTCGGCGGTTGCGTCCGCCGGAACCTGGGCATACTCGCGCAGCCAGGAAAGTGGGATTCTCACTTAGATCTCCATCCCGAAGTGTTCGCTGAAACGTACATCGCCCTCGATCATGTCGCGCATGTCCCCCACTTCGTTGCGGAACATCAGTGCGCGCTCAATACCCATGCCGAAGGCAAAACCTGAATAGACCTCGGGATCAATGCCGGCCGCGCGGAGCACGTTCGGATTGACCATGCCGCAGCCGCCCCACTCGATCCAGCGCGGGCCGCCCTTGGCTCCCGGGTGCCAGATGTCCAGCTCGGCGCTGGGCTCGGTGAAGGGGAAGTAGTTCGGGCGCAGGCGCACCTTGGCTTGATCGCCGAACAACACGCGGGTGAAGTGCTCCAGCGTGCCCACGAGGTCTGCCATGGTCAGGCCCTTGTCGATGGCCAGGCCCTCGAACTGGTGGAAGACAGGGGTGTGCGTGGCATCGAGTTCATCGGTGCGGAACACCTTGCCCGGGCACAGGACGTAAATCGGCAGCTCGCGTTCGAGCATGGAGCGGACCTGCACCGGCGAGGTGTGCGTGCGCATCACCAGGTGGGCTTCGGGCGGCTCAACAAAGAAGGTGTCCTGCATTTCACGGGCCGGGTGGTCCGGCTTGAAGTTCAGTGCGTCGAAGTTGAACCACTCGGATTCGACCTCGGGGCCTTCGGCGATTTCCCAGCCCATGCCCACGAACACGTCGATGACGCGGTCCTGCAGGGTGGACAGCGGGTGGCGCCCGCCCATGCGGCGGCGGCGCGGAGCGGCGGTGACGTCGACCGCCTCCTCAACCAGGATCCGCGCGTCGCGCTCTGCTTCCAGCTCCACTGTGCGGGCGGCGAGCGCGGCGTTGATGCGGCCGCGGGCGGGGCCCACAAGCTTGCCGGCGGCGGACTTCTGGTCCTTGGGAAGGGAACCGATGGTGCGGTTGGCCAGGCTCAGCGGCGACTTGTCGCCGGCGACGGCGATGCGGACGTCCTTGAGGCCATCCAGATCAGCGGCGGCGGCAATCGCGGCGAGCGCCGCTTCGACGGCGGCGGCAACTGCCGCTTCATCCAGCGGGTTGGGCGGTTCGGGGACGGTGTCTGGGGAGTGCGTCCCCGGTATGGAGTTCGACATGTACAGTTCTTACCTATTTCCGGCCCTGTTGATGGACGTTTTGATGGGCGTTGGGTGTATGAAAGCAAGCGAAAATGCCCGTAGCCTCCAGTCTAACCAACCCAGCCTGCGAACCGGGGCACGGCTCCCCGGGGTGACCGTCCCGTGACGTGCCACCGGTCCGCTCCTAGACTGTGAAAGTGGATCTGCGCCGACTATTGAATACCCTCAACCTGACGACGCCGGCAGGCCTGCTGCTCGCCCGGGCGGGAGGATGCCCCGTGGAGCACGGACCTGACGGACTCCTGCTGGCAGGCGGCTGGACCTTTCCCCTGCCGAAGGCCGCAGCCTTCACCGTGGGCAACGTGATCCTGTACCGCGATCGGGTTGCCCGGTCCTTTTTGCCAGGTCCGGACGGTCCCAGCGCCCTGCTCCGGCATGAGGCACGGCACGCCGGCCAGTACGCCGGCCTGGGGATGGCCTTCCTCCCGCTGTACTTCCTGGCCGCTGGCCTTTCCAAGCTGAGGACCGGGGATCCGGCCTCGGGCAACGTCTTCGAACGTCTGGCCGGACTGGAAGACGGCGGCTACCAATAGTCCCTGTCCACCGCTTCCTATTAGAACATGTGTTCTAATAGTGGTCATGAGATGGCAAGCGCAGGAACCCAAGGCCGCGGGTGCCGAGGACGCACTCCTCGCACTCCAGGGCGTGGTGCGCAGCGTGAAGACCCCTGAATTTGCCGGCATCACCTTCCACGAGGTCATCGCCAAATCCGCCCTCAACAAGGTCGGTAAAACCTCCGGCATGCCGTTCGGCTGGACCATCAACCCCTACCGGGGCTGCAGCCACGCCTGCGTCTACTGCTTCGCACGGAAGACACACACCTATCTGGACCTGGACAGCGGACTTGATTTCGACAGCCAATTGGTGGTCAAAACCAACATTGCCGAGGTCCTGCGCCGGGACCTGGCACGGCCGTCCTGGCAGCGGGAGCATGTGGCGATGGGAACCAACACCGATCCCTATCAGCGGGCCGAGGGCCGCTATCGGCTCATGCCGGACATCATCAAGGCGCTGGCAGCTTCAGGAACGCCGTTCTCCATCCTGACCAAGGGCACCCTGCTGGCACGGGACATTCCCCTACTGAAAAGCGCCGGCCGGGACACCGAGATTGGCATGGGCATTTCCCTGGCATTGCTGGATCCGGATTTGGCCCACCGGGTGGAGCCGGGCACCCCAGCACCCAAAGCCGGCTGGACCTGATCAGCAGGCTGCGCGACGCCGGACTTCCATGCTCCGTGATGGCCATGCCCATCCTGCCCTGGCTAACCGACGGCGACGAATCCCTCGACGCCCTGTTCGGTGCGCTGGCCGCAGCGGGCGCCACCGGGGTCACTGCCGGAGCACTGCATCTGCGGCCCGGTGCCCGTGAATGGTTCCTCGGATTCATCGCCCGCGACTACCCCCATCTGAGCGGCAAGTACGCCAGGCTTTACGGCGGCGGAACCTATGCCTCCAAGGAATACCGGCAGTGGCTGGCCGGCCGGGTGCAGTTCTTTCGGAAAAAACACGGCTTCACTGCCAAGGCTCAGTTTCTCCCCGTGCGGGGCAGCGCGGCATCTGAAGCCGGCCCGCCCACCCGTGCCGCCGGAGAGGGCGGCGAAGTCGGCGCAGCGGGAATGCCGGGGCAGGCAGAACTACCCCTCTTCTGAGGGGTGCACATCTGCTGGGGGTCTGCACAGCCTATGAGGAACGCACGGTCTCCAGCATGGCGCCAACGATCGGCAGGTCAGCCGGAATCCAGGCCAGGGCATCCAACTTCTCAGGATCAAGCGCAACCCACCGCAGCTCATCGTGATCCTCGAGCGGAGCCGGAGTTCCTTCGGTGACCTCGGCGAGCCACACCCGCATCGCAGCCTTCGCATTCAACGGCCACCCCTGTGGACCGGGTCCGCGCACCTCCGCGCCGAGCCGAACCCGGATCCCCAGTTCCTCGTCCAGCTCCCGGTGCAGGCCTTCCTCGCAGGTTTCCCCCGGCTCCACTTTCCCGCCGGGAAACTCCCACATTCCGGCATACTGCTCCGGTGCGGTGCGCCGGGCGGCCAGCAGTTTCGTGGGAGCGGCCAGACTGTCCACCACAGCGGCACCGACAACTTGTTTGAGTTCCGAAATATCCACGGATCGAGTCTACGGGCCGCCCTGGACTAAGCTTGCCCTGACAGCGCTGTTGCGGGACTCCCGCCCAGCACCCGGAGGCCATCGGCCCGGTGCACTGCGCGTCCTTCCCCACCTTCACTGTTTCGTTCTCGTGGCCCGCTTTCCACCTCCGGGCGGCGGCAATGCTCTTAAACCGCATCCTTTCCGAAAGAGTTCAATGTCTTCAGCACCCGCGCTCAATGCCAAGCGGGCGTCCCTGGCCATCTTCGCCCTCGCCGTGGGTGGATTTGCCATCGGCACCACCGAATTCGCGATCATGGGCCTGCTCCAGGAGATGGTCACCGATCTGGGCATTTCCGTGCCGGCCGGCGGCCACGTCATCTCCGCTTACGCCCTGGGCGTGGTGATTGGCGCTCCGGTCCTGGCGGCCCTGGGCGCCCGAATGCCCCGGAAGAAACTGGCAGTGGGGCTGATGATGGTTTTCGCCGTCGGAAACCTGTCCTCGTTCTTTGCCCCGGATTACCACTGGCTCCTGGTCAGCCGTTTCGTCTCCGGCCTGCCGCACGGAGCCTTCTTCGGCGTCGCCGCGGTCATCGCCGCATCCCTGGTCGCTCCCACCCGCCGTGCCCGCGCCATATCGATGGTGATGCTCGGACTGAGCATTGCCAACGTCGTCGGCGTTCCGTTTGCCACCTGGCTGGGACAACAGGCCGGATGGCGCTGGATGTTCGTCCTGGTGGGATTGATAGGACTGCTCACGGTCATCCTGATGGTGCGCTTCGTACCGCACCAGGCGACGCTTCCGGGCGCCAGCATCCGCCGCGAACTTGGCGCCCTGCGCCGGGTCCAGGTGTGGCTGGCCCTGCTGGTGGGCACGGTGGGCTTCGGCGGGTTCTTCGCGGTCTACGCCTACATCTCGCCGACCATGACCCATGTTGCCGGCTTTGATACCGGTCTGCTGCCATTGATTGTTGGGCTGTACGGTCTGGGCAACGTGGTGGGGAACATTGCCGGCGGCCGGCTCGCGGACCGCAACGTCATGGGCAGCATCTACGGGATCTTGGCCGGCACCGTCCTCATTCTGGCGTCATATGCGTGGCTGGTGCAGTACAAGGCCGGTGCACTCGCCCTGGTTTTCCTGGTCGGAACCATCGGTTCCATGCTGGTTCCGCCGCTGCAGACGCGTCTGCTCGATGTATCCCCCGACGCACAGTCCCTGGCGTCGTCCCTGACCCACTCCGCCCTGAACATGGCCAACGCCCTCGGTGCACTCCTGGGCGGACTCGTCATCGCCTGGGGCTGGGGCTACCGCTCCCCCGCCATCGTCGGAGCCGTCCTGGCCTTGATGGGACTGGGCATCGCCCTGTTCAGTGGCCTGCTGGACCGGAAGGGTCAGAAGGAACCTGCCGGGGCTGACGCGGCGCATACACGTCCGGTTCCAGGTAAATCACCCGTGCGATAGGCACTGCCGCCCGGATCCGTTCTTCGGCTGCGTTGATGGCTTGAGCGATGTGCTCTCCTGTCTCGCACTCGTCCACGGAAAGCTTCGCGGCCACCAGCAACTCCTCCGGACCCAGGTGCAGGGTCTTCAGGTGGATGATCCGCGTGCCGTCGGCGGTGATCGCTTCCTCGATGCTGCGCACGTCGCCCGCAGTCGCCGATTCACCCAGCAGCAGCGACTTGGTTTCCACGGCCAGCACTGCCGCGATGGCCACGAGCAAAAGGCCGATCATGGCCGTCCCGGCTGCATCCCAGACACCGTTCCCGGTGATCAGGGTCATGCCGACGCCGAAGAGCGCAAAGAGAAGCCCCAGCAATGCGCCGAAGTCCTCGAGCAGTACCACGGGCAACTCCGGGGCCTTGGCCGTGCGGACAAACTCGGTCCAGGACTTCTTGCCCCGGGTGCGGTTGGATTCGCGCATGGCGGTCCGGAAGGAGAAACCCTCGGCAAGGATGGCACCCACCAGAACGGCCAGCGGCACCCACCACCACTGTCCTTCAATCGGGTGGGGGTGCTGCTATTTGGAGTATGCCTCGTAGAGGGCAAAGAGGCCGCCCACGCTGAACAGGACTATGGAGACGATGAACGCGTAGATGTACCGCTCGCGGCGTACCCGAAGGGATGCTCCGGGCTCGCCTGGTGGGCGGCGCGTTTGCCGCCCACCAGCAGCAGCACCTGGTTGCCGGAGTCCGCCACGGAGTGGATCGCTTCGGCAAGCATGGAGGAAGATCGCGTCAAGGCGAACGCCACGAATTTAAGGACTGCAATGGCGAGGTTCGCGGACAAAGCCGCAACCACCGCCTTGTTACCGCCGCTGGCAGACATGATGGAACCCGTTTCGCAGGTGTGATGGCCCCGTCGCGGGGAATCATCGTGGGCTCACTTTACCGTTCGCAGGGTACTGATCAGTTGCCGCCAGCTCCAGGAGAGTCCGGAGCACACAACAAATACGGGAAGGCCTCAGCGAGATACTGGACGGGACTCAGCGAGATACGGGAAGGCTTCAGCGGTTTTGGGCACGCGCCGAAGCGTACAGGCACACGGTCGCGGCAGTTCCCACGTTCAGGCTCTCGGCGCGGCCGTACACGGGCACCGCTACGCGGTAGTCGGCGTCAGCGAGCTGGCCGTCGGACAAACCCTGCGCCTCGTTGCCGAAAAGCCAGGCCGTGGGGTTTTCCAGGCGCGGCTGGGAAGATCCGGGTGCAGCGGCGCCCTCGTCGTCGTCGGCCTGGGCCTGCTGCGGAGCCAGGCGGCGGAAGGCGCTCTCGTCCTGCAGCCGGTCAAGGTCCACATTGCCGTAACCGTCCGCAGCCAAAACGGTCAGGCCGTGGGCGCGGAAGGCAGACATGAGGAAATCAAAGTCGACGCCGGTGACCACCGGCAGATGGAACAGCGAGCCGGCGGTGGAACGCACGGCTTTGGGGTTGTGGATGTCCACGCTGGAGGCCGTCAGCACCACTGCATCAGCGCCGGCGGAATCAGCGGCGCGCAGGATCGTTCCGGCGTTACCGGGATCGCGGACTTCGCACATGACGGCGATCAGCCGAGCGCCGGAGGAGAGCACATCATCAAGGTCATACTCAGCGATGCGGCACACCGCAACGATGCCCTGCGGCGAAATGGTGGTGGCCATAGCGCCGATGACTTCGTCGGTAGCCATGCGCAGGGGCACATCAGTGGCCAGTTCAGCCAGTTCGGGCAGCCGGTCCAGGCAGGCATCCGTAGCGAACACTTCCAGCACGACGCCGGTGCCGCCGCTTTCGACGTCGGCCCGGTGCGACAGCAGCGCCTCACGGACGGACTGCGGCCCTTCGGCCACAAAGCGGCCGGTCTTTAAACGCGCTGGGCGCCCGGCCAGCTTCGCTACATCCCTGACCCGATCTGCTCGGGGGTTGGACATTAGCGGAGCCGGCGGGCGCCCATCGATACTCATGATCGGCTAATAACCGATTTCTAGCCCTGGAACTTCTGGCGGGATTCTCCGCCAGCAGGCTCCAGGCCGGCAGCCTTGGCTGCTTCGACGGAGTTGAACCAGTACTCGGCTACAGTCTGCTCGTACCAGGTGGAACCCGGAACGTGGTACTTGCCGGAGCCCAGGTTGCCCTTGATGACAAAGCCCTCGGGGGCATCGCCCTCGGAAGCCTTGAAGCCACCCTTGGCGTCGGCAACAGCAGCAGCGGGCTTGGAGGCAACCGGAGCGGCCTTTGCAGCCGGAGCAGCGGCAACGGCCGGAGCGGAGGTGTCGGAGGGCAGGGCGTTCTTGGCGATCTGCACCAGCGTGGCGAAAGCGGCTGCGTCGTTGACGGCCAGTTCAGCCAGCATGCGGCGGTCAACCTGGATCTCAGCGGCCTTCAGACCCTGGATCAGACGGTTGTAGGTCAGGCCGTTGGCGCGGGATGCAGCATTGATGCGCTGGATCCACAGGCGACGGAAGTCACCCTTGCGCTTGCGGCGGTCGCCGTAGCTGTACACAAACGAGTGCAGCAGCTGCTCTTTGGCCTTGCGGACCAGGCGTGAACGCTGTCCGCGGTAACCCTTGGCGCGCTCGAGAATAACCCGACGCTTCTTGTGGGCGTTTACCGCCCGCTTCACACGTGCCACGTGCGTACTCCTTTAGATAAATCTCCCGTGCACGGCTGAGTGCTCGGCCTGGTCTTCAGGCCCGGGAAAGCTTGGTGGGGTGACGGCAGCCCAAACGGGCCGCCTGTCGAGGGGGAAGAACTAGATGCCCAGCATCTTCTTGATGACCTTGGCGTCTGCCGGGGCAACAAGCTTGTCACTGGCGAGGCGGCGCGTCAGCGTGGACGGCTTGTGCTCGAGGTAGTGGCGGCGGTTGGCCTGCTGGCGCTTGAGCTTGCCGGTACCGGTCAGCTTGAAGCGCTTCTTGGCGCCACTGTGGGTCTTCATCTTCGGCATGACTACCGATCTCCTTTGGTTTCCGCGGGACTGGCCCGCGGGGCTTTGGGCACCTTTGCAGGTGCCAGGGGTTACTGGACGCCGGGACGTCCTGCGGGAAAAGCTGAGACTTTACTCCGCAGTTCCGGGCTTGTTCTGGCTTGCTGCGCCCCGTGAAGGAGCAGCCTTGCCAGCAGGTTTGGAAGCAGTTGCAGGCTTGGGCCGGGCGGCAGGCCTCGGTGCGGGCTTCATGGCCGTGGGCTTGGGCACTGCTGCCGGCTTGGGGGCCGGTGCGGGCTTGGACTCGGCCGGGGCGGCAGCCGGAGCTGCTGGTGCTGCAGGTGCTTCAGCGGCTGGCTGGGGAGCCGGAGCCTTGGCAGCCTGCGCCGCACGGCGTGCATCGGAAGCAGCTTTTTCAGCTGCAGCCTGTGCCCGCTTTTCGGCCATTTCCTTGTCAGCCTTTTCCTTCTCTGCGCGGGCCTTGTCGGCTTCGGCAGCGGAGGAACCAAGACGCAGGCCATCCGGCAGAAGATCCGCCAGGCTCTGCGTCAGCGGCGCCTTGTTCTCAGCGGAAGTGTCCACACGAGCAGGAGCCTCGCCGTTCTTGGCTGCTTCATTGGCTGCCTTGGCGTCGGCACGCTGCGTAGCGCGGCGGGCTTCGGCCTTGGCCTCAGCCTTGTTCTTCAGCGGGCCGATAACCATAACCATGTTGCGGCCGTCGATGCGCGGGGTGGACTCAACCACACCCACCTCGGCGACGTCGGCTGCGAACTTGTTCAGCAGCTTCATGCCCATTTCCGGACGCTGCTGTTCGCGGCCGCGGAACTGGATCATGGCCTTGACCTTGTCACCGGCTGCGAGGAAGCGCATGGCGTGCCCGCGCTTGGTTTCGTAGTCGTGGGTGTCAATCTTCAGACGGAACCGGATTTCCTTCAGGACGGTGTTCGTCTGGTTCTTGCGTGCCTCACGGGCCTTGACAGCGGCTTCGTACTTGTACTTGCCGAAGTCCATTAGTTTGCACACCGGAGGCTTAGCCTGCGGTGCCACCTCAACAAGATCCAGGTCGGATTCGGCTGCCAGACGCAGGGCGTCTTCGATACGGACAACCCCAACTTGCTCTCCAGCCGGTCCTACCAGCCGCACCTCAGGGACGCGGATTCGATCATTGATTCTTGGCTCGCTAATGTTGCAGCTCCTGTTTAATTCAAAACGGCTACCGCCTGCAACTGAAGAAGGCCCCCAATTGCACGCGCAATCGGAGGCCTCGAGGGGTCGGCGGGTGCCGCATCAGCAGCAACCTCCCGGATTGGCTGGCCAGGCAATGCCTGGACCCACCACCGGGGGCCGACCATACCCGGCAACTCTGCTTCTGCACAGGCGCCCTAAGGCACGTGGACTGAAGATTCAGGCTGACGCGGGTGGGAGGAGTCTCCGCTTGCATACTGGCTGATGCGAGACAGTCAACATCCGCTCCGTGAAGAGCGGTGCCTGCAAAGGCGCTGAAAGTAACGACAACCAGTCGGTCTGTGACAAGCTTACCAGTATGAGTACCCCACAGAGCAACCCGGCGGGCGAGCACACCCGCCATTCCTTCCCCGGAACCACGGAAGAGGTGCACGCCCCGTCCGCTGAAGAGCAGGAAGTGGCGGCCCAGATGCGCGACATCGCCGAGGTTCCCGCTATTGAAGTCATCACCACCGCCGCAGTGCACCTGATGAGCGCCGCCGCCGTCAAGTGCGGCTTGGCGGACGGCGACGACGCCGAAGAGCTGAAGGACCTCGACGAGGCCCGCAAGCTGATCACCGCCCTGGCCGGTTTTGTGACCGCTGCGGCACCCGAGATTGGCAGCCAGCACGCCGGTCCGTTGCGCGACGGACTGCGTTCGCTGCAGCTGGCTTTCCGTGAGGCCTCCGAACTCCAGGACGCTCCGGGCAAGGGTCCGGGCGAAAAGTTCACCGGTCCCGTCAACTAGTTCTTCCGTTTCCCCTGAGCCCGGTGGGCCCGCCGTACGCGGCGGGCCCACCGGGCTTTTCCATATCCGCGTCCGCATGGGCATCCGCGTCCGCATCGGCCGGGACGAGTCCGCTTTCCCTGCCTGTTCCGGTTGCGTAGCCTTGAGGGGACGTTGATCGGGAGGCGGTAAGGCGCAATGGCTGGCCGCGGTGCAGAGGCTTATCGGAAAAGGCTGGAACGGGCGGCACGGCTCAAGGCCGCCGGAACCGCCGAACCGGCTGGCTACAAGCTGCCCGAGGGTTTGGGTGCCTCCGAATCCGAGGAAGCGCAGCAGAAAAAGCGCAGGATCAGCGAGGCACAGAAGGCGGACTACCTCATCCGGGACGCTATGAACCGCGGCGAGTTCGATAACCTCCGATATGCCGGAAAACCCATTCCCGGACTCGATGATCCCGATCCGGACTGGTGGATCAAGCGGCTGATCAAACGGGAAAACATCAGCGGCTTGGGGCCTCCCGCCCTGCTGCTTCGGGTGGAAGACAAGAACTTCGAAGGGCGGCTGGACGAATTGCCGTCGGAGCGGCAGGTGCGCGATGCCGTGGAGGATTTCAACCTCCGGGTCATCGATGCGCGGCGCCAGTTGCAGGGCGGGCCTCCCGTCATCACCAAGCTCCGGAACGTTGACGAAGAGGTGCTCGGGTGGCGGGCTCGGCGCGGAATGCGCGCAGGCACGACCGAGGAGGGCTCCGTAGTCCGATTTGTAGAAGCCGACGAAAGCGCAGTCGCGGGCAAGGCGCAGCAGTCCGGCCTCCGCAGCTGGGTGCGCCGTATGGGCGAACGGTTGCGTGCCCGGTTGCCCGGCCCGCAGGGCAATGTCTGACCTCTGAACGCACCGGCACAGGCGCGGCTGGATTCGCTCAAGCCGGCGGTGGACACGCTAGGGAAATCTCCGCTCCGTCCACCGGCCCACGCGGCAGAATGTACCTCATGCAATTTATCCATGACATCGGCGGCGGCTTTTCCCTAGGACTGCGCACCATGGACACGGCCGAGGAGATGCATCAGTTGACGCTTCGAAACCTGGACCGGCTCCAAGCCTGGGAACCCTGGGCTCATGAGGCACAGACACTGTCGGGGTCGGTGGATTTCACCCGCGCACAGCTTGCGGACTTCGTTGCCGGAACGGTACTTCCCGCCGTAATCATTTGTGGGGATTCGCTGATCGGCGCCGTGTCCCTGCGGCTCAACTCCTACCTGAAAACCGCGGAGCTGGGCTATTGGGTCGACGCGGGCTTCGAAGGCAGAGGCGCCGTGTCCCGTGCCTGCCGGGCGCTGCTGGAGCATGCAGACTCAGTCGGCGTGAAGCGCGTCGAGATTAGGACAGCAGCCGAAAACCGAAAGAGCGCAGCGGTGCCCGAGCGTCTCGGTTTCGCCTTGGAAGGAGTCCTGCGCTCAGCGCTGCCGGTTGGTAAGGCGCGCCTGGATGTTGCTCTCTACGCCCGCGTCCAATCCGATCCCTGATCAGGCCGCTGGAAGACGCGATCCCCGGCGGCTGAACCAGCGCACAGTCAACGTGGCGAGCACCAGCAGGGATGCGGACACCCCGGCGAAGGCAAAGCCTGCCCAGGGACCCACGAAGTCGATCGCGGCACCGGCCAGCGGAGCTCCGAGTGCCGTGCCGGAGGTCAGCGCGGACCCGTACCAGCCCATCGCTTCGCCCCGGCGTTCTTCGGACACCAGATCGGCGACACGTTCGGAAGCGGAGGACAGCACCGGAGCGCACAGCAGCCCGGCCGGAATGGACAGCAGCGCCAGGCTGATGGTGTCCGTGGCCAAAGCCATGGGAAGGGTGAGGACGGCCATTGCCAGCAGGAGCAGCAAGGGCGAAATCCGTCGGCGCATTGCCCCGTAGATCAGCCCGCCCACCACTGACGCGGCACACCAGACAGCGAAGACGATCCCCACTTCCTGGGGGTTCCCGGAGGACTCCACCAGGGCCACCATGCCGACGTCGGAACTGGCCAGCAGCAGTCCTGCACCAACAGCAACGGCAAAAACCACGGCCACGCTGAGCGTGAACCAGGAGAAGCCGGAGCGCAGCCGGTCCCGGCGGCTCAGCACTGCCAGCGGCTGAAGCTCCGAGGATGCCTCCGCCAAGTGGGCTGGAGCTGCGGCCACCACGGCGGCGTTGGCGGCCTCCCGCTCCTGAGCTTCAGTGGCTGCGTCTCGGGGGTTTTCGGAACGCGTGGGCGGGTTGAACCAGATCAGGAGCAGGCCGGCGAGCGATGTCGAAATACCCACCAGGGTCAGTCCCACCACGGAGGACAGTGAGGTGGCAAGGATGGCGCCAAGTGCCGGTCCGCCCATGAAGACGAGCTCGGTGGCGATGGAATCCAGGGCAAAGGCCGTCCGGCGCTGCTCTCCCGTTGCCATCACGCCCAGGGACTGCCGGACCACGCTGAAGACGGGGAGCGTAAAGACGCCGCCGATCAGCGCCAGCACCAGCAGCCACTCATAGCTGGCGTGCGGCGCAATGGACCAGATGACCGCCTCGGAGATGACGGAAGGAATCAGTGCCCGGCGCAGCCCCACATTGTCCACCCGGCGGCCGCGCCACGGGGCACCGAAGGCGATGCCCACCGTGACCACGGCGGCAACGGCGCCGGCCTTGGCATACCCCATGTCCATGGTCATCACCACGTGCAGGGTCAGCAGCACTCCGGCCGCTGAGTGCGGGAACCGGGCAATCATTCCCACCAGCAGCAGCCGGCGGATCGGGGCAACACGGAGCAGCTCCCCGTAGGAGGCAAAATTCACGGCACTTCTCTTCCGGCGGTCCCCCGCCCAACGGGTCAGCGCGTGATTTTCAGTTCCAGTGAATCCACGCGCTCAACAAATAAAGGATCGGCAGCGAGGCGTTGCTGCAGCAATCCGGCGATGCCCTGCACCGCCTGTGCATCCAGTCCCGGTGCCAGGTGAAGAACCATTCTAAGCTCAGGACCGGCACCGCCTCCGGCGATGACTGACCCGCGCGCCGAACGGGTCGCCGTCCCCGGCCCCTGGACGAGCTCCACACCTGTAACGGACGGTTCGACGTCGACTGCCGCGGACACTGCCCGGGCCACTTCCGGATCAGCGTACGACGGCGTCCAGTCCCGCTGCTGGGCGAGCGCCCACATGGCCGGACGGCGCACCACAAACGTGATGTCCGCACCGGGATCCACCACCAGCAGCTGGGCCTCCTCCGACACGGCCGAGAGCGCAGCACGTGCGGCATACACGGCGACCGGACGGGCCTTCGGATGCCACTTCTGCAACGCAGGCACGGACGTAAACACCGGCAGGGCCTTGCGTCCGTCAGGGGCCGTGAGCGTGACCAGCGCCATGTCGGCTTCTTTGTCCGCAACCAGCCCGTGGTCTGATTCCGCCTCCTCGGCCAGGGTGGCGACGATGGGAACGAACACGCGGGCGGTGGCCAGCGTGGCCACCACCTGCGCTTCAGTCCCGCTGCCCTCTTCCAGGGCGGCCAGCGCGGTCAGGTAGCCGGCATCGGCACTGCCATCGTCGGCGTCGAAATTGTGCAGCGGGTTGCCGTCGCCGGACAGGTCCCGGCCGGCCCAGGACTGGCCGGCGGAGTCGGCCGGGCCGCCTGCCCCGGCAAGGGCGGCGGCAATGTGGCCGGGAAGGGCGCGTTCAGCCATGGATCCTAGCGCTCCGGGTGGCCGGCGACGTCGAAGGCCTGCGGCAGGGTGAAGGCCCCGGCGTAAAGGGCCTTGCCCACGATCGTGCCCTCGAGGCCGAGCGGAACAAGTTCGCGCAGAGCGGCCAGGTCATCCAGGGACGAGATGCCGCCGGAGGCGACCACGGGACGGTCGGTGCGCTGCAGCACCTCGCGCAGCAGCTCGAGGTTGGGTCCGCGCAGGGTTCCGTCCTTGGTGACGTCGGTGACCACATAGCGCGGGCAGCCGGCGTCTTCCAGGCGGGCCAGGACCTCCCAGAGGTCCCCGCCTTCCTTGGTCCAGCCGCGGGCGGCCAGGGTGGTGCCGCGGACATCGAGGCCGACGGCGATCGCCTCGCCGTAGCGGGCAATCGCGCTGGCCGTCCATTCCGGGTTTTCCAGGGCGGCCGTGCCGAGGTTGACCCGGCTGGCTCCCAGTTCCAGGGCCATGTCCAGGGAGGCGTCGTCGCGGATGCCGCCGGACAGCTCCACCTTGATGTCCAGCTGGTCCACCACGCGCTTGAGCAGCGGCAGGTTGGAACCGCGGCCGAAGGCAGCGTCCAGGTCCACCAGATGGACCCAGGCGGCGCCGTCGTTCTGCCAGGCCATAGCTGCATCGAGCGGGTCGCCGTAGCTGGTTTCGCTCCCGGCCTCACCCTGGACCAGGCGGACGGCCTGGCCGTCGGCTACGTCCACGGCGGGCAGGAGCTCAAGGACGGGTGTTTCAACAAGTGACATGGTTCTGCTTTCCGTGGGAATTCCGGCAGCGGCGGAGGGTCAGACGCTGCTGTCGATCAAGAGGTAGGCGCCGAGCAGGGACATTCCCGCAAGGACCCAAAAACTAACGGTGATGATTTTGGACATGCCCTGTCGGCGGAAGGAAATGGCGCCGCCGCTCAGAATTCCGGCCAGGCCCATCAAGATGACGCTCCACATAGCCCTAACCCAGCGTCTTCAGCCAGTTTTCCAGCAGCGCCGCACCGGCGTCACCGGACTTTTCAGGATGGAACTGCGTAGCCGTCAGCGGACCGTTCTCCACGGCCGCGATGAAGCGGCTCCCGTGCTCGGCCCAGGTGACAGCGGGTGCGCGCATGGCGGGCTGGGTAACGTCGAAGTCCCATTTCTGCACGCCGTAGCTGTGCACAAAATAGAACCGTTCGTCCTCAATGCCTGCGAACAGCTTGGAGCCTTCAGGCGGCTGCACGGTGTTCCAGCCCATGTGCGGCACCACTTCGGCGTCCAAACGCTCCACGACTCCGGGCCACTCCCCCATTCCCGGAGTCCGCACGCCGTGCTCCACGCCCTCGTCGAACAGGACCTGGAGGCCCACGCAGATCCCCATCACGGGACGTCCGCCGGCAATGCGGCGGCCGATCAGGCGCAGCGCGTCAACCTCTTTCAGGCCCTGCATGACCGCGGCGAACGCGCCAACGCCGGGCACCAGCAGCCCGTCGGCGTTCAGGACATCCGTGGATTTGGAGCTCAGGGTGACGTTGGCTCCGACGTGTTCCAGTGCGCGGACGGCGGATCGGATGTTCCCGGAGCCGTAGTCCAGGACTGTCACGTTGCGGCTCATAGGGCTCCCTTGGTGGACGGGATGCCGTCGACGCGGGGATCCGGTTCCACGGCAGCACGCAGTGCCCGGGCGAAAGCCTTGAACTGGGCTTCCACGATGTGGTGCGGGTCCCGTCCTCCGAGGACGGTCATGTGCAGGCAGATCTGGGCGTGCAACGTGATCGCTTCGAAGACGTGGCGGGTAAGCGAGCCGGTGAAGTGCCCGCCGATCAGGTGGTACTCCTGGCCTGCAGGTTCACCCGTGTGCACGAGGTAGGGCCTGCCGGAAATATCCACGACCGCGTTGGCCAGCGCCTCATCAAGCGGAACGGTGGCCTCGCCGAAGCGCCGGATGCCTGCCTTGTTACCCAGCGCCGTCTTCAGCGCCTCGCCGATGCTGATGGCAATGTCCTCGACGGTGTGGTGGACGTCGATATGGGTGTCACCGGTTGCCTGGACCGTGAGATCCATCAGGGAGTGCTTGGCCAGGGCCGTCAGCATGTGGTCGTAGAACGGCACCGAAGTGCTGATATTGGACTGGCCGCTTCCGTCCAGGTCCAGCTCCACAACCACTGACGATTCGCTGGTGACCCGTTCGAGGCGGGCCGTGCGGCCGGTGGTGGTCTCCACAGTCATGGTTTT
The DNA here is from genome assembly GCF_023022985.1 of Arthrobacter gengyunqii. NCBI lineage: Bacteria > Bacillati > Actinomycetota > Actinomycetes > Micrococcales > Micrococcaceae > Arthrobacter > Arthrobacter gengyunqii. Next base: position 1,305,819 of record NZ_CP095461.1, on the reverse strand, counting down.
CCTTTGAAAGAAGGTGGTCTCTGCTATCAGTTTAGTGGCTGCCAATGACGGCCCGGCCCGGTGTGCGCAGGCAGGGGCGACGGGGGCGACGCGGTGGCGGGCGCCCGATTACCGGACGCCGCCTGCCAGCAGCTCCCGCAGCCGCGCGAGGAAGGCTCCGGTCTCGGGTTCCGTGCCTGCGGTGACACGCAAATGTCCGGGAATGCCGACGTCGCGCACCAGCACACCTGCCTCGAGCAGGCCTTCCCAGACAGCGCGGGGATTCTCCAGCCCGCCAAAGAAGACGAAGTTAGCATCAGAGGCGGCCGGCTTCAGGCCCAGGGCCAGCAGTTCGGAGACGATGCGGTCGCGTTGAACCTTAATGGCTTCCACGTTGGCGAGCAGAGCGTCCGCGTGTTCCAGTGCTGCATTGGCCGTAGCCTGCGTGATGGCAGAAAGGTGGTACGGCAGCCGGACCAGACGCAGGGCGTCAGTGACCTCGGGGGCGGCGGCCAGATAGCCAACCCGCGCTCCGGCGAGCGCGAAGGCTTTGCTCATGGTCCTTGAAACGATCAGGCGTTCGCGTCCGGGCAGCAGTTGCAGCGCGCTGGGCGTGCCGGCATGGAAGAACTCGCCGTAGGCCTCATCCACGATCACAATGGCCTGCGAGGCGGCTCCCGCGTCATAGACCGCCTCGATGACATCAAGGGAGAGCGCCGTGCCCGTGGGATTGTTCGGAGTGCAAAGGAAGACGATGTTCGGTGCCTGGGCGCGAACCTGCTCCGCGGCCGCCTCCGCAGTGAGCCCGAAGTCGGAGTCCCGGGTTCCCGTGACGTAGCGGGTGCCGGTTCCGCTGGCGAGCAGCGGATACATGGAATAGGTGGGAGGAAAGCTCATGGCTGTGCGCCCCGGGCCACCGAAGGCCTGGAGGATCTGCTGCAGGACCTCATTGGAACCGTTGCCTGCCCAGATGTTTTCGGCCGTGAGGCCGTGGCCGAGGTAGGCAGCAAGGCGCTCCCGCAGTTCGGTGAATTCACGGTCCGGGTAGCGGTTCAGGCCAGCCACGGCCTGCTCCACGGATGCTGCGATCGCCTCGCGCACCGACACGGGCAATCCATGCGTGTTCTCGTTGACGTTGAGCAGGATGGGCACGTCCAGCTGCGGCGCGCCGTAAGGCGTCAGGCCGCGGAGGTCATCGCGCAGGGGAAGTCGGTTCAGTCTCGCCAGCTGTTCAGTCACCTGTACAGCTTAAGTCTCGAACGCTGAGCGGGAAGAATCCGCACTGGCTGGTCCGTCTTGTTACGCAGTGTTGTTGTTGTTGCAGTTGTTGCTTGTTGCAGCTGCTGGACCTGCTGCGGTCATCGCTGTTTCAGCGGACAAACGCGGGGATGTCAGCGTTCGATGGGAATGTACAGCTGGGCGCCGACAGCGAGTCGGGGATCCGTCAGGTTGTTGAGTTCCATGATGTCGTCCATGACGTCCCGGGGGTCACGATCCGGGGCGAACTCATGCGCCAGACCCCACAGGGAGTCTCCCGCAGCAACGCTGACCTGCACCGTTTGGGTCACCTCCGGCCCCCCATTGGAAGCCATGGCGGGAGCGGTAAAGAAGCCCAGCACAGTGAGCGCCGCGGCGGCGGCCAGCATCAGCGGCACACCTATGAAAACCAGCCGACCCCGGCGCGTCAGTCGCAGTGCTTGCGGCTTCACCGGCACCGGAGACTCTGCCTGCAGCGGAGAACCCGTCCGGGCAGCTGGGGCATTGGGGGCCGAAGCAGTGTCCTGGGTTGCACCGTGGACTGCGCTTTGCGCTGGAACACGCGCCTGGAGGAGCGTGCTTGAGTCGAGCGTGCTTGAGTCGAGCGATGAAGCTTTCTGGGCGGGCGGGACTGTTTGGGTTGTCATTGCAACACCTTTCCGGTTCGATGTCACGGGCAAATACCCGAAACGATGTTCGAACGATTGGAAGCTAATCGACCGACCCCGACCCTTACGAAGGACGGAGGTCGAAAGTATGTTCGATTCCTGCTGACCTATTTCTAGCACCTATTTACTAATAAAGTCGAGACTCGCTCGAACAAATGTTTGAAAACCCTGCTCCGCTCGATTAACGTTGAGGACAAGAGGGAGCCACTAAACGGTTCTGTCGGATCGACCCCCGGAGTCCAGGCATCGGAGCGGTTCAACAGGACCACTGAATCAGCTGCCTCTGACATAACCGCCGGAACGGCTTTCGCAGCCAGTACCGTCCCGGCATTCACCTGATCAGATGTTTACCGCCCAGCCCCGGCACCGCCGGGACCAGCTGACCCGAAGGGAACCCGACGTGGCCCGCAGGACTGCTTCCGAAGACAGCACCAACAAACCAGCTGCCGCAGGCACCCGTGCGCGTGCCAAGGGGCTTACTCCGAGGCAGAAGACCGTCCTGGAAATGATTCAGCGGTCCGTGAGCACCAACGGCTACCCGCCCACCATGCGCGAAATCGGTGACACCGTGGGATTGGCCAGCCTGTCCAGCGTGACCCACCAGCTCATGCAGCTGGAAAAGCTTGGCTACATCCGGCGTGATCCGAAGCGCCCGCGCGCCATGGAGATCCTCATTCCCCTGATGCTGCGCGACGGAACCTCCGGTGCCGGAGAAGGCGACTCGGGACGTCCCGGCTCCGGGACCGCCCGCAACCACGCGGCCGGCAACGGTCCAGCCGTCTCCGCGGCTGCGGGCGGCAGCACTGTCCGGCAGGACGAGGGAGCAGAGCCTGCCCCGGCACTGGCATCGGTAACCGAGCTTGCCACTTCCGTTGACACCGCCATGGTGCCCCTGGTTGGCCGCATCGCTGCCGGCGGTCCCATCCTCGCGGAACAGGTTGTCGAGGACATCATGCCGCTGCCCCGCCAGCTGGTGGGACACGGAGACCTCTTCATGCTGAAGGTCTCCGGCGACTCCATGGTGGATGCGGCCATCTGCGACGGCGACTGGGTGGTTGTCCGCCGCCAGCCTACGGCGGAGAACGGCGACATAGTGGCTGCCCTGCTCGACGACGAGGCTACGGTCAAAACCTTCCGCCAGCGTAACGGCCACACATGGCTGCTGCCCCAGAACACCCGGTACGAGCCGATCGTTGGCGATCACGCCGTGATCATGGGCAAGGTTGTTTCAGTCATGCGTTCGCTGTAGCGAAGGTCCGCCCGGCGGCGCAGGCCGGGTGGCAAAAGGCAGCCTGTACGCGTAGAACTTATCCTCGTTGTGCGGTCGCCTGGCGTTGGGACGGTTCCGGGGACCGTTGGGTGGACCGGCTGCGTCGCGGTGAGGAACTCCGGCGCCAGGAGACGACATGTGTCGATGGCTAGCCTATTCAGGTTCCCCCATCCGGTTGGATGACGTTCCCTACCCCTCCAGATGACGGTCGCAGGCACCGACGGAGACACGATCTCGGCGTTCCGCTACTCCAGCGAGGGCAAGTCGCGGTCCCTTTTCACCAGCAGGGACATTTCGCCCTCCAAGCCCTGTACCCGGCGAATGCGCTGCTCAATAAACTCTCGAACGACTCCCGGCTGGTGGTCTCCGAGCCCTGGGGGGACCTGCACGGCGCGTGGCAGGAAGTACCCGAAGCCCCCTGCGTGGTCGTCAACGGCGGCGAGCAGGAGCCGTACCCGTTGGCGCCGTCAGGTCCGGCCGCCGCGGCAATCTGAACCGACGGCGACTGGACCTCTGCGTTTTCCAGCCCACCCATTCGAGGCCTACGGGCAGGGTTGCGCCCCTACTTCCGCGAACGCTGCTTACCGTTCGAACGCTCTTCCTCCTCGGACTGTTCAGCGAGACGACCCAGCACCGAGAGAACCACTGTGCGGTCAGTGGTGGACCAGAACGGCGGCAGCGCGGCCCGCAGGAAACCGCCGTAGCGGGCTGTCGCCAGCCGGGAGTCCAGAACGGCAACCACCCCGCGGTCCCCCGCGGCACGGATGAGCCGCCCGGCACCCTGGGCCAGCCGAACGGCAGCATGGGTCGCAGCAACGGACATGAAGCCGTTGCCTCCGGCCTTGGCCACTGCGCGGGTGCGTGCCGTCATCAACGGATCGTCCGGGCGTGGAAACGGAATGCGGTCGATCAGCACAAGCCGGCAGGCGGCACCGGGAACGTCCACGCCCTGCCAGAGGGACATTGTGCCAAAGAGACAGGTGTCCGGTTCCTCGGAGAACTGCTTCACGAGGGAGGACATGGAGGACTCCCCCTGGCACAGGATCGGGAAGTCAACCCGGCTCCGCATGGCATCGGCGGCGTCTTCAGCGGCCCGGCGCGAGGAAAACAAGCCCAGTGCCCCGCCGTTTGATGCCTTGAGCAGCGCTTCAATCTCATCCAGCTGGGCTTCGGAGGTGCCGCGCTCCGGCTTGGGCAGGTCCTTCGCCACGTACAGGACGCCCTGGCGCGGATAGTCGAAGGGGCTTCCGACGTCGGTTCCAGTCCAGGACGGAGCACCGGGACCGAGCAGGCCCAAGGCACCGGCCACCGGGCCAAATTCGGAGCCGATGGCCAGGGTGGCCGAGGTCAGGACCACGGTGTGCCCGTCGAACAATCCCTCGCGAAGGCGTCCGGCCACCGACAGGGGGGCAACATTCAAGGTGGCCGGTGCGGTCTCGTCGGGCGGTGAAAAACCGCCCGACGGCGAGAAGGAGCTGGGGCGGGATGCCCAGATCACTTCGCCGGCCGACGGAGCGGAGATGAGCCGCTCGCAGATGGTGAGGACCGCCATGAGCCGGGAGCGTGCTGTCTGGCGTCCGCCGTCGGCCGTTTCTCCGGGTTCAGGCTTGGAGTCCGAGAGTGCCACACGGCAGGCCTCGCGAATGCGGCCCACCGCCTGTTCCTGCTCTTCGTTCAGCCCGCTGGCCAGCAGCCCGGATGGAACGCCCTCCAGGGACTGCTCGAAGGCGCGTGCCGCGGAGGCTAGCTCCTCCACGCTGGCGGAGGTGTGCTTGCGCGCAGCCGCGACGGCGGCTGTCACCACCGTGCCGGACAGCTGCCCGGTGACGGCACCGGTGACGCGGTCCTGCAGCTCGTGGGCTTCGTCGATCACCACCACGTCATAGTCCGGCAGCACCGCCAGTCCTTCGAAGGCGGCAATCGCCAACATGGCGTGGTTGGTGATCACGACGTCGGCCACCGCAGCCTGGGCGCGTGCGCGTTCGCTGAAGCACTCGGCCGCCATCGGACATTTCTGAGCGCCGAGGCACTCCATGGAGGTCACTGAAACCTGCCGCCAGGACCGGTCGCTGACGCCGGGAACGAGGTCGTCACGGTCACCGGTTTCGGTTTCCTCCGCCCACTCGCGCAGCCGCACCACTTCGCGGCCCATGGCCGACGTGGGAGCGGGCGAGGGATGGGCCACGCCGTGGTCATCCCCGAGCGTGAACAGGGCACCGGCGGGATCCTCCTCTTCAGGAAATCCCCCGCCGGTCTTGTGCAGGCAGACATAGTTGCTGCGCCCCTTGAGCAGTGCAACATCCACTTCCCGCGGCAGCTTGGGCTTGAGGGTTTTCAGCAGCCGGGGCAGGTCCCGGCCCACAATCTGGGACTGCAAAGCCAGCGTGGCCGTGGAGACCAGCGTGGGCTTGGGGCTCTCCAGCGCATGGTGAATCAGCGGCACCAGATAGGCCAGCGACTTGCCGGTGCCGGTGCCGGCCTGAACCAGCAGGTGCTGCCCCTCGTCAATGGCCTGGGTGACCTGGCGGGCCATTTCATGCTGGCCGGGGCGGTTTTGTCCGCCCATGCCTGCAACGGCGGTGTCCAGCAGTTCCAGGACTTCGCCGGTGGTGTCTTTACTCATGGGTGACGAACGGCTCCAGTTCAGCAGCCAGGCCTTCGCGGACCATGACGTGCAGCTTGGTTCCCGTTTCAGAGTGATCCACGGAGAGGATCTCGGTGTCAGGACTGTGCAGCCGTGACACCACGTCTCCACGGTCGTAGGGAACCATCAACGTCAGGTCCACCGCGGGGCGGGGAATCCCTTCTGAGATGGCTTGCAGGAGTTCCTCGATGCCTTCACCGGTCCGGGCGGAGACCACAACATGGCGGCGTTCTTTCTGCCGCAGCCGTTCCAGGACAAACGGATCCGCTGCATCGGCCTTGTTCAGGACAACGATTTCCGGAATGTTGCGGGCATCGACGTCCGTCAGCACGGTTCGCACTGCGGCGATCTGGCCCTCCGGGTCCGGGTGCGAAGCATCAACGACGTGCAGGATCAGATCGGCGTCTGCCACTTCTTCCAGCGTGGACCGGAATGCCTCCACCAGCTGCGTCGGCAGGGACCGGACAAACCCGACGGTGTCCGCCAGGGTGTACCCGATACCGTCTTCGGTCTGTGCCTTGCGGATGGTGGGGTCCAGAGTGGCGAACAGGGCGTTCTCCACGAGGACTCCGGCGTCCGTGAGGCGGTTAAGCAGCGATGACTTGCCCGCGTTGGTGTATCCGGCGATGGCCACCGACGGAACCTGGTTGCGCTGGCGGTTGGCCCGCTTGGTTTCGCGTGCGGGTTTCATGCCGGCGATTTCGCGCCGCAGTTTCGCCATCCGGGTGCGGATTTTCCGCCGGTCCAGCTCAATCTTGGTTTCACCGGGACCACGTGAACCCATGCCGGCGCTTGCGCTGCCCACCTGGCCGCCGGCCTGGCGGGACATGGATTCGCCCCAGCCGCGCAGGCGCGGGAGCAGGTACTCAAGCTGGGCCAGTTCCACCTGGGCCTTGCCCTCGCGGGACTTGGCGTGCTGGGCAAAAATGTCCAGGATGAGGGCCGTCCGGTCAATGACCTTGACCTTGACGATGTCTTCCAGTCCGCGGCGCTGGGACGGGGCCAGTTCGCTGTCCACGATGACCGTGTCAGCGCCGGTGGCGGCCACGATGTCCTTGAGTTCCTGGGCCTTGCCGGATCCCAGGAAGGTGCCCGGATCGGGCTTCAGCCGGCGCTGGATCACGCCGTCCAGAACCTCGGACCCCGCCGTTTCAGCGAGTGCGGCCAGTTCCTGCAGTGAATTCTCGGCGTCGGCCGCCGTTCCTTCACTCCACAGTCCCGCCAGCACCACCCGTTCCAGGCGCAGCTGCCGGTACTCGACCTCGGTAACATCCTCGAGTTCGGTGGACAGACCCGCCACGCGGCGCAGTGCGTGCCGCTCGCGCAGATCCTCCTGATCGCCGTCGTGCTCAGAATGCCCCGCGTCTTCACGGGACAGAGCCTGGGCCCTGCCGCGCGGTGCCGGCGCGCCTGCCTTGGCCTCCGCAGCGCTCTCCTTGGCGAGGATTCTGTCAATGACCCCCTGAATGTCTTCCGGGCTCAGCTCCGTGTTGGACTGGGCGGATCCGGACGTGTCAGGACGGGAATTGTTGATCGTCATATTCTCCTTATAAGCCGTGTTCTCCATGGTAAGTCAGTGCACGGACATTTGGGGGCGGAATCTTCCCGCCGCTGAATCCGGTTTCCGCTGCCTGCCGCAGACCCACTAATCTGGTTTGTTATGGGTTCAGACCATTACTTCAGTTCACAGCCCTCGGGCCCCGAGGTCCGCAGGCCGCTTCATGTCACGCTGGACGGCCGCGAGCGTACGCTTGCCACCTCCGGCGGGATCTTCAGCCCCGACGCCATCGACAAGGGAACCGTGGTCCTCCTGGACGAAGTTCCCGATCCCTCCCCCGCCGGCAACCTGCTGGACATTGGCTGCGGCTGGGGGCCGGTGGCACTGACCATGGCCCTGAAGTCCCCCGCAGCCCGCGTCTACGCCGTGGACGTCAACGAACGGTGCCTGGCCCTGACCCGCGACAATGCCGCCGCACTGGGCCTGGACAATGTCAGCGCCTCCCGTCCGGAGGACGTCGATCCGGAGCTGCGGTTCGAGACCATCTGGTCCAATCCGCCCATCCGCATCGGCAAGGACGAACTGCATGCCCTGCTGCTCCTTTGGCTGCCCCGCCTTGCTCCGAACGGGACGGCGTGGCTTGTGGTGCAGAAAAACCTGGGGGCGGATTCGCTGCAGAAGTGGATCGCCGAGCAGCTGGGTTCCGGCTACGCGGTGTCCCGCCACAGCACCGCCAAGTCGTTCCGGGTTCTGAAGATTGCCCGAAATCCCGAAGACAGCTAACTGCTCATCTGTCAGTACTTGATTCCATGACAGGGTGAACCGCCGCCCGCGGCGCTTTATTCCGGACTGAGGATCAGCTTCCTGCGGGCGGTTTATGGCCGGCTAGAGCAGGGTCCCGCGCGCGATCAGGACCGCGGGGCCGCTGAGCTCCACGTGTTCACGGCCGTCTTCAGCGGTAAGGAATCGGACGCCGACGACGCCGCCGGGCACCGTGACAGCCCACTCGTTCGGAGCATCGCGGCCGGCCCAGAAACGGGTGGCGACGGCGGCGGCGCAGGCTCCCGTGCCGCAGGAGAGGGTCTCCCCCACGCCGCGCTCATGGACGCGCATGGTCAGCAGTCCAACGCCGTTCTCCACCAGGGGTTCAGCGGGGACAACGAATTCCACGTTGGTGCCGTGCTCCGGCTCGGGCTGCACGGTGGGTGCCGCAACCAGGCTGGTGGCCGCCAGCTCGGACAGTTCCGCCAGGGCCACCACGGTGTGCGGGTTTCCCATGCTGACGGAGAGGCCGGGCCGCGGCACTTCCAGCCCGGCGGCGTTGACGACGGCGTCCATGGCCTTTGCAGCGGCATGGTCGGGGTGGATGAACTCCCAGGGGCCCATGTCCACGGCGTACCCCTTGTCCACGCGTGCAACGGTTTTGAGCCCGGCACGGGTGCCAATGACCAGGGTTTCCCCTTCGGCCAGGCTTACCAGCCCTTCGGCCAGCAGGAAGTGCACGAAGACCCGAACCCCGTTGCCGCACATCTCGGAGATGCTGCCGTCCGCGTTGCGGTAGTCCATGAACCATTCCGCCGCGGGATCGCTCTGCAACAGTGCCTGGCCTTCGGGCAGGTGCTCCGAGCGCACAGCCCGGATGAACCCGTCGGCTCCGATGCCCCGGTGCCGGTCGCACACTGCAGCCACTTCAGCGGCGCTGACCTCGCGTCCGCCGTCGGGGTCGGCCACCAGGACAAAATCGTTGCCGGTGCCGTGGCCTTTGGCGAAGGGAAGGCCGGCCAGGGAAGCGGGCAAGCCGGAAGCGGACAGGGCAGCAGAGAGTGTTGTGTTCACTGTTCAAGGATAGCGGCGGCAGCCTTGGCGGTCAGTTCGGGATCATCCCAGTCCAGCCAGGTGATGCGCGGGTCGGCGCGGAACCAGGTCAGCTGGCGGCGGGCAAACTGACGGGTGGCCACCACCGTTTGTTCGGCGGCTTCGGCAACGCTTGATTCGCCGTCGAGCACCCGCAGGAACTGCGAATAGCCCAGGGCTCTTCCGGCGGTACGCCCCTCGCGCAGCCCGCGGGCCGCCAGGGCTTGCACTTCCTCCAGCAGTCCCTGTTCCACCATCCGGTCCACGCGGGCGGCCAGCCGCCTGTGCAGGACGGGGCGCTCGACGCTCAGGCCCAGCTGGATGGCCGGCTGAAAGTACTCGCGGGAGGGCATGAAGGAACTGAACGGCCGGCCGGTCAGCTGCTGGACTTCCAGGGCGCGCACCACCCGGCGGCCGTCGCCCAGACGGTCAGCGGAGACCGGGTCCACCTCGCGCAGCCGGGCGCGCAGGGCCTCGAGGCCCAGCTCCTCCAGTTCCCGTTCCAGGCCGGCGCGCACCACCGGATCGGTGCCGGGGAATTCCAGCACATCGAGCGCCGCGCGGACATAAAGGCCGGAGCCGCCCACCAGGATCGGGTACCTGCCCCGGTCCTGGATTTCCGTGATCAGGGCACGCGCGGAGGCTTGGAACGCTGACACGCTGGCTTCTTCGGTGACCTCCATGATGTCCAGGAGGTGGTGCGGCACCCCTCGGCGCTCTTCTCCACTGATCTTCGCGGTGCCGATGTCCATTCCGCGGTAGAACTGCATCGCGTCAGCATTGATCACTTCCCCGCCCAGTTTTAGGGCCAGCGAAACGCCCAGGTCTGACTTGCCGGATCCGGTGGGGCCGACGACGGCAATCACCGGACGCGGATGTGCGGTCTGCGCTGTTGTCACAGGTGCACCGCTGCGTTAGGAGCGCGGGGGCAGCGTGGGCATCCCCAGGGAGACACCGGCTTTGCCGCCGGCGGTGCCCGCAGCGGGAACACCGCAGGATTCCGCCTGCGAACGGTCCCAGGCATCTCCGGCACGCGAGCGGCGCAGGGAATAGTCCGCAGCAGTGGCGGGATCGGACACGAGGTGGAAAGCGGCTGCAGACGTGACCGGGACGGTGACGAGGTCTCCGGGGCGGGGCACCTCGCAGCCTTCGGGGACCGAGAAGTGCACCAGGCGCTGGTCACGGGAGCGGCCCGAGAGGCGTCCTGTTTCTTCGGACTTGCGGCCGGACCCGGCAGTCACCATCACTTCCACCGTGGTGCCCACCTGCTTGGCGTTCTCCTCGGCGGCGATGCGGTCCTGGAGAGCGGTCAGCCGTTCAAAGCGTTCCTGGACCACTGCCTTGGGCAGCTGGTCCGGCAGGTCTGCGGCAGGAGTGCCGGGACGCTTGGAGTACTGGAAAGTAAAGGCCGTGGCGAAGCGGGACTGTTCCACGACGTCGAGCGTTGCGGCGAAGTCCTCTTCCGTCTCGCCCGGGAAGCCCACAATGATGTCGGTGGAGATGGCGGCATGCGGCATGCGCTCACGGACGCTGTCCAGGATCCCGAGGAACTTCTTGGACCGGTAGGACCGGCGCATGTCCTTGAGGACCTTGTCGGAGCCGGACTGCAGCGGCATGTGCAGCTGCGGCATGACGTTGGGCGTTTCCGCCATGGCGTCGATGACGTCCTGGGTGAAGGCGGCCGGATGCGGGCTGGTGAAGCGCACCCGTTCCAGCCCCTCGATGGAGCCGCAGGCCCGGAGCAGCTTGGCGAACGCCCCGCGGTCCCCGAATTCCACGCCATACGAATTGACGTTCTGGCCCAGCAGCGTCACCTCAATGGCGCCGTCGTCCACCAGGGCCTGGATCTCGGCGAGAATCTCGCCGGGACGGCGATCCCGCTCCTTGCCGCGCAGGGAGGGGACAATGCAGAACGTGCAGGTGTTGTTGCAGCCGACGGAGATCGAGACCCAGCCTGCGTAGACCGAGTCGCGTTTGGTGGGCAGCGTGGACGGAAAAACGTCCAGGGATTCCAGGATTTCCAGCTGCGCTTCGTCATTGTGCCGGGCCCGTTCCAGCAGGGCCGGGAGCGAGCCGATGTTGTGGGTGCCGAACACGGCGTCCACCCACGGCGCCTTGCGCTGGATGGTGTCGCGGTCCTTCTGCGCCAGGCACCCGCCCACGGCAATCTGCATGCCCGGCCGGGTTTCCTTCACATGGGCCAGCATGCCCAGGTTTCCGTACAGCTTGTTGTCCGCGTTCTCACGCACCGCGCAGGTGTTAAAGACGACGACGTCGGCGTCCTCGCCCGCTGCGGGAACGTAGCCGGCGTTTTCCAACAGCCCGGAGATGCGCTCGGAATCGTGGACATTCATCTGGCAGCCGAAGGTCCGCACCTGGTAGGTGCGGGGCTGCTCCTGATGCTCCGCCGGAGCGGGAGAAGTTGTCGGGGAAGATGTGCGGGAAGAAACTGTCAAACTCACAGTCCTAGGGTACCTGCCGCAGACCGCAGAAGGAGGCGCCGGCAGTCAGCCGGGTTTGGTACCAGTTGCTGGCGCAGTGGAAGTTCAAGGCCGAGCGCTCGGTTTGGCTGCCGAATCCCTCCGCTTTGGGAAAAATTATCCGGTCTGGGAAATTCCTGTCATTGCGAACCGGAGGGAATTCCCAAAGCGGAGGGATTCCAGGGTGGGGCTTAGCCGGGTTTAGTACCAGTTGTTGGCGTAGTGGAAGTTCAGGGCCGAGCAGGGGCTGCCGTACCGGGATTCGATGTATCCCAGTCCCCAGTTGATCTGGGTCTTGTAGCTGGTGAGGTAGTCAGGTCCCGATGATGCCATCTTCTCAGCGGGCAGTGACTGGACAATGCCGTAGGCTCCGCTGCTGGCATTGGTGGCACTGGTCATCCAGTTGGATTCCTTCTCCCACAGTGTGTTGAGGCAGGTCATTTCCGAGGCGGCCCATCCGTGGCCGGCAAGCGCTGACGCGGCGTAGGCCTTCGCCCCTGCGGGATCATCCATGGGAACCGACGCTGCTGCCGCGGCGGCAGCTTCTTCGGCGGCACGGGCCTCGGTTGCCTGGGCTGCAGCAGCTGCCTGTGCAGCGGCTTCCTGCTCGGCGGCCAGGCGGGCCTGCTCCGCGGCAGCTGCCGCCTCCGCAGCTGCTGCCTCCGCAGCTTTGGCATCCTCAGCTGCCTTGGCTTCGGCTGCGGCTTGCGCATCCGCCGCTGACTTTTCCTCAGCTGCCTTGGCTTCCTCCGCGGCATTGGCTTCCTCGGCCTTCTTCGCCTCATCGGCGGCGGCGTCCTTCTCCTGCGCCTCCTGATCGGAAGCGTCGCCGGCCGCCGAGGCGTCGTCGTCGTCGGCCGGAGAGCTGCCGGCGGTGTCCGCTTCAGCCGTGGGTGAGGTCAGGCTGACGAGGCTGGCGCGCAGCGTCTCGTTCTGCACGGATGCTCCGGCAATGCCAAAAAAGGCCAGTCCGCCGGCAACAGCGACAGCGCCGATGCGGAGTTTGCGGGTCCGCCGGGACTGCCGGCGTTCCTGGGTGAGCTCGCGCCTTCCGGGGATCTCTTCGGATTCCGGGCTGTCGCCGTGGGTGTCTTCGTTGCCGAGGGCATCTGTGTGGAGGGAAGTCATAGAACCGAGACCGTACAGACCCACTCTGGAGCAGCATCTCAATCCGATAACGATCCGATTGACAGGCGTGTTGGTACTAGGCTTTAATACCAGTTTTTGTCTTCGGAATGCTGCCACGCTGCGCAGGGGCTGCCGTAGCGTGAACCGATGTATCCCAGCCCCCACTCAATCTGGGTCCGATAGTTGGTGCGCCAGTCAGCTCCGACGCTGGCCATCTTGTCCCCGGGCAGCGACTGCGGAATGCCGTAGGCACCGCTGTAGGGATTGTTTGCGCTGGTCCGCCAGCCGGACTCCCGCTGCCAAAGATTCACCAGGCACCGGAATTGGTCCTGCCCCCAGCCGTGGGCCCCCAACCGTCCTGAAGCATAGGCCTGTGCCGCAGCCGGGTCATCCACGGGTCCCGGCGCAGGCGCGGGAGAAGGCGCCGGAGCGGGTTTGGGAGCCGGAGCGGGCTGGGGAGCCGGTGGGGCAGGTGGGGCAGGAGGTGCACTTGGGACAGGAGTTGAGGGCGGGTTTGGACGAGCCGGAGTGGGATTAATCACCGGATCCGGCCTGCCCGCTGCGGGCGGCGGGGTGAGATTCCCGGCCCCGTCGTTGTCCGCACCCCGCTGCTCTTCAGCGTTGCGGGCGGCTTCCTCAGCCTCCCGAGCTGCCTGCTGCAGGCGGTAGGTTTCTTCCGCCTGTTGCCCCTTCAACCGCTCCGCTTCCACCTGCGCGCTGCTGTCACGCAGCTCGGCCAACTGCTCCAGCAGCACGCCGCTGCGCTCCTGCGCTTCGCGCACTGCACTGTCCGCTGCGGCCGCTGCCGTCTCGGCTTCGGCGGCAAGCCGCAGGGATTCCGCCGCCGATTCCTCCCGGACGGCCAACGCGGCAGCTTCCCGTTCTTCGAGGCTGCTCAGGACCTTGGCCGCCGAGGCAGCTTGGACCTGGAGGCTGTCCGTGCGGCTGCTGAGACCCTGAAGGGTGGTGAGTCTGTCCATGGTGCCCACCGCGGCATCGGCGTCCAGCAGCATCAACAGCCCGGAGTCCATTCCGCCGGTTTTGTACGTCTGCGCCGCCAATGCGCCCAGCTGCCCGGTCAGTTCCGACGCTGTTCCGGAAGCCTCAATCCGCTGGGCTGCGAGGATATCCACGGTTCGACTGTTGGCCTCAGCCTCTTCCACAGCACGCTGCTGGAGAGCGGAAGCCTGCACTGCTTCGGTGCCCAGACTTCCCGCCTGAGCGGACAGACTGCCAAGGAGCGCTTCAATTTCAGCAACCTGTGCCGCTTTGGACTCAACGTCCTGTTTGGCCTGCTCCACCTGTTCCCATGAGGGAAACTCCGAGCCGGAAGCGGGCACAGCGGTAAAGACCGAGGCGGCAAGCACACCGGTCAGCAGGAGGGAACCCAGGGAAACACGAGACGACTTCTTCCCCGGCAGCAACAGAGTCAACATCGAGGCCCAGCATACGGCACGGCCGCCGAAACGCCCTAGAGTTCCGGCGGCCCGGCATCCATGGCGTGGCAGCATGGTGCAGGAATGCCGATCGTATTGCTGCCCGGGACGCGCCAGACGACCACAAGCTTCGCGCCGTCACGGGCTCCAGGTACCGAGTTCAGTCCTGCCAGTCGTCCGGCTGCTGCTCAAGCACGTCACCGATGAGTTCATTGACCACGCGGTAACCCACCGACGGGGAATATCCCTTGCGGGCCAGCATGGAGACCAGCCGCCGTGCCTGCTTGTCGCGGGCCGCCCGGTCCGTCAGATCCACCGACGGCTGGAGCTTTCGGCGCGCCAGGGTCCGGGCCGTCTGGATTTCATCCTCGTCGCTGACCTGTTCCAGGGCCTCTGCCGCCAGTTCCCCCGAGATGCCCTTTTCCGCGAGCTCACGCTTCAACGCCCCCCGGGCCAGGGATTTGGACTGCGACCGGCTGGCAACCCACATGCGGGCAAACTCGGCATCATCCACGAGCTGCACTTCTTCGAAGCGATCCAGCACCGCCTCTACGACATCCTCGGGTATGTCCTTCTCGGCCAGCTTCACCGCCAACTGCCGTCGGCTCTTGGGAGAGCTGGTGAGCTGCCGCAGCACAATGTTGCGCGCCGCGCTGTAGGGATCACGTTCACGCTCCGCCGGCGCGTCAGCGGGTTTTCCGGGCGAGCCCTCCGCACCGGGAAACCCGCTGTCTTGCTGCTTCATGATGCCTAGGACTTCTCCGGGACGGCCTTGAGCTTCGCTTCAGCCGGAGCTTCGTCGGCCCCGGGGCCGTCAATGCCAAGCTTTTCGCGCAGCCGGCGCTCCAGCTCGTCCGTGAGTTCAGGATTGTCCCGCAGGAACTTGCGGGCATTTTCCTTGCCCTGGCCCAGCTGGTCGCCGTCATAGGTGAACCAGGCACCGGACTTCTTGACGAAGCCGTGCTCCACACCCATGTCGATCAGCCCGCCCTCGCGGGAAATTCCCGTGCCGTAAATGATGTCGAACTCGGCCTGCTTGAAGGGCGGAGCCATCTTGTTCTTGACAATCTTGGCGCGGGTGCGGTTACCCACGGGAACCGTCCCCTCCTTCAGCGTCTCAATGCGGCGCACATCGATGCGCACGGAAGCATAGAACTTCAGGGCCTTGCCGCCCGTGGTGGTTTCCGGGCTGCCGAACATGACGCCGATTTTTTCACGGAGCTGGTTGATGAAGATTGCCGTGGTGTTGGTGTGGCTCAGGCGTCCGGCAATCTTCCGGAGCGCCTGGCTCATGAGGCGTGCCTGGAGGCCAACATGGCTGTCACCCATGTCGCCCTCAATTTCAGCGCGCGGAACCAGCGCAGCCACGGAGTCGATGACCACCACGTCAACGGATCCCGAGCCGATCAGCATGTCCATGATTTCCAGCGCCTGCTCACCGGTGTCCGGCTGCGACACCAGAAGGGAGTCCGTATCCACGCCGAGGCGGGCGGCATAGATGGGATCCAGCGCGTGCTCGGCATCGATGAACGCGGCGATGCCGCCGTTCTTCTGCGCGTTGGCAACAACGTGCAGCGCGAGGGTTGTCTTACCGGAAGATTCCGGGCCGTAGATCTCCACGACGCGGCCGCGGGGAAGCCCGCCTATGCCGAGCGCCAGGTCCAGGGCGATCGAACTGGTGGAAATGGTCTCTGCCGGAGCGCGGACCTCATCTCCGAGCCGCATGATCGAGCCCTTGCCGTACTGCTTATCGATTTGGGCCAGCGCTGCTTCAAGTGCCTTTGCGCGGTCGACTGCTGCTGCCATTCTTCACCTCGGTTGTTGTGGTTTTACGTGGCCCGGAGGCCGGTTGTCCTGCTCACCTACGACCATATGCGGCGGCACTGACAAAACAGCGGGGCGGACTGCCGTGGGGATATCAGGGGCAGTTCTGCGGTCGTATCGCCCTTGTGTAGGAGCATATCCGGATCCGAACAGGTATTCGAATAGGACCTGCGGCGTGTCCTTCAGGAAATCCGGACACCCCTCATTTTTTGGGCTGGATGTCCCGTCCCAGGCGCCGTTCTGCCGGGACATCCTGGACATCACAGACGGCCAGCCAAACGGCTTTGGGCTCGACGCCCCCACTGAGGGCCTCCGTTGCCGTGCGGCCGCCGAGGGTGCCTAGCACGAGGTCCGCGGCGAGCACCCGGGAGTAGGCCGGGCCAAACTCGTCGTCCATGAGCCGCCAGAAATCACTGAGTCGCATCGCTTAATCTTCTCATGTCGGCGCCGTTCCCCGGCGGCACGGGAAGCGCTGCCCTGAGATCGCCACCCGCTCCCGTACCTGCGGCCACCGCTGTAAAACTCCTGCACCGGGGTCCACCGCCTAGAATGGACTCCATGACCGAGCAGGCATCCTCCGCAACACCGCAGCAGCATGAAGCGGCCATCGACACCCTCGAGCAGGCACTGTCGGTGCTGTGGCGGCGGGCGCGGTCCAATTCTTACAAGGTGGCACGTGAGGTGCATCCGGACATGGAACCGGCGGCCTACGGACTGTTGGTCCTGCTGCAGAAACAACAGGACATGCGCCTGACCGACATCGCCGCAAGCATCGGCATCGGCAAGCCGTCGGTGAGCCGCCAGATTGTCATGCTGGAAAATCTGGGCCTGGTGCAGAAGCACGCTGACCCCCTGGACGGCCGCGCCCAGACCATTTCCCTGACCCCGGCCGGCGCGCAGGCGTTGGCCAAGACCCAGTGTGCCCGCAAGGAATTGTTCCGGACCCTGCTGGAGGGCTGGGACGCTGCTGAATTGGAACAACTCGGTTCGCTGCTGACCAAGCTCAACGACTCGTACGCGCGCGACCGTTGATCCGCAAAACAGATGATCAACAAAAAAAGACCCCGCTGATGGCGGGGTCTTTTCATCACGCTGGGCAGGCTGCCCGGTGAGGCGGCAGCGCTGCGGATGTAGGTCTACGGTGTGCGGGCCAGGTCCCGAGCCATGTCCTCCGGGAATTCACGGGCAAACTCGCGCGAGAATTCCGACGGCACGGTGTCAGGTATGGCGATGCCTTCTGCACTCGCCACCCGGTCACTGACCTCACGAAGCATCAGGGACAATGGCACATCAAGCGCGGTGCAAATTGAAGACAGAAGTTCCGATGATGCTTCCTTCTGTCCCCGCTCCACCTCGCTGAGGTAACCAAGTGAAACGCGTGCGCTGTGTGACACCTCGCGCAGGGTACGGCCCTGACGCTGGCGGACATCGCGCAGTACGTCGCCAATTTCATGACGAAGAACAACCATTTTGCGCTCCTTTGGTTCCCGGTGTGCATCTTCCGCCAACCCTACATCCCGCCAGCGAATAACGCCGTTCACGGATACGGGTTGCTTAACCATCTGTATCGTCCTGCTCCCTGTGTGTGGTCCGGCTGCGGCTGCGCCGCAGATATCTAAAGATCGTAATTGGGAAACCTTGGCGGTTCCTGATACTAACAACTCAGCTCCCCCGGGTTTTGTTCCCGGCACCGATTGCCCAGTGTCAGATCCCCATCATGGCTGGTCAGACAGAACCCGGGCAAGCAGTACCAGTGCTTCGTCACGCGTTTGCCGTCGGATGGCTGCTCTGTCGCCTAAAAACAAATATTCTTCGACCAGGGTCCGTTCAGCGGAGACGACGGCGATGAAGACACAGCCCACAGGCTTCCCGTCGTGCGGTTCGGGCCCCGCAACTCCAGTGGTGGACACTGCCACGTCCGCCTCAAGGGCCCGGCGCACGCCGTCGGCCATTTGGCGGGCAACCTCGGCGTCGACCGAACCTGCGGCAGCCAAAAGCTCAGCGTCGACCCCCAGGGCTTTGTGCTTCACGGCGTTCGAGTAAGCCACCACTCCGCCGGCCAGAACGGCGGACACCCCGGGGACGGTGCCGAGTTCGGCGGCCACCATGCCGGCAGTCAGTGACTCGGCGGTGGCCAGGGTCAGGCCTGCCGCCGAGGCGGCGCACACCACCGCTGCAGCATCGGCGGTTCCGGCCGTGCCGCCGGGCAGCGTCACCGGCCGCCCGGGTTCTGCAGCGCACTCCGGCGCAGCTGGACTGCCTTGATGACATAATCGATGCCCGTGACCACCGTGACCACCAGAGCGGCGGCCATCACGACGGCGCTGATCCACCAGGCCCAGCTGCCAAGCCACGTTGTCAGCGGCAGCAGGTAGAGGAAGATCGCGAGAGTCTGGATTACAGTTTTCAGCTTGCCTCCGCGCGACGCCGCCATGACGCCGTAACGGATGACGACAAAACGGAGCAGCGTAATGCCGATCTCACGGACCAGGATCACGATGGTCACCCACCACCAGAGTTCGCCCAGCGCGGACAGCATGACCAGGGCCGATCCGATCAGCAGCTTGTCGGCGATTGGATCCGCGATCTTGCCAAAGTCGGTGATGAGCCCGCGGCTGCGGGCAAGGTCGCCGTCAAGCTTGTCGGTGTAGATGGCGACGGCGAATGTGGCCACCGCCAGCCAGCGGTACAGACCATGGCTGCCGTCATCGGCCAGCAGGAGCCAGATGAAAAGCGGAACCATCAGGATCCGCACGACCGTCAGTACGTTGGCGATGTTCAGAAGGGGGGCGTTCCCGGTAGAAGAGTTGCTCACGCTTCCAGCCTAGCGGGGATTCAGCGCCCGGTCAGACTCCACGCGTCCTCGGATCCGCCGTCTTCGTCGCCGCCTTCACCGTCGTAATACTCGGTGGCCTGCTGCCTGCCCTCCAGATCCTGGGCCACCAGGTCAACCGGGCCGTCCGGAGAACCGGGTTCGAAGCCGTGGTTGACGTTGGCATTTTCGGCCAGCGCTGCGGTTTCAGCGGCACCGGGACCGTTGGCGGCCTCTCCCCCGCTGATGGCCGCCAGCGTGGCTGCCAGGTCGTCGGGCTTGACCAGCACGTCGCGGGCCTTGGAGCCCTCGGATGGCCCGACGACGCCGCGCGACTCCAGCAGGTCCATCAGGCGCCCGGCCTTGGCGAAACCGACCCGCAGCTTGCGCTGAAGCATGGAGGTTGAACCGAACTGCGTGGTGACCACCAGTTCCGTGGCCTGGAGCAGCACATCCATGTCGTCGCCAATGTCGTCTTCGATCTGCTTCTTGGGCGCGGTGACGGTGACGTCTTCGCGGTAGACGGCACCGAGCTGGCCCTTGACGTGCTCCACGACGCGGTGGATTTCCGATTCGGTGACCCAGGCGCCCTGGACACGGATGGGCTTGTTGGCGCCCATCGGAAGGAACAGGGCGTCACCCTGCCCCAGCAGCTTTTCGGCGCCGGGCTGGTCCAGGACCACCCGGGAGTCGGTAACCGACGACGTCGCAAAGGCCATGCGTGAAGGTACGTTCGCCTTGATCAGGCCGGTGACGACGTCCACGGACGGCCGCTGGGTGGCGAGCACCAGGTGGATGCCGGCGGCACGGGCGAGCTGGGTGATGCGGACAATGGAGTCTTCGACGTCGCGCGGGGCAACCATCATCAGGTCGGCCAGCTCGTCCACGATCACCAGCAGGTACGGGTAGGCCTTGACCACGCGCTTGGACCCGGCCGGCGGAATGACCTTCCCGAGCTTGACGGCCTTGTTGAAGTCATCAATGTGCTTGAAGCCGAAGTTGGCGAGGTCGTCATACCGGGTGTCCATTTCCCGGACCACCCACTGCAGGGCCTCGGCGGCCTTCTTGGGGTTGGTGATGATGGGGGTGATCAGGTGCGGCACGCCTTCGTAGGCGGTCAGTTCCACCCGCTTGGGGTCCACCATCACCATGCGCACCTCATCCGGGGTGGAGCGCATCAGGATGGAGGTGATCATGGAGTTCACGAAGGAAGACTTACCGGCACCGGTGGCACCGGCCACCAGCAGGTGCGGCATCTTCGCGAGGTTGGCGACCACGAAGCCGCCCTCCACATCCTTGCCCACGCCCATCACCATCGGGTGTTCGGTCTTGCGGGCGGCGTTGGAGCGCAGCACGTCGCCGAGGGCCACCACTTCCTTGTCCGCGTTCGGGATTTCGATGCCGATGGCTGATTTGCCTGGGATCGGAGACAGGATGCGCACGTCCGATGACGCGACGGCGTAGGAAATGTTCTTGGAGAGAGCGGTGACCCGCTCCACCTTGGTGCCCGGAGACAGCTCGATCTCGTAGCGCGTCACCGTGGGGCCGCGGCTGAAGCCGGTGACGTGCGCCTCCACCTTGAACTGGTCCAGGGTGTTGGTCAGGGCATCGACCACCAGGTCATTGGCTTCGGAGCGCTCCTTGGCCGGCGGGCCGGCAGGCAGGAACTCCGACGGCGGCAGCGTGTAGGTCACGTCGCCGGAGAGCTGCAGCTGCTCGGTGCGCTGCGGGATGGGGGTGGCCGGCGTGAGGTTGCGGACGGTCCGTGCCGGAACCGGCGGCACGGCGGGCGCCGGGGGAAGCCCGGCAGGAGCTGCCAGGGCCTCGGCGGCTCCCGGAACCACGGCGAAGGCTTCGGTGGGCGGCTCGGCGCCGTCGAAAACGTCGTCGACCGGAAGACCCTGGGCGCGGCGAATCTTCTGCGTTGCCAGCTCTGACCGGGTGGGGCGGCGGACCCCCGGCGGGACGGCGGGACCCGCCGCGGCAGCCGCAGCCGCTGCTTCCTCGTCTTCGTCGGCCAGGACGGCGCGTTCAAAGGCCTCGTCGCCGGCAAAGCCTTCTGCGGGGATTTCCTCTTCCGCTTCGGTGCTCCGCCCGAACATCCGTGTCTTCTTCTTCGGGGCCTTGGCCGGGCGGCGGTCCCGTTCGTAGAGGTAGCTCTGGTCGTGCGCCTCGGGATCATCCGGAGCGAGGTCCTGACCCATGAGGTGCTCGTACAGGCCCCGCAGACGCAACGGAATGTGCCGGAACGGGGTGGCGGTGATGATGAGCAGTCCCACGAAAATCAGGAAACCCAGCAGGATCGCGACCGGCCAGACGGTCAGCACCGCAGAGAGCGGTCCGGCCACCAGGAAACCGACGATGCCGCCGGAGACCCACAATCGGTCAAAGCCGTCCGACAGGGACGGAGAGCCGCCCACAATGTGGGTGATGCCGGAACCGGCGAAAAGAACGAGGATCAGGCCAATGCTGATGCGGCTGTTGGCGCGGTGGCGTTCCGGATAGCGGAAGAGCCGGACGGCGCCGGTCAGGAGCAGGAAGGGCACGACGACGGCCATCCAGCCGAAGGTGCCGGCCGCGCCTGCGTGGATGATGTCCGCCACCGGACCGCGCAGGGCCCACCACTCGACGGTGGCTACGGCCAGTGCGGTGAGGATCAGGAAAAAGCCGGTGCCGTCGCGGCGGATGTCGCGGTCAGGGCTGACGTCGGCGCCGAGTTTGCGGATGCCCGCACCGGCCAACCGGGCCATTCCCATCCACGCGCCCTGGACGGCGCGCAGCGGCAGCGGCACCTGTTCGACGTCGGCCTGTGCCTTGCCGGCGGCACCGGAACGGCCGGTCGCTTTGCCCCGGGGCTGGGTTTTGCCGGAGCTTTTTCCTGAGGTGCCCCCGGTGTTCCGGCTGGTGGTCCGGCCGGAAGCACCGCCGCGTGCGGCAGGGGAAGTACGAGTGGCCATAGGCTCCACCGTACCCGATGGGGCCGGGCAAACCGCGGATTTGCGCGTCTGCCCGACCCCGTTACCTTCCGGGTCCCGGCGGCCTTCCGGGCCGTTCCTGCCTAGGCCTCCAGGACCACGGGAACGATCATCGGGCGCCGGCGCAGACGGCGGTTGACCCAGGTGCCCACCACGCGGCGGACCACCTGCTGGAGCTGGTAGGTGGTGTGGTCTTTGTTGGAAGTGACCGCTTCCTCCAGCGCCTGGCTGATCTTGGGCTTGATTTCATCGAAGACGGCGTCATCCTCAGCGAAACCCCGGGCATGGATCTCCGGGCCGGAGACAATCGTGCCGGTGCTGCGGTTGACCACGGTGATCACCGAGATGAACCCTTCCTCTCCGAGGATGACGCGGTCCTTGATGTCGGTGTCGGTGATCTCTCCGACGCTGGAGCCGTCCACGTAGACCAGGCCGCATTCAACGGCACCGACCACCAGGGCCTTGCCGTTGCGCAGGTCCACCACGGTGCCGTCGTCGGCCAGGATGACGTTCTGCGCCGGCACGCCCGTGGCCTCGGCCAGCTTGCCGTTGGCAATCAGGTGCCGGGTCTCGCCGTGCACGGGCATGGCGTTCTTGGGCTTGAGGATGTTGTAGGTGTACAGCAGTTCGCCGGCGGAGGCATGGCCGGAAACGTGGATTTTGGCGTTGCCCTTGTGCACCACGTCGGCGCCGAGCTTCATCAGGCCGTTGATGACCCGGAAGACGGCGTTTTCATTGCCGGGAATCAGCGACGAGGCAAGGATCACCGTATCGCCCCGGCCGACCCGGATCCGGTGGTCGCCGTTGGCCATGCGGGACAACGCCGCCATGGGTTCGCCCTGGGAGCCTGTGGACATCAGCACCAGCTGGTCATCCGGCATGTCATCAACATTCTTGAGGTCCACCAGGATGCCCTCGGGCACCGTGAGGTAGCCGAGCTTCTCCGCAATGGCCATGTTGCGCACCATGGACCGGCCCACAAAGCAGACCTTGCGGTTGTGCACGGCAGCAGCATCGAGGACCTGCTGCACCCGGTGGATGTGCGAGGAGAAGGACGCCACGATGATGCGCTTCTTCACCTTGCCGAACAGGGCTTCCAGCACCGGCCCGATTTCCCGTTCAGCCGTGGTGAAGCCGGGAACGTCGGCATTGGTGGAGTCCGCCATGTACAGGTCCACGCCCTCCTGTCCCAGCCGGGCGAAGGCACGCAGGTCGGTGATCCGGCCGTCCAGCGGCAGCTGGTCCATCTTGAAGTCTCCGGTGTGCAGGACCGTGCCGCCCGCGGTGCGGATGAACACGGCCAGGGCGTCCGGAATGGAGTGGTTCACGGCCACGAATTCACACTCGAACGGGCCGAACTGTTCCACCTGCCCCTCCGTGACGGTGAAGCTGAAGGGCTTGATGCGGTGTTCCTGCAGCTTCGCTTCCACCAAGGCCAGGGTCAGCTGGGAACCGATGAGGGGAATGTCCTGCTTCAGGCGCAGCAGGTACGGGACGGCGCCGATGTGGTCCTCGTGGCCGTGCGTCAGCACCACGCCCACGACGTCGTCGAGCCGGTCCTGGATGTAGGAGAAGTCCGGCAGGATGAGGTCCACGCCGGGCTGGTTCTCCTCCGGAAAGAGCACGCCGCAGTCCACGATCAGCAGCTTCCCGTTGATCTCGAAGACCGCCATGTTGCGGCCGATCTCGCCAAGGCCGCCCAGCGGAACGATCCGCAGGGTGTCCTCTTCCAGGACGGGCGGGGTTTTCAGTGCGGAATCCGCTGTTTCGATCATGGTGTCTTACGCCTTGCTGCCGGAGCGGGCGCGGGAGAAGTCCCAGCCGGCTTCGGCCAGGTCCGTCAGGATGGTCTCCATTTCGACGGCGTCCGGTCCCACGAGCGGCAGCCGGACGGTCGCGTTGGGAATGACGCCCTGCATCTTCAGGATCTGCTTGGCGGACACGGCACCGGGAATATGGGTCATGACGGCGCGGACCACGGGATCCAGTTCAAAATGGATCCGCCGCGCCTCGGCGAAATCGCCGGCGGCTGCGGCATTCACGAGGGCACGGAACTGTGCCGTGGCCACGTGGGCGCTCACGCTGACCACGCCGACCGCCCCGGCAGCCATCCACGGCAGGGTCAGTCCGTCGTCGCCGGCGTAGACGTCAAGGGTGGTGTTGGCCAGGACACGGGTAACAGCGGCAAAGTCCGCCTTGGCGTCCTTCAGGGCCAGGACCGTGGGTATGTTGGCGAGGCGGACCAGGGTGTCGGTGGAAAGTGCGATCCCGGCGCGGCCGGGAATGTCGTAGACCATGATCGGCAGGTCGGTGGCAGCAGCCACTGCTTCAAAGTGCGCGACGACGCCGGCCTGGGTGGGCTTGTTGTAATACGGCGTCACGACGAGCTGGCCGTCGGCTCCTGCGCGGAGCGCCCGTCGGGCCATTTCCACTGAGTGGGACGTGTGGTTGGTGCCGGTGCCGGCGATGACCGCGGCGCGGCCGCCCACGGTTTCCGCAACGACCCGGAACAGATCTTCCTTCTCGCTGTCCTCCAACGTGGAGGTTTCGCCGGTGGTGCCGGAAACCACGAGCCCGTCACAGCCGTCCTCCACCAACTTGTTGGCGAGCTGGGCAGTGGCGTCGAAGTCCACGGCTCCGTCCTCGGTGAACGGTGTCACCATTGCGGTGACGAGGGTTCCAAACGGAAGTGCGCGAATGTCAGAGTCAGCCATGGGTAAAACGTTACCCGGTGCACGCAATCTTGGGACAATGCGCCCGGTCTTTGGACACCGCGGAGCCCCGGAACGCGTCCCGGGCGGAGCTGCGGAAGTTCACGGCCGTTGTGAGACCATCGGATCATGATCGGACGGCGACTTACGGGCATCGACGCGGCCCGGGGCATTGCGCTTCTGGGCATGATGGCGACCCACATTTTTTCCCTGTACAACGAGCAGACCGGCGAGCCGAGCTGGACCGGGCTGGTGTTCTCCGGCCGTTCCTCGGCACTGTTTGCCGTGGTGGCCGGGATCGGCCTCGCGCTCCTCACCGGAGGCAACCAACCGCGCTCCGGCCGGGCTTTGTCAGCGGACCGCCGCGGCATTGCCATGCGGGCGCTGATCATCGCCCTGGCCGGATTGACGCTCGGCGGGCTGGACACCACCATCGCGATTATCCTGTTCCACTACGGCATCCTGTTCCTGCTGGCCCTGCCGTTTGTGGGCATGAGGGCGTCCAGGCTTGCTCTTTGGGCGGGCGGCTGGCTTCTGCTCTCCCCTGCGGTGGGCTACCTCGTCCGGCCATGGATCTACACCGCGGTTTCTCCGGCCACACTGGGCAGCAACATCAGTTGGGAGGCGTTCCTGGAACCGGGCACGCTCGCCGCGGATGTTTTCTTCACGGGTTTCTATCCGGTTTTCCAGTGGTTGACATACCTGCTGATCGGGATGCTCATCGGCCGGTTGAGGCTGGCGGAGCTGACGGTCCAGGTGGGCCTGGTCGCGGCCGGAATTGTTGCCGCCGCAGGGGCAAAATTCCTCAGTTATTACCTATTGCTTGAGCAGGGCGGGATGGACGCCATCCTGGAAACCAATTCCGGACGCATCTGGCCGGTGGCGCAGATGATGGAGGTCAACCTGGCCGGTGTGGAACAGACCGGATCCTGGTGGTGGCTCGCGGTCAGCGGACCCCATTCGGGAACTCCGCTGGACCTGCTGCACACGGCAGGCACCTCGGCCGCCGTCGTCGGCGTATGCCTGCTGCTGACGCGGGCCCGGCCCAACCTGCTGCTGCCGCTGTCCGCCGCCGGAGCCATGACGCTGACGCTGTACACCCTGCACGTGTGGGTCATGTCCGTCACGGACGCCTCTCCGACGCCGCCGGATCCGGTGCTGCTGTTCTGGCTTTCAGCCATCGCCGCTGCCGGCATCGGCATCGCCTTCTCCAAACTCGGCTCCCGCGGGCCGCTGGAAATGGTGACACACGGCGCCTCACAGCTGGTCCGGCAGGGCTCCCTGACCGGCAAATAGACTTATCCCGGCGCGAACTGAAGCCCGGCACGGACTGGCGGCCGGCCCGGAGCCGCCGTTGTGGCGACGTATGGTTGTGCCGCTATTCGTAGAGTTTGCCGGCGCGGCGCATGGCGCTGCGGGCGCGCTTGCGGTCCCCGGCGGCGTCGTACGCGCAGGAAAGCCGGAACCAGGCGCGCCAGGAGCCGGGCTCAGCTTCCACTTCAGCCTGGTACATCGGGAATTCGGCGTCGGCGGCTTCCCGGATGATCCGGCCGCCGGGGGTGCGCGGGAGGTTGTCCACCGGCAGCCCACCCTCGTCAGCGAGGACGTGTGCCATTTTTTCGGTCTTGGCGCCGAACTGGAGTTCGCGGATCAGTGCCCACGCTCCCACGATCGGGAGCACCAGGTAGGCTGCGCCGAGTACCTTGGCACTGAACTCTTCGGCGGTCAGCAGGGTCCAGCCGCGCTGGACGACAACCACCATGTAAAACACCAGCAGGACGGTGATCAGCAGGACGCCGATCTTGGCTTTGGACTTGAAAAGCCCGGAGAAGAAAGACACGTGTTCCTTTAGCAATGAGTGGAAAACGACCGGTGGAGGCCGGTCAGTGTGCGGCGGAGGAATTCAGATCAAGGTAACCGTCAAGGCCGACGGTCAGGCCGGGGTGGGCTGCCGCCTGACGCACGCCCAGCAGGACGCCGGGCATGAAGGACGCCCGGTCGAAGGAATCGTGGCGGATGGTCAACTGTTCTCCCACGCCGCCCAACAGCACTTCCTGATGCGCCACCAGTCCGCGCAGCCGGACGGAGTGGACGCGGACGCCGTCAATGTCGGCGCCGCGGGCACCGGGAACTTCCTTGGTCGTGGCGTCCGGAGACGGTCCTGCGCCGGCGTCGGCGCGGGCCGCAGCGATCAGGGAAGCGGTGCGGACGGCCGTGCCGGAGGGCGCATCAATCTTGTCCGGGTGGTGCAGCTCGATGACCTCCACCGACTCGAAGTACCGGGCTGCCTGAGCGGCAAACGCCGTGGCCAGCACGGAGCCCAGGGCAAAGTTCGGGGCAATCAGGACGGCCGTGCCGGGATGCCCTTCCAGCAGGTCGGAGAGCCGGGCCAGCCGGTCCGCGTCCCAGCCGGTGGTGCCGACGACGGCGTGCATGCCGTGCTCGACGGCGAAGCGGACATTGGCTTCGGTGCTGTCCGGGACGGTGAGGTCAATGACATACTGCGCGCCCGAAGAGACGAGGGTGTCCAGCGAGTCCCCGCGGCCCAGAGCTGCCACCAGCTTGAGATCGGGCGCGGCCTCGACGGCCTTGACGGCTTCGGATCCCATGCGGCCGGCGGCCCCGAGGACGGCTACGGCTAGTTGCTCAGTCATTGCTCCAGATTACCGGTCGCAGCGGAGACCCGGTGACACCGGCCGGGTCATCAGCCCGCTCAGTCGCTGACACCCACCCACTCGGTGGTTCCGTCCTGGAAGCCCTGTTCCTTCCAGATGGGCACGTGCTCCTTCACGGTGTCCACCAAATCGGAGCAGGCGGCAAAGGCGACACCCCGGTGAGCGGCAGCGACGGCGGCCACCAGGGCGGCGTCGCCAATCTCCAGCGGACCGGTGCGGTGTCCCACCCAGATCCGGACGCCGTCATACTTCGCAGCAATGTCCGCGGCGACTCCGGCAATGACCTCTTCGGCGCTTGGATGCGCACTGTAGGACAGGCTGGCCACGCCGCGGCCGCCGTCGTGGTTGCGGACAATTCCGCTGAAGCCCACCACCGCGCCGCACTCCGGTGACCAGGCCGCGCCGTTGGCGTGTTCAGCATTCAGCGGCAGGTCCGAAACCGTGGCATTGATGACCTCGGAGGTGTTCTTCGCCGCCGCGGCATCAGCCGCCCCCGGTGCAGCCTCGGGTTCAGTGCTCATTTCGTCCTTCCAGCTGTCCGCAAATATGTCCGATGACCGGTTCCAGCACGGCCAGCCCGTCCGCCACGGCCCCGGGCGAACCGGGCAGGTTCACAATGAACGTTCGTCCGGCGGTGCCGGCGTGGCCTCGGCTGATGGCGGCCATCGGGGTTTTGGTGCGTCCGTCCGCACGCAGCGCCTCCATGATTCCGGGCACCTCCCGGTCCAGCAGCGGAAGCGTCTGTTCGGGCGTACGGTCATCGGGGCTCAGGCCGGTCCCTCCGCTGGTGAGGATCACGGCCGGTTCCAGCTCGAGCATGCGGCCGAGCGCCTCTCCCACCGCGTCGCCGTCGGGCACCACTTCTGCGAGCACGACGTCGAACCCGAGCGCGTAAAGCCAGTCCGCGGCCAGGGGGCCGCATTCATCCTGGTAGACGCCGCGGGCGGCGCGGGTGGAGGCAATGAGGACAGCCGCCGTGCGGCGGGGCTGCTGCTCCGGGGCTTGGGGCAGGGTGTTCACAGGGTCCAGTCTCCGCTCTTGCCGCCGGATTTGGCGAGCACCTGGATGTCGGTGATGGAGGCATGCTTGTCCACGGCTTTAATCATGTCGTACAGCGTCAGCGCCGCCACCGACACGGAGGTCAAGGCTTCCATCTCCACCCCGGTGAGAGCTTTCGTCTTTACCGTGGCGCGGATGACGACGTCGGCGTCCCCGGCTTCGAAATCCACGGTCACCTTGGTCAGGGGCAGCGGATGGCAGAGCGGAATCAGTGTGGAGGTCTGCTTGGCGCCCATGATTCCGGCGATGCGGGACACGGCCAGCGCGTCGCCTTTGGGCAGGCCGCCCTCGGACACCAGCTTTACCACCTCTGCCGTGGTGCGCAGGCGGGCCTGCGCCGTGGCCTCGCGCGTGGTCTCGGTCTTGGCGGAGACATCCACCATGTGGGCGGAGCCGTCTTCACGGACATGAGTGAGCCCTAACTGCTGCTCATCGCTGCCGGCCATGAGTATTTCCCTTCGGTTGGTGGAGCTGGCTCCACGCTAGGTGTTGGTCTGGGGCGGTGACGGTCTGAAACGGTGCGGCACGAAGCGGGCTACCGGTCCAACAGCCATACTGTCACCTCGGCGCCGGCCGGGAAGGACTCCCGTCCCGCGGGCAGGTGCACCAGTGCGTTGGATGTGGCCAGGGCATGGACCAGATGAGAGCTTGGTCCGCCCACCAATTCCACCTGTCCTGTGCTGCCGGGCTCGGCAGGCGGCAGGTACCGGCCGCGCCGGACCTGGTGCTTGCCTGCAGGACTGTGAACGTCGGCGGTCAGCAGTGCGGTCAGTTCCGGGCGCGGACGCGGCAGCCCCGTCACCGAACCCAGCGCCGGCCGCAGGAACATCTCGAAGGACACCACACAGCTGACCGGATTGCCGGGAAAGGCCAGGAACGGGATGCCGGCAACTCTGCCGATCCCCTGCGGGCCGCCGGGCTGCATGGCCACGGACAAGAACTCCACGTCTTCCCTGCCCAACCCCTGCTTGACCACCTCGAAGGCACCCTTGCTGATGCCGCCGGAGGTGATGATCAGGTCGGGCGCTTCGGCGGCGAGGTCCTCGTGGAGCCGGTGCTGGAATTCCTGCGGAGAGTCCGCCAGCACGCGGGTGCGCAGCACCGTTGCTCCGGCCTCCTCCAGCAGGGACCGCAGCAGGGTGGTGTTGGCGTCGTGGATTTGTCCGGGCTGCAGCGGCAGGCCGGGTTCCACCACCTCATCGCCGGTGGTCAGCAGCAGGACGCGCGGGCGGGCGCGAACGCGAACCGCGTCCACTCCCAGAGCGGCCAGCAGGCCCAGCTGCCCCGGCCCCAGGACGGTTCCGGCGGGCAGAGCCGGATCGCCGGCGCGGATGTCGCTGCCGGCGGAGCGCACATATTGTCCGGCGGGAACTCCGGCGGGCAAGCTGACGGTGGCCCGGGGCAGGGCTTCAACGGCGGGGCTTCCGACTGCGGACGGAAAGGAGTCCGGCACCGCCTGCTCGATGGGCACGACGGCGTCTGCTCCGGGTGGGAGCATGGCTCCGGTCATGATGGGCGCGGCTGTGCCCCGGACCAGGGCCGGTGGCTCGAAACCTGCGGGGATGGTGGCCGCCACCGCCAGTTCGACGCGTTTGCCGGGCTGGCCGGACGTGGCGAGGTCTGCGGAGTGCACGGCGTACCCGTCCATCTGCGAGTTGGCGAAGGGAGGCAGGCTTCCCGGCGCAGCGACGTCAGCCGCCAGCACCCGTCCCCGGGCGCTGATGAGGAACTCGTCTTCCGCTGCCTGCGGGCGCTCGCGGAATCCGGCCGCCAGCAAATCAAGCACGGCCATCCGGTGCTCGGCTACGCTGCGCGGCGAGCCTAAGCCTGGTGGGCGAACCTGCGGCTCATCGGCTGGCGTGGTACTGGGTGTAGGCACCGGACTCCTTGTGGCGGAGGGAATGAACGAAACGGCGGACGGCGAAAGTTACTTCGCGTTCACTCGAATTGTATGCAGGCCGGTGGCGCCGTCGGGTACCACCGGGCGCTGCGTTTCATCCTGTTCGGTGCCGTCGGCATCGATGGCGCGCACGGTAACCGTGTGCTCGCCCGGGCTGAGGTCAACGCCGGCCGACCACTGCACCCAGGTGTCAGCCGAGATTGCCGGGGCCAGGTCCGCGTCCTGCCAGCCGCCGTCGTCGACCCGCACCTGCACCCCGCGGATGCCGGTGTGCTGGGCCCAGGCCATGCCGGCCACAGTGGTTTTCCCGGCATCCGTGGAAGCACCCCGGGACGGTGTGTCGATCCGGGAGGACAGCTTGATGGGTCCGCGTTCGGTCCAGCCGCGCTGGGCCCAGTAGGCAACTTCGTCGCTGAACCGCGTGACCTTGAGTTCGGTGACCCATTTGGTGGCTGACACATACCCGTACAAACCCGGGACCACCAGGCGCACCGGAAAGCCGTGTTCCAGCGGCAGCGATTCTCCGTTCATGCCCACCGCCAGCAGGGCGTCGCGGTTGTCCGTCAGGGCCTCGAGCGGGGTGGATGCCGTCCAGCCGTCCCGGCTCGTGGACAGCACCATATCGGCGCCGTTCTGGACGCCGGCGGCGGCCAGCAGGTTGCGGACCGGCCAGCCCAGCCATTTGGCGTTGCCGATCAGGCTGCCGCCCACCTCATTAGAAACGCAGGCCAGGGTGACGTAGCTTTCCTGCAGCGGTTTGGCGAGCAGGTCGGCAAAACTGATGGTCATCTCCCGGTCCACCATGCCCGTGACCTTGAGGGTCCACTCGTTGGCATCAACCAACGGAACGCTCAGTGCGGTGTCAATGCGGTAAAAGTCCGCGGCGGGCGTCAGCACCGGTGCCAGGCCCGGGATCTCCAAATCCGCGCCCACGGGAATCTGCGCCGCCGGCGTCACCGCGGAGGGCAGGACCACGCCGTCGCGCAGGGCCACCGCGTTCACCTGTCCCACCCGGGATCCGCCGGCCAGCGCGCCCGCCACCACGCCCACCGCTGCTCCCCCGCCCAGGGTCATCAGCACGTCGCGCCGCCGGGCACCGGCTTCTTCGGGAAGCGAATCGCGCCACCGTCCAAGTCGGGCGATCAGGGCACGCAGCACCAGGATTCCCACCGCGGCGGCCAGCAGCGGAGGCACCAGGGACAGCACACTCATTTGCGCCCGGGTCAGCACGGCAGCCAGGCCGGCCGCACCCAGGAAACCGATGACGACGGCGCCGGCCGGCGGGCGGCGCAGCTGAAGGACCCCGGCTGCTGCGCCGCACAGGGCGATGACCGCGGACATGGCCACCAGGAACGCTGCCTTGTCGGCAGTTCCGAACAGGCCAATGGCCCAGTCCTTCACCGGTCCGGGCATCCCGTCGATGACTACGGAACCCACCGCGCTCACCGGAGAGAGCGACGGACTCATCAGGGCTGCCGCCAGTTCCCCGGCAACCACGCCAAGGCCCGCGGCCACAACACCCGACGCAGCAGCCCACAGGGGGAATTTTGAGGCCGTGCGTGTCATGCCGCTCGCTTCTGTCGATGTTCCGCCGCTGACGGGGTGTTTCAGCCGCCGGTCTGTTCTCCCCCGCTGGTCTGCTCTGGTCTGTTCTATCGGTGCCGGCTGGGCGGATCCTGAGAAGTCTGCCCAAACCTGGTTTTGTCCGCGCGCTCCACCGGTCAGCGCGGCAGCAGCAGCGCCACCCCGAAGCGTGCCAGAGCCAGCAGCACAAGGTAGAGCGAGATCAGGATGAGGCAGATTCCCAGCGCGATTTCCGGTTGGTTGGAGTTCAGGCTGAGCTCAATCTGCAGCGGCAGCGTGCGGGTGCGCCCCTCAATGCTGCCGGCGAAGGTGATCGTGGCGCCGTATTCCCCCAGCGAACGGGCGAAGGCGAGCAGTGCACCCACTATGATGCCGGGCAGCGCCAGCGGCACGGTGATGTAGCGCAGGATCGCCGTGGGCCCGGCTCCGGATGTGGCAGCTGCCATTTCCAGGTCATGGTCAACCGCCCGCAGGCTGCTCAGCGACGCCACCACAAAGAACGGCAGCGAGACAAACACCTGCACTATCAGGACCGCTGCCGGCGAATAGCCCACGCCCAGGCCCGCGGATTCCAATACCCGGCCGGCAATGCCCTGGCGCCCCCAGAAATACAACAGCGCAATGCCGGAAACCACCGGGGACAGCACGAGCGGAATGAGCAGAATGCCGCGCAGCAGCTGCATCCAGGGACCTGACAGCTTACTGAACAGGACGGCCAACGGCAGGCCCAATGCCACGCAGATCAAGGTGGAGCCCACCGAGGTGGCCAGGGACAGTCCCAGAGCGGTACGGGCTTCGGAGGCGGTCAGCAGCGAACCCAGCGAGGTCCACGGGACGTTCAGCAGGAGCGCCGCCACCGGGCCTGCGCAAAACAGCAGCGCCAGCGACGCCGGGATCCACAGCCACGTTGGCGTGGTGGCCCGCGCTTCGCGGTTCATTGCCCCGCCCCGGTCCGGCGAGACCTGCCCGCGGCGCCGTTTCCCGGACAGACGCCACTTTCCGCCGGCGTCCGCCTGCCGGCCCGCCGGCTCACTGTCCCGGTCACGGTCGCTGCCACTCTCCCGGTCACTGTCTCTGTCACTGTCCCGGAATGCGGAAGCCCGCCTCGCGGAAGATCCGGGCCGCGTCGTTCCCGGCGAGCCACTCATAGAATCCGACAGCTGCCTCATGCTCTGCTCCCTCCACGGTCAGGGCCGCGGGGTACTGGTTGGGTTCGGGATCATTCAGTTCAAGATACGTCACCCCTCGGTTCGCAGCCGAGAGCGCATCGGTTTGGTACACCAGGCCGGCATCCGCCTGCCCCGTTGCCACTTTCGTCAGGACCGACCGGACGCTGTCCTCCCGGCTTTCCCCGCTCAGGACCACTCCGGCGCTGTCCAGGACACGTGCGGCAGCCCGGCCGCACGGCACCGACGCGGCGCAGACCGCCGACTGCACTGTCTCCGAGGACAGATCGGCGAGCGTCGCCACCTCCCCCGGGTTCCCTGGTGCCAGCACCAAAACAGTCGAATTCCCGGCCACCACCTGTTCGGCGGCGATCAGCCCCTTCTCCCGGACAGGGTCCAGGGCCTCAAGATCAGCCGTGATGACGACGTCAGCCGCAGCTCCGGACAAAAGCTGGCTGCCGAGCTGGGCGCTCGAGCCGAGGTTGGTGCGCAGCCGGCCGCCGCCGTCGTAGGCTTCATTCATGGCTTCGATCACATCCGTGAGTGAAGCTGCGGCGAATACCGTAATGTCGGGACCCGGCGTTCCGGTGCCACTGCCGGCCGGCGCGGAACAGCCCGCGACAACCGCCATCAAGGCGGCGGAGGCAGCCAGAGACGGCAGGTTTCGTCGGATAAAACGCATTGATAGAGCCTAACCGTGAAAGGGCGTAACCTCGACCCATGGGTATCCAGCTGGGAATGCCGTCCATCGGCTCGCCGCCAAGCGCGGCCGGCTCCGGGTGTGCCACCGGTTCGACTGCGGATGACGCCGCCGGCTCGCATGCCGGTGCCTCAGAAGCCAACGGTTCGGCGGCGGCAGCGGGTGTCCGCGCCGCTGACGGGCTCCTGGACCGGTACGGGCGCCGCGCCACCGACATGCGGCTGTCCCTGACGGACAAGTGCAACCTCCGCTGCACCTACTGCATGCCCGCCGAGGGTTTGGATTGGCTCGCCAAGGACAAGGTTCTCAGCGGCGCGGAGATTGTCCGGCTGGTGCGGATCGGCGTGGACGAGCTGGGAGTTCGGGAACTGCGCCTGACCGGAGGCGAACCGCTGGTGCGCGCCGATCTGGTCGACATTGTCGCCGGGATCCGCAGCAACCATCCGGACCTTCCCATCTCAATGACCACCAACGGTCTGGGCCTGGACAAAAAAGCCCAGGCGCTCAAGGACGCCGGGTTGACCCGAATCAACGTCTCGCTCGATTCCCTGCATCCGGATACCTTCGCTCAGCTGACCCGCCGGCCTTTCCTGCCGCGCGTGCTGGCCGGCGTCGAGGAAGCCGCCCGGGTGGGGCTGGGACTGATCAAGATCAACGCCGTGCTGATGCGCGGGATCAACGACGTCGAATCCCCGGATCTGCTCGAATGGGCCGTCAGCCACGGCTTTGAGCTGCGCTTCATTGAGCAGATGCCGCTGGACGCGGACCACGGCTGGACCCGGGACGGAATGATCTCCGCGGCGGAGATCCGCGGCTGGCTGGAGCGGGACTTCATCCTCACGCCCGACCCGCGGCAGCGCGACGGCGCCCCCGCCGAACGCTGGGAAGTCCGGCGCCGCAGCGCCCCCGACGTCGTCGCCGGCATCGTGGGCATCATCGCCTCGGTCACGGAGCCGTTCTGTGCGGACTGCCGGCGGACCCGGATCACGGCCGAGGGCAAGGTGCGCAGCTGCCTGTTTTCCCACGAGGAAACCGATCTGCTGGAACTTCTCCGCACTCCGGGCAGCGGAGACGCCGAGGTGGCGGCCCGCTGGCAGGACGCCATGTGGGGCAAACCCAAAGCCCACGGAATGGACCATACCGGTCTGGGGGACGCTGACTATGTGCAGCCGGACCGGACCATGAGTGCGATAGGCGGCTAAGTGCAGATTCGATATTTCGGTGCAGCGAAAGCGGCATCCGGTGTGGAGGAAGAGATCCTGGCCGGGACGGAACCGGGAGTGGACGGAGTGTCCGAGGGCGCGCCGCTGAGCGAGCTGCTGGATTTCCTTTCCGCCCGGCATGTCTCGGCACCCGAGGGCACTCCCCCGCTGAAGAGCGTGATTTCCCGCAGCACGTTCCTGGTCAACGGATTTGCAGCGCGCGACCGGTCCCTGCCTCTGGCCGCCGGAGACACCGTAGACATCCTGCCGCCGTTCGCGGGCGGATAAGCCGGGCATCCCGCAGGAGGAACCCACAGCAAACAGCAGGAGCACGTCCCCTCGGCGGGGACGTGCTCCTGCTGTTTTGGCTGTTTCCGGGAAAGAGAAAAGGCTAGAAGCCCAGCTCCTCTTTCGAGCTGAACGGTCCCACCACGGTGATGGTGCGCGGGGCGGCGGCCAGTTCGGCGGCCAGTGCCTGCACTTCCTCTGCGGTGACGGCACCAATGCGGGCGAGGGACTCGTCGATGTCGATGAACTCTCCGCTGACCAGCTCGGCCCGGCCCAGGCGTGACATGCGGGAGCTGGAATCTTCCAGCGCCATGACCATGCCGCCGGCGATCTGGCCGCGGGCCTTCTTCAGCTCGGCTTCGTCCACGCCGTCCGCTGCCAGCCGCTCCAGTTCGGAACCCATCAGGTCGATAACCTGGCGGGTCTTGGCCGGTGAGCAGCCCGCATACATGCCGAAATATCCGGCATCGGCGTAGGACGCGGAGAAGGAGTAGGTGGAGTACACCAGACCCCGCTTTTCGCGGATCTCCTGGAACAGGCGCGAGGACATGCCGCCGCCCAGGATGGTGTTCAGGACGCTCATGGCAAAGCGGCGGTCGTCGGTGGCGGTCAGCGACGGGCAGCCCATGACCACGTTGGCCTGTTCCACCGGCCGGTTGATGACCTGGACTCCGGCGGTGCCGGAGATTGTCGCCGGTTCGGTGTTCCGGCGGGGCGCCGGAACGGCGTCCTCGGACAGATCCCAGCCCGCCTTCTTCAGGGCGTCGAGCACCAGGGCGCAAACGTCGTCGTGCTCCAGGCCGCCGGCAGCGGTGACCACCAGCTCCGAGGGACGGTAGTAGCGCCGGTAGTGTTCCAGCACAGCTTCGCGCGGAACGCTCTTGATCGCTTCGGGCGTGCCGCCGATGGGGCGGCCCAGGGCGTGGTCGCCCAGGACGGCTTCGGCAAACTTTTCGTGGCACAGGTCCGCGGGATCGTCGGCATCCATGGCGATTTCTTCCAGGATGACGTCGCGTTCCTGTTCCAGTTCCTCCGGGTCCAGGACCGCGGAGGTGATCATGTCCGTGATGACGTCGATGGCCATCGGCAGATCAGTATCCAGCACCCGTGCGTAGTAGCAGGTGCTTTCCTTGGCCGTGGCCGCGTTGGATTCCCCGCCCACCTCGTCAAAGGCCAGCGCGATGTCCAGCGCGGAGCGGCGCGTGGTTCCCTTGAACAGCAGGTGTTCAAGGAAGTGGGTTGAGCCGTGTCGGCCCGCGGCTTCATCCCGCGAGCCGACACCAACCCAAAAACCGATGGTCGCGCTCCGCTGACCGGGCATGGCCTCGGTCAGCACGCGCACTCCGCCCGGAAGGACGGAACGGTGCACGACGGCGCCTCCCGGAGTTCCCATCACAAGGGACGGTTCGCCGGGAAGGGTGGTCAGCGGAAGGCGGACAACCGTCCCGGATGCCGGAGCATGTCCGGCATCGGGACGGTTTCCATCAGCAAGGTGTGACATTTACTCTGCGGACTCGGCTTCCGCTGCTTCTTCGCCTTCGGCGTCGTCAGCAACCACCGGAGACAGGGAGAGCTTTCCGCGGTCGTCGATCTTGGTGATTTCCACCTGGATCTTCTGGCCGACGGAGACAACCTCGTCAACGTTGTCAACGCGCTTGCCACCGGCGAGCTTGCGCAGCTCGGAGATGTGCAGCAGGCCGTCCTTGCCCGGGGTCAGGGATACGAAGGCACCGAACGTGGTGGTCTTCACAACCGTACCCAGGTAACGCTCGCCGATCTCGGGGACCTGCGGGTTGGCGATCGCGTTGACCGCCGCACGGGCAGCCTCGGCGGAGGTGCCGTCGGTTGCACCGATCAGGACCGTGCCGTCATCTTCAATGGAGATGTCAGCGCCGGTGTCTTCCTGGATCTGGTTGATCATCTTGCCCTTCGGGCCAATGACCTCGCCGATCTTATCCACGGGGATCTTCACCGAGATGATGCGCGGGGCGTACTCGGAGAGCTCGTCCGGGGTGTCGATCGCAGCGTCCATGACGCCGAGAATGTGCAGGCGGGCTTCGCGGGCCTGCTTCAGTGCTGCTGCCAGCACGGAAGCGGGGATACCGTCGAGCTTCGTGTCCAGCTGGATGGCCGTGACGAACTCGGAGGTGCCGGCAACCTTGAAGTCCATGTCACCGAAGGCATCTTCGGCG
The DNA here is from genome assembly GCF_023022985.1 of Arthrobacter gengyunqii. NCBI lineage: Bacteria > Bacillati > Actinomycetota > Actinomycetes > Micrococcales > Micrococcaceae > Arthrobacter > Arthrobacter gengyunqii. The sequence goes on along the minus strand of NZ_CP095461.1, from coordinate 1,268,517 downwards.
CCGAGGATATCGGTCAGGGCGGCGTAGCGGGTTTCGCCGTCAACCTGGTCGGAGACCAGGCCCATGGCGATGCCGGCAACCGGAGCGCGCAGCGGAACACCGGCATTGAGCATGGACAGCGTCGAGGCGCAGACCGAACCCATGGAGGTGGAACCGTTGGAGCTCAGGGCTTCGGAGACCTGGCGGATGGCGTACGGGAATTCTTCACGGGTCGGCAGCACCGGCATGAGCGCGCGCTCTGCCAGGGCACCGTGGCCGATTTCGCGGCGCTTGGGCGAACCCACGCGGCCGGTTTCACCGGTGGAGTACGGCGGGAAGTTGTAGTTGTGCATGTAGCGCTTGCGCGTTACGGGCGACAGCGAGTCGATCTGCTGTTCCATCTTGAGCATGTTCAGCGTGGTGACGCCCAGGATCTGGGTTTCGCCGCGCTCGAAGATGGCCGAACCGTGGACGCGGGGCAGAACCTCAACCTCGGCGGTGAGCTGGCGGATGTCCGTCAGGCCGCGGCCGTCGATGCGGACCTGGTCCTTCAGGATGCGCTGGCGCACAACCTGCTTGGTGACGGAGCGGAATGCTGCGGAGATTTCCTTCTCGCGGCCTTCGAACTTCTCGGAGAGCGAAGCAACAACTTCGTCCTTGAGCTCGTCGGCGGCGATGTCGCGCTCCTGCTTGTCAGCGATCGAGAAGACCTTGGCCAGCTTGTCAGCGGCTGCGGCTTCCACGGCTTCGTAGACGTCGTCCTGGTAGTCCAGGAAGATCGGGAACTCGACGGTCGGCTTGGCGGCGCGTGCCGCCAGGTCGGCCTGTGCCTCGCACAGGGCCTTGATGAACGGCTTGGCCGCTTCGAGGCCTTCTGCAACAACTTCTTCGGTCGGGGCGGTGGCGCCCTCTTCCTTGATGAGGTTCCAGGCGGCGTCGGTGGCTTCGGCTTCCACCATCATGATGGCGACGTCGTCACCTGCAATGCGGCCGGCAACCACCATGGAGAACACTGCGCGCTCCAGTTCGGAGTGCTTCGGGAAGGCAACCCACTGGTCGTCGATCAGGGCAACGCGGACGCCGCCGATCGGACCGGAGAACGGCAGGCCGCTCAGCTGGGTGGACATGGAGGAAGCGTTGATTGCCACGACGTCGTACAGCACGTCGGGGTTGATCGCCAGGACGGTGACCACAATCTGGACCTCGTTGCGCAGGCCCTTGACGAAGGCGGGGCGCAGCGGGCGGTCCATCAGGCGGCAGGCCAGGATGGCTTCGGTGGACGGGCGGCCTTCGCGGCGGAAGAACGAGCCCGGGATGCGGCCGGCGGCGTACATGCGCTCTTCGACGTCCACGGTCAGCGGGAAGAAGTCGAAACCTTCACGCGGGGATTTGCCGGCGGACGTTGCCGACAGCAGGACGGTGTCATCGTCGATGTAGACAGTGGCTGCGCCTGCAGCCTGCTGGGCCAGACGGCCGGTTTCGAAGCGAATGACGCGCTGGCCGTATTTGCCGTTGTCAATGACGGCTTCTGAGAACTGAATTTCGGGACCCTCCATAGAGAGCCACCTCCGTTTCTACGTTGGCGGAGGCATCCAGCATCGTCCCAATAAACGCGTGCACCGCTGTGAAGCGGGTCGGTTCAACACCCGGTCTTCGATCGAGGTCCACGGGCGGAAAACTCCCGGAGACCACTACCGAGGACCGCGAATGCTGCGATGCTGGCTGACTCCTGTTGATGTGGCTGTTACTGCTGTGGTGCTGTTGCTGCTGTAGTGCCAGGATTATTCGAGGGCAGGTGCGCTTCCGGTCGAACCGGTGTCCATGCCTGCCTGAAAAAGGGCGGCTCCCACGAAACGCAGGGGCCGCCCTCTCCAAAGACTACTTACGCAGGCCGAGGCGCTCGATGAGCGCACGGTAACGCGCGATGTCCGTATCCTTGAGGTACGAAAGCATACGACGACGGCGACCAACCATGGCCATCAGGCCGCGGCGGGTGTGGTGGTCGTGCTTGTGCGTCTTCAGGTGTTCAGTCAAGTCGAGGATGCGGCGCGACAGCACTGCAACCTGAACCTCGGGCGAACCGGTGTCGCCTTCGGCCCGAGCGTATTCCTTGATGATTTCCTGCTTGACTACGGGATCAAGTGCCAATGTAACTCTCCTAGAGTTGTGCCGTGAGGCCCGAGTCAGCACTGCGCTGCCGGGGATCTTGGCGCCGCCCAGGATTAATCCTGAAAGACACAAAGAAATTCAGCCGCCACGGACCGCAGCCGAATTTGATAACAGTTTACCTGTCCCCGCTGCTATCTGTCGAAAGCACGTCCCGCGTGCGTGCCACGTCAAGGCGCATCTGCTCAATCAGTGCCTCGGGGCCTGTATACGCGACCATTCCGCGCAGCCGCTCCACGAATTCCACCACCACGTGCTGGCCGTACAAATCGAAATCGCTGATTCTTTCCTCGGGCCGGTCAATCACATGGGCCTCCACCTGCCGGCTGACGCCGTCGAAGGTTGGATTGGAACCCACTGAGATGGCTGCGGGCCAGCGCGTGCCTGCCTCGTCAACCAGCCAGCCGGCGTAGATGCCGTCCGCGGGAATGAGCCCGCTCGCCTCGGGGGCCAGGTTTGCCGTGGGAAAACCAAGTTCCCGTCCCCGCGCGGCACCGTGGATGACTTCGCCGCGCATGCGGTGGGTGCGGCCCAGCAGCCGTGCCGCGGTGCGGACGTCGCCGCTGCGCAGTGCTTCCCGGATCCAGGTGGAGGAGCAGCGCCGCCCCCCGGACGCCGCGGGGCCGTCCGGCAGGGCACCGAAGTCCTCCACTGCCTGGACTTCAAAGCCCAGTTCAGCGCCCAGCCGGCGCATCGTCTCAAGGTCGCCGGAGTTGCCGCGGCCAAAGCGTACGTCGTGGCCAATGACGACGGCACACACGTGCAGTCCGTCCACGAAGACCTGCCGGACGAATTCCTCGGGAGACAGCGATGCCAACTGCAGGTCGTAGTGCATCATCAGCAGGCCGTCCAGACCGGTGGCTGCCAGCGCCTCACGGCGGTCCAGCGGTCCCATGATCAGTTCGGGGGCCGTCTCGGGACGGTGCACCTGTGCCGGGTGCGGATCGAACGAGATGGCTACGGCTGCGGCATCTTTCTCGCGGGCCACCTTCACCAGCCGGTCCAGGACATGCTGATGTCCCACATGGACGCCGTCGAAGTTGCCGATCGTCACTACTGTCGGACCGATCCCGGCGGGAACCTCGGCCAGGCCATTCCAGTAGTACACAAAAGCTCCTTCAAACGGATGGTTCGGGGTGCGGCGGAGCCGCAGGAAAAAGCCCGGAACAGCGCGGTGCCGTACCGGACTTCTCCATTATTGCCGAAAAAGAATCAGCCCTGCGCCGCGTCGGCGGATGGGCCGCTTCCGCGGGCGGCTCCGCCTTCGCTGTACTCACGCTTGAGTTCGCTGGTCTTGGCGATGAACCGGTGCCACACGAGCAGCGCCGGCGGGAAAGCGAGTTCCAGGATCATCAGGATGATCATGGTGAAGTGCGGGGTGCCGCTGAACGCCCAGGACAGCACGCGCCCAATGCCGCCCAGGAACACCATCAGGCACACCAGCCAGAGCATGTTGGCCCACTGGAACTTCACGGCAATGGCGATGAAGGCTGCGCCGACACCCACCATCATGGCCGAGAAGAAGCGGAACTGGGACTCCAGCGAGGCATTGATTTCGCCGCCGCCGGTGTCCGCAACGCCCGATGTTCCGGTGACAAGGTAGTACACGCCGACGCCGGCGACGAGAATGCCCACCCCGATGACGACGGCGCGGAAAACACCCCAGTCGTCGCTGCTCTTGTACGGCTTGCCCTTGGATTTCGCCGCTTCCTTTCCGCCCTTGGCGGGGGAAGCAGCCGTCCGCTTGCCTGTCGGGGGAACCTGCAGCTGCTCGGTGGGACGCGTTGCCTGTCCTGCAGCGGGAACGTGGGGCTTCCTCCCGGCCGAGGCCGCGGACGGCGGCGGAGCCTGCTGATCCGTTGGCTGAGCCGTGGGCGGCTGCGCAGGTTGAGCGGGACCGGACCCGTCGTGGCGGTCACCTGGTGTCGAAGCCGAGTTGCTCATTTTTCCCCCTGAAGGAATGGAAAAGGCGAAGGGATGCATTCTCCTGCCATCGTCTCACGCATGGCACCGTCGCGGCGGGCACCCGAGCCTGCGGGTTTCGGCCTGTGGTTCAGGCGCGGGCGGCGGCATCCGAGCGGTGGCGGTAGAGCCACCACAAACCCAGCACCGGAAGGATGAGCGGAACGTAGCCGTAGCCCGCGCCGAAGCCTGACCAGACCGTGTCGTCGGGCAGTGCGGCGGGATCCACGAGCCCGAAAATGCCCACGGCCAGCACACCCACCATTTCAATGCCCACGGCAGCCACTGACACCTTGTAGGAGCCGGAGCCGGACTTCGCCAGCCCCACTGTTGCCACGATGTAGACCACGGCAGCGAAGGCGGACAGCAGGTATGCCAGCGGAGCCTGGTCGAACTTGGTGGCGATCTGGAACAGTGCGCGTGCGGTCGAGGACAGCGCAAAGACGGCGTAGACCGCTACCAGCAGACGGCCTGCCCCGGTGTTGCGGGCAGCGGGTCCGGCGGCAGCCCCTTCGGGGATACTGCCGGACCGGGACTTGTTCGAATTCATGCGGGTATTACTCCATCCCAAATCTGCTCCATCCGGAACAGCATGACAAATACGGTGATGCCCACGGCACCCAGGACCAGGTTGGACCAGCGGCTGCGGTCCATGAGGGACCACCAGACGGCGCCTACGGGAACGAGGAGCGCGGTGAACAGATAACCCCAGAATTCCCAGGGCTCTCCGGCCACCCCCTCCCCGCCCACCTGGCGGATGATCGCGGCCACGCCGTAAACGAGCAGGAAAAGCTCCACGGCGGCTGCGGAAAGAATGGTGAGGTCATTGGGTCCGTGCTTGAGCACGGCCGCTCCGACGCACAGCACCACGGACACCAGGCACACGATGGTGCCGACAATGAAGAGCGGATCGACAACCACTTAGACTGCCTCGTTTCCCGGGGCGAAAACCAGCAGCGCCTTGGCATAGGCGGCAGGGAATTCAGCGCCGGCAGGTCCCCTGTTTTCCAGCAGGCCCACAAGCGTGCCGCCCGGTGCAAAGGCGGCCACCGGGGTGCCATCCCCGATGCCGTCGATTTCCGACGGCGGGATGCGGCGACCGTGGGAGAGATCGACCGCTTCCGCGGCACTCAGCTCGCGGACCGGGAACAGTGCCCGGGCGGCGTCGTCGAGCTCCAGGACCTGCAGGTCCGAGGCGAGCTGCTCCAGCGTGGCGGCCTGCTCCAGGCTGTACGGGCCCACGCAGGTGCGGCGCAGGGCGGTCAGATGGCCGCCGACGCCGAGCGCACCGCCCAGGTCGCGGGCCAGGGCGCGTATGTAGGTGCCGGAGGAGCAGTCAACGGTGACGTCGACGTCGCGCAGCCGGCCGCCGTTTTCGCGCCGGATGTCGTGGACCTCAAATCGGGAAACGGTCACCGGTCGGGCCGGCAGGTTCACTTCCCCGCCCGCACGCACCTTGGCGTAGGACCGCTCGCCGTTGACCTTGATGGCGCTGACGCTGCTGGGCACCTGCAAAATGTCGCCGGTCAAGCCTGCGACGGCTGCCATAATCTCTTCGTCGGTGACTGCCGCGGCGATGGTCTCGGCGGTGATCTCACCCTCGGCATCGTCCGTCACCGTGGATTGGCCCAGGCGAATCGTGGCTTCATAAGTCTTGGAGGTGCCAACGATGTAAGTCAGGAGCCGGGTGGCCTTGTTAATGCCCACCACCAGTACTCCGGTGGCCATCGGGTCCAATGTCCCCGCGTGCCCCACTTTTCGGGTGCCCGCTAGTTTCCGCAGGCGGCCAACCACATCGTGGCTGGTCCATCCCTGCGGCTTGTCCACAATAATCAGCCCTGAACGGACCTGCCCTGAATTCACGCCTTTCAGTATATGCGGCCCGGGCCCGCAGATCCTGACGACGCTGCGCCGGGGAGTGGCTGCCCGGGGTTGTTGGGAACTACGATGCGGGTATGCCTGAGCTCTCACCGCACGTCCGCAACGCTCCTGCCAACCAGATCCGTGAGATCACGCAGGCGGCCTGGGCCCGGCCGCATTCGATTGTGCTCAGCATCGGCGAGCCGGGCTTCCCCACTCCCCCGCACATCCTTGAGGCTGCGGCAGCCACCCTGAGCCGGGATGAGACCGGGTACACGCCCAACGCCGGGATCATGCCGCTGCGTGCGGCCTTCGCTGAGCGGGCGGGCCTGCACAGCGGTGTGGAGGTGGCCCCGGGCCGGGCGTTCGTGACAGCCGGAGCCCAGCAGGGACTGCACCTTGCCATGAGCATGCTCCTGGACGTCGGGGACGAGATCCTCATCCCCAACCCCGGCTATCCGACCTTCGCCATGACCGCAGGGCTCCTGCACGCCGTTCCGGTGGAGTATCCGTTGTATCCCGAGCATGACTTCCAGCCGCGGATCGCGGACATTGAGGCGCTGATTACCCCGCGGACCCGGGTCCTGCTGCTGAATTCCCCGTCCAACCCGCTGGGCGCCGTGTTCAGCGAGGACTTGGTGGCAGAACTGGTGGAGCTGGCCCGGCGGCGGGACCTGTGGATCATATCCGATGAGTGCTACGAGGCCTTCACCTACGATGTGCCGCATGTCAGCCCGCTGAAGTACGACGGCGGGGGGCCGGGTTCCGAGGACACCGCCGGCGGAGAGCGGGTGATCGTCTCCGTGACACTCTCGAAGACCTATGGCCTGACGGGGCTGCGGATCGGTGCGCTCATCACGCCCGCCGGGTTGGAGAAGCAGATGAGCACGGTCATGGAGTCCATCGTGTCCTGCGTTGCTTCGCCGTCGCAGTACGCAGCCCTTGCCGCGCTCGCCGGACCGCAGGACTATGTCGCTGAGGCAGCGGCGCACTACCGGGCCAACCGGGACGCCGCCGCAGCGGTGCTGGATGCCAAGGGCATTCCGTATCTCAAGGCCCAGGGTGCGTTTTATCTCTGGGCGGACGTTTCCCATGCTTCCAACGGCGATGTGCGGGCCTGGACGCAGAAGTTCCTCGCGGAGCAGGGCGTGGCCGTGGCACCGGGAACGGCCTTCGGATCGATCGGCGAGGGCTGGATCCGGATAGCCCTGTGCGGCGGCTCCGAGGAATTGGTGACGGGCCTGGAACGTCTTCCGGCCCGTCCCCGGGAGTAAAACACCGCATCATTGCGTCAGTCGATGCGCTGATCCGGCACAACCCCTGCACGAAGGATTTCGCTGTTACGGACGAAATACTCGACTCCGCAGGGAATGGAAAAATCCCGGCTTCCTATTGTTTACCTGTCAGGAAGCCGGATTTAGGCTGTGAGTGCCTCGGCCGGGGGCGTGGCTGGGAACCGCGGAGGCCTCGGGGAAAGTCTCGCATTGCACCTGACCAATGCTGAGGAGCTCACCGTGAAGAAATCATCACCCGCCCTTGCTTCCCTGGCCGCAATAGCGGCCCTTGGACTCGCCGCCTCGCCGGCTTCCGCCGGCGGATGGCACCCCGATCCGCCGGATTCCGGTTCGGCTACTCCTGTCGCCGGAGAAGTCACGACCCTCGCCGAAGGACTGCTCTCACCCCTGAGCTTCGCCGTTGGCCGCAGGGGAACCCTGGACGTAGCCCAGGACTTCGCCGGACTGCTTACCCGAATCACGCCTGACGGCGCCACCGAAATCCTTGACAGCGCGGCTCCCGGCTCCGGCTACTCTGTCGGGGCGGTATCGAAGTCATCAACGAGGCTCGGCACAACGTTTTACACCATGGTCGTCGGCGCCGCCACGAACGATCCTGCACAGAACATGTCAGTCCTGAAGTCGATAGACCGGAACGGCACCATTAGGACCATCGGAGACATCGCCGGCTATGAATTCTCGGAGAATCCGGACAGCGTCAACCAGTACGGATTCGACAACCTCGATCCGGCGTGCGCCGCCCAAATACCCGCTGATGGTCCGCCGGTGTCCTACACGGGGCTGAAGGATTCCAACCCCTACGCTTCTCTCCCGGCGCGCCGCGGAGTGATCGTTGCCGACGCCGGAATGAACGCCCTGATTCGTGTGGACCGTAACGGCGGCATCTCCACTGTCGCCGTGCTGCCCCCGATTCCCCTTGCAGTCACCGCTGAGATAGCGGGGGGCTTTGGCCTGCCGTCGTGCACCGTGGGACTCACCTACAACCTGGAACCGGTACCGACCGACGTCGAACGAGGTCCCGACGGCTACCTGTACGTGACGTCGCTCCCGGGCGGTGGCGGGCTGGACAACGGATCGGTGTTCAGGGTGAACGAACGCACCGGCGAGACAGAACTCGTAGCCACCGGATTCGCCGGAGCGACAGGTCTGGCAGTGAACGACGACGGCGATATCTTCGTGGCCGAACTGTTCAGCGGCCGGATCTCGGTGGTGCCCGCCGGATCCGATACTCCGGAACTCTTCTACGCAGTGAACGAGCCCGGCGCCCTGGAGCTTCACGACGGCGCGCTGTACGCCTCGACTGATGTGCTCCCTCCCGGCGGAGTGCAGGAACCAGACGCTGAGGAGCCGCCGGTAACAGAGCCTCCGGTTGAGCCGGCTCCGCCGGACGGGCGCATTATCCGCATTGAGTTCGAAGACAACGACGACGACTGCAGCGGCGGCCGGTGGGGCCACCACGGCCACCATGGGTCGGACTCGGACTTCCTGGGCGAGGAGCAGGAAGACCAGTAGAAACGGTGCAGAACCCGCACCCGATGCCGTGTTGGGATGGTATCGAAGAAACAAAGGAAGAGGGCGGTTCCCCCGCAGGGGAACCGCCCTCTTCACTTCACTGCAAAAAACTATTTAGCGTCGGAACCTGCCGCAGGAGTGTCCTCATCTTCGGCGTCGTCGTCTTCCTCATCGAAGTCCTCGTCCTTGCGGTACGGGTCGGCGTCACCGGCGTAGGTGGCGCCCTTCTTGAGGGCTTCGAGCTCTGCGTCGCGTGCCTTGGCAGCCCGGATCAGTTCTTCCAGGTGGCTGGCATTCACGGGAATCTCGTCGGGGACGAATTCCAGCGTGGGCGTCAGGCGCACGGTGATGTTCTTGCCAACCTCGGCGCGCAGGACGCCGCGGGCGGACTCCAGGGCTGCCTTGGTGTCTGCCTGCTGCGCTTCGTCACCGAAGACGGTGTAGTACAAAGTTGCATGCTGCAGGTCATTGGTGACGCGGGCGTCGGTGAGGGTCACAAACCCCAGCCGGGGATCCTTGATCCGCCGTTCCAGCGCCTGGGCAACTACAACCTTGATTCGGTCAGCGAGCTTTGCAGCGCGTGCTGGATCTGCCATTACCTCTCCTTAACTAAGATTTGTGGGTCGTACGACGACGACGGCGCAGGCCGGGCAGTCGTGTACGTCAGGTGTCGTGCGCGGACAGGCCCGAAGTAATCCGGGAGCCGGGCCGACCTCGGCGGGGGCCAGCCGCCGCATGGCGCTGGCCCAACCGCCGGGGATGGGACCGCCGGTATACCGACGGCCCCACCGGGTTACTGCTAGACGCGCGGCTTCTCGCGCATCTCGAAGGTTTCGATGATGTCGCCTTCGTTGACGTCGTTGAACGAGCCCAGACCGATACCACATTCGAAGTCCGTGCGGACCTCGGTGGCGTCGTCCTTGAACCGCTTGAGCGACTCAACGGTGAGGTTGTCACCGATGACCTTGCCGTCACGGGTGACCCGTGCCTTGGCGTTGCGGCGGATAACACCGGAGCGGACGATCGAGCCGGCGATGTTTCCGAACTTGGAGGAACGGAAGACTTCGCGGACCTCGGCGGTGCCGAGCTGGACTTCTTCGTACTCGGGCTTGAGCATGCCCTTGAGTGCAAGCTCAATGTCATCGATTGCTGCGTAGATGACGGAGTAGAAGCGCATGTCCACGCCTTCGCGCTCTGCCAGGTCGGCAACGCGCTCGGCCGGCTTGACGTTGAAGCCGATGATGACGGCGTTGTCCACCGTCGCCAGGTTGACGTCGTTCTGCGTGATGGCACCGACGCCGCGGTGGATGACGCGCAGCTGCACGCCTTCGCCAACGTCGATCTTGAGCAGCGAGTCTTCCAGGGCTTCCACGGCACCGGAAACGTCACCCTTGAGGATGAGGTTAAGGGTGTCCACCTTGCCGTCAGCGACAGCCTGGTCGAAGTCCTCGAGGCTGATGCGCTTGCGGCGCTTGGCCAGGGCCGCGTTGCGGTCCGCGGCTTCACGCTTCTCAGCGATCTGGCGGGCGGTGCGCTCGTCGTCAGTAACGAAGAACGTGTCGCCGGCGCGGGGAACGTTGGACAGACCCAGCACCTGGACCGGACGGGAAGGTCCAGCCTCGGTGACGGTCTCGCCGTTCTCGTTGAACATGGCGCGGACGCGGCCGTGGGCCGTTCCGGCAACGATCGTGTCGCCGACCTTCAGCGTTCCGGACTGGACCAGAACGGTGGCAACTGCACCGCGGCCCTTGTCCAGGTTGGCTTCGATCGCGATACCGCGGGCGTCCTTGTTCGGGTTGGCGCGCATGTCCAAGGCTGCGTCTGCGGTGAGCAGCACGGCCTCAAGCAGGGCGTCAATGTTGAGGTTCTGGCGGGCAGAGACCTCAACGAACATGGTGTCGCCACCGTATTCCTCGGGAACCAGACCGTATTCGGTGAGCTGACCGCGGACCTTCTCCGGGTTGGCGCCTTCCTTGTCGATCTTGTTCACTGCGACCACGATCGGCACATTTGCTGCCTGGGCGTGGTTGAGTGCTTCAATCGTCTGCGGCATGACGCCGTCATCGGCTGCGACAACCAGGACGGCGATGTCGGTCACCTTGGCACCACGTGCACGCATGGCGGTGAACGCCTCGTGGCCCGGGGTGTCAATGAAAGTGATCGGACGCGTGGCGCCCTCGTGATCGAACTGGATCTGGTAGGCACCGATGTGCTGGGTGATGCCGCCGGCTTCGCCTTCAACCACCTTGGTGTTGCGGATGGCATCCAGCAGGCGCGTCTTACCGTGGTCAACGTGACCCATGATGGTGACTACCGGAGGACGTGCCTCCAGCTGGTCGTCGCCTTCCGCTTCCAGCTCGGCATCGAAGTCGATGTCGAACGTGCTCAGCAGTTCGCGCTCTTCGTCTTCCGGCGAGACAACCTGGATCTTGTAACCCAGTTCCGAACCCAGGACACCGAAGGTCTCCTCGTCCAGGGACTGCGTGGCCGTTGCCATTTCACCGAGGTGGAACAGAACGGTCACGAGTGCTGCCGGGTTGGCCTCAATCTTGTCAGCGAAGTCCGTGATGGACGCGCCGCGGCGCAGACGGACAACAGTGTTGCCGTCGCCGCGGGGTACTGAAACGCCACCCAGCGACGGAGCTGACATCTGCTCCAGTTCCTGCCGCTTTGCCCGCTTCGACTTGCGCTGCTTGCCGCGTCCTGCGCCGCCCTTGCCGAAAGCACCGGCAGTGCCGCCGCGTCCGCGGCCGCCCTTGCCGAAGCCGCCGCCGACGGGTGCGCCGCCGCCTGCACCGGGAGCTCCACCCGGAGCGCCGCCCGGACCCCTGCGGGGGCCGCCACCGGCACCGCCGCGTGCCGGCGCTGCCGGACGCTCAGTGCGGTTAGGCATCATGCCCGGAGTCGGACGTGCTCCGCCGGGACCGACGGGACGTGCCGAAGCCGGACGCGGGGCGCCCGGACGGGGTGCACCCGGACGCGGTGCGCCCGGACGCGGGCCTCCGGAGCCGGCTGCCGGACGGGGACCGCCGGCGCCCGCTGCTGCGGGACGCTCGGTGTTCTCGTCACGGCGGCCCGGACGGGGCATGCCCTGTGAAGGAGCGAACGGGTTGTTGCCCGGACGCGGTGCGCCCGTTCCGCGGTCGTTCTCGCCGCGGCCACGGGGGCGCGGCATACCCTGGGAAGTTGCAAACGGGTTGTTGCCCGGTCGTGCCGCCGGACGCGGAGCACCCGGACGGGGTGCACTGCTGCGGCTGCCGCTTTCGGCGGAAGCAGCAGGCTTGTCAGCCTCCGGAGCCTTGGGGCCCGGACGCGCACCGGGCTTGACGCCCGACGACGGAGCAGCAGTGGTTTCCGCTGCGGGGGCCGAAGCCTCCGGGGCGGCGGCGGGAGCTGCGGCCTCCGGCGTCGGCGCTGCCGGAGCAGCTGCTTCTGCCGGTGCGGGTGCTGCAGGTGCCGAAGCCGGCGACGCCGGGCTGGGGGCTGCCTGCGCCGGGGCAGCGGGTGCTGCCGACGGGCGGGGGCCGGGTGTTCCGGCCTTCTCAGCCGGCTTGGATTCGGGCTTTGATGCGGACGCCGGGAAGGCGCCGCGAAGCTTCTTGACTACGGGTGCCTCAATCGTTGATGAGGCGGAACGGACGAATTCGCCCAGTTCCTGCAGTTTTGCAACTGCGTCCTTCGAGGTGATGCCGAGCTCTTTGGCGAGCTCGTGTACGCGGACCTTGGCCACATTTCTCCTGTCTCGGTCCGCACCGAGCCAGGTACGAACCGTCTATTTCCTGCGGGCTTCCACTGCAGTCACAGCAAAGCCCATAGCAGAGCACAACAAAGCACTCATCGCTGGGTACTCATCGGGTTTCCATCAGATTTCTGACCCGCTTTCAGGTTGGACGGTTTCGAGTCCGCTCCCGGTCGGAGCGTCCTCAAGAGCCTTGAACCAAGCTTCCGCGTCTGCGGTCTCAACCGGCCCCCGAAAGGCCCGGTGAAACGCATGTCGCCGAAGCGCTGCTGCAAAGCATGCTGTCCCGCGGTGCACCCAGGCCCCGCGGCCAGACATACGGCGGCGTTCGTCAACCCGGATGGCAATCCTGCCGTCCGTGCCAACTGCTGCCAGCCGCATCAATACAGCCTGGTCATCCGTTTTCCTGCACCCTATGCATGTCCTTATCGGGACGTGCGCTGCAGCGCCTGAGGCTGCAGGGGACAAAAAGAAAGCGGACGGTGACCCGGCCTCGTCCATTCTAACGCGTTTCTCTCCCGGTGCCGCATCCACGCGCAACAGCCTCGTACTTAGGCGCTCTTGGCGTCGGAAACGATGTCAATTCGCCAGCCGGTCAGCTTTGCTGCCAGGCGGGCGTTCTGACCTTCCTTGCCGATCGCCAGTGAAAGCTGGTAGTCGGGAACCACAACGCGGGCCGAACGGGTGTCCTCGTCGGTGATGGTGACGGAGTTCACGCGCGACGGCGAGAGGGAGTTGGCGATGAACGTCGCCGGATCCTCGTCGAAGTCCACGATGTCGATCTTCTCGTCATGCAGTTCGGTCATGACCGCGCGGACGCGCGAACCCATCTCGCCGATGCACGCGCCCTTGGCATTGATGCCCGGGACGTGTCCCTTGACGGCGATTTTGGTGCGATGGCCGGCTTCGCGGGCCAGCGCCACAATCTCAACGCTGCCGTCGGCGATCTCGGGCACCTCCAGCTCAAAGAGCTTGCGCACCAGACCCGGATGGGAGCGGGAGAGCGTGATGGACGGGCCTTTGAAACCGCGGCGCACATCGACGACGAAGGCGCGCAGCCGGGAACCGTGGGTGTACTTCTCGCCGGGCACCTGCTCGGTGGGAGGCAGCAGCGCCTCGACGGCGCCCAGGTTGACCTGAATCATATGCGGGTTGTTGCCCTGCTGGATCTGCCCGGAGACAATTTCCCCTTCGCGGCCCTTGAACTCGCCCACAATGGCGTCGTCTTCGACGTCGCGCAGCCGCTGCAGGATGATCTGCCGGGCGGTGCTTGCCGCGATGCGGCCGAAACCGGTGGGGGTGTCGTCAAACTCGCCCACGGGCTGGCCGTCGTCGTCCACTTCCGTGGCCCAGATGGTGACGTGGCCGTTCTTGCGGTCCAACTCCGCGCGGGCGGTGTCCTGGGCTCCGGCGGTCTTGTGGTAAGCCACCAAAAGCGCCTGCTCGATGGTCGGAATCAGCAGATCCAGGGGGATCTCCCGTTCGCGTTCCAGCAGCCTCAGCGCACTCATATCAATATCCATCTAGGCCTCCTCAGCTGTGGTTTCTTCGTCGCTGCCGGCTTCGCCGTCCAGCGGTACGTCGTCAAGATGCGCGAATTCAACTTCTACGCGTCCTTTGCGGATGTTGCTGAACGGCAGAGTGGTCTGCGCGCCCTGCTTGGGCTTCATGCCTTTTTTGACCGGCAGTTCCGGGATCAGCGTGATTCCGGTGTCTTCAACGGAAACCAGGCGTCCCATGACATCGTCGCCTTCCACGATGTTGACGCTGACCATGCGTCCGACGTTGCGGCGCCAGTGGCGCGGCTCGGTCAGCGGCCGCGACACACCGGGAGAGGAAACCTCCAGGTTGTAGGGTCGCCCGTCGTCGTTGGGATCCGCGTCCATGGCCTCGGAGACCGCGTGCGCGACGTCGGAAATCCGGTCGAGGCTGACGCCACCGGCTTCCCCTTCGGGAAGATCCACGATGACGTGCACGGTGCGGCTGGCACCGGCCATCTTAATCTCAATGTCCTCGAGGAAAAGCTGCTGCTGTTCAACCGTGGGGGCAAGGAAGTTCTTGAGTCGCTGGGTTTCAGCGGTAATTTCTGCGTGCATGGCCTTCTTGCGGTAATCCGATGACGTGTCTTTTTTGGGGCTGGGCCGAACCGCCATAGGTGCCTCCCACTAGATGATGTTGTACCTACTAGCGTACCGACTTTCCTGAGTCGCTACGGCATCGCTGCAGACGGGGGACCGTTTCATGGCATTATCGAAGGTAGTGAAGAAGCCCCCGTCCCGCACAGCGCCCGCGGCCGGCCGCGCCGGACGGGCGACGGCGGTCCTGGGCGGCGTGAGGCGTACCACTTCGCTGCTGGTGCTCGCAGGCGTGGTCCTCAGTTTCAACTTGGTTGCCGGCAACGGATCCGCAGAGGACCGTCCCGCCAGTTTTTCCGAGATCGCACAGACCGACGCACGTGCGGCCGCCGTTGAACTGGCCGGGCAGGCGCGCCGATTGTCCGAGGAGATCTCCTCCGGACGCTCCCGCCAAGCACCGCGCTCCCCGGGCACGGCAGCTTCGGCGTCCCTCGCTGACGAGCTCAACAGCCAGGCAGAGATCCTGGGGGAGCAATCAGCGGTGCTGACCCGCACCGGCAGCCTTCGGCGCGGCACTCCGCCCTCCGCTGCGCCGGTCCCCGATTCCAGTTCCGGACCCGGCAGTGAACCGGCCGCGCTGTACGTACAGGCTCTTGCCGATTCCGCCCGGAGCAGCATGGACGCGGCACTGCGCGCCGACGGCGGGACTGCACGGTTGCTGGCCTCCACCGGCGCAGCACAGCAGGCGCTGGCCCTGC
Source organism: Arthrobacter gengyunqii (assembly GCF_023022985.1). Taxonomy (NCBI): domain Bacteria; kingdom Bacillati; phylum Actinomycetota; class Actinomycetes; order Micrococcales; family Micrococcaceae; genus Arthrobacter; species Arthrobacter gengyunqii. Next base: position 1,253,171 of record NZ_CP095461.1, on the reverse strand, counting down.
GCGCCGCCCAAGCCGCCGGCCTGGATGCTCCCCCGCTCTGGGAACCTGCTGCAGCCGCCGGCGGGAGCAACAGCTGCTCCGACGGTCAGGCGGGACCGTCATCGCCATCGTCCGGGGCTGCTTCGTCCGGGGTGGCTCATGCTGGTGTTGCTTCTGAATCGAACGCGTCCCCGGCGGCCGGCCCGGAGGACGAGGACCAGCCCGATGCTGCCGGAGCCCTTCAAGGCGCCATCGACGCGGAATACGGAGCAGCGTACGCCCACGAAGTAGCCATGGCCCGCACTTCCTCCGCAGCCACCCGCACCGCCCTCGGGGAGACCCGGGAAGACCATCTCGCCGCCGGCGCGCGCGGCGTGCTGCTGCTGCCTGAGCTTTGCCTGCCGGCGCTCACTCCCGCGCCCGCCTACTCGCTGCCGGCGTCGTTCAGCGATGACCCTGCCGGGGACCTGGCGGATCTGGAGGCCGCCCTGCCCGCCGTGTACGCCGATCTGGCCGGGCTTGGCACGGGAAGTGTCCGGGCGTGGGCCGTTGACCGGCTGGCCGAACTGAGCACGGAGCTGTACCTGGAGGACGCCTCAGTGCCGGCTTCGCCCGGTCTCGACGCCGAGCCGGAGGGGCTGCCGCGGGCAGCCGGCACCGCCTAGCCTTGTAGTCATGTCTGTTCCTGTTACCGTTCCCGCTGCGCTGCAGCGACAGTATGGCCGCTCGCGGTCCGGCCGCGATTGGCTCCTCCGGCTTCCGCTTGTGTTGTCCGAGGCAATGGAGCGCTGGGAACTGGCTCCGGACCTGCCCCGCGGGGTTGAACCGTGGCATGGACACGGGGCGCTTGTGCTGCCGGTGACATCTCCCCACGGGCCCGCCGTCCTGAAGGCCGCCTACCCGCACGCCGAGGCCCTTACCGAACCGGCCGCCCTGGGGTTGTGGTCCGGGCACGGCGCGGTGCGGCTGTACGCCAGCCATTCCGACACGGGCACACTGCTGCTGGAGAGGCTGAACCATCGGCGGGACCTGTCCGATACCGAGATGGACGCCGCTCTGGACGTTTGGGGCGGGCTGGTGCGGAAACTCTCCCTGCCGGTGGCGGACTCCCCCGCGTGGGCCGGCGTTCCGTCGCTGGCGGAACGGGCCGAGCAGCTGTCCGACGAACTGCCTGCTGACTGGGAGGATCTGGGCCGCCCGTTTGAACGGTCGCTCCTGGAGGCGGCGTTGGAGGTGTGCCAGACCCGCGGCGCCGTGGGCCGGCGCAGCAGCAATGACGTGCTGGTCCACACCGATCTGCACTTCGGAAACATTTTGTACCGCGACGGCGGATCCGGCGCGGAGCAGGGATTCGTCGCCATTGATCCGCAGGCCATGGTCGGGGAGCCGGAATTCGCGGCCGCGCCCATGCTGTGGAACCGGTTGGAAGAGCTGGACCCGGACCGGCCACGGGCAGCCCTGCGCCGGCGGCTGGCCCGGATGTGCAGCGCCGCGGGGCTGGACCCTGAGATTGCCCGGCAATGGAGCGTGCTGCGGGAGACGGCGAATGCCCTGGACTACGTCAGGACCGGGCAGCGGGCCGACGCCGACCGCTCGGTGTGGGTGGCCAACGCACTGGCGGCGTAAGGGCTTCCGCCGGTGCAACACCGCACCTATCCGCGGATGTTCTCCACCCACACGTCGTAGCCGAGCTTGCAGATCAGCGCACTGACCACCACCAGGAACACGACGCGGATGAACTTGCTGCCCTGCTTCACGGCCATCCGCGCACCGATGTAACCGCCGATCATGTTGGAAAAGCCCAGGACCAGGCCGATTCCCCACAGCAGCGCACCGTTGGGCAGGAAGAAGGCCAGCGCCCCGAGGTTGGTCGCCATGTTGACGATCTTCGCCTTGGCGCTGGCCGCCAGGAAGTTGTAGCCCAGGAACGTGACCATGGCGATGATCAGGAAGGAACCCGTGCCGGGGCCAATCAGCCCGTCGTAGAACCCGATCGCCAGGCCGATGCCGGCCGCGGTTCCGTAATGCCGCCGCCCGGTGTGGCGAAGCTTGGTCAGTTCCCCGACAGAGGGCCGCAGGGCGGTGAAGATGGCCACCGCGATCAGCGCCACCACAATGATCGGTTTGAACACCGAGGACGGCAGCGAGACTGCCAGCGCCGCTCCCCCGAAGCTGCCGACCAGCGCGACGGCGGCCATGGGCAGGGCCGTCTTCAAGTCGGGATGGGCGCGGCGGTAATACGTGATGGCGCTGGTGGTGGTGCCGAAGATGGAGCCCATCTTGTTGGTGGCCAGCGCCTGCACCGGAGTGATTCCCGGGATCAGCAGCAGGGCGGGAAGCTGCAGCAGCCCCCCGCCTCCCACGACGGCGTCAATCCAGCCGGCGGCAAGGCCCGCCACCACCACAAGAAGGATGGTGGCGAGCTGGATCTCCTCGAGACCGGAGACCACGCGGCGGCGTCGTTACTGTGCCGCTGCGCGGCGCACGTACTCCACCGCTTCGGCCACGGGAACGTTCTCGGCGTTGCCGGTGGCACGGTCCTTGATTTCCACGACGCCGTCGGCCAGGCCGCGGCCCACCACCAGGATGGTCGGAACACCAATGAGCTCGGCATCGCCGAACTTCACGCCCGGGGACACCTTGGGACGGTCGTCGTAAATGACTTCCAGTCCCGCAGCTTCGAGTTCCTCGGACAGCTTGGCTGCCGCTTCAAAGATTTCCTCGCCGCGTCCGGTGGCCACCACGTGGACATCGGCGGGTGCGACGGAGCGCGGCCAGACGATTCCCTTGTCGTCGTGGTTGGACTCGGCCAGCGCTGCGACGGCACGGGTGACCCCAACGCCGTAGGAGCCCATGGTCACGGTGACCAGCTTGCCGTTCTTGTCCAGCACCTTCACGCCCAGTGCCTCGGCGTACTTGCGGCCGAGCTGGAAAATGTGGCCCATTTCAATGCCGCGAGCCGCTTCCAGGGGACCGGTTCCGTCCGGAGCCTCGTCGCCCTCGCGGACTTCAACAGCTTCGATGACGCCGTCCCAGGTGAAGTCGCGCCCGGCCACCAGGCCAATGACGTGCTTGCCGGCGGAGTTGGCGCCGGTGATCCAGCTGGTGCCGGAGACCACGCGCGGGTCCACCAGGTACAACAGGCCGGTGGCCGACTCGGTGCCGAGAACCGGCTCCTCCGTGGACAGGCCCGGGCCAATGTAGCCCTTGACCAGACCCGGATGCTTCTTGATGTCCTCGTCGGTGGCTGCTTCCACTTCCAGCTCGCCGCCGATTTCGACGTGCGCGGCAATGTTGGCTTCGATGCGCTTGAGGTCCACGGCGCGGTCTCCGGGAACGCCGACGACGACGATCCGGCGTTCGCCGGTGGGCAGCGTCACGGCCAGGACAACGTTCTTCAGGGTGTCAGCAGCCGTCCACTCCCCCGATTCGCGGCTGAACCGTTCGTTTGCCACAGCCACCAGAGTGTCGATGGTGGGCGTGTCAGGCGTGTCCACGACCTTCGCCGCAGGTGCTCCGGCGTAGTCAATGTCGGCGGGGCGTACCGTGGTGACGGCTTCGACGTTTGCGGCATAGCCGCCGGCGGAGCGGACATAGGTGTCCTCGCCCACCGGGGTGGGGTGCAGGAATTCCTCGCTCTTGGAACCGCCCATGGCGCCGGAAACAGCGGACACCACAACAATCTCCAGGCCGAGGCGCTCGAAGATGCGCAGGTACGCGCCGCGGTGCGCCTGGTAGCTGGCCTCCAGGCCGTCGTCGTCGATGTCGAAGGAGTAGGAATCCTTCATGATGAACTCGCGGCCGCGCAGCAGGCCGGCGCGGGGGCGGGCCTCGTCGCGGTACTTGTTCTGGATCTGGAACAGTGAGACCGGCAGGTCCTTGTAGGAGTTGTACAGGTCCTTGACCAGCAGGGCGAACATTTCCTCGTGCGTGGGAGCCAGCAGGTAGTCGCCGCCCTTGCGGTCCTGCAGCCGGAACAGGTTGTCTCCGTACTCGGTCCAGCGGTTGGTGGCTTCATAGGGTTCACGCGGCAGCAGGGCCGGGAAATGCACTTCCTGCGCTCCGATGGCGGCCATTTCCTCGCGGATGATGGTCTCGACCTTATTCAGAACGCGCAGCCCGAGCGGCAGCCAGGAATAGATGCCGGGAGCGGCGCGGCGGATGTAACCGGCACGCACCAGGAGGCGGTGGCTGGCAACGTCCGCGTCGGAGGGATCTTCGCGCAGGGTGCGCAGGAAAAGAGTGGAGAGTCGAAGGACCACGCTGGGTATCCGTTTCTGCAGCCGGTGGCTGCATTCATGCTGGGACAAATGAGGGAAATACTGCTCCCCTCTAATCTAGCGCCTGCCGCCCCCGCTGCCGGACAAGCGGACGACGACGGCGGGGCCGGCCCTGCGGTGCAGGTCCGGCCCCGGTTCGCGCTGGTTCGGGTCGTCTACCCTGAACGGTTGGTTGCGGGGGTTGTGTCAGCTACTTCGCCAGTTCTGCGAGCAGGGCGTTGGCGAGATCCTCGGCCTTGGACATGGATGCGCCGCCCTCGGGGCCATTCAACGTGATCTGGATATTGGTGGTGCCGGAGACGACGCTGAGCTGCGTTGATTCGGTCACTTCCTCGCCTGCGGTGATGGCCGTCCGGAAGGCCTGCGTCTGCTCGGCATCCGTCGTCGCGTCAACGGGTTCGATGCTCGCGGTCATGACCTGTCCGGCAGCTTCCATCTGGAATTGCGCACATTCTTCCAGCAGGAGGCTGTTATCGGCGAACTGCTTTTCCATCACCGATTCGTCCGGATGACTGGCAATCATCAGCATATCCGTTGCCGTGAGCATCAGCATCGCCATGTTGGCGCTTTCCAGTATGCCTGCGATGTCGGTGGTGGCCAGCACATCACACTTTTCAGGGGTGATGGTGACTCCGGCCAAGGCATCCGGGGCTTCCTGAAGCAGCGGACTGAGCATTTCCTGATTGGCGATTTCTCCACTCAGGCCCTGATCAGCCTTGACGGCCTGGAGTGCGGCCTCAAGCTCTTCCGGCGTGTACTGGCTCTGGCCCACGGCCAGGGTGGGCGTGGGCGTGGCGGTTGCCGACGGCGAGGATTCGGACGCGGCCTCGCTGCCGTCGTCCGAACTGCCGCAGCCGGAAAGTGCAAAAACGCCTGCCACAAGCAGTGCTCCGGCTTTCATGGATTTCTTCATGGTTGTTCCCCCAGTATTTTCTGTTGGCCGGGCCGTTCCCGGGCAACCGTGCTGTTGATTCCTGTACCTTCCCGTTCGGAAAGGACCAAGCTTGTGCAGTGCTTACTTCTCCAGCTCCGCGAGGACCGCGTCGATGAGTTCCGCGGCCTGGGCTGATGCTTCCTCCGGGTCCGCTGCGTCACTGTCGGTGACCACAACGTTGGTGGTGCCCGAAGCGGCTGAGACCTTCAAACCGCTCAGGGTGGTGCCTTCGGCAGTCATCGTCAGGGTGAAGGCCTGCGTTGTCGGTGCCTCCGTGGACACATCGCGGCGCTCAGTGGTGCCGGCGGCGGTGAATTCGTCGTCGCCCATCTCAAACTCGGCGCATTCGCTCAGCCCGGTTTCATTGTCCTCCATCAGCGTGTCCAGGGCCGAGGCTTCCGGGTGGCTGACCAGCGTGAGCTTCTGATCGGAGCCGAGTCTCACGGACGCAATGTTGGCCTGCTCCACATCCCCGAAGAAGTTCGCGAAACTGGCGATCCCCTCGCACGTCGCGGGGGTAATCGTGATGCCCTCGGGCAGTGACTGCTCGTCCAGGTACTGACGGAGGGTCGCATCGTCGGATATGACGCCGGTTCCGCCCTGAGCGGCGTTCACTGCCTCGAGGGCCGCAAGGAGTTCATCTGCTGTGTACTGCTCCTGCCCGACGGCCAGTGTGGCCGTTGGCGACGGGGAGGACACTGTCTCTCCGTCCGAGGCCTCGGCCGGCTCATCGGAACTGCCGCAGGCAGAAAGAGCCAGCATTCCCGCAAGCAACAGGGCACCGGCTTTCATGGTGTTCTTCATGTTTCCCCCAGTGTTGCTCCGCTGCCGGCCAGACCGGCGACGGAACGTGATAGTCAATGCACGTTCCTCATCGGAAGTGCACTGACGATCCTAGGGCCGTGACGCGCCTCACGCGAAATTGCGGCGTTTCAGGACACGGCGCTTCAGAAGAGGATGGTGGCGAAGGTGCCCACCTGCTCGAATCCCACGGCCTCATAGGTGGCGCGGGCCGGAGCATTGTAGGAATTGACGTACAGGCTCACCAGCGGGGCAACCTGCCGGGCTGCCTCAACCACGGCTGACATATAGGGGGCGCTCAGTCCGCGGCCGCGGTAGGCGGGGTTCATCCACACGCCCTGCACCTGAACCGCACTGCTGGAAACCGTGCCCAGCTCGGCTTTGAACACCACCTGGCCTGAGGCATCGAAGTCCACCAGGGACTGCCGGCGGGCAATGAGGGACTTGACCCGCTGCCGGTAGTGGTGGCTCCCGCCGCTGATCGGCGAATAGCCCACTTCCTCTTCGAACATGGCGGCGCAGGCCGGCAGCAGGACATCCAGTTCCGAAGGCTGGGCGTAGCGCAGTCCCGGAGCCGGCTGCACCGGGGAAACTCCGGTCATCTGGAGCAGGGGCTGGTCGCTGCGCACGTCGAAGGGCCGGGGGCTGGAGTGCTGCAGCTCGGACCAAATGGACAGCACGGCTTCCGCCGGACCAAAGATGGAGGAATAGCGGTGCCCCGACCGGCCGAGGAACCGGCCAATTTCCGGCCCGTTCTCAGCCGTCACCCCCACCGGAACCACGTTGACGCCGGACCAGCAGGCCGCGGTGAGGTCTCCGCCGTCGAACACCCCCACAATCCGTCCGCCGGCCGAAGTGGGCGCCGCCGTGCGGGTTGTTTCGAGGTGGGACAGCAGAAAGATGTTCGCCACCGGGTCCTGCTCGGCGAGGGCGCGGAGAGCCGCAGTGTCCTCGCCGCCAAGGATCCGCAGCGTACCGGAACTGCCGCCGCGGACGTCCTGTCCGCTGCGGACGGTTGTCACGGTTTTAGCCGACAGTAACCATGGGGCCACCCGTGCCAGCATTTTCGCCATCAGGCTCCCCCATGCTCTCTGCGATCTTCATAGCCTCTTCAATGAGGGTCTCAACGATCTGGTCTTCGGGAACAGTCTTGATGACTTCTCCCTTCACAAAGATCTGGCCCTTGCCGTTGCCCGAGGCCACTCCGAGGTCAGCTTCGCGGGCCTCGCCCGGTCCATTGACCACGCAGCCCATGACGGCGACGCGGAGCGGAACCTCCATGCCCTCAAGTCCGGCGGTGACCTGCTCAGCGAGAGTGTACACGTCCACCTGGGCGCGGCCGCAGGACGGGCAGGACACGATTTCCAGCTTCCGCGGACGCAGGTTCAGCGACTGCAGGATCTGGTTGCCCACCTTGATTTCCTCCACCGGCGGAGCCGACAGGGAGACGCGGATGGTGTCGCCGATGCCCTTGGACAGGAGTGCCCCGAAGGCGGTGGCGGACTTGATGGTTCCCTGGAACGCCGGACCGGCTTCGGTCACACCCAGGTGCAGCGGCCAGTCGCCGCGTTCGGCCAGGAGCTCGTAGGCCCGGACCATGACCACGGGATCATTGTGCTTGACGGAAATCTTGAAGTCGTGGAAATCGTGCTCCTCGAAGAGGGACGCCTCCCAGACAGCGGATTCCACCAGCGCCTCAGGCGTTGCCTTGCCGTACTTGGCCAGCAACCGGGGATCCAGCGAGCCGGCGTTGACGCCGATGCGGATGGATGTTCCATGATCCTTTGCCGCCTGCGCGATTTCCTTGATCTGGTCATCGAACTTGCGGATGTTTCCGGGGTTCACGCGAACGGCGGCGCAGCCGGCGTCGATGGCCGCAAAGACATACTTCGGCTGGAAGTGGATGTCCGCAATCACGGGAATCTGCGACTTCTTGGCAATGATGGGCAAAGCGGCGGCGTCGTCGGCACTGGGGCACGCGACGCGCACAATGTCACAGCCCGAGGCCGTCAACTCTGCGATCTGCTGCAGGGTCGCGTTGATGTCCGTGGTGGGCGTGGTCGTCATGGACTGGACGCTGATGGGGAAATCGGAGCCGACTCCCACCGAGCCCACTTTGATCTGGCGGGTTTTTCGCCGCGGTGCCAGGGTGGGCGGCGGTGCTGCTGGCATTCCAAGGTTGACCGAGGTCAAAACGTCCTCCATGTGCCTCATCGGCAGTTATTCGGCAAAAGCACGGTACGGATCCGCGCTAATCCATTATCCACCCTGACGGGTGCGGGGTGTGCGAATATCGTTCAGGGCTTAGACGAGGTGGGCGAACGCGCCTACCGCCGGTGACCACTGCGTGGTCTTCATCCCGGAAATGGCGCCGACGGCGGCAAAGGGGTCCTGCTTCAGCAGGGACACCAGATCCGCCTCATCTTCAGCGGTGAAGATGAGCAGCGCTCCCGCTCCGTCCACGAACGGACCCGAGGCCAGCACGCGGCCCTCTTCCGCCAGACCGGACAGCCACTGGCGGTGGCGGGGGCGGTGCTCGTCACGGAGGGCGGCGGAGTCGGCGTCGTACACGTATTCAACTGCGAAAATGCTCATTGCCCCAGCCTACGGGATGCCCCTCTCACAAGAGGAAGGCACGCGCCGCCGTGGCCACCGCCACAGCCCACAGCATGGAGGCCAGGGTGCCGATGATGAAGCGCTCGGCTGCGGCCGGGGTTTCCTTCAGCTCGGCATACCGGCCCAGGCCCTTGATCGCCACCACGTAGGCGATCGCCACCGGTTCGGAGCCGAGGATGGCGCCGGCAACAGCGAGCCTTTCCAGCACGCCGATCATCAGGCCTCCCCGGAGCACGGATCCCGGAGCCGGGGCGCGCCTGATCGGCCCTGCCCGCACCGGGGTCACCGTTCCGCCGGGCCCTGCCGTGTCCGTAACTGCTTGGGGCTCGGCGCCGAAACCGGCATCGAGGTTCTGGTCTGCTGCCGGATCGGCTTCGGAGAACGGCGGGCCGGAGCTTTCCACGGCCCGGGCCAGGCGGAGCACGACTGCCGTGACGGGCCATCCCAGGGCTGCTGCAGCCAGCAGGGTCAGGACAATCCAGATGAAATCCGTCATCGGAGCTCCGTTCCGTCGGCGGCGGCACCCGGCGTGGCGTGGATGCTGGCCGGATCATTTCCGCGGGCCAGATCATCGGCGCGGGCGAGGAGCACGGCCGCCGCGGGACGGGCTGCCCATTCTTCCTGCCATCCGGCGCGGGCCGTGGTCTTGCCCACGGACTGCGGACTGATTCCGAGCCGGCGGGCCGCGGCGCTCTGCGAACCCCAGGTTCCGGGCTCAACGTGTTCCAGGATCCGCCACTGTTCAGGGGTGCGGTCCCGGATCAGCCGTCCGATCAGCACAAGAACGGCCTCGGCATCAGCGGCACCGGGCGCTCCGGCCACGGCCAGGGGCGGACGGTCACCGGTCTTCTTGGCCCGCTCCACGGCTTCACGCGCTGCCACGAACGCCGGCCCCGAGGCTTCCCGGGTTGTGGCCGGCAAGGGCAAATCCACTGCACCGACGCCGATGCCCACGGACCAGTGGCCGTTCCGCAGGGCGCGCAGCGCCGCCTCCACCGCCGCGCCGGCATCGCTGGTGATGCCCTGGACTTCATCGCCGACCGACCGCTCGAAGGGCCGGTCCATGGGCACGGACCCCAGCAGCTCCAGCAGGTCCGGCACGCGGTCCCGGCCGCTGCGGCTGCCTTTTTGATCAATCGTCAGCACAAACATGTTGAAACCGTATGCGGTTGTAATTCAAATAACAACCGTTCACGGGTTCAAGTTCGGGTCCGGTCCGGCGCGCCGGGGTCGCGGTGTTGCGCCGCCTAGTTGAAAAGGCTGACCGGTTTCACGATGTCCGCGTAGATGAGCAGGACACTCATCCCCATCAGCAGGGCAAACACCACGTAGGTCACGGGCAGCATTTTCGCCAGATCGAAGTGGCCCGGGTCGGGCCGCTTGAACAGCTTTGCTATGCGCCGGCGCAGCCCCTCCCAGAGCGCTCCCGCCACGTGGCCGCCGTCCAGCGGCAGCAGCGGGATCAGGTTGAACACGAACAGTGCCAGGTTCACGCTGGCCACCAGGCCCACCAGAGTGGCCACCTTGCTGGCAACGGGCACTTCCTCGAGGGCTGAGATTTCACCGGCGATGCGGCCCACGCCCACCACGCTGATCGGCCCGTTCGGATCACGCTCTTCCGAGGAGAACGCTGCCTGCGCCACGTCCACGACCCGCTGCGGCAGGTTAATGACCACTCCGGCAATGCTGCGCAGGTTGTCCCCCACCGCGGGCAGGACCTCGGTGCCCGGCTGCCGGACCAGTTCCGTGTCGGCGGCCACCCCGATGAATCCAACTTCCTTGGTCACCGGGTTGCCGGCGTCGTCGGTGACGGGGGCGCCGTCGTCGTCGGTCACCGGACGCTCAGTGAGCAGCGGGGTGATCATGGTGTCCTGCTCGACGCCGTCGCGCACATAGGTGACGGAAACCGACCGGCCCGCGGCTTCCCTGATCCGCTCCGAGAGATCGGTCCAGCCGTTCACCGGCTGCCCGTCAAAGGCGGTGATGGTGTCACCGGGCAGCAGCCCTGCTTCATACGCGGGAGCGGCAGGATCCGCGTCCGTGCATTCCGTCTGACCCTGCGCGGCCTGGTCGGAGGTGATCACGCATTGATTGACCTCGGCGAGCCGGGTGGTTGTCTGTGCCGTGCCGAATCCCATGAGCAGCACGGCGAAAAGCACGACGCCGATCAGCAGGTTCATGAAGGGCCCGCCGAGCATGACGATGATCCGCTTCCAGATCGGCAGGTTGTAGAACATCCGGTTCTCGTCGCCGGGCTGAAGCTGCTCGGCGGCAGCCGCCCGGGCATCCGTGGCCAACTGCTGGAACATTCCGGTGCTGGAGCTCCGGACCGTGCCGTCGGCGTCGTCGGCCTTGTTGGGCGGGTACATGCCCACCATGGAAACGTAACCGCCCAGCGGCAGCGCCTTGACGCCGTATTCGGTTTCGCCGCGGCGCCGGGAGAACACAGTGGGACCGAACCCGATCATGTACTGCGTCACCCGGACCTTGAAGGCCTTCGCCGGCACCAGGTGGCCCACCTCGTGCAGCGCAATGGACACGGCGATGCCCACCGCCACGAACAAGACGCCCAGGATGAAGAGCAGAACGGTCAACGGATTTCCTTAGGTTCAACGGAACAACGGGTCATGGCTTCAGCGCCCGCAGCGTTCCCGTGCAGCCGCGCGGGCCCACTTCTCAGCTGCCAGCACGGACTCCAGCGTCAATGGCGCTGTGTCGGTGTGTTCGGCCAGTACGGCGGAGATCGTATCAACGATGTCTGTGAATCCAATGAGACCGTCATGGAAGGCGTCCACGGCTTCTTCGTTGGCGGCGTTGTAAACGGCCATGCCGGTGCCGCCGGCCGCGGCGGTGCGCTTGGCCAGCGCGACGGCGGGGAAGGCCTCTTCGTCCAACGGCTCGAACGTCCACTCCGCGGCCTTGGACCAGTCGCAGGGCTTCGCGGCTCCGGGCACGCGGTGCGGCCAGCCCATGCCCAGGGCAATCGGCAGGCGCATGTCCGGCGGCGAGGCCTGGGCGATGGTAGAGCCGTCCACGAACTGGACCATGGAATGGACCACTGACTGGGGATGGACAACGACGTCGATCCGTTCCAGCGGGATATCGAAGAGCAGGTGGGCTTCGATGACTTCCAGTGCCTTGTTGACCATCGACGCCGAGTTGGTGGTGACCATCCGTCCCATTTTCCACGTGGGGTGGGCCAGCGCCTGATCGGGGGTGACGTTCTGGAGTTCGGCCCGGTTCATGCCGCGGAACGGTCCGCCGGAGGCGGTGACCACCAGCCGGTCCACTTCCTCCGGCGTGCCGGAACGCAGCGCCTGGGCCAGGGCGGAGTGTTCCGAGTCCACGGGTACCAGCTGTCCGGGGGCGGCGGCCTTCTTGATCAGCTCTCCCCCGACAATCAGGGATTCCTTGTTGGCCAGGGCCAGCAGGTGTCCGGCAGCCAGCGCCGCCAGGGTGGGTTCCAAGCCGATGGAGCCGGTGATGCCGTTGAGCACCACTTCGGCTTCGGGCCAGGCGGCAATGGCGGTGGCGGCGGAGGGGCCGGTGAAAAGCTCGGGATCGTAGTCCGTGACGCCGGCGGCGCGGGCGGCGTCCTGCACGGCTTTGTGCAGGGTGTCGTTGTCCGCCAGGGCGCAACCCACGGCGGCGGCCCGGGTATGGACGGCCTGCTGCGCGAGCAGGTCCAGGTTGGAGCCGCCAGCGGCGAGCGCGACGATGGTGAAGCGGTCCGGGGCAGCGTCCGCCACGTCGATGGCTTGGGTGCCAATGGAACCGGTGGAGCCCAGAAGCACCACGCGGCGGGGCACGCCTTCGGTGCTGCCGAAGGGCCGGTGGGTGGCTGCGGACGGGGTGCCTGAAGTTCCGGGAAGCTGCATGCTTCCAGTATCGCCCACCCGGACGGTCCGGCGCGGTCGGGACGGGGACCGGAAGGGACGGGAGTGCCTGGAAGCAGCCGGAACGGTCCGGAAGCCTTCGATGACTCTCCGTCGGGAGGGACGGCCCGGACGTGCGGCGGTTTCCCGGGAACCTTCGTGCGGATAACGGGCTCAAACAGGCACCGCACCAATCCATCGTGCAGATAACGGGCTCAAACAGGCACCGCGCCAATCCTTCGTGCAGATAACGGGCTCATTCATGGGCATTCGGCCCGAATAGGCCCCTGATCTGCACAGAGGATTTTGGCAAGGCCCGTTATCTGCACGAAAGATCCGGCACTGCCAACGAGGGTGCAGCTTTGGCGGCTTCCTGCCGCCGCCAGCTCATCCAGTGTGCAGGTATGGCGGCTTCCCGCCGTTCGCAGTCGCCATACCTGCACACAGGTTGGATGGCTGCGCCCAGCATCGCGGCACATCTGCGCACACGTGGCCTGACAGCGCAGGAACGCCGCTAGAGCGTGATGGGCAGCGCCGCCACGGCATCCGGGATGCTCGACGAACCGGTGACAACTTCCAGGACCTGCCGGCTGCCGCGGCCGCTGTTTATCAGCTCGGCCAGGACGGCGGCGACGTCGTGGCGGGGAATGCTGCCCTGCTCCACCGAGGGTGCCAAATCCACCAGTCCCTCAGCGGGATCGTTGGTCAACCGTCCCGGACGCAGGATGGTCCAGTCCAGGTCCCGTGTTTTCAGGTCCTCCTCGGCCGCGAGCTTGGCCGTGAGGTAGGCATACATGACGTCGTCCAGTCCCTCTGGACGGGCACCGTCCCGCACTGCGTCCAGACCCACGGAGGAAATTTGGACGAAGCGGACCACACCGGCCTGTTCGGCTGCTTCCGCGAGGAGCACCGCGGCGCCGCGGTCAACGCTGTCCTTGCGCTCCGCTCCGCTGCCCGGCCCCGCGCCGGCGGCGAACACAGCAGCATCAGCTCCGGTCAGCACCTGGAGGACATCGTCCAGCAGGCTGTTCTCCAAGTCGATCACCACAGGAGCCACGCCGTCGGACTCAAGGTCCGCCGCCTGGTCGGGGTTGCGGATCAGGCCGGCGACGTCATGATCGTGGGCGACGAGCAGCCTGCCCAGTTCGCGGGCAATCTGTCCATGGGCTCCTGCTATTACTATGCGCATCTCTCGAAGGTAGCGCAGCGAACTGCCGGTGTCCCGGGTGCACGCCGCAAATCCGGCTCAGGTCCTGCAGCCAGCCGCGGGCAGGCACCAGCAGTCAACCGCAGGGCACGTCAGCGGCCTGCCCGGCGCAGGGTCTGGCGTGCCTGCTTCAGCAGCGGACCGTCGATCATCTCACCGCGGAAGCTAAAGACACCGCCGTGGTTCGCGGCTTCGGCGATCACGTCGGAAGCATAGGAAACCTCGTCCTCGGACGGCGCATAGGCAGCCCGGACCGCCGCCACCTGGCCGGGATGGATGCAGGCCTTCGCAGCGAATCCGGAAGCCACGGCGTCCCGCGCTTCCACTTCCAGTCCCTGAGTGTCCCCAATGTTGCCGTAGATCGAGTCGATGGCACCCTTGCCGAACGCGCCGGCTGCCAGCAGCACGGCAGCGCGGGCGTGCAGGGCAACACCGCGATACGTGCCGTCCGGACCGCGGCTGGAGTCACCGCCCAGGGAGGCCATCAGGTCCTCGGCACCCCACATCAGCGCGGCAACACAGGAAAGCTGGGCAATCTCCGGAGCCCGAACCACGCCCAGGGCGGTTTCCAGCAGCGCGACGACGGTGAAGTCGGCGAGCGCCTCGCCCATGGCGGAAGCGTCTTCGGATTTGGCCACCATCAAGGTCCGGTACGGGGTTTGCCGCACGGCCTCAAGATCCTTTTCGAAGTCCTCGGTTCCCACGGGATTGACGCGCACCATGGTGGTGGCCGGATCGAGGGTGGAGGCGATGAGGTTCCGGCGGGCGGCTTCCTTGTCTGCGGGTGCGACGGCGTCTTCCAGGTCGAGGATCACCGCATCTGCCCGCTCGGCTGCTTTGGCAAACCGTTCCGGCCGGTCTCCCGGGCAAAAGAGCAGTGCTGGTCCCATGGGGAATGTGGTCACGCCGAGATCTCCTTCAGTTTGGATCGTTGCCTTCAACTTATCCTTCCGCACCCACGCGCCCGTCTGCCTGCAAACGGTGCCGGTGCCGTCCCGTCACTCGGGGTTGCCGGCTGCCTGCGTCCACACCAGGGCGGTCCGGGTACACCGCCCCACGACGTCACCGGACTGGTTCCTGCCCGTGTGCGCCAAGGTGACAATTCCCTGGCCCGGGCGAGAGCCGGAGAGCCGCTTGTCCAGCACTTCCGTTTCCGTGTACAGGGTGTCCCCGTGGAAAAGCGGCATCGGGAAACTGATGTCTCCCAGCCCCAGCTGCGCCACCAGGGTGCCCTGGGTCAGCTGGCCCACGGATTGGCCCACCATGGTGGCCAGCGTGAACATGGAGTTCACGAGCCGCTGCCCAAACGGCTGCTCCGCACTGTAGGCGGCGTCCAGATGCAGCCCCTGGGTGTTCATGGTCAGGGTGGTGAACAGGACGTTGTCCGCCTCCGTGACGGTGCGCCCGGGCCGGTGCCGGTACACCGCCCCGGGTTCGAACTCCTCGAACCAGAGCCCGCGCTGCTCCACGACACGCGGTGCCATGGCCAGCTCTTCGGTGCCGGCGTCCGGTTCCTCATACGTCAAGGCTTACCTCCAGGGGTGCACCAGTGGCGGCGATGACCTCATCCACGCTGACTCCCGGGGCCGTTTCCCGCAGGATCAGTCCCTCCGGGCCCACCTCAATGACGGCAAGGTCAGTGATGATCAGGTTCACGCAGGCTCGTCCAGTCAGGGGCAGGGAGCATTCCGAGACAATCTTCGGATTGCCGCTGCGGTCGGTGTGGTCCATCATCACGATCAGCCGCTTGGCGCCGAACACCAGGTCCATGGCCCCGCCCATCCCCTTGACCATCTTGCCCGGGATCATCCAGTTGGCGAGGTCCCCGTTGGCAGCCACTTCCATGGCGCCCAGCACGGCTACGTCCACGTGCCCGCCGCGCACCATGCCGAAAGACGCCGCGGAATCAAAGAACGATGCACCGGAGTTCACCGTCACGGTTTCCTTCCCGGCGTTGATCAGGTCCGGGTTCAGGTCTTCTTCCAGCGGATAGGGCCCGACGCCGAGCACCCCGTTTTCGGAGTGCAGCACCACTTCCACTCCCTCGGGAATGTAGTTGGGGATGAGCGTGGGCATGCCGATGCCGAGGTTGACGTACTGTCCGTTTTCCAGTTCGCGGGCCACCCGGGCGGCCAGTTCTTCACGGGTCAGGGCCATGTCAGGCCTCCTTCTGGGAAGTTGAGGCGGCTGCGGGGGTCACGGTGCGTTTTTCAATGCGCTTCTCTCCGGGCCCCACCTCCACCACGCGCTGGACAAAGATTCCGGGGACGTGGACGGATGCGGGGTCCAGCTCGCCGGGTTCCACCAGTTCCTCCACTTCGGCAATCGTGATTTGCCCGGCCATGGCGCAGAGCGGGTTGAAGTTCATGGCGGTGGCCGAGAACACGAGGTTTCCGTGCCGGTCCCCCTTCCACGCATGCACCAGGGCGTAATCCGGGGTGAGGGATTCTTCCAGCACAAACGGTGCGTCGCGGAAGGTCCGCACTTCCTTGGGATCCGATGCCTGCAGGACTGTGCCGTCGGCGTCGTACTTTTGCGGCAGCCCGCCCTCGCTGACCTGTGTGCCCACTCCGGCGCTGGTGTAAAAGGCGGGAATTCCGGCGCCGCCGGCCCTGAGCTTTTCCGCGAGCGTGCCCTGCGGTGTCAGGATGACCTCCAGCTCCCCGGCGAGGAACTGGCGGGCAAATTCCTTGTTTTCACCGACGTAGGAACTCACGGTTCGGCGGATGCGGTGATCGGCAAGCAGCCGGCCCAGCCCCCAGTCGTCGACGCCGCAGTTGTTGCTCACCGTTTCCAGATCGGTGGCTCCCTGATCGTGGAGGGCGTCGATCAGCACCACGGGAATCCCGCACAGCCCAAAGCCGCCCACTGCCAGCGAGGCACCGTCGGGGATGTCGGCTACGGCTTCGGCAGCCGTGGCTATCACCTTGTCAATCATGAATGTGTCCGTTCGTTAATCGTCCTTGACCAACCTGCCATGCACTCCACCGGAGTGTTCCGCCTATCCTAGAGCCCCAGTTCGCGGGCAATGAGCATCAGCTGAACCTCGGTGGTGCCCTCGCCGACTTCGAGGATCTTGGAATCGCGGTAGTGCCGGGCCACGCGGTACTCGTTGATGAACCCGTAGCCGCCAAAGATCTGGGTGGCGTCGCGGGCGTTGTCCATGGCAGCTTCACCGGCCACCAGCTTGGCCATGGCGGCCTGGGTCTTGAACGGCTTGCCGGCCAACATCCGCGCCGCTGCGTCGTAGTAGGCCAGGCGGGCGGTGTGGGCGCGGGTCTGCATGCGGGCGATCTTGAAGGAGATGGCCTGGTTGGTGCCGATGGCTGCGCCGAATTGTTCCCGCTCCTTGGCGTAGCGCAGCGCCTCCTCCACGCAGCCCTGTGCCGCGCCCGTGGCCAATGCGGCGATGGCTATGCGCCCTTCATCGAGGATCTGCAGGAAGTTTGCATACCCGCGCCCCTCGGCGCCAAGCAGGTTTGCTTCCGGGACGCGCACATTGTCCAGCGTGAGCGGATGGGTGTCCGAAGCGTTCCAGCCCACCTTGTTGTAGGCCTTTTCCGCTGTGAACCCCGGAGTGTCAGTGGGGACCAGGATGGTGGAGATCTGCTTCTTGACCCGGGTGCCGCCCTGCCCGTCCGGGACTTCGGAGGTGCCGGTGACGGCGGTGACGGTGACCAGGCGCGTGATGTCGGTGCCGGAGTTGGTGATGAACTGCTTGGTTCCATCAATCACCCACTGTCCGTTGTCCCGGTAGGCCTTGGTGCGGGTGCCGCCGGCGTCCGATCCGGCCTCGGACTCGGTCAGTCCGAAACCTGCGAGCGCCTCCCCTGAGGCCAGCATGGGCAGCCACTGCTGTTTCTGCTCCTCGGTGCCAAACCGGTAGACGGGCATGGCGCCCAGGGACACGCCGGCTTCGAGGGTGATGGCCACTGACTGGTCCACCCGGGCCAGCTGCTCCAGGGCCAGGGCGAGGGCAAAGTAGTCGCCGCCCATGCCGCCGAACTCTTCCGGGAAGGGCAGGCCGAACAGGCCCATCTCACCCATCTGGGCCACTACCTTGTACGGGAAGCTGTGCTCTTCGTCGTGCTGGGCGGAGACGGGTGCCACCACGGTGTCCGCGAAGTCGCGGACCATGTCCACCAGGTCCTGGTAGTCCTCGCTCAGTTCAAAATCCGGCATGTCCTGCTCCTTCACGCGGTTCGGGTGTTCCGGCGGCGGAAGCTGCGGCCGGGGATGCTAAGGGTTCTTCAGGTTCTCCGGGTTCTTCGGGTCCAACAGGTTCGGGATCGGCCGTCACCACGGCGAGCACCTGGTCGGCCTTCACCAGGTCGCCGGGGCGCAGGTTCAGGGACACGGTGCCGTCGGCCGGAGCAACAAGCTGGTGTTCCATCTTCATGGCCTCAACGCTGAGCAGCGGCTGCCCGGCGGTGACCCGGTCGCCGTCGGCCACTGCCACGGCCACCACGGTTCCGGGCATCGGCGAGCGCAGCACAGGATCGGCGGCGCCCTCCGCCCGTCCGGCGGCCGCCCGGTCCGCGGCCAGCAGTTCAGCCCGGGTCCTGCGCCGCAGGGGCGCGGCATAGCCGGCGTCGCCGGTCCACAGGGTGGTCCCCGCGCTGCCGTCGCCGGGAAGCGAGGCCAGCATCAACGGATGTACGACGCCGTTCAGCGTCACCAAGGCACGGTGCCCGTCCCGGCTCAGCGAGGTCCGCCGCTCCGGTCCGCCGTTGACGGTGACGATTGCATCGGCACCGGCACCGGAGGGATTGCCGCGGACGGTCACGACGTCGTCGGGATGCCGGGGATCCGCCGCGGCGAACACCAGGGTCAGCGGGGCGTGGGCGCCCACCCGCCAGCCGTCGGCGCGGCGCCACGGCGCGGGGGTCGGTGAGGGCGCCGGTGACGAGGCCGGAGAGGGGGTCGGAGCCGCGAGTCCCTCCGCCGTCGCCAGCGCTGCGGCTGCCAGTTCCGCCTCGCCGGGGCGGCGGAAGGCCAGGTCCGGCAGCTTGCGCTCGATCAAAGTGGTGTCCAGGCGTCCGGCCCGCACATCCCGGTCATTGATCAGCAGGCGCAGGTATTCAATGTTGGTGCCGATGCCAAGGATGACCGTCTGCGCCAGCGCCGCGTCCAGCCGGCGCAGCGCGGTGTCCCGGTCCGGGCCCCAGGCGATAATCTTCGCCAGCATCGGGTCATAGCTCGAAGATACCGTCAGACCGGGAAGCAGGGAGGAGTCCACCCGGATTCCCTCCCCCGAAGGCTCCTGCAGGATGTGCACCTGACCGGAGGTGGGCAGGAAGTCCCGGGCCGGGTTTTCCGCGTAAACGCGGGCCTCAACGGCGTGTCCGTGCAGGCGGACATCGCCCTGGTCCAGGTCCAGCTTTTCTCCGGCGGCAATGCGCACCTGCCATTCCACCAGGTCCAGTCCGGTGACCATTTCCGTGACCGGATGCTCCACCTGCAGCCGCGTGTTCATCTCCATGAAGAAGAACTCACCCGGTGACGCATCGGAGACCAGGAATTCCACTGTGCCGGCGCCGGTGTAGTCCACGGACCGGGCGGCGTCACAGGCCGCTTCGCCGATCCGGGCACGCGTCGCCTCGTCCAGCAGGACCGACGGTGCTTCCTCAATGACTTTCTGGTGCCGTCGCTGCAGCGAGCACTCCCGCTCCCCCAAGTGAATGACGTTGCCATGCGTGTCCGCCAGGATCTGCACTTCGATGTGCCGGGGCACCGCGATGAGCCGTTCCAGGAAGAGGGTGTCATCGCCAAAGGCCGAAGCGGCCACCCGGCGTGCGGTGGGCAGTACATCCGGGAGCTGCTCCGTCCGCTCCACCACGTGCATGCCCTTGCCGCCTCCCCCGGCGGAAGGCTTGATCAGCAGCGGAAACCCCACCCCGGCCGCGGCGGCGATGAGCTGCTCATCGGTCAGTCCGGGCTCGGCGATGCCGGGAACCACGGGAACCCCGTGGGAGGAGACATGGTTCTTGGACCGGATCTTGTCCCCCATCAGTTCCAGGGCCTTCACTCCGGGACCGATGAACACGATTCCGGCCGTGTCCAGCGCGCGCGCGAAATCGAGGGACTCGCTGAGGAAGCCGTAACCCGGGTGGACTGCCTGCGCGCCCGTTGCCCGGCATGCGGTCAGGACGGCCTCCACGTTGAGGTAGCTTTCCCGGGGTGCGGCCGGACCCAGCCGCACCGCGATGTCGGCTTCACGCACGTGCCGGGCGCCGGCGTCGTCGTCGCTGTACACCGCAGCGGAACGGATGCCCATCCGCCGCAGGGTGGCGATGATGCGGCAGGCGATTTCGCCGCGATTGGCTACCAGGACGGTGTCGAAGAGCTTTTCGGTCATTTCTGCCTCACATCCGGAACAGGCCGAAGGAGGTCTCCGGCAGCGGGGCGTTGGCGCACACGTCCAGGGCCAGGCCCAGGACGGTGCGGGTGTCCGCCGGGTCGATGACGCCGTCATCCCACAGCCGGGCTGTGGAGTAGTACGGGCTGCCCTGGGTTTCGTAGGTGTCGCGGATGGGTGCCTTGAATGCTTCTTCGTCCTCCACGGCCCATTCCTCGCCGCGGGCTTCCAGCTGGTCACGCTTGACGGTGGCCAGGACGGAGGAGGCCTGGGCGCCGCCCATCACCGAGATCCGGGCCGCGGGCCACATCCACAAAAAGCGCGGCGAGTACGCGCGCCCGCACATGGAGTAGTTGCCGGCACCGAAGGAGCCGCCCACAATCACGGTGAGCTTGGGAACCCGGCAGGTGGCCACGGCGGTGACCATTTTGGCGCCGTTTTTGGCGATGCCGCCGGCCTCGTAATCGCGGCCCACCATGAATCCGGAGATGTTCTGCAGGAAGATCAGCGGAATGCCGCGCTGATCGCACAGCTCGATGAAGTGCGCGCCCTTGAGTGCGGATTCGGAGAACAGGACGCCGTTGTTGGCCACGATGCCCACGCGGTGCCCGTGCAGCCGGGCGAAGCCGGTGACCAGGGTGGCGCCGTATTCCTTCTTGAATTCGGAGAACTCGCTGCCGTCCACCAGGCGGGCGATCAGTTCGCGCACGTCGTAGGGGGTCTGCAGGTCCGCGGGCACCGTTCCGTAGATTTCCTCTTCGGAGTACGACGGCGGCCGGGTCGGCAGGATCTCCCAGGCCGGGGCGTGCTCGGGCAGGGTTTCCACGATGGTGCGCACGATTTCCAGCGCGTGGGCGTCATTGTCCGCCAGATGGTCGGTGACTCCGCTGACGCGCGAGTGCAGGTCTCCTCCGCCGAGCTCTTCCGCGGTGACCACTTCGCCGATGGCGGCCTTCACCAGCGGTGGACCGCCCAGGAAGATGGTGCCCTGGTTGCGGACAATGACCGTTTCATCGCTCATGGCCGGGACGTAGGCCCCGCCCGCCGTGCAGGAACCCAGCACCGCGGAAATCTGCGGAATCTTGCGGGCGGACATCTGCGCTTGGTTGTAGAAGATGCGGCCGAAATGCTCCCGGTCCGGGAAAACGTCGTCCTGCTTGGGCAGGAAGGCGCCGCCGGAATCCACCAGGTAGATGCACGGCAGACGGTTCTCCAGCGCAATTTCCTGTGCCCGCAGGTGTTTTTTGACCGTCATTGGATAGTAGGTGCCGCCTTTGACGGTGGCGTCGTTGGACAACACCATCACATGCCGGCCCTGCACCAGGCCGATCCCGGCGATCAGTCCCGCCCCGGGGCACTCGCCGTCGTACATGCCGTCCGCCGCCAGCGGCGAAATCTCAAGGAACGGGCTGCCTTCATCCAGCAGCCGGTCCACGCGTTCGCGGGGCAGCAGC
This sequence comes from Arthrobacter gengyunqii, assembly GCF_023022985.1. NCBI lineage: Bacteria > Bacillati > Actinomycetota > Actinomycetes > Micrococcales > Micrococcaceae > Arthrobacter > Arthrobacter gengyunqii. Next base: position 1,231,667 of record NZ_CP095461.1, on the reverse strand, counting down.
TTTCCCCGGGCGGCATGGCGGTCCCGGGACCGTTCGGGACCGCCAAGGGCGGCCTGCGCCAGGCGCTTGCGCAGGTCCTGGGCAAGCTCAGCCTGTGCGACGGCGTTGCGGGCGTACTCGGGTGCTGCGGGATCGAGCCGGGTTGCAAGGGTCTCCATTGACGTCTCTCTGCTCAGCGCGGGCGGCGGTTCCCCGCATATGCCGGAAGCACCGGCGCCAGTTAATGACTGCTAACTCAAGTCAGGTTATTGGTTATTAACTCACCTGTCCACCACAATGGAGGTTGCTTGTGAATCGAATCTGCCGGAAAGGTTGGCATGGACGCAGCCAAAGAAGAAGCATCCCCCGCAGCGCCTTCGAAACAAGGAACCCCCATACCGGCCGCCCGAGCCACCGGACGAAGTCTGGCCAAGGCATCCCGCCGGGCAGCGATGCTGGACGCCGCCGCCTCGCTTTTCGCCGAACGCGGTTACAACGGCGTCTCCATTGAAGAACTCGGCGCCGCCGCAGGCGTCAGCGGCCCGGCCGTCTACCGGCATTTCAGCGGCAAGCCCGCTGTCCTGTCGGCGCTCCTGGTCGGTGTCAGCGAGGACCTGCTGGAGGGCGGAAAGGCCGTGATGGCCGAGTCCGCCACGGCCGAGGCGGCCCTGCGCGGACTGGTGGAATTCCAGGTGGACTTCGCCCTGCGCCAGGCCAACGTGATCCGGGTCCAGGACCGGGACCTCAACAGCCTGCCCGCCGAGGACGAACGCACTGTCCGGTCCCTCCAGCGCCAGTACGTGGAGGTGTGGGTTGACGCCCTGTCTGCCCTGCATCCCGATTGCGGCCTCCCGCTGCTGCGGCACCGCGCCCAGGCCGTCTTCGGACTCATCAACTCCACCTCGCATACGCTGTTCGGCAAAATGAGGCCCCGGGAGACGGCACGGCTGCGGTCGCTGCTGGAAACAATGGCCTGGGCGGCCCTGAATGCCTAGTACCCTGAACCAAACCCCTCGAGCAGAAAGACCTGCTGTGATTGAGCTTCGTGCCGTAGTTCCCGCCGACCTGGATGAATTCTTTACCCATCAGCTGGATCCAAGCGCCAACCATATGACGGCGTTTGCCGCCAAGAATCCTTCCGACCGCGGTGTGTTTGACCACCACTGGCAGACCATCCTGAACGACCCCAGCGTGACGGTCCGCACCATTGTGGCCGACGGCGACGTGGTCGGCGGCATCATGGCCTACCGTGACGGCGGCATCCCGGAGATCAGTTACTGGATTGACACCAATCACTGGGGCCAGGGCATCACGACCAATGCCGTCGGGCAGTTCC